>NZ_LQPT01000100.1 GCF_002102355.1 Mycobacterium sherrisii | reverse complement strand
TGCCATGGTGACATCCTTCCAGCCCGCCCACGTTGGGCAAGCCATCTCAGTTGTCACCTATCCGTGCAGCAGACCCAACGAACGATGCAATTGCGAGTGAGCTCGACCGGCGGGGCGGTCCGGGTGGCGATGCGACCCACGGGGAAGGACCATGTGGCAGCGGGGGAGGCTGAGTGGACACGCGAGGGGCCTATTTCTCTAGAGACACGTCGAAAGGCGCGATACCGACGCACTGATTCAGGATCTGAGGCGGTGAAACAGGATCGCGTTTGTTCAGACGCATCAACGTAGTCGATCACTGCAATGCCTCGATTAGGTTCTAAAACAATCGTGCTGTTACCGACCCTCGTCCTGATCATCATCAAGCTTTCGGTCGGGCAGGATGATTCGCCGACTTGCAACCGGTTTGCCCTCAACACGTTTGATGACCTCAGCGGTCGGCGGCGGTGTCGTGATACGTCCCTGGACGGGAGCGCCATTTTTAACTGTCGGCGGCACAATACGTTTGGTGTCGGGTTTCTCGTCCTTGCCGGCACTTGCTCCGTGCATGGCGCCCGGCGGCATCATCGGCATTGCACTCATCCCGCCCCTGGGCGCATTCGCGGGCGACGATGTACTCGGTGGGTGGATTGAGGTGGTGCGCGACGACGCGGGCTCAGTACCGGCTGACGGGGCAGGAAGCGGGCTGAGGCTGGATGTCGGTGTGGTGGAGCCTAATCCACCGCCCACACCGCCGCCGCCCTCACCGCCACCGCTCGTCGAGCCTGTCAACTCACCGGGTATTGCCGCACCAGCTCCCGCCGCGCCCTCCGCACCCTGTTGTAGAGCGCCCATACCGGTCTGCATCATCTGCTGTCCGATCTGCGCTGCCTGCTGCGGAAGCTGGCTCAACGGCTGGAGCAATCCTTGCATGGCACCTGAAATGCCGCCCGCTACACCGGAAATCATCTGCGGGATCTGCTGGGCCATCTCAGCAGGGCTACCAGCGCCGCCTAGCTTTCCGACCGATTCTGCTTCATTCGCAGGGAATTTCGCCATCGCATCGGCGGTCTTCGCGCTACGTTCCGCGTATCCATTCTCGGCGTCGGTCATGTCCTGGGGATCGCCGCCATTGGCCGCGAGGCCAAGCAGTCTCAAAAGCTGACTTAGGGGAACGGTACCCGTGGCCAGGGGATCGGGCGTGATGCCGGGCGGCGGCGGCTGCTCGGTCAGCTGGGCGAGGCGCTCAAGGATTATGCGAATTTCGTCGTCGCCACTCATCTCGTCCCCCGGCCCGGCCGAATCCAGCCGTTGAGGCACACGGGTTTCCGCGCAGAGGATCGCCCGACGAGCGAGCCAGTGCCGGTGCCCATCTTCGCCTCCCCAACTAAGACCGCGAGGCTCTTCCCCTATGCCCTGATGGCGAGGCTAGTGCCGCTATCCATGCTGGTCAATTCACCCGTAAAGATAATCCTTCTGCGGCGGAGGCGACGTTCCAATTACTAACGACAATGTGATGGTCAAGATCGCGAATAGTCCCACGAAGGCGATTATGCCTGCGAAAGCCGCTAGCGCACCCACAGAGAAGGCATTAGTCCGACGGAAGTTTCTCGTAATTCCCCAGAGCGCTAGAGGGAGGATAGGCGCGAAGATCCAGAACACACCAAGCGTGAGAAGCGTAGAGATGAAACCGGCGAACAGGCCAGCCACAAGCTGTCTTGGATGCCTCTGCGCGTACTCAAACGATCCCACGTCAGAACACTCCCTGCTTGGGCAACACGACGGCCAGCGTGATGATCAACAGGATTGACCCGCCAGTCAGCGGGGCCAAAATAATGCCGATCGCTCTGCTGCGCCAAACCGACGTTCTAGCGCGGCTGTACAGGACGACCCCAACAGCGAGGACACCGATAGAGACGGCCGTAACCATTGTGTAGAAATAGCCAATGGACGTATGTCTGTGTGACAGCGGAACCAGCAGCGCCAACATCACTGCCCAGAAAAAGCCACCGGCTATCCCTCCGAAGAAGACAGCTCGTACCCAGTTGATGGGCTCTTTCATCCGACTCAATCGATTCTCGCTATTTGGACGGCAATACGGGCAACAGTACAGCTGGATCGTGTACGCCGATCTTTGTTGGGTGGTCAACCGGTCCGAGGGGATACATGCCCGGTGGGCTCGCGACAAGCGGCGGTCCGATCGGCGCGACAGGCGGCAGGTGACTGCCATGCGGTAAGCCGGGAAGCCGGGAAGCCGGATACTGGTCGTTGAAGGACGGTTCGAGGGCGCCGTCGCCGATGGGTCTATGCCACCACAGGCCAAGTAACGGTCCGCCGGCCCGTTCTTCAAAGAGTGGCCACGATTGCACCAGGTTCGTTATGCCCCGTCCGGAGCGATCGTTGTAGATCTCGAGCGCCGGGAAGTTCGTCACGGTACCCCCGACGCGGGGGCCGTCGGCGGTCGGCTGAACAGCGAGGCTGCCGTTCACGTCGAAAGGGATTGCCTTGGCGAGATTCTCGCCGCCGGGCGAGAACGGGTCTGCGGCGCTGTATTTGATCAAGACTGCGCCGTTGCTCTTTTGGACCGCCGAGATGCTGGGTGTACCGACGCGGATCTTCCTGGTCACCTCATCGATTGAGGGATTCTGGCGCGCAACGATGATGCCGTTTTCATAGTCGACATATATTGACACCCGCGACTCCTCGGGGCCGGCTGTGGGCGAGAACCCTCGGTTATCGCCCAGGTTGTCGTGTAGGAGGCGCCAATCGATCTGCGGATCCCAAACTGCGCGGCCAGGAATGAACATATTGATCCGGACCACCCCTTGGCCCGGTACCGGGTTTATCTTCCCCACAACGATATTGGGTGGGTTGTCGTGATTCTTGGGCTCATAGCTGTGCGGATCGAGCGCTGCAGCCGTTTGCCAGTCAGTATCGGATCGGGGCGGCCGGCCGAAAACCTTCGTGAACGCATCGATTTGGTTCTTCCTGCGGTTTGCTTGGGTCCCGACCTGGAGAGCGGATCCTGGCGCGTCAACCGACTGGATCGCGGCCGCGTCGTAACCTTCGCCGCGGAGTGTGCTCAGAGACCTCTGAAGGGAGCATGAGTACACACGTTGCAGGTACCGCAGTTGTACGAGAGCCAATCTAGTATAGACAAGCGCTTGGTCTTCGATTGCGGCAATGTGCTGATTCACGTTGCTGTCCGCTGCACTAAGGGCCGCACCAGCTTGGCTATCAAGGACTTCCAGTTGAATCTCGAAGACCGAGATCAGGGTGAGAGGGACCCGTTTGGTGGTCCAGTCGCTATGCGGCTTGGGGTTGGTGGGTCGTGGTCCACTGTAGAGCGAAC
>NZ_LQPT01000099.1 GCF_002102355.1 Mycobacterium sherrisii | reverse complement strand
GCCACGTGAGCGATCGGACGATCAGCGCAACGGGCCACGAGTCGACGACGGCCTTCAACGGACAACGGGGCATTACCGTGGGTCACGGACGGGTTCCTTCGGTAGTCAGGACGAGGGGTTTGGCGATTTCTCATCCTGCCGCCGAAGAACCCGTCCCCCGAACACCTCAACCCGTGTCGGCGTCTACAACCTCATGACCCGCAACACCTAGCATCCGAATCCGTCACATCGGCGGTCGCCGAGTGAATTGCGTGACAGCGCACGGCAAACCGGACAGATAACCGTTCGGTCACATTAAACGCACGTAGTGGGTTGCGATTTGTGACGAGCATTTCCCCGCGCACCACTGTGACGTACGGTGCAAATGATGCTTGTGTTGTGTATGGCGCCTGTAGAGAAAAATGGGGCTGGCGCCGCCGTCCGCGTTGAGCCCAAGGGGAGCCAAGTCGAATGAGACCTACACGCCGCGGCTCCGCTTCGCGACCGTTCCGCAGGCTGATCCGTCCGCTCATTCCCTCGGCCTTGAGTGTGGCCCTGCTCGTCACCACCCCCGGTCTGGCGCACAGTGATCCGAACGCCGACAGCCTCGGCGCGCTGATCGCCAACGTCGCGAAGGCCAACCAGCGCCTGGAAGATCTGAGCGCCGAGATTCAGGGTGAGCAGGAGGCCGTCAACAAGGCGCTGGTCGACGTGGAGTCCTCGCGTGACAACCTCGCGTCCGCCCAGCACGACCTGGAGGTCAGCCAGCAGTCGGTCAAGGACGCCAACGCGGCCATCGCCGCCGCGCAACGCCGTTTCAATACCTTCGCCGCGGCGATGTACATGAACGGTCCGTCGGGCAGCTACCTGACCGCGCGAAGCCCCGAGGACATCATCGCCACCGAGTCCGCCTCGCGGACCCTGACAGCGAGCACGCAGACGGTGATGGACAACCTGCAGCGGGCGCGGACCGAGCAGGTTAATAGGGAGTCCGCGGCGCGGTTGGCCAAGCAGAAGGCCGAAACGGCCGCCGCCGACGCGAAAGCCAGCCAGGACGCGGCCGTCGCCGCGCTCACCGAGTCGAAGCGCAAGTTCGACGAGCAGCGCGACCAGATCGCCCGGCTGGCCGCCGAGCGGGACGAGGCCCAAGCCAAACTCCAGCAGGCGCAGCTGGCGTCGGCGCATTGGTCGGAGGGCGGCGGGCCGACGACCGGCGATCGCTGGGATCCGGGAGCCCCGGCCGGGCCGTCCATCTCGGGTGGGCGCCGGTGGGACGGGTGGGACCCCACCCTGCCGATGGTGCCCAGTGCCAACGTCCCGGGTGACCCGGTCGCGGTGATCAACCAGGTGCTGGGAATCTCGGCCACCTCCACGCAGGTCACCGCCCAGATGGGCAAGGGCTTCCTGCAGCAGCTCGGCATCCTGCGGCCCGACGACACCGGCATCACCAACGCCTCGCCGGGTGGCCGCATCCCCCGGGTCTACGGCCGGCAGGCCTCCGAATACGTGATCCGCCGCGGCCTCTCGCAGGTCGGCGTGCCCTACTCCTGGGGTGGCGGCAACGCGGCCGGGCCCAGCAAGGGAATCGACTCCGGCGCCGGGATCACCGGCTTCGACTGTTCGGGTCTGGTCCTGTACTCGTTCGCCGGGGTCGGTATCAAGCTGCCGCACTACTCCGGCTCGCAGTACAACCTGGGCCGCAAGATCCCGTCTTCCCAGATGCGCCGCGGCGACGTCATCTTCTACGGCCCGGGCGGCAGCCAGCACGTGACCATCTATCTCGGTCAAGGCCAGATGCTCGAGGCGCCCGACATCGGACTGAAGGTCCGCGTTGCGCCGGTGCGTACCAGCGGCATGACACCGTACGTGGTTCGCTACATCGAATATTAACGAGGAGCTATGCGGCACAAGCGTTTTCGCATGATCAACTTGGCCTGGCTCACCGCCGTGGTGGCCGGGCTGATGTTGTCTGTCGCCGCCCCGGCTCCCGTGGCCAACGCCGATCCCGCGTGGGACCCCACGCTGCCGGCGACCATCAGTGCCGGCGCCCCCGGCGACCCGCTGGCCGTGGCGAACGCCTCGCTGCAGGCCACCGCCCAGGCCACCCAGACCACGATGGACCTGGGCCGGCAATTCCTCGGTGGCCTGGGGATCAACATCCTCGGCGATCCCGCCCCCGCCGCGGCCACTCCCACCAACCCCGGCGGCAAGATCCCGCGGGTCTACGGCCGGCAGGCCATCGAGTACGTGATCAAGCGGATGGGCTCCCAGATGGGTGTTCCGTACTCGTGGGGCGGCGGCTCGCTGGACGGCCCGAGCAAGGGCGTCGGCGACGGCGCCAACATCACCGGCTTTGACTGCTCGGGCCTGATGCGGTACGGATTCGCCGGCGTCGGCGTGCTGATCCCGCGGTTCTCCGGTGACCAGTACAACGCCGGTCGCCACATCCCGCCCAACGAGGCGCGCCGCGGCGATCTGATCTTCTACGGCCCGGGCGGCGGCCAACACGTCACCATGTACCTGGGCAACGGGCAGATGCTGGAAGCCTCCGGCAGCGCGGGCAAGGTGACCGTGAGCCCCGTGCGCAAGCCCGGCATGACGCCGTACCTGACTAGGATCATCGAGTACTGACCCGGGGGCGCTGATTTGCTCCCCGCGCCGCGTGGCGTCGACGGATTCCCAGCGGCCTGGAATAGTTGGACCAGGGCACGGCGAAGCTTTGTCGGCGGGACCGAGAAAGGGATGTGATGACAGCAGCAGGTGGGCCACCCCAGGGGGCCAGCGGTTACCCGGGTGGGCAGTCGGGGCCCGGAGCCCATGCGGCGCCGCCCGGGGGCCCCGACGGATTGGCTGCCGAGGTGCACACCCTGGAGCGGGCCATCTTCGAGGTCAAGCGAATCATCGTCGGCCAGGACCAACTCGTCGAGCGGATGCTGGTCGGGCTGCTGTCCAAGGGGCATGTGCTGCTCGAGGGTGTGCCGGGTGTCGCCAAGACGCTGGCCGTCGAGACGTTCGCCAAGGTGGTGGGCGGGACCTTCGCGCGCATCCAGTTCACGCCGGACCTGGTGCCCACCGACATCATCGGTACCCGCATCTACCGGCAGGGCAAGGAGGAGTTCGACACCGAGCTGGGACCCGTGGTGGTCAACTTCCTGCTCGCCGACGAGATCAACCGCGCGCCCGCCAAGGTGCAGTCGGCGCTGCTGGAGGTCATGGCCGAACGTCAGGTGTCGATCGGCGGCAAGCGGTTCCCGCTGCCCAACCCGTTCCTGGTGATGGCGACGCAAAACCCCATCGAGCACGAGGGTGTCTACCAGCTGCCGGAGGCCCAGCGCGACCGCTTCCTGTTCAAGATCAACGTCGGCTACCCCTCGCCGGAGGAAGAGCGCGAGATCATCTACCGGATGGGTGTCAAACCCCCGCAGCCCAAACAGATTCTCGAGACCGGCGACCTGCTGCGACTGCAAGACATCGCGGCCAACAATTTCGTGCACCACGCGCTGGTCGACTACGTGGTGCGCGTGGTCACCGCCACCCGGCACCCCGAGCAGTTGGGCATGAACGACGTCAAGACCTGGATCTCCTTCGGTGCGTCCCCGCGCGCCTCGCTGGGCATCATCGCCGCGTCGCGATCGCTGGCGTTGGTGCGCGGCCGCGACTATGTGATCCCGCAAGACATCGTGGAGGTCATCCCTGACGTGCTGCGGCACCGGTTGGTGCTCACCTACGACGCGCTCGCCGACGAGATCTCGCCGGAGATCGTGATCAACCGAGTCCTGCAGACCGTCGCCCTTCCGCAAGTGAATGCCGTTCCGCAGCAAGGGCATTCGGTACCGTCGGTGATGCAGGCTGCGGGTGCGGCCGGCAGTCGGTGACTTACGCAAAACCCGCCGCCAAGCCCGCGGCGCTGCATCCGCCGTCGTTTCAGCGCGGACAGATCGACGACCCGAAATTGTCGGCGGCGCTGCGCACCCTCGAGCTCACCGTCCGGCGCAAGCTGGACGGCGTGCTGCACGGCGATCACCTTGGCCTGATTCCCGGGCCCGGTTCGGAGCCGGGGGAGTCGCGCGAATACCAGCCCGGCGACGACGTGCGCCGGATGGACTGGGCGGTCACCGCGCGCACCACCCACCCGCACGTGCGGCAGATGATCGCCGACCGCGAGCTGGAGACGTGGATGGTGGTCGACATGTCGGCCAGCCTGGACTTCGGCACCACGGTCTGCGAAAAGCGCGACCTGGCGGTGGCCGCCGCCGCGGCGATCACGTTTCTCAACAGCGGCGGCGGTAACCGGCTCGGTGCGCTGATCACCAACGGCGCCACCACGGTTCGGGTGCCGGCCAGGTCCGGGCGTCAGCACGAACAGACGCTGTTGCGCACCATCGCGACGATGCCCAAGGCGCCGGTGGGGGTGCGTGGCGACCTGGCGGTCGCCATCGACGCGTTGCGCCGGCCGGAGCGCCGCCGCGGCATGGCGGTGATCATCAGCGACTTCCTGGGGCCGATCAACTGGATGCGTCCGCTGCGCGCGATCGCGGCCCGGCACGAGGTGCTGGCCATCGAGGTGCTCGACCCCCGGGACATCGAACTGCCCGACGTCGGGGACGTTGTGCTGCAGGACGCCGAGACCGGCTTGACCCGCGAGTTCACCGTCGACGCGCAACTCCGTGACGACTTCGCCAAGGCGGCGGCGGCGCACCGCGCCGACGTGGCCCGCACGATTCGCGGTTGCGACGCACCGGTTTTGACGCTGCGCACCGACCGCGACTGGATCGCCGACATCGTCCGCTTCGTGGAGTCCCGACGGCGCGGGGCCTTGGCGGGGCGCCAGTGACGGTGCCTCTGCTCGGCGCAATGTCGCTGTCCGGGTTCGCTCACGCGTGGTGGTTCCTGTTCCTGCTCGTCGTCGCCGGGCTGGTCGTGCTCTATGTGGTGATGCAGCTGGCCCGCCAACGGCGGATGCTGCGGTTCGCCAACATGGAGCTGCTGGAAAGCGTGGCCCCCAAACGGCCCGCCAAATGGCGGCACGTGCCGGCCATGCTCTTGGTGGCCTCGCTGGTGTTGCTCACCGTCGCGATGGCGGGCCCCACCAACGATGTGCGGATCCCGCGCAACCGGGCGGTGGTGATGCTGGTGATCGACGTGTCGCAGTCGATGCGGGCCACCGACGTCGAACCCAACCGGATGGCCGCCGCGCAAGAGGCGGCCAAGCAGTTCGCCGACGAGCTCACCCCGGGCATCAACCTGGGCCTGATCGCCTACGCGGGGACCGCGACCGTGCTGGTGTCGCCGACGACCAACCGCGATGCGACCAAGGTCGCCCTGGACAAGCTGCAATTCGCCGACCGCACCGCCACCGGGGAGGGCATCTTCACCGCGCTGCAGGCCATCGCCACGGTCGGAGCGGTCATCGGCGGCGGCGACAAGCCGCCGCCGGCGCGCATCGTGTTGTTCTCCGACGGCAAGGAGACGATGCCGACCAACCCCGACAACCCGAAGGGCGCGTTCACCGCCGCGCGGACCGCCAAGGATCAGGGCGTGCCGATCTCGACGATCTCGTTCGGCACCCCCTACGGCTTCGTGGAGATCAACGACCAGCGCCAGCCGGTGCCGGTCGACGACGAGACGCTGAAGAAAGTCGCCCAACTCTCCGGCGGAAACTCTTACAACGCAGCCACTTTGGCGGAGCTAAAGGCCGTCTACGCCTCCTTGCAGCAGCAGATCGGGTACGAGACCATCAAGGGCGATGCCAGCGTGGGCTGGCTGCGGCTGGGGGCGCTGGTGCTGGCGCTGGCCGCCCTGGCGGCCCTGCTGATCAACCGTCGCCTGCCGAACTGACCAATTCCCTTTCCCCGCGAACCTAACCGGAGTGCGACTTTCCGTCGTGAATTTCGCCACCCGGTTAGGTTCGCGAGGCCCGCGCTTCCCGTACCCGCTGGATCACGTCGTTGGGGTGGTCTTCCGCAACGACGCGGACCACGATCCATCCGTACTTATTCGACAGCTTCTCGTGCCGGCGGATGTCCTTGCGGTAGTGGTAACGGCTGGTGGCGTGATGTCCGCCGTCATATTCGGCCGCGACCTTGATCTCCTCCCAACCCATGTCCAAAAATGCTTCGGCCCAACCAAATTCGTTGCGGACCGCAATCTGTGTCTGCGGGCGCGGGAATCCGGCGCGGATCAACAGCAGGCGCAGCCAGGTCTCCTTCGGCGACTGCGCCCCACCGTCGACGAGGTCCAGAGTGGCCCTGGCGGCCTTCATGCCACGGCGGCCGCGGTAGCGCTCCGCCAGTTGCTCGACGTCGGCCAGTTTGAGCTGGGTTGCCTGAACGAGAGCGTCGACCGCGGCGACGGCGACGTCCTGGGGGAGACGGCTGGCGAGGTCGAGCGCCGTTCGCTCCGGAGAGGTCACCCGCATGCCGTCGACGATGCAGACCTCGTCGGCCTCGATGCGGTCCTCCCAGACCTGGATACCGGGTTCGCGGCGCGCGTTCGTGTCGATGACGGTGGCGGGCAGACTCGCGCCGACCCATTTGGCGCCGTGCAGCGCCGAAGCCGAGTAACCGGCCAGAATGCCGCGGCGGCGGGAGCGAAGCCACAGCGCTTTGGCGCGTAATCGCGCGGTCAACTCGACATCGCGCGAGATATAGACGTCTTTGTGCAGCGCGACGTAGCGGCTCCGCAACTGATAGTGCGTCAGCGTGCCCGCGGCCCGGGCCTCGCTGCCCAGAAACGGCTCGACCATGCCGGAAGTGTGCCGAGCGCCACCGACACGACCACTGGACATCGGGCGCGGACGGGCAAGAGTCCTGCGCGGGCGAGCAAGTCGTGGGCGGAGCCGCTGCCGAATAGTGAAGCGTGGCCGCGTTTGTCGTGCGTGAGGAGTGTCGATTGCTCGCAGTGATTGCGAAGGGTCAGCCCACCGAGGCGCACCCGCACCCGCTGGTGTTCGTCCATGGCGCCTTTCAGGGCGGATGGTGCTGGGACGAACACATCCTGGACTTCTTCGCAGAACGGGGATTCCGCGTCCTAGCCCCGAGTCTGCGCGGGCACGGCGACAGCGTCACGAACAAGCCGCTGCGGCTGTGCTCGATATCCGACTACGTCGATGACCTGGCATCGGTCGTCGACACGCTGACCCCGCGCCCGATTCTGGTGGGGCATTCGATGGGCGGTTTCGTGGTGCAGAAGTATCTGGTCAGCAACACCGCCCCGGCAGCGGTGCTGCTGGCGTCGGCCCCGCCGCGCGGCCACGTGCGCACGCTGCTGCGGATGCTCCGCCGGCACCCGGGCCGCGCCACGAAATTCAGCCTCACCGGCCGCGTGTCCGACCTGTGCGGGCGCTCGACGAGGGGAGCCCGCGAGCTGTTTTTCGGCGAGGACATGCCGGAGACGGCGATCGCGGCGGCGGTCGACCGGATGCAACCCGAAAGCACCCGGGCGCTGCTGGTCGACATGGGGCCGGCGGCGCTGCTGCGCAGAGCTCGGATCGGTGCTCCCGTGCTGGTGGTCGGCGGACAGGACGACGTGATGTATCCGCCCCGCGACGTCGTTGCCACGGCGGCGTACTACCGCACCGAGCCCAGCATCATCTCGAGGATCGGGCACGAGATGATGCTCGAACCCCGCTGGCCGGTGGTCGCCGAATGCATCCTGTCCTGGTTGATCCAGCGCGGGCTGTAGGACGCAGGTTTGCGGTGCAACCGGCGGGTGATTTCGGCGTCGTCAAGGCAAGGCGATAAGTTGACCGGGTGACTGACACAGCCACCGAGCTCGCCGCGACCGGCGGTAAACCCCCCTTCGTATCGCGTTCAGTCCTGGTCACCGGCGGAAACCGGGGCATCGGATTGGCGATCGCGCAGCGGCTGGCCGCCGACGGCCACAAGGTCGCCGTCACCCACCGCGGATCCGGGGCACCCGACGGCCTCTTCGGCGTCGTGTGTGACGTCACCGATAGCGACGCCGTCGACCGCGCGTTCAAGGAGGTCGAAGAACACCAAGGCCCGGTCGAGGTGCTGGTCTCCAACGCCGGCATCTCCAAGGACGCCTTTTTGATCCGGATGACCGAGGAACGGTTCACCGAGGTCATCAACGCCAACCTCACCGGCGCGTTCCGGGTGGCCCAGCGGGCGTCGCGCAGCATGCAGCGCAAGCGGTTCGGCCGGATCATCTTCATCGGGTCGGTATCGGGCATGTGGGGCATCGGCAACCAGGCCAACTACGCCGCCGCCAAGGCCGGCCTGATCGGCATGGCCCGCTCGATCTCCCGCGAGCTGTCCAAGGCCGGGGTGACCGCCAACGTGGTTGCCCCCGGCTACATCGACACCGAGATGACCCGCGCGCTCGACGAGCGGATCCAAGCGGGTGCACTGGAATTCATCCCGGCCAAGCGGGTGGGCACGGCCGAGGAGGTGGCCGGGGTGGTCAGCTTCCTGGCGTCGGAGGATGCGAGCTACATCGCCGGCGCGGTCATCCCCGTCGACGGCGGCATGGGCATGGGTCATTAAGAGAGAAAAGGACTTTCACATGTCAGGACTGCTCGACGGTAAACGGATCCTGATCACCGGGATCATCACCGACTCCTCGATCGCGTTTCACATTGCGAAGGTCGCCCAGGAAGCCGGTGCGCAGCTGGTGCTGACCGGATTCGACCGGTTGCGGCTGATCCAGCGCATCGCCGACCGGCTGCCCGAGGAGGCCCCGCTGATCGAACTCGACGTGCAAAACGAGCAACACCTGGACACCCTGGCCGAGCGGGTAACCGCCGAGATCGGTGCGGGCAACAAGCTGGACGGCGTGGTGCACTCGATCGGCTTCATGCCGCAGACCGGCATGGGAATCAACCCGTTCTTCGACGCGCCGTACGAAGACGTCTCCAAAGGCATTCACATCTCGGCATATTCGTATGCCTCGCTGGCCAAGGCGCTGCTGCCGATCATGAATCCCGGCGGCTCCATCGTCGGCATGGATTTCGACCCGTCCCGGGCGATGCCGGCCTACAACTGGATGACGGTCGCCAAGAGCGCGCTGGAGTCGGTCAACCGATTCGTGGCACGTGAGGCCGGCAAGGCCGGCGTGCGCTCCAATCTGGTTGCCGCCGGGCCGATCCGGACGCTCGCAATGAGCGCGATCGTCGGTGGTGCGCTGGGCGAAGAGGCCGGCGCCCAGATGCAGCTGCTGGAGGAAGGCTGGGACCAGCGGGCCCCGATCGGGTGGAACATGAAGGATCCCACCCCGGTGGCCAAGACGGTGTGCGCGCTGCTGTCCGACTGGCTGCCGGCGACCACCGGCACCATCATCTACGCCGACGGCGGCGCCAGCACCCAATTGCTGTAGACAGCAATGGAATTCGACGCCGTCCTGCTGCTGTCCTTCGGCGGGCCAGAGGGCCCCGAACAGGTACGGCCGTTCCTGGAGAATGTCACCCGTGGGCGCGATGTGCCGCCGGAACGGCTCGACCATGTCGCCGAGCACTATATGTACTTCGGCGGCGTCTCGCCGATCAACGGCATCAACCGGGCACTGATCGCCCAGCTGGAACACGAGCTTGCCAACCGGAGCCTGGACCTGCCGGTGTATTTCGGCAACCGCAACTGGGAACCGTACGTCGAGGACACGGTGACGGCCATGCGCGACAACGGCATTCGCCGTGCGGCGGTGTTCACCACCTCGGCGTGGAGCGGCTATTCCAGCTGCACGCAGTACGTCGAAGACATTGCCCGCGCCCGCCAGGCCGCCGGACCCGATGCGCCCCAATTGGTCAAGCTGCGGCCCTATTTCGACCATCCGCGGTTCGTGCAGATTTTCGCCGACGCCATCCGCGCGGCCGCCGGCGCGTTGACGCCCGAGCAACAAGCCGGCGCCCGACTGCTTTTCACGGCCCATTCGATTCCGGTGGCCGCCGACGAACGGATGGGCCCGCGGTTATACAGCCGCCAGGTTGCCTACGCCGCTTGGCTGGTCGCGACCGCGGCCGGATACACCGAGTACGACCTGTCCTGGCAGTCGCGGTCGGGGCCACCCCAGGTGCCGTGGCTGGAACCCGAGGTCGAAGACCAGGTGGCCGCCCTGGCCGAAGCGGGCACCAAGGCCGTGATCGTGTGCCCGGTCGGCTTCGTGGCCGACCACATCGAGGTGGTGTGGGATCTCGACGAAGAGCTGCGAGCGCAGGCGGAGACGGCCGGCATGACGCTGGTGCGGGCCGCAACGCCCAACGCGCACCCGCGATTCGCGCAGTTGGCCGTGGACTTGATCGACGAGTTACGGTATGGCCGCGCACCCGAGCGGGTGAGCGGTCCCGACCCGGTACCCGGCTGCCTCGCCAGCGTCGACGGACAGGGCTGCCGCCCGCCGCATTGCGTTGCGGGACAGCGCAGTTAGTCGGCCCAGGCCGAGTGCAGAATCGCGTTGACCGCGGCTATCCGCGCCGACCGCACCACCCCGGTCAACGGTCGCAGCGCATCGCCGGCGATGCGCGCCTCGGATGCGGATTGCGTGCCGAGGGGTTCCAGCCCGGCCGCGACCGGCGCGGTGAACCGCTCGGATGAGTCGGACCGGGTAAGCCCGGCGCTGACCGCGATGATCGCGTCGACGTGCGCGGCATTCTCCAGCACCCGCAGTGCCCGCCGCGGTGCGTGGTCGGGAACCCGGTGTTGCCGTGCGGATTCCAGCAGCTGCTCGACCAAACCTCGCGGGTCGTCGACGGCGCTGGCCGCTCCCAGCCCGATGGCGCCCAGTGCGTCGGCCGCCGAACGCACGGCCGACCGCAGCGAGTATTCGGCATCGCCGAGCTCGTGATGGTCCAACACCGGCGCGCCGGGTAGCGAGTACACCGTCCACCCCAGCGCGCACAGCTCCGGTGCACCGCCCTCGTCGTCGTCGTCGCAATCGGCGTAGGAGAACTCGGGGACCAGGCCGACGGCGGCGGCGGGATCGTCGGCGTTGGTGACGATCACAGCCTCACCGGCCGCCAGCGCGTCACGCTCGAACTGGGTGCCGGGAGCCAGGCCGCGCACGTCGCCGGGCACCGGCAACACCACATTGATCGTTCCCCGCGCGGGCGCCGGGGTGCCGGCGGAACCCGGGCACGTCGACCGGCCGACGGCACCGCGCAGTGTCTGCAACAGCGTGACCGTCCCGGCGTCATGCACATCGGGCCATGGCAGCCCGGTGTGACCGGCGGCGACCGCATCATACGCGGTGACGGATTGCTTTGGCGCCCAAAGAGATAACGCGTCCAACACGTCGTCGGGCGCGGCCTTGCCCGCGAGCCAGGCGTTAGCCCACAGGGACAGCGAAACACTGGGACACCACATGATGCGCAGTGTAGTTGTTTGGTCCGGCAAAGGCGGATCGCGCGTATTCTGACGGCATGGCGATCGCGCTGGGTTGGCTAATCTTCGCACTGGCCCTGGCCGGTGCCGAAGCGCTCACTGGCGACATGTTTTTGCTGATGCTGGGGGGCGGCGCGCTGGCCGCGGCCGGGACGGCCTGGCTCACCGATTGGCCGATCCTGGCCGACGGCGCGGTGTTCCTCGTGGTGTCGGTCCTGCTGGTGGTGCTGGTCCGGCCGGCGTTGCGGCAGCGGGTCACGCCGAAGTCGTTGCCGACCGGAGTCGAGGCGCTGGAGGGCAAGAAGGCCCTGGTGCTGGGCCGGGTCGCCCGCGACGAAGGCCAGGTCAAGCTTGACGGCCAGGTGTGGACGGCGCGACCGTTCAACGATGACGATGTCTACGAACCGGGGGAATCGGTCACCGTCGTGCACATCGACGGTGCCACGGCGGTCGTCTTGAAACATTGACCGTCGGCCACAAGCGCTGCGAACACGCTGCGAGAGAAAGGAACTCCGGTGGAAGGTGCGGTTGCGGGTTTGGTGTTGCTGGCCGTCCTGGTGATCTTTGCGATCATCGTGGTGGCCAAATCGGTGGCGTTGATCCCGCAGGCCGAGGCCGCGGTGATCGAGCGGCTGGGTCGGTACAGCCGCACCGTCAGCGGCCAGTTGACGTTGTTGGTGCCCTTCATCGACCGCGTCCGCGCGCGGGTGGATTTGCGTGAGCGGGTGGTGTCGTTTCCGCCGCAGCCGGTGATCACCGAGGACAACCTCACGCTCAACATCGACACCGTCGTCTACTTCCAGGTCACCGTTCCGCAGGCGGCCGTGTACGAGATCAGCAACTACATCGTTGGCGTCGAGCAGCTCACCACGACCACGCTGCGCAACGTCGTCGGCGGCATGACCCTCGAGCAGACCCTGACTTCCCGCGATCAGATCAACGCGCAGCTGCGCGGCGTGTTGGACGAGGCCACCGGGCGCTGGGGGCTTCGGGTGGCCCGGGTGGAGCTGCGCAGCATCGACCCGCCGCCGTCGATCCAGGCATCGATGGAAAAGCAGATGAAAGCCGACCGGGAGAAGCGGGCGATGATCCTGACCGCCGAGGGCACCCGGGAGGCCGCGATCAAGCAGGCCGAGGGCGCCAAGCAAGCACAGATCCTGGCCGCCGAGGGGGCCAAGCAGGCCGCGATCCTGGCCGCCGAGGCCGACCGCCAGTCCCGGATGCTGCGCGCGCAGGGGGAACGGGCCGCGGCCTACCTGCAGGCGCAAGGACAGGCCAAGGCCATCGAGAAGACGTTCGCGGCGATCAAGGCGGGCCGGCCCACTCCGGAAATGCTGGCCTACCAGTACCTGCAGACGCTGCCGGAGATGGCGCGTGGTGACGCCAACAAGGTCTGGGTGGTGCCCAGCGACTTCGGCGCGGCGTTACAGGGCTTCACCAAGCTGCTGGGCACGCCGGGCGAGGACGGAGTGTTCCGGTTCCAGCCATCGCCCGTCGACGACGCCCCCAAGCACAGCGCCGACGACGACGCCGACGTCGCCGACTGGTTCTCCACCGAAAGCGATCCGGCGATCGCGCAGGCGGTGGCCAAGGCGGAGGCGATAGCGCGCCAGCCGGTCGACGGCCGGCCGGGAGCGCCGCCGGAATTGACCCGGTAGCGGCACTAGGATTGCTGGATGAGCGTTTTGACTTCGCCGAAAACCTATGCGGCCCTCGCGGCGTTCCACGCCGTCGACGCGGTGGCGTGCGGTATGCAGGTGGCTCCGGTCAAAAAGACGCTGGACGACGTGGGCGTCCCGGAGAACATCCGGCCGGTGTTCCCGGTGGTGAAGGCCGCCGCG
The DNA here is from genome assembly GCF_002102355.1 of Mycobacterium sherrisii. GTDB lineage: Bacteria > Actinomycetota > Actinomycetes > Mycobacteriales > Mycobacteriaceae > Mycobacterium > Mycobacterium sherrisii. The sequence continues at coordinate 167,694 of NZ_LQPT01000099.1, read as the reverse complement.
GCGGTCGGCCTGGCGTCGGTCGGCCGCTTCCCCGCTCTGGCGAGGCTGACGACGGCAATGCTGACGCTGTACTTCGTGTTGGCGGCGGGCGCGCACGTGCGGGTACGGGACAAGGTCGTCAACGGCTTGCCGGCCGCGGTGTTCTTGGCGCTGTTCGCCGCGATGACGGTCAAGGGGCCCGCCCGCACCCGGTAGGTCAGTGCGGTGGCGCGGTCACGGCCGTCAGCTGCCACCGGTCCAGCCAGGGCTGCACGAGCTCGGCCACGGAATACTTCGCGGGCGCCAGGCAGCCCGCATTGGGACTGGCGGGGTTGCTGCCGCGGATGTCGATGCCGACGGCGGTGGCGGTGCCGTCGCCGCGCATCAGATAGACCGGGCCGCCCGAATCGCCGCATTGGCCGCCCGCAGCGAACGTAACCTTGCTTTCGGTGACGTCGAGGATCTGTCCGCATTCGGCCTCGCCGCTGCTCATGCCGAACTTGCACAACTGCTGGCCGATCGCCAGATCGCCGGTGACCCCGGTGATCGGCAGCGTGGCAGCGACGGCCGAACTTTGTGGAACATGGTCGCTGAGCACGATCAGGCCGATGTCGTGCTGTTCGCTGTGCACCCCTTCGCTGACGGTCTTGACGAACGTGCCGATCGTTGCGTAGGGGAGGATGCCGCCGAGGTTCATCCACACCTTGCTCGGCGTGCCGGGCCGGTTGCAGTGCCCGGCGGTCAAGATGCCCGCCGCGCCCGTGCTGGTGTGCACCAAAAACCCTGCGGTACAACCCATTCCGCCGGAGCCGTCGCCGTATTCGACGTAGATGCCGCTGCCCGGCCCCGCCGCACCGGCCGCGGGCAGCGCGATGGGCGTCGGGTCGGGTACCGGGATGGGATCGGACACATAGCCGATGTTCTTGGGCATCAGCCAGATGGCCACGATGCAGATCGCGGCGACGACTGCGGCCGCGATCGTCAACTTCGAGGCATGGGCCCGGGGCCGGGGTGCCGGTGTGTAGGGGATCGCGGCGCGGGCGGCCAGCACCGCCCCGCCCGGAACGCGATGCAGCTTGATGCGGTCGAGCACGAACGACAGCACCGCGACGGCCACCGAGGCGAACGCGCCCAGCAGCAGCATCAGCAGGCCGGTGCGCGACGGCTGCACGCTGAAACTCGCCAACTGCTGGGCGTAAAGCCTCTCCATTGAGTAGATCTTTCAGGCAACTCCCGACGCACTCAACCGTGCGTTGGGAGTTAGCTGACGACGGCCGGCTCGGCGGCCGGGTCGTCGGGCCGCGACGGGTGCTGCCGACGGTAGTGACGGACCTCCCGGAACAGACCCGTCAGTCCCAGGGCGCTGGTGCACAACGAGAACACAAAGAGCAGGGGGCTGGGGTGCCCGGCCAGCGCGTCGCCGAGGAACACCACCGCGGCGGTGCCCGGCAGCAGCCCGGCCAGCGTGGCCAGCGTGTACGGGGCCAGGGCCACCGCCGACGCGGCGGCGGCGTAGTTGACCACCGAAAACGGCAGGACAGGAATCAGCCGCAACGACAGCACCGACACCCAGCCCCGCTCGCGCAGTCGCTCGTCGGCGCGGTGAATGGCCCGGTAGCGCACCAGCCGGTTGAGCCGCCACCCGGCGGCACGGACGAGGATCAGCGCCAGCACCGCGCTGGCCGTGCTGGCCGCCACGGCGATCAGCACGCCCAGGGCCGGCCCGAACAGCAGACCCGCGGCCAGGGTGAACGCGGTGCGCGGGATCGGGAAGACGGTGACCAGGATGTGCGCAACCAGGAACGCCAGCGGGAACCACGGGCCGACCGATTCGGCCCAGTCGCGCAGCTGCACCGCGCTGGGCAGCGGAACCCACAGCGCCACCGCGATCAGGACTGTGATCCCAACCACTGCGGCCAGGGCGCGGGGCCGCGACAGCCCGCGCGCGGTCATTCCCAGCGCGCGCGCCAGAGTGCGCAGCGTGCCGGCGGTTTTGGGGGTGGCGGGACCCGTCACGGCATGCCACGTTACGGGCCGCACATGAATAACCCGTATCCCGAGCCTGGCGTTTCGCCGCCCACCGGCCCCGTGCGCGGCCCGATCGCGGCGCCGAGCGGTTTTTTAGCGGCGGGGTCAATCAATTAGCCTGATTAGCGAGTCGCATATCCCGAGCAACCTCAAACAACGTTGCCACAGCTGCGAAAACAGGAGCAGTCGGTGTCCATTGATGTACCCGAGCTCGCCGGCCTGGAACAGGTTCGCGAGCGCTGGCGCACCGCGGTTGCCGGTGTGCTTGCCAAGAGCACCCGCAAGGAACCCGCCGAGTTGGGGCAAGAGCCCGAACATCTGCTGGACATCCCGACCTACGACGGCTTCGCCGTCCGTCCGCTCTACACCGCCTTCGACGAGTTGCCCGAGCCGGCGCTGCCCGGGGAGTGGCCCTACCTGCGCGGCGGGGACCCGTTCCGCGACGTCAAGTCCGGCTGGAAGGTCGTCGAGATCTTTCCGAGCGCCGCAACCGGGGCCGCCGAAGCCAACGCCGCGATACTCGGCGCCCTGGGCGAGGGCGTCTCCGCGCTGCTCATCCGGGTCGGCGACGGCGGTGTCGCGCCCGACGAGCTCGAGGCGCTGCTGGCGGGGGTTTACCTGAGCATGGCGCCGCTCATCGTCGACGCCGGCGCCGACTACGCCGCGGCCAGTGCCGCGGTGCTCGCCCTGGTGGCCGCCGTCGAGCCCGACCAGCGCGCGACCTTGTCGGTCGACCTGGGTGCCGACCCGCTGACCGCCGCGCTGAGTGGGCGCGGCGCCCCGGCGATCGACGACGTCGTCGCGGTCGCCTCGCGTGCGGCCGGAGAGCGCGGCGTGCGGGCCATCACGGTAAACGGACCGGCGTTGCACAACCTGGGGGCCAACGCGTCTTGGGAGCTGGCCGGCAGCGTCGCGGCGGCGGTGGCCTACCTGCGGGTGCTGACCGAATCCGGGCTGCCGGTCGGCCAGGCGCTGGGTCAGATCAGTTTCCGGTTGGCCGCCGATGACGACCAGTTCATGACGATCGCCAAGATGCGTGCGGTGCGTCAACTGTGGGCGCGTGTCGGCGAGGTCGTCGGCGAGCCGGACACCGGTCGGGCGATCGTGCATGCGCAGACGTCGTTGCCGATGATGACCCAGCGCGACCCCTGGGTGAACATGCTGCGCTGCACGCTCGCCGCCTTCGGGGCCGGCGTCGGCGGCGCCGACAGCGTGCTGGTGTTCCCGTTCGACATCGCGATCCCGGGCGGTTTCCCGGGCACCGCAAGGAGTTTCGCGCGACGCATCGCCCGCAACACGCAGCTGCTGCTGCTGGAGGAGTCGCACGTCGGCCGGGTTCTGGACCCGGCGGGCGGTTCCTGGTACGTCGAAGATCTGACTGCGCAGCTGGCTAAGCAGGCCTGGGAGCACTTCCAGGTTATCGAGGCGCGCGGCGGCTTCGCCGACGCGCGCCACTACCTGGCCGGGCAGATCGCCGAGGTCGCGGCGCGCCGCGCCGACGACATCGCGCACCGTCGCACCGCGATCACCGGCGTCAACGAATTTCCCAACCTCGCCGAACCCGCACTGCCGCACAGTGATTCGATCGGCCAACCGGACGTCGGGAACTTGCAGCGCTACGCCGCGGGGTTCGAGGCGCTGCGTGATCGTTCGGACGCCTTCCTGGCGCGTACGGGTGCGCGGCCGACCACGCTGCTGTTGCCGCTGGGCCCGCTGGCCGAGCACAACATCCGCGCCACGTTCGCGGCGAACCTGCTGGCCTCCGGCGGCATCGAGGCGGTCAATCCAGGGACTGTCGATGCCGACGGTGTCGCGGCCGCGGTGTCGCAGGCCGGCTCGCCCGCCGCGGCGGTGATCTGCGGCACCGACCGGCGCTACGGCACCGAAGTGGCCGGAATCGTCGCCGCCGCGCGCGCCGCGGGGGTGTCGCAAGTGTATTTGGCCGGACCGGAAAAGGCGGTCGCCGACGTTGCGCCGCAGCACCGGCCCGACGCCTACCTGACGGCCAAAATCAATGCGATCCAAGCGCTTTCGGATCTGCTCACTCGGTTGGGGGCATGACACGATGACGACGTCTACTCCGGTTATCGGCAGCTTCGCCGACGTGCCGCTGCACGGCGACCGCGCGGGTCGGGCGCCGACCGTGGCCGACGTGGACAAGTATGTCGCCGCCGCCGCGGCGGCGCACTGGTACTCGCCGGATCAGCTGGTCTGGCATACGCCCGAGGACATCGCCGTGAAACCGGTGTACATCGCCGCGGACCGGGCCGCGGTCGAGGCCGACGGCTTTCCGCTGCACAGCTTCCCCGGCGAGCCGCCGTTCGTGCGGGGCCCGTACCCGACGATGTATGTCAACCAGCCCTGGACCATCCGCCAGTACGCCGGGTTCTCCACCGCCGCGGAGTCCAACGCGTTCTACCGTCGCAACCTGGCCGCGGGCCAGAAGGGGCTGTCGGTGGCCTTCGACCTGGCCACCCACCGCGGCTACGACTCCGACCATCCCCGCGTTCAGGGCGATGTCGGAATGGCCGGCGTGGCAATCGATTCCATCTTGGACATGCGGCAGCTCTTCGACGGCATCGACCTGTCGTCGGTGTCGGTGTCTATGACGATGAACGGCGCGGTGCTGCCGATCTTGGCGCTGTACGTGGTGGCCGCCGAGGAGCAGGGAGTACCACCGGAGAAGCTGGCCGGCACCATCCAGAACGACATCCTCAAAGAGTTCATGGTGCGCAACACCTACATCTATCCGCCCAAGCCGTCGATGCGGATCATCTCCGACATCTTCGGCTACACCAGCGCCAAGATGCCGAAGTTCAACTCCATCTCGATCTCCGGGTATCACATCCAAGAGGCCGGGGCCACAGCGGATTTGGAGTTGGCTTACACGCTCGCCGACGGTGTCGACTACATCAAGGCGGGCCTGGACGCCGACCTGGACATCGACTCCTTCGCGCCCCGGCTGTCGTTCTTCTGGGGCATCGGGATGAACTTTTTCATGGAGGTCGCCAAGCTGCGGGCGGGGCGGTTGTTGTGGAGCGAACTGGTCAGTCAGTTCAACCCGAAGAGCGCGAAATCGCGGTCGCTGCGTACACATTCGCAGACCTCGGGCTGGTCGCTGACCGCGCAGGACGCCTTCAACAACGTTGCCCGCACCTGCATCGAGGCGATGGCAGCCACGCAGGGGCACACCCAGTCGCTGCACACCAACGCACTCGACGAGGCGCTGGCACTGCCCACCGACTTCTCCGCGCGCATCGCCCGCAACACACAGCTGGTGTTGCAACAGGAGTCGGGCACCACGCGGCCGATCGACCCGTGGGGCGGTTCGTATTACGTCGAGTGGCTGACCCATCAGCTTGCGCAGCGGGCCCGCGCCCACATTGCCGAGGTCGTCGAGCACGGCGGCATGGCCCAGGCCATCGATGACGGCATCCCCAAACTGCGTATCGAGGAGGCGGCCGCGCGCACCCAGGCGCGGATCGACTCCGGCATCCAGCCGGTCGTCGGGGTCAACAAGTACCAGGTCGAAGAGGACCAGGAGGTCGAGGTCCTCAAGGTCGACAACAGCCGGGTGCGCGCCGAGCAGTTGGCCAAGCTCAAAGAGCTTCGGGCAAGCCGGGATTCGCACGCCGTCGAGACCGCGTTGGCGGAGCTTTCTCGCGCGGCCGCCGCGCACGGCCGCGCCGGAGAAGACGGGCTGGGCAACAACCTGCTGGCCTTGGCCATCAACGCCGCCCGCGCCAAGGCCACCGTCGGGGAGATCTCGGATGCGCTGGAGCGAGTGTACGGCCGTCACCAGGCGGAAATTCGCACGATCGCCGGCGTCTATCGCGACGAAGCATCGGGAGGCGGAAACATGACGTCCTTGTCTGACGCCACCGAACTCGTCGAGAAGTTCGCCGAAGCCGATGGCCGCCGGCCCAGGATTCTGGTGGCCAAGATGGGCCAGGACGGCCACGACCGAGGCCAGAAGGTGATCGCAACGGCGTTCGCCGACATCGGATTCGACGTCGACGTCGGCTCGCTGTTCTCCACCCCTGAGGAGGTGGCGCGCCAGGCCGCCGACAACGACGTGCACGTGGTGGGGGTCTCCTCGCTGGCGGCCGGGCACCTGACCCTGGTGCCGGCGCTGCGCGACGCGCTGGCCGAGGTGGGCAGGCCCGACATCATGATCGTGGTGGGCGGCGTCATTCCGCCTGGCGACTTCGACGAGCTTTACGCCGCGGGTGCCGCCGCTATCTTCCCGCCCGGCACCGTGATCGCCGAGGCCGCTATCGGCTTGCTGAACAAGCTCGCCGAGCGGTTGGGCTACGACCTCGGTTAAATGACACCTCTAGTGCCCGCCTTCGAGCGACAACTCGGATCCGATGGCGGCGACAGCTGCCCGCCCACGCGCGATTTGTCGCTCGAAGGCGGGCACAACGGCACCCGCTACGTAGAGCCGGCAGGGTAGATGGCATCGACAACCGGCGCCACGGTCGACAAACTGGCCACGGCCATTCGCAGCCGTGATCGCGCCTCGCTGCCCCGGGCCATCACGATGCTGGAGTCCACCCGCGCCGATCACCGTGAGCAAGCCCAGCAGTTACTGCTGAATCTGCTGCCCGACTCCGGGAATGCGCATCGGGTGGGTATCACCGGTGTTCCGGGAGTGGGTAAGTCGACCACCATCGAGGCGCTGGGCATGCATTTGATCGATCGCGGCCACCGGGTCGCGGTGCTGGCGGTCGATCCGTCCTCGACACGCACCGGCGGCTCGATCCTGGGCGACAAGACCCGGATGTCGCGGCTGGCCGCACACCCCGACGCCTACATCCGGCCCTCCCCGACGTCGGGCACGTTGGGTGGGGTGGCCAAGGCCACCCGCGAGACGGTGATTCTGCTGGAAGCGGCCGGTTTTGATGTGATCCTGATCGAAACGGTGGGCGTCGGACAATCCGAGGTCGCCGTGGCGAACATGGTCGACACGTTTGTGCTGCTGACGTTGGCACGCGCCGGCGATCAACTGCAGGGAATCAAGAAGGGCGTCCTGGAACTGGCCGACATCGTGGTGGTCAACAAGGCCGACGGCGCGCACCTGCCGGAGGCGCGCAAGGCCGCGCGGGAGCTGTCGTCGGCGATCCGGTTGATCTACCCACGCGAAACCCTTTGGCGGCCACCGGTTCTCACGATGAGCGCGGTGGAAGGTAGTGGTCTGGCCGAGATGTGGGACACCGTCGAACGACATCGTAAGGTACTGACCGAGGCCGGCGAGTTCGAAGATCGACGCCGGGCGCAGCAGGTCGACTGGACCTGGCAGATGGTCCGCGACACCGTCCTGGATCGGGTGCTCTCCAACCCCACGGTGCGCGCGATGCGCGCCGATGTGGAACGTCGGGTCAAGGCGGGTGAACTGACACCTGCGCTAGCGGCCCAGCAAATACTGGACGCAGCGTCGCGCTAACGGAAAGGTAAATTAATCCGGTGTTTGCCCTTGTGCCCGCCCGATTCAAAGTAAATTCAAAATTGTGACGGTAGACAACGGGGTCGATCACCGCGCGAACCCCTCCCACGATGTCCGTGACGCAGGTCATCGTGTGTTCGGCGCGGCGGACCCGAACTTCTCGTGCGTCGTTCGTGGCTTTTCCAGCATGTTCCCCGGCCGCCGGTTCGGCGGGGGAGCGCTGGCGGTTTACCTCGACGGTCAACCGGTCGTGGATGTGTGGACGGGCTGGTCAGACCGTGCCGGGCGGGTGCCTTGGACGGCAGACCGGGCGCCGATGGTGTTCTCGGCGACCAAGGGCATGGCCGCCACCGTCATCCACCGCCTCGCCGATCGGGGGCTGATCGACTACGAGGCCCCGATCGCCGAGTACTGGCCGGAGTTCGCCGCCAACGGCAAGGCGAAGCTCACCGTGCGTGAGGTGATGCGGCACCGCGGCGGCCTGTCGAGCCTGCGCGGAGCGACCCAGGAAGACTTGCTGGACCACCGCGTCATGGAAGAACGGCTCGCCGCGGCGTCGCCCGGGCGCCTGCTGGGCAAACCGGCTTACCACGCGCTCACCTTCGGCTGGCTGATGTCCGGCCTGGCCCGCGGCGTCACCGGCAAGGGCATGCGCCAGCTGATCCGCGAAGAGTTGGCCGCGCCGTTGGGCACCGACGGCATGCACCTGGGCCGGCCGCCCGCCGGCGCGCCGACACGGGTCGCCGAAATCATCATGCCGCAGAACGTGATTGGAAATCCGATCATCGGCTACGCCGCGCGCAAGGTCGCCACGCAGCTCTCCGGCGGGTTCCGGTCGCTGTACTTCCGCGGCGTGATGGCCGCCGTGCAGGGCGAAATCCCGTTGCTGGACGCCGAAATGCCCGCGGCCAACGGCGTGGCGACCGCCCGCGCGCTGGCGCGGATGTACGGCGCCATCGCCAACGGTGGTGAGATCGACGGCAGCCGGTTCCTGTCGCGCGACATTGTCGCGGGCCTGACCGGGCGGCGCAGCCTGAAGAGGGACCGAAACATCATCATGCCCTTGTCATTCCACCTCGGCTACCACACCGTTCCGTTCGGCAACGTGATGCCCGGCTTCGGACACGTCGGAATGGGCGGTTCGTTCGGCTGGGCCGATCCGTCGTCCGGTCTGGCGTTCTCGTTCGTGCACAACCGGCTGTTGTCGCCGTTCCTGGTGCTCGACCACTCCGGCGTGGCGACGCTGGGCAACCTGCTGCGCATCGGCGTGGCCAAGGCCCGCAAAGGCGGCTTTCGGCCGATAACCGAATTCGGGGCACCGTTCGTGGAAGCCGACGCCGTCGCCGGCTGAGGCCGAAGTCGTTGCGGCGCTAAGTCTTTGCAGAATATTGTCGGATCCTGGCCAATGACCGGGCAGGTCATCGATATGATCGACCCCGACCAATTCCCGGCAGCGCCGGTGAACCATTTGCTCCGCGGACCACAGGGAGATGCCGGCTCGTGTCAACAACCGTGCTGATCACCGGTGGAGCGGGATTCATCGGTTCCGCGCTGTCGCATCGACTGGTCGAGGCGGGTTACGACGTCGCGGCCATGGATGTCCTGCACCCGCAGGTGCATGCGGCAGGACAAGCACCGGACCTGCCGTCCGCTGTGCGCCTGTTCACCGGGGACGTGACCCATGGGCCGGACTGCGACGCGGTGCTCCGGCTTTTCCGCCCTGACCAGGTTGTCCACCTGGCCGCCGAGACGGGAACCGCGCAATCGCTGTCCCAGGCGACGCGCCACGGCTCGGTGAACGTGGTCGGGACCACCCAGCTGGTCGACGCGCTGAGCCGTGCCGGATTGGTGCCCGAGCAGCTGGTGCTGGCGTCCTCGCGGGCCGTCTACGGCGAGGGCGCCTGGCAAGCCGGCTCGCAGGTCTTCTACCCGGGCCCGCGCAGCCACGCCCAGCTGGCGGCGGGCGTGTGGGATCCGCCGGGCCCGGATGGCGAGCCTGCGGTCGCGCTGGCCAGCTGCGCGGCGCGCACCGAGCCGCGGCCGTCCAACATCTATGCCGCCACCAAGCTGGCACAGGAGCACATCTTGGCGTCCTGGTCGGCCGCGCACGATACCAACTTGAGCGTGCTGCGCCTGCAAAACGTCTACGGGCCGGGCCAGTCGCTGACCAATCCGTACACCGGCGTGGTCCCCTTTTTCGCGCAGGTGTCCCGCGAACAGCGCCCGTCCGACGTCTATGAAGACGGCCGGATCGTCCGCGACTTTGTCTACATCGAGGACGTCGTCGACGCGCTCTTCGCCGCCGTCGAGAATCCGGCGACGGGCTCGCGTCGGCTCGACATCGGGTCGGGGATTGCCACGACGATCCACGAGTTGGCCCGCAAGATCGCCGCAACGTTCGGCGCTCCGGAACCCATTGTCACCGCGCAATTCCGGGACGGAGACGTGCGTTCGGCGAGTTGCGATATCGGGCCCGCGCAAAGCGAGCTGCACTGGCGCCCTAAATGGTCGCTCGACGACGGCTTGCGGGTGCTCCTGGATTGGATCGGCGAGCGGCTCGAATCACCTTCAACGGCAAGCTTTCCCACCTAACGACCGAATTGGTGGCCGCACAGCGGGGCCCGCGCCAAACCTGGCTTCGCGTCGCGGACATCTTGCGCAGAATCGGCAGCGCCCGGCGAGGGACGCGCACCTGTTCACGTATTCGTGTGATTCATTAATAAATCGGGCTGGTTCGACTTACTCTAGCCCGAGAACAGGGAGGTGAACCGGTGGGTGGTGGTGTGGCGGTCGACAGGCAGACCGTGGATCGGACGACCGTTCATCGTCTGTGGAAGACGACCCTGGCTGCCTTCGCCGTCATCACCGCGGTCGCGTGCTTTTTCGTGCCGATCCTTGCCCTGGTGCTGGGCGCACTCGTTGTGGTGCTTTTGGGCGCGCGCCTGGTGTATCCGGGGCGTGATCGCTACATCCCCAACCTGTATGCGCGCGACATCCGGGTTTACGACGAGGGCTACCGCGCATTCATCCGCCGCACCATGGCCGAGCTGCGCAAGCGCCGGATCCGCGGGCACACCCTGTTGACCGAGGCGTCGACCCTGGCCGGGCCGACCCTCGGAGATTCCGATGAACTGTTGCTCGACCTCGGTGTCTGGATCGGCTGGTCCACCCGGCTCATATCGGATGCCAGCGGTCGGATGGTCTACGGTTTCGACAGCTTCGAAGGCCTGGTCGAAGACTGGAAACTCGAAGACCAAGTCGTCAAACGGGGCACCTTCTCGCTGTCCGACCCGTTCGCGCAACGCTTCATCCGCGACACCGGGGTGGTGTTCCAGGAAGACGGCCTGCCGGCCGCACTCGGCCGGAAAGTGCAGTTCATCAAGGGCAGCACCTATGACACGTTGGCGCCGTTTTTGGCCGAGCATCCGGGCGCCCCGATCAGGCTGTTCCACATGGACTTGGACACCTACGAGAGTTGCCTGCACGCGCTGGAAACCTGCAAGGAGCGCTTCGTTCCCGGGTCCATCCTCGTTTTTGACGAGTATCTGGTCACCAATGGCGAGATGCGGGCGTTCTACGAGTTCCAGAGCCGTTACGAGCTGGAATGGAATTACCGCGCGTGGGGCCTGGAAATGATGGAAATGAATATCGAGATGGTCCAGTCGCGCTGGATGCGGCTGCTCTACTACGCCGTCGCGATCCCGATTTTCTGGCTCTTGGGGGAGGGTCGGTTCGCCTCAATATGCTTCCGCAAGCCGTTCTGGCGGTTCTGGCTGGGGGCGCCGCTGGGCGACATGCTCTTCCTGCTCGGTGCCGTTGGCTCACGCAAGTCGGTGAGCCTCGAGATCACCGGCTTGGGGAAGCTGAAGCCGGCCCGCTAGGCGCTTGGCGCGGGATTTACGTTTCCTGGCAGCGATCGGTATCTTTGCTTGCGCGTGACCAGAGCCGAGGACGTGCCTGCCCAGTGGTTTGCCCAGTGCATTCCGGCAAGCGCGGGCGTCGCGACGATAACGGAAAATCCGTGAAACGCGTTGCGGGCGTGGTCTGGCGTCTAGGCTCCTGGGCTGGGAGGAATGGTGGTATGCGAGGAGAGGGGCAATCTTGACCGTGGCGGAGACCGACTCGCGGTCCGCGTATCTCGATCTGCTCCGTCGCGACCTGACCCGTTTCGGTCAGGACGAGCTGGTGCCGGTGGGGTTGCACTGGCTGGGGCGGGCACTGTTCAATACGCGCAATTTCATGTTGGTGCGGAAGCGGCCGTTCAACGCGCATGCGCGGGATCGGGGCTTGGATTGGCCGGCGGATGCGTTGACGATGATCGGGATGCAGCGGCTGACGAGTTTGCAGCATTGCGTCGAGACCGTGTTGGCCGACGACGTGCCGGGGGATCTGGTCGAGTGCGGCGTGTGGCGCGGCGGGGCGTCCATTTTGATGCGTGGGGTGTTGGCGGCCTACGGAGATAAGACGCGGCGGGTGTGGCTGTGTGACTCCTTCGAGGGCGTGCCGCCGCCGGATACGGTGAATTACAAGGCCGACAAAGGGATTCGGCTGCACCGGCATGCCAGGGTGCTGGGCGTGCCGGAGACCGAGGTCCGGGCGAACTTCGATCGCTATGGGTTGTTGGACGATCAGGTGCGTTTTGTGCCGGGGTGGTTCAAGGATACGTTGGCCGACGCCCCGATCGAGCAGATCTCGGTGTTGCGGCTCGATGGCGACTTGTACGAGTCGACGATTCAGGCGTTGGATGCGCTGTATCCGCGGTTGTCGTCCGGGGGCTTCTGCATCATCGACGATTACCATGTGTTCAGTGCGTGCGAGCAGGCTGTGACCGATTACCGGCAAAAGCATGGGATCACCGCCGAGATCGTGGAGATCGACGGCACGGGCGTGCTGTGGCGCAAGCCCTGACCCTGGCACAACCGTAAGGCCCGGAACCACAATGAAATTCGTGCTGGCAAATTACGGAACCCGGGGCGATGTCGAGCCGTCCCTGGTGGTCGCCCGCGAACTGCAGCGCCGGGGACACGACGTGCAGATGGCGGTTGCGCCCGACTTGATGGACTTCGTCGAGGCGGCGGGGCTGCCGGCGGTCTCCTACGGTCTCGACACACGAACCTGGCTGGATGTGTACCGCAACTTGTGGACCTCGTTTTTCAGCAGGTTCTGGCGGGTCCGCCAGATCAAGAGGTTGTGGCGCGAGATGTGGGACCTCAGCGACCAGTGCTGGACGCAAATGAACACGACGCTGGTGGCGCTGGCGCAGGATGCCGATCTGCTGTTCGCCGGCCTGAGCTACCAAGAGCCGGCGGCCAATGTGGCTGAGTATTACGACATTCCGTTGGTCACGCTGCATCACGTGCCGATGCGGCCCAACGGCCAGGTGGTGTCGTTTCTGCCCGCGCCGTTGGCGCGATACGCGATGCGGGTGTTCGACTGGTTCACGTGGCGGCTGAGCAAGAAGGTCGAGGACGCGCAACGGCGCGAGCTCGGCCTGCCCAAGGCGACCGGCCCGTCCGCGGGACGAATCGCCGCGCGAGATGCGCTGGAAATTCAGGGTTATGACGCGGCGTGCTTTCCCGGATTGGCCGAAGAATGGGCGAAATGGAACGGTCACCGTCCCTTCGTCGGCACCCTCACCATGGAGTTGACCACCGAGATCGACGACGAGGTCGCGTCGTGGATCGCCGACGGTTCACCCCCGATTTGCTTCGGCTTCGGCAGCATGCCGGTGGAATCGCCGGCCGACACGATCGAGATGATCAGCGGCGCTTGCGCGGAGTTGGGCCAGCGGGCCTTGGTCTGTGCCGGATGGAGTGATTTCAGCGGTGTTCCGCACTCGGACCACGTCAAGGTGGTCGGGGCGGTCAACTACGCGAAGGTGTTTCCGGGCTGCCGCGCCGTCGTCCACCATGGCGGCTCGGGAACCACGGCCGCCAGCATGCGCGCGGGCGTTCCGACGTTGATTCTCTCGATGGACCCTAATCAGACGATCTGGGGTGCACAGCTCAAGCGGCTGAAAGTTGGTACTGCTCGCCGATTTTCGAGCACCACCCGCGACACGCTCGTCGCGGACCTGCGCCGGATACTCGCACCGGAGTATGCTACGCGCGCGCGAACGCTCGCTGCGCAGATGACCAAGCCCGCCGACAGCGTGAACGCTGCCGCCGATCTCGTGGAGAGCTTCGCCCGCGCAAAGCATGTGGCCTAACCGCCCACACCGGCGTGGCCACCGAGTATCAAATGGACAGAATGCCTTTGGCGTTCGTATTACATCGGCTGATGTCGACGAGGGCGACACCGCCGGCAAATTTTCGTGGCTGTGTGACATGCGGAAGATCGGTGTGAACCAGTCGTAAACAGGCTACTGTGAGCTTGCCTAGGTCGGCGGGAAGGTGATAGAGCTAGCCTCGCGATGAAATTTGCTCTGGCGTGTTACGGAACTCGTGGTGATGTAGAGCCTTCGCTGGCGGCGGGGCGGGAACTGCTGCGCCGAGGCCACGAAGTCCGCATGGCAATCCCGCCAAATCTGATTGGCTTGGCGGAGGGTGCGGGGCTCTCCGCGGTGTCCTACGGGCCGGACATGCAGGCCTTCTGGGACGACGAGTTCCTGCGTAACTTCTGGTCGGATCTGCGCCGCGAGTTCTGGACCATCCGCGGCCCGATCAAAATGGTGCGCGAGGCGTGGGAGCCGGTACTGCGCGCGTGGACCGACATGAGCACGACGCTCACCGCGCTCACGGCCGGCGCAGACGTGCTTTTCACCGGCCAGCTGTATCAGGACCTCGCCATCAACGTGGCGGAGTACTACGACATCCCGATGGCGGTTTTGCACTACATCCCGATGCGCCCCAACGGGCAACTCATTCCGAACCTGCCGTCGCCGCTGGTCCGCACCGGCATGACGGCGTACGACTGGCTCGTGTGGCGGATGAACAAGAAGGCCGAGGACGAGCAGCGCCGCAAGTTGGGCCTACCGAAGACGACGTCGTCGTCACCGCGCCGGATCGCCGATCTCGGGTCGCTGGAACTTCAGGCGTATGACGAGGTGTGCTTCCCGGGACTGGCGGCCGAATGGTCGAAGTGGGGGGATCGGCGGCCCTTTGTCGGCACGCTGACGATGGGTCTGACGACCGACTCCGACGACGACGTGCTGTCGTGGATTTCCGGGGGCACACCGCCGATCTGCTTCGGCTTCGGCAGCATGCCGGTCACCGAGTCGCCGGCCGACACCGTCGAGATGATCAGCGCGGCCTGCGCAGAGCTCGGCGAGCGGGCGCTGATCTGTGCCGGCTGGAGCGACTTCAGCGACGTGCCGCACTTCGACCACGTCAAGGTGGTGGGCGTGGTGAACTATGCGACGACCTTCCCGTCCTGCCGTGCGGTGGTGCACCACGGCGGGTCGGGCACGACGGCGGCCGGACTGCGCGCCGGAATCCCCGCGCTGATTTTATGGACCGCCGGTGACCAACCCTTCTGGGGCGGCCACCTCAAGAAGCTGAAAGTGGGCGCCGGCCGCCGCTTTTCCGCGACGACCAAGGAAACACTCGTCGAGGATTTGCGCCAGATCCTCGCCCCCGAGTACGCCCTTCGTGCCCGCGAACTGGCCACGCGGATGACCACGGCGCAGGAAAGCGTGACCCGCGCCGCCGACTTGCTCGAGCGGTTTGGTCAGGCAGGGCGTTTTCCCGTCCGGCGCCAACGCGCGCGTCTTTGACGTCGGAGATTGCTAGTCGCGACCCATCCCGGCTTTGGTAATCGCACTTCAGCCCTCGATTCCGCCAACGTCAGCCGGGCACTCAGCTACCATGCTGTGGGTTCGGTGTAGACGATGTCTCGAACCGCGGTTGGGGGTTGACAGGAAATCGTGAACCGCGTTGGTTGCGTGGCTGGGCGTCTAGGCGCCATGACTGGGAGTAGTGGTATGCGAGGAAAGGGACAGATTTGACCGTGACGGAAACCGACGCGCGGTCTGCCTATCTTGATCTGCTCCGTCGCGACCTGACACGCTACGGTCAGGACGAGCTGGTGCCGGTGGGGTGGTATCGGCTGGGACGACCCATCTTCAACACGCGCAACTTCATGCTGGTGCGGAAGCGGCCGTTCAACGCGTACGCGCGGGATCGCGGCCTGGATTGGCCGGCGGATGCGTTGACGATGATCGGGATGCAGCGGTTGACCAGCTTGCAGCATTGCGTCGAGACCGTGTTGGCCGACGACGTGCCGGGGGATCTGGTCGAGTGCGGCGTGTGGCGCGGCGGGGCGTCCATTTTGATGCGCGCGGTGCTGGCGGCCTACGGCGACCAGACGCGGCGGGTATGGCTGTGTGATTCGTTCGAGGGCGTGCCGCCGCCGGATACGGTGAATTACAAGGCCGACAAAGGGATTCGACTGGATCGGCATGCCAATGTGCTGGGAATCCCCGAATCGGTGGTCCGGGCAAACTTCGAACGCTATGGGTTGTTGGACGATCAGGTGCGTTTTGTGCCGGGGTGGTTCAAGGATACGTTGGCCGACGCTCCGATCGAGCAGATCGCGGTGTTGCGGCTCGATGGCGACTTGTACGAGTCGACGATTCAGGCGTTGGATGCGCTGTATCCGCGGTTATCGTCCGGGGGCTTCTGCATCATCGACGACTACCACGCGCTGAAACCGTGCGAGCAGGCGGTCGCCGACTACCGGAACAAGCACGGGATCACCGCGGAAATCCAAGAAATCGACGGCACGGGCGTGCTGTGGCGAAAGCCGTAACCATCCCGCAACGGTAGCAGCGGGAATTGCTCTTCACCCGCACGATCGGCACCGGCCGGTCGGCTAAAAACCGTGCCCAAGAACAGGTTTTGCAATTCGGTATCGCACTAGCAACCCGTCCGATTCGGCGCAGGCGCGGTAAGCGCCAGTGTTATGGTTGCCGCCGTGGCAACCGGTCTAGACGCTAAAACTCGACTACTGATGTGGTGGGTGCGCACCGAATATTGGCTCGCGCGCGCCCTGCTGCCCGATGTCTATGCGAGCGACGGGCTGATCAGCTTCCACAACGATGCGTTCCTCGAGAACCCGGCCTTCCAGCGCGCCTACCAGCGCGGCGCGCGTGCCCTGCCCGACCCGGATTGGTATCAGTGGCAATGGCGGGTGCACGTCGGCCTGTGGGCGGCGGAGAACGCGAGCAAGCTGGACGGCGACTTCGTCGAATGTGGCGTCAGCTATGGGTTCTTGAGCAGCGCCATCATGGAGCACCTGGACTGGGACCGGCTTGGCAAGACGTTCTATCTGCTGGACACCTTCGCGGGAATCGATCCGCGCTTTGTCACAGACGCCGAACGTCAATCGGGGGAGGTCGAGCGCAGCCAGTCCAAGCTCCGCAACGGCATGTACGTCAGCGGTGTCGACGGCGTCCGGGCCAATTTCGCCCAGTGGCAGAACCACCGCATCATCGTCGGTGCGGTTCCGGAGACGCTCGACCAGGTCGAGGCCAGCGCGGTGGCTTACCTGCATATCGACATGAACTGTGCCCCACCCGAAGTCGCCGCGCTGCGCCATTTCTGGCCGCGCCTCACTCCGGGTGCCTTCGTCCTGTTGGATGACTATGCGAACCGCGGACGCGACGAGCAGCGCGCCGCGATGGATGCGCTGGCAGTGGAATTGGGCGTGCCGATCTGTTCGTTGCCGACCGGCCAGGGGCTGCTGATCAAGCCGGCGCAAGGATCGGTTTAGCCGAACGACTTCCGGTTGGCCGCGCCCTCCAACAGATCCGCGGTGCGGCCGATGCTGTCGGCGGGTGCGGTCAGCTGGGTCGCGAGTGCGCGAGCACGGGTGGCGTACGGCGGCGCCAGGATCTCCCGCAGGTCTGCCAGCAGCGTCGCCCGGGTGGTCGCCGAAAACCGCCGGGCAGCACCGACTTTCAATCGCCTCACCTGGGCTCCCCAATACGGTTGATCGGCCGAGCTCCACAGGATCAGCGTGGGAATTCCGGCCCGCAGGCTCGCGGCCGTGGTGCCCGAACCGCCGTGGTGCACGGCCGCCCGACACGCCGGGAAAATGGTCGCGTAGTTCACCGGTCCCACCAGCTTCACATGGTCTGGAGGCGAAACGTCGGCGAAGTCCGTGCCGCCGAAGCACACCAAGGCGCGCTCGCCCAACAGCGCGCAGGTCTCGGCGATCATCTCCACCATCTCGGTGGGAGATTCGACCGGTATGCTGCCCGAGCTGAAGCAGATGGGTGGTGTTCCCGACGCGATCCACGCCACCACGTCGTCGTCCGCATCGGTGGCCAGTTCCATCGTCAGGGCACCGACGAAGGGCCTGTGACCACCCCATTTCGCCCATTCGGCGGCCAGACCGGGATAACACACCGCGTCGTAACCCTGGATCTCCAGGGATCCGCGGTCGGCGATCCGGCGTTGGGAGCGCGATGTCGCAGGGGGGAGGCCGAGTTCGCGGCGCTGCTCGTCTTCGACCTTCTTCGTCGAGCGCCAAAACAGCCATTCGATCGCGGTCATCGACGACCGGACCAGCGGCGCCGGAAAAGTGGGGACCAGCTGGCCGTTGGCCCGCATCGGGAAGTGATGCAGGGTGGCCAGCGGGATGTCGTAGTGCTCGGCCACGTTGGCGGCGGCTTGCTCGAAATTGATTCCGGTGGACAGCAGGTCGGCTCCGTCCGCCAGGGCCAGCAGCGTCTTGTTCACCTGCGCCCAGTGTACGTTGATGGGCTCCCATATTTTGCGCACGAGGTTGATCGGCCCGTGAATTGTCCACGCGCTGCGCAAGAAATCCGTCCACATGTTGCGCAGGAAATCCTCGTCCAAGAATTCTTCAATCGGGGGTCCGTACGAGACGGCGGACAGACCTGCGGCCTCGGCGAAGTCCAGCAGCCCGGGGGGGACGGCCAGGCAGACCTCATGGCCCCGCCGTGCAAGCTCGCGGCCCACAGCTGCGGAGGGTTCGACGTCACCGCGCGTTCCATAACTGGCCAGGGCGAATTTCATTGCGCAGCTTAGCCTTCCAGTCGTCTAGTTGCTCGTCGCCGGCACGCGGGCGAAGTTCTCGAGGAGATCGGCTGTCTTGGTGGCGCTTTCGGCGGCTGTCGTCATCCGCGTTGCGATCTGGCGGGCGCGTGCGACGCAGTCCGGGGCGAGGATTTCGCGCAAGTCGGTGACCAAGGTTTCCCGGGTTGTGGCCGAAAATGGCCGGGCAGTACCCACTTTCAACCGTTTGATTTGGCCCGCCCAGATCCGTTGATCGCCCAGACTCCACAGGCTCAGGGTGGGCACCCCGGCACGCAAACCCGCGGCCGTGGTGCCCGCCCCACTGTGGTGCACCACCGCGCGACAGGCGGGAAAAACTTTCGCGTAGTTGACGGGGCCGACCACCTTGACATGGTCGAACTGCGGGACATTGCTGAAGTCGGTCTGCCCGGAAGCAACCAGTGCGCGCTCGCCCAACTGCGCGCAGGCGGCGCCGATCATGTCGATGGTCTCGACGGGCGATCGCACCGGCGTGCTGCCGAACCCGAAGAAGATGGGCGGTGTCCCGGCGGCGATCCAGGACGCAACCTCCTGGTCGGCGTCGGTGGCCATCTCTATCGTCAACGTGCCGACGAAGGGGCGTCGATCGCCCCATTTCTTCCATTCGGCGGCCAGGCCCGGAAAGCACACCTCGTCGTAGGCCTGGATTTCCAGCGCTCCGCGCGCGGTGATCCGTCGAGGTGCCGGGCCCGTGGCCTTCGGCAGACCCAATTCTCGGCGCTGCGCGTCCTCGGCTCGCTTCGTGACGAACCGCTGCGGCCAGTCGAGTGCCCGCACGGCGGCGCGCACCAGCGGCGCCGGCACACCCGGAGCGACCTGACCGTTCGGCAGCATTGGGAAGTAATGCATGCTGGCCAGCGGAATGCGGTAGTACTCGGCCACATTGGCGGGCACCCCCGGAAAACCGGGCCCGGTGAACAGCAGGTCGGCCCCGTCCGCGAGCCGGACCAGCGTGGTACTCATCTCCGCCCAAGACTGCGCCAAGAGTTCCTGGACCTCGCGCCAGGAGGCGATTACCTCGTTGACCTTCCAAAACTTGCGCAGGAAATCGACATCCCAGAACCCTTCTTGCTGATCCGGCCCGTAAGCAACCGCCTCCAGCCCGGCCGACTCGACCAGGCCCACCAGGTTGGGCGGAACGGCCAGGCGGACGTCGTGACCGCGGCGTCGCAATTCGCGCCCGACGGCGGTGCTGGGTTCGATGTCGCCGCGGGTCCCGTAGCTCGCCAGGGCAAACTTCACAACTCACCTGCTTCCGGGGTCGGGTGGTCCGGCGACGTCGAAGGCCATTATCTCTTGCTCGAGCTGTTGCCGGTCGGCCGTTCGCGTTGCTTTTCGGTGCACCCGTCGGCAGGGACGATTCACCGGTTCCGCAGGACCACAGCGTCCTGGTAGTTACCGATCCCGCGTTCTACATAGTCGACGATGTCGAAATATTTGGACCACTCGCGATAAACGTAGTCCTTGGTGTGGAACGCGGTCTGGTAGAAATCCGGAAACCCGTCCACTTTGAGCTTTCCGTTCGCCCAGTTGAAGAACAGTATCCCACGTTCTTTGATCTCATCCAGGTAGGATTCGTCCAGCATCCGCAGGCCCTTCAAGACATGTTCGCCGTGGACCGTCAAGATCAGCGTCGATCCGGGTCGGGCGACTCGTTGCAGCTCGGCCAGCCAGACATTCTGAAAGTCTTCGTCGAGGTGGGTGAAGACGGAGATCCCGTAAATCAAATCGAAGGAGTCCTCGTCGAATGGCAGCGGCGGTCGGTGCGCGTTGACACTCCAATTGATCCCGTCGAGATTGCTTTGGCCCCACGCGACCAACTCCGGATCGATATCGGTTGCGTACAGCGTGTAGGGGCGCGGTTCGCTACGGAAATTCTGGATAACCCTTCCGCAGCCGCTGCCGAAATCCAGGATGTCCTTGCAGGAGGAAAAGTCTTGCCCGGCGGCCTCGGAAAGATCGCGGATGTTCTGCGCGAGTAACTTACCGACCGCCACATACGATTCCTTGTCGAGCGTGCCGTGCACCCGCCATCGGATTTTTGCCGGCGGAACGGGTTCCTGCGCCGCGTCCGTGCCGCGTTCACGAAGCGTCACCACAAAAAGCCGGGCCTGAAACAGCACATAGGTGGCGGCGTTGAACGCCGTGCGGGCCGGTTTGAATTCGATCAGACGTCTGCGAATCCCCACTAACACCTCTCCGATCTCGTCCAGCTCGGTGGAATCTAGCCCGCGGACGCCGACTTCAGTAAGTGGTCACAGGTCGGCGCCCAACTGCCGGTACAGGCGAACTGCGGCCCCGGATCGTTTGCTGGGCACCGCAACCGCGTGGTGCGCGCGTCGCGCCAATCGTCTCGGCCATTGAACCACACGGCTCCCGCGCTCACGGGGTATTCACGCGGCTCATTGCGTCTACGGGTTCGTGGGCAAACCTGCTGCCATACTTCATGCGGGTGCGAGATGACTCGTGACGGCGCTCTAGCGGAAGGAGATTCGCAGTGACCGACGGTCCGGTGGCGACTTCGCCGAAAGTGAGCCCCAAAGTAAGCATCGTGGCGACCACCCACAACCAGGAGGGCTACGCTCGCCAGGCCTTCGACAGCTTTCTGGCGCAGCGGACGGATTTCCCGGTAGAAATCATCGTCGCCGACGATGCCTCGACCGACTCCACACCGTCGGTCATCCGGGAGTACGCCGAAAAATATCCGCGCCTGTTCAGGCCGATCTTCAGGCCTGAAAACTTGGGTCTCAACCGGAATATGACCGGGGCGCTGTCTGCTGCCCGAGGCGAGTACGTCGCGCTCTGTGAAGCAGACGACTACTGGACCGACCCGCTCAAACTGGCAAAGCAGGTCGCTTTCCTCGACCGCCACCCGGGGACCACGGTGTGTTTCCACCCCGTGCGCGTGGTTTGGGAAGACGGCTACGCGAAGGACTCGAAGTTCCCACCGCCCCATTTGCGCGGCAACCTGACCGTCGACGCCCTGCTGCTGATGAACTTCATTCAGACGAACTCCGTTGTCTATCGTCGTCTCGAGCGCTACGACGACATCCCCGCCGACGTGATGCCGTTGGACTGGTACCTGCACGTACGCCACGCGGCCCGCGGCGACATCGGGATGCTGCCCGACACCATGTCCGTCTACCGTCGTCATTCAAAGGGCATGTGGCACAACCAAGTTGCGGATCCGCCCAAATTCTGGCTGACGTTGGGCGCGGGGCACGCTGCGACGTTCGACGCGATGCTCGACCTTTTCCCCGACGACCCCGAGCGCGAGAAACTCATCGCGGCGATGGCGGACTGGATCTTGCGCCAGATCGGCAACGTCCCCGGTGCCGAAGGGCGCGCGCTGCTCGAGGAAACGATCTCGAAATACCCGCGCATGGCCGAGCTTGCGATGAAGTACCGCTGGGCGCCGCGTTCGCAGCGACGTAAGCAGTGGTGGCGCCGGTTCGCCCTGGTGGCGCCGCACGCGAAAGGGATGGTGGATGTGTGGCCTTTCAGCCTTCAATACCGGCAGCCACAGGACAGTGGAAATGTCCTGCGACCGCTCGGCGAGCAGGACGCGGCTACCGACGCGCGAAAATGAAGGCGTGATTCTCGAAATTCGGTAGTCGGCCAAACCTTCCGCAATTCTTCTTGTGCAGCAATGTGAACCCGAGTTCGTCGACCTTCGCCTCCAGGTCCGTGTCGGTGATTCCCCACTGCCAGATGTGGTGCACGTCGCGCCAAGGCCGGTTGTGGTCGGGATGAATCTGGTCGAGTTTCCCGAACAGGTCCTTGTAGTTTTCCTGACGCGGATTGTGTGGGACATTGCGAAAGTATTCGTCTTCACCTAAATCCAGCAACCGCACGTTGCTTCCCGGGCCGGTCCATTGCTGGTTGTAGATCACCAGGGCGCGCACGTTCTTGGCGTACATTTCCAGGATCTTGTCCCAATCGGGGGCCACCTGGTGCAACAGCACGTCGAACAGCAGCACCGCGTCGACCTTGCCAACCTGATCAGCAATGGCAGGGTCGCCGAAATTGCCTTTGATCAGGCGGAGTTGGGGATACTTCTTGGCTTTGGCGATGACCTTTTCGGTCGGATGCGTATCGACCAACGCGGCATCTTTGATGTTGTGCTTGTCGAGGGCGTGGAAGGTGTAGCCGCCTTCCACCCGCCATACGCCACCGAGGTCCGCGAACGACTCGATGTTCAGAGATGTGAATGCTTGATCAATGATGTCGACTTTGTCCTGCAGAATCTTCCGGAAGAGACCAAACATCGTGACCTTCAACACCTCCTGATCGCTCAATTAGCCGGCTGATGGGCACAAGTCGCTTCTCGTTCGGATCAGGCCCTCGCGATCGGACCCACGCGATCACCCTACAGGTCGGGCAGCGCAGGCACGGCTGTTTGGTTTCGCCATGATCGGGCACGGATGGGTCGGTTTCAGCAACCCGCGGATTTTCGCGTCGAGCACGGTTTAAGGTGATCGATGCCGGGATCAGCAAGGCTTTCCACCGAGGTCATGGGGGACGTGCGGGGCGGGCCGACGCACCGGCGCGGTTCTTTCAGGATGCAGGCGCGTAGGAGGTTGGGATCGTGTTGTCACGTCGAGCGGCGAGAGCTGCACGAGGGGGGGACCGGTGACATCAGCTCCGACCGTGTCGGTGATAACGATTACCTTCAAGGACCTCGACGGGCTCAAACGCACCGTGAACAGTGTGCGAGCCCAGCGTTATTCGGGGCGCATCGAGCACATCGTCATCGACGGCGGGTCCGGCGAGGAGGTTGTCGAATATCTGTCCGGGGTGGAGCCGGCTTTCGCCTACTGGCAGTCGGAGCCGGACGGCGGCCGCTATGACGCGATGAATCAGGGCATCGCCCGGGCCTCGGGAGATGTGTTGTGGTTCATGCATTCCAGCGATTGCTTCCCCGATCCCGACGCGGTGGCCGATGCCATCAACGCGATCTCGGATCGGGGGCCTGTTCGCGAGGTGTGGGGGTACGGGATGGACAATCTCGTCGGCCTGGGGCGGGTGCGCAGCCCCATGCCGTTCAGCCTCCGCAAGTTCCTTGCCGGTTGGCAGGTTGTCCCGCATCAAGCCTCGTTCTACGGAGCGTCGCTGATCAAACGGTTGGGCGGCTACGACCTCGATTTCGGGATCGCCGCCGACCAGGAGTTCATCCTTCGTGCTGCGTTACTGCGTGAGCCAATCACGCTTCGGCGCGTGCTCTGCGATTTCGACACCACCGGGGTCGGGACGAATCGCGCTCCCAGTGAGGTCTTCAATGACCTACGCCGCATGTGGGACATGCACGGCCGCTACCCCTTCGGCGGGCGCAGCGTGTCGCGCGTCTACCTGAGAGGATGCGAATACTACTTCGCGGCCTTGGCTTTCGTATTCCGACGATAAGCGACGCCGGTTGACTACGCCCGCCTGAGCCAGAACGAGCCGGGCTCGCGGGATTCGAACTGTTCCCGCAATACCGGGCAGGCCGCGCTCAGTTCGTTTGGGTAGTGGTGCTTCAAAAAGTTTAGTGCCCCAATGATTTTGAACTCTGAGTTATAGCTCAGAAAGGCCTCGAGCAGATACTGTTCGTTCCAGAAGCACACCGACTGGATCCACTCGTCCAGGTAATCCTTCGGGCTGAAGATGTCGTGAATATGAATCAGCACACCGGGTTTGAGGATTGGCAGGATCTCGAAGTACTCGAACAGGACGTCGCCCTGCGGCCGGATCATGTGCGACGAGTCGATGAAGAGGATGTCGTTGTCTTCCAATTGGGTGAACAACGACGTGTCCATCAGCTCCACCGGCTTGCGGATGACGTTCACGCCCAGTTGCTCAAGCCAGTCGACTTCGTACGGTTCGATACAGACGTGTTCGCAACGGTAACCGGCATCTTCGGCGCGGTTGGCCCGTAGCGCGCTGGCGGCCAACAGGGTCGACCGGCCGCTGCCGATCTCGAAGATGCGCTTGGGCTTGAAGAGCCGGATCATGTTGTAGAGGTACTCGGCGTCACCGGATTCGAAGAAGCCGTTCCGGTAGTAAAATTCCTGGTCGGCCTGCCGGTCTAGCGGAAATCGCAGCAATTCGTCATTGAAGTGAAATTTTCGCAGCAGTTCTAATTGCTCGTCGACGTTCCAGTCGATGCCGAGCAGCTCGCGATCTTCGGATAGCGGTTTGCGGAGATGGTCGGGGTTGAACAGCGGCTCGTAGTAATGATCGAGGACCGGATAGATTCCCACTTTTCGGAACACTCGCAAGGTCATTGGCATACGCGAAAATCCAGTCTGGCGGATGGCGCGCAGCGCGAGCGACGCGGTTGCGGCGATCGGAATCAGTGCAAAATCGATCAGCGAGAAACAAAATTTTCGGACTTTTTGCATCATGCGTTACTGATCGTGCATTTCCAGACAATTTGGCGCGATTTAGTTTCGCTCACTCGGCGATCGTAACATCACCGTCGAAATTTTTTCGGTGGTCCGGTGACGCGGTTCCGATGTGACCGGTCCATTCCGTCCGTCCCGGCGAGGCGCCGGTCGGACCGGACTAGGACGCATGTCAGCATTGCCTGCGGGGAACTTTCTGTTCGTGCCAGACTTTGGCCTTGGACGTGCAATCAGGCGTGGCCTGACAGAGGAGGACGCATGGGGACGCTCGAATCCGTCTACCGCCTCGCGCAGAGCGCGATCGACAGGGTGCGCGGATACGGCGTCATCAATCGCGGCGGCCGAGGTGTCGTCGGACTGATCGACGTCGGCTCGGTCGGCGATTTGCCGGACCCATGGCATCAGCGATCCGACCTTGTTAGCCGCGTCCTTAAATTCGAGCCGCGAGATCCGCGCGAGGAGCAACCTCAGGTGGTGACCATTGACGCTGCTCTGTGGAGCCAACCGGCTACGCTGCCCTTTTACGTCTACTCCGGCCAGGCTGGCCACGGGTCGTCACTGTTTCGTGCAAACTCCGACTACGTCCGTGAGAACTTCGAGAGGCTACGCAGCATTGGGCCATCCCATCTCGCCGAAACTTGGTTTGAACGTGTGCGCCTGGATCACACTGAGGAGATTCAGTGCACGACACTAGACACCGTGTTAGCCGAACGCCCCGAGCGGTATCACGTTTTAAAGATCGATGCGCAGGGTGCCGAGCGTCAAATTCTAGAAGGAGCGGCCAACTATCTCGCTGGTGGAGACTGCTTTGCCTTGCACCTGGAGCTATTCAAAATCCCGCTGTACGAAGGGATAGCGCTGCGACCCGAGGTTGAGGAGATTGCCGACGGACTGGGCTTCAGCCTGGTGAAGGAGTATCCGCCACACGGGACGTTCGATTCGCAGAACGATTGCGTCTTCTTGCGCCGTGGCGCGGTCGGACCGGTCGCCGAGGCGATTCGCGCCGCGTACGAGCTTTAGGCGCCAATACCTGTGGCGCGCACCGCCGAACGGGTAACTTCGCCGGTGGCCTACCACGGTGAAGGGCCCTTTTGGGATGCGCCATCGAGTCGGTTGCTGTCGATGGACGTGCTCGCAGGCGAGATCGTTTCGCTCGATTCATCCGGTAGCGTGACCCGCTTTCAGGGGCCGAGCCCGGTCGTCACGGTAATCAGGCGCCGCACAGCTGGCGGCTTCGTGATCGCCACCGAACGCGGCGTCTTCGGTGCCGATGAATGCCTGTCTAGCTATGAACCAATCGCGACGATCACCAACGATCCGAACGTGCGGACCAACGACGGCGGATGTGACCCGGCCGGCGGCTTCGTCATCGGCACCATGGCCTACGACGAACGACCAGGTGCGGGGGCTGTCTACCGGCTGACGCCCAAGCACGAGGTCGTCGAGCTGCTATCACCGGTGTCGATCTCGAACGGTGTGCAGTGGTCGGCGGACGGTACTCGTGCCTACTACATCGACACCCCGACGAGGCGGGTGGATGTCTTCGACGTCGACGCCGACACGGGTGTGTGGTCTGGTCGGCGCCCCCACTTGCACCTTGATGACGCAGCGGGATATCCCGATGGCATGGCCATCGACGAAGACGATGGGCTCTGGATTGCGTTATGGGGCGGGGGTGCCGTCATCCATTACGACGCGGCGGGCCAGCTGGTCGAGACGATCGGCGTGCCCGGTGTGAGCCAGGTCAGTTCATGCGCGTTTGGCGGCAAGGACCGCGACCTGCTATTCATCACCACCTCACGCCAGGGATTGGCTGACCATGAGGAGCCTTCTGCCGGCGGCATATTTACCGTTCACACCCAGGTGCAAGGCGCCGTTGTCGCCGCATTTGCCGGGTGACGTCAACCAACCTCCGCCTGTGCTCTACAACGGCCTCGAATTCTGTCACCTGCGAGTATCGTTACGCCACGATGCTGCTCCAGGAGGAATTCGCACGACCTTGCGGGCGCCGGAACGGGGGATGTACCGCGGCCCGCTCTCTTCGGTATGGTCCCAAGCCGACAGCACCTCGGACGACAGTAATTTCGCAGACAGACGGCAATCGACATGGGGGCAAGCTCGCCAGCGATGAGTGAGAACAGTTCGCGGCGCCGGGTGTCGGCGGTGATCCGCGCCTTGAACGAAGGAAAACACATCGGCCGGTTGCTGAAGGGACTCGAGCAGCAGACCGTCAAACTCGACGAGATCATCCTGGTCGACTCGGGGTCCACGGACGATACGGTTGCGATCGCCGAAGCCGCCGGTTGCACCATCGTGCACATCGCGAAAAATGAATTCTCTTTTGGGCGTGCGCTCAACAGAGGCTGCTCAGTGGCGACGGGCGACATCTTGCTGTTTGCGTCGGCGCACGTGTATCCGGTCTACAACACCTACGTGGAGCACATCGTCGGCGCCTTCGAGCGCGAAGGCGTGGCCATTGCCTACGGGCGCCAAGTCGGTGATCAGCGGACCAAGTTTTCCGAATCGCGGGTGATGCTGAAATGGTTTCCAAACCAGAACATCTGGGACCAGGGCCACCCGTTCAGTAACAACGCCAATGCAGCGGTTTTGAGGTCAGTGTGGGAGGAAACGCACTACGACGAGACTCTCACCGGCCTTGAAGACCTCGACTTCGCCAAGAAGGCCCTGGACAAGGGGTACAAGATCGCCTACGTCGCGGATGCGCCGGTGGTGCATGTGCACGAGGAGACATGGAGCACCATTCGCAATCGGTATCGGCGCGAGGCGATGGCTTATGCCCGGATCGTCAAAGGGTCGGAAATGTCATTGCCGCGGGCCTTAAGTCTTGCGCTGACGAACATCGCAAGCGACTACCGGGACGCGGTGAAGGCGAACCTGTGGCGCAGTAACGCATTGAGCATCCCGCAGTTTCGATTCGCTCAGTTCATCGGGGCATGGCAAGGCTTTCGGGAGCCCGACCATGTATCGGCGCGGTTGTTGGAGCGCTTCTACTATCCGGCCGAATCGCAAAGCAGTGAGCCCGCGCCCGCGCCGGGTCGCAAGATCGTCTACTCCGAAGACTCCTGAATCACCGACCGTTAGGGAGCAATGAGCCGCACCGTCGCGATCGTTCCGATGCGCCACAACAGTGAGCGCGTCCCCGGGAAGAACTACCGCCCGCTGGCGGGAATTCCGTTGTACCACCACGTCGTCCGGACGTTGGTTGCGGTGCCCGAGATCGACCTGATCGTCGTCGACACCGACAGTGATTTCATCATCAAGGACTGCGCCGAACACTTCCCGCAGGTGCAGGTGCTGCTGCGCCCGGAGCAGCTGCGCGACGGCAACATCGCCATGAACGACGTGCTCCTGAACACGCTTGAGCAGGTCGCTGCCGACGTGGTGCTGCAGACCCACTCGACCAATCCGTTTCTCAAGTCCAGCACGGTGTCGGCGGCGCTGAAACTATTTCAATCCTCGCATCCCGAATACGACTCGGTGTTCAGTGTGACGCGTCTGCAGGCTCGCCTCTGGGACGGCGAAATGCGGCCCGTCAATCACGATCCGTCGGTTTTACTGCGGACGCAGGATCTGCCGCCGCTGTTCATCGAGAATTCTTGTTTCTTCATCTTCACCCCGGAGTTGTTGCGTGAACGAGGAACTCGCATCGGTGCGCATCCTCGCACGGTGGAGATGGCTCCGCTGGAGGCCGTGGACATCGACAACGAAGACGATTTCCTGTTGGCGGCCGCCCTCGCCGAAACCAATGGAATTCGCACATGAGCGCCCCGCTGATCCTCGTGACGTGCCGGCAGATGCAGATCGAGCTGCCGCGGCACCGCGACCGGATCGAGGAGCTCGGCTATGACGTGCTGGCGCCCGATCTGGGTGGGCGCCAACAATTCAGCGCTGCCGAGCTGCTCGAGTACGGTGACCGTTTGGTCGGCATCATCGCCGGCGATGACGAACTCGACCGCACGTTCTTCGACGGAACCCCCAACCTGAAGACGGTGATCCGCTGGGGGATCGGCATGGACTCCGTTGATCATGAGGCCGCCCGTGAGCGTGGAGTTACGGTACGCAACACCCCGGGGGTATTTGGTCAGGAGGTCGCTGATGCGGCGTTCGGCTACATCCTGAACCTGGTTCGCGGCTACATCGCGGTGGACGCTGCCGTACGCCGTGGTGAATGGCCGAAGTTCGAGGGTGTCACGCTTGCCGGCGCGCAGCTCGGAATCGTGGGCTACGGTGCGATTGGTCGTGAAATCGCCAAGCGGGCAAAGGGTTTCGACATGGATGTCGTTGCCCACGACCCGCTCATCGATGCCGCCCAGTCCGACGTGCCGATCGTCCAGCTCGAGAAGCTTTTGGCAACAAGCCGTTTCATTGTTTTGGCGTGTCCGTTGACGCAGCAGACATTACGCCTGGTCAACGCCGAGCGTCTCGCATTAGTGCGTCCGGACGCTTTTCTGGTCAATGTGGCCCGCGGTCCCGTCGTCGTGGAGAAAGATCTTATCGAGGCGCTGAAGAACGGCCGGCTCGCGGGGGCGGCGCTCGACGTGTTCGAGGTCGAGCCGTTGCCGCTCGACAGTGAGCTTCGGACGCTGCCCAATGTTGTGCTTGGTGCGCACAACGGATCCAACACGCGCGAGGGTGTGGTGCGCGCAAGCGCCACGGCGGTCGACTTCCTGATAGAGGAGCTGATCCGGTGAGCGCCGCGATCATCGTCACCGGCGCCGCCGGGGGGATCGGTACCGCCCTGTGCGAACGCGTGCGCAAAGACGGGTACCTTGCGATCGGTATCGACAGGAATGTCGCGCCGGCGGCCGATCTGCATTTGCAGGTCGACCTGGGGGAGTCCGAGCAGCTGGTACAGCTGGGCCGGCGGCTGGGCAGCGATTACGAGCTCAAAGCGGTCGTCCACAACGGCGCGGTGCAGCCGATTGCGGGGGCGGGGGACACGCCGTTCGATGAGTGGGCGAATGCGTTGCGGGTCAATGTGCTTGCTGTCGATGCCTTGGTTTCGGGCACGCGCGAAAGCCTGGCCGCGAACGATGGTTCGGTGGTCGTCATCAGCAGCGTGCATGGTCGGGCCACCACCGGTGGCATCACGGCGTATGCCACAACAAAGGCCGCGCTGGAGGGGTGGGTGCGTTCTGCGGCCATGGATTTGGCGCCGAGTATCCGCGTCAATGCCATCGCGCCTGGAGCAATCGACACGGCGAAGCTACGCGAGGGGTTCGCGCGTTGGGGGGAGACCGCCGAGGAACGCAAAGAACTGTTGCGCCAGCGCACGGCGCTTCAGCGCATCGGGGAGCCCGGCGACGTCGCCGGAGCGGTGTCGTTCTTGATCGGCGACGACGCGCGTTTCATCACCGGAACGGTGTTGGTGGTCGACGGCGGGGCCACCGCCCGTCTGGGATCCGAGTGAGGAGATCGGCACTCAGTGAACATGTTTCGTGAGCACTCCGCCCGCATCCTGACCCGCTCCATCGCGAGCACGCAATACTGGTTGAACGACACATTGACCTCTGCAGGCCGGGCAAACCACGCATTTATACGCCAGTTCAGCGGGATTCATCGCGGTGACCGGTGCGTCATCATCGGCAACGGTCCCAGCCTGAAGAACACGAACATGGGGCTGTTGCGGGACGAGTACACGTTTGGCCTCAACCGCATCTACTTGATGTTCGACGAACTCGGATTCGAGACGAGCTTCCATGTCGTCATCAATCGGCATGTGGTTGAACAATGTGCCGATGACTTTCGCAAGATCAAGGCACCCCTGTTCACCACCGCGTTGAACCGCGAATTCCTCGACGGCGCAACCAATACTGCGTTTCTCAACACGATCGTCGGGTTGTGGCCGTACTTCTCGCGTGATGCCGCCCGCGGAGTGTGGGAAGGCTATACGGTCACCTACGTGGCGATGCAGCTCGCCTACTACATGGGCTTCTCTGAGGTCATACTGATCGGCGTCGATCACCGCTTCGCCGTAAGCGGCACCCCCAACCAACTGGTCGAGTCGACCGGACCGGACGCCAGCCATTTCGACCCGCAGTATTTCCCCAAGGGGTTCAAATGGCAATTGCCCGATTTGGAGAACTCTGAGATCGCATACCGGTTGGCCCGCAAGGCATTCGAGGAGGACGGCCGGCGCATAGTCGACGCGACCGTCGACGGCGCGTTGACGGTGTTTCCCAAGCTTTCCCTCGAAGAGGCCCTCAATACATGACGGGTCGGGTGGGACGTCAACCACAGGGGATTCGCAGACAGGTGAACAGATGGTTTTGAAGGCATTGGCGCGGCGAGTGTTGCCACCGTGGGATCTCGACGAGGTCGGGATGGTGTTTTATGCCATCGGCAGGACGCCGGGGACCATGCTCGACGTGGGAGCGCACCAAGGGTATTCGGCCGCACCATTTTTGGTACGCAAGTGGACGGTCTACGCGTTTGAACCCGACCCGGCCAATCGTGCGATCCTGTCCAAGCGCTTTCCGAACCTGACCATCGATCCGCGCGCGATATCCGAGCGGGACGGTGACGAGGTCCAGCTGTTTACCAGTGACGTTTCGACGGGCATCAGCACCCTGTCGCCGTTTCACTCGACTCATACGCCGACCACCACGGTGCGAACCGTGCGGCTCGACACCTACATCCGGGAGCACGGCATCGAGCAAGTCGATTTCCTGAAGACCGACACCGAAGGGTTCGACCTGTTCGTGCTGCGCACATTCCCCTGGGACACGCTGCATCCCAAGGCCGTGGTGTGTGAGTTCGAGGACAACAAGACAACCCGATTGGGCTACGACGTGCACGACATCGCACGATTCTTGCAGCAGCAGGGCTACTCCATCGTGGTCTCGGAGTGGGAACCGATCACCCAGTACGGCGTTCGGCATACGTGGCGACGTTTCGCGCGATACCCGACCGAGCTTGGCGGTGATACGTGGGGCAACCTCATCGCAGTCGACCCGTCTTTGCTCGAATCCATTGAACGGGCAGGGCAATCCGCCGTCAGGCGGATGCGCATTCGCCGCTGGGCCGAGTCATGAGGCGTGCAAGATCAGATGTGTCTGGTCCCAGCGCTCGGATCGGTAGGTGGCGTTGCTGTACCCAAATTTTTTGAGCAGCGTATTTACCTCTTCGGCCGACGAACCGAACCCCGGAAGGAACGTGTCGTGGACTTCGATGAACAGAGCCCGAGGTCGGTTCGGTCCAGTTAACAACCGCTTAGCCCCTCGCAAGACGAGGATCTCGGCGCCCTCAACATCAAGCTTGATCACAGTCGGGCGCGGTAGTCGGCCCTCGGCCATGAGACTATCCAACGACCGAGCGGTGACGGGGACGCTGCCACTTTCACCACGCTGATGAACCAAGCTTGGACTGTTGCCGTCGTCGCCGTCGGTATATAGCAAAACGCTGCCGTCTGCGTCGCTGACGGCGATCGGTTCGACCGCGAAACTCCGATCAGGATTGAGGTTGCTATTGACCGTGAGTCGACGTTGGATGGCGGGGTCGGGCTCGAAAGCAACGGTGCGGCAGATCTTCGCGGCATGGAGTGCGACCATGCCGATGTTGGCGCCGATGTCGAACAATACGTCGTCGGGGCACAGGTCGGCGAGCATCGCGGCGGTGTATTCCGTCTCGCCGCCATGCTCGAGCACGCGGAAGGTTTCCACGAGATTGCTAATCTCGAACCGCACGCCAGCGGCATCGAATTCCGTCACGGTCGCGACGAAGGGAAGTCGGCGTTTGTAAAAATACTCGTTGACGCGGGTCCTAATGCTTGCCGCAGTTTGCTGAATCATTTTCACTTTAGCCGTCGCCTTCCGGGAAATCGCACGGCTCGCACTCTACCGTTTTGGTGGACGTGGGAGGTAGTCTCGGCGCCGCCTGGTTCGCGGTGCACGCGCAGCCCGACATCTACTATGAAGGCGCAGCGACGATCGAATGCTAGCTGTGACTAGCGTGGACCAACAGAGGCAGGAGTCCAGTGAAGAGAGCGCTGATCACCGGGATCACCGGGCAGGATGGCTCGTACCTAGCCGAGTTGCTGCTCGCCAAGGGGTACGAGGTCCACGGGCTCATCCGCCGAGCCTCCACCTTCAACACGTCCCGGATCGACCACCTCTACGTCGACCCCCACCAACCGGACGCACGATTGTTCTTGCACTACGGGGATCTGACCGATGGGACCCGGTTGGTGACCTTGCTGAGCACGATTGACCCCGACGAGGTGTACAACCTGGCGGCACAGTCGCACGTGCGGGTCAGCTTCGACGAACCGGTACACACCGGCGACACCACGGGGATGGGATCGATCCGCCTGCTGGAGGCGGTCCGCCTGTCCCGCGTCGACTGCCGCTTCTACCAGGCGTCGTCGTCGGAGATGTTCGGCGCATCCCCGCCGCCGCAGAACGAGCAGACACCCTTTTACCCGCGGTCACCGTACGGTGCGGCAAAGGTCTATTCCTATTGGGTCACCCGCAATTACCGCGAAGCGTATGGATTATTCGCAGTCAACGGCATTTTGTTCAACCACGAATCGCCAAGGCGCGGTGAGACATTCGTGACTCGAAAGATTACGCGCGCGGTAGCCCGGATCAAGGCCGGCGTGCAATCCGAGGTGTATCTAGGCAATCTCGATGCCGTGCGTGACTGGGGATATGCGCCGGAGTTCGTCGAAGGGATGTGGCGGATGCTGCAGGCCGACGAACCCGGGGACTTCGTGCTGTCGACCGGGCGCAGTTATTCGGTGCGCGACTTTGCCCAGACCGCATTCGAGCACGCCGGGCTCGACTGGCAGAAGCACGTGAAGTTCGACGATCGCTATCTGCGGCCCACCGAAGTGGACTCGCTGATCGGCGACTCGACCAAGGCCGCCCAGTCGCTGGGATGGAAGGCATCGGTGCACACGGGCGAACTCGCCCGGATCATGGTGGACGCCGACATCGCCGCACTCGACTGCGACGGCCGACCATGGATCGACAAGCCGACCCTTCCCGGCTGGAGCTGAGCACCGGCATGGAGACGTCAATCGGCACCCTGGACCGCGCGCTACCCGTGTACATCGCCGGGCACCGCGGGCTGGTCGGATCCGCGTTGGTCCGCACGTTCGAGGCGGAGGGCTTCACGAATCTTGTTGTGCGGTCGCATGATCAGCTCGACCTGACGGACCGAGCCGCGACGTTCGACTTCATCCTGGAGACGAGGCCGCAGGTGATCATCGACGCGGCGGCGCGCGTCGGCGGCATCATGGCCAACAACACCTATCCCGCCGACTTCCTGTCGGAGAACTTGCAGATTCAGGTCAACCTCCTCGACGCCGCGGTGGCCGCCCGAGTACCGCGGCTGCTGTTCCTCGGATCGTCGTGCATCTACCCGAAGTTCGCCCCGCAACCCATTCCGGAGAACGCACTGCTCACCGGTCCACTGGAACAGACCAACGACGCCTACGCGATCGCCAAGATCGCCGGAATCCTTCAGGTGCAGGCGGTTCGGCGTCAGCACGGCTTGGCATGGATTTCAGCAATGCCCACCAACCTCTATGGGCCAGAGGACAACTTTTCGCCTTCCGGCTCACACCTGTTACCGGCGCTCATCCGGCGCTACGAGGAGGCCAAGGCCAGTGGTGCCCCCACGGTGACGAACTGGGGGACCGGCACGCCGCAGCGCGAATTACTCCACGTCGACGATCTGGCGAGTGCCTGCCTGCACCTCCTGGAACGCTTCGACGGGCCTACCCATGTCAACGTGGGAACCGGCATCGACCACACCATCAGCCAGATCGCAGACATGGTTGCTGACGCTGTCGGCTACACCGGTGAAACACGCTGGGACCCAACAAAACCTGATGGCACACCGCGCAAACTGCTGGACGTCTCCGTGTTACGGGAATCGGGTTGGCGGCCCAAAATCACACTGCGCGAAGGCATCCAGTCCACGATCGCCTGGTATCGCGCAAACGTGGATGTCGCCCGCCAGTAAGTCCGGGGCTAGGCGCTGGATTCCGCGGCGCGCCGATAGCCACGCACCGCGATCGGAATGAAGACCACGAGCAGGACGACCGTCCAGGCGAACGTTGTCGCCAATGGCCGCACGAGTGATCCGCCGTGGGCCAGCGCCCACATCGCCTCGATGGGCGGCGACATCGGTTGCGCGCGGACCACAGGCTGAAGCCACGGCGGAAAGAGCCCGATTGGGGTGGTGCCGGGATTCAGGAAAGCAAGTGAGACGGTCACCGCCACCAACCACGTCATCACGGTGCGGCCATTCGTGCGAATGGCCAGAGCCATGACCATCGCCGTGTATCCGGTCACCGCGATCGACGGAATCAAAATGTAAAACAATGCGGAGGGCCAACCGTGCACGAAGCGCAACCCCATGGCCACTCCGATCACCGTGATCA
Organism: Mycobacterium sherrisii; assembly: GCF_002102355.1. GTDB lineage: Bacteria > Actinomycetota > Actinomycetes > Mycobacteriales > Mycobacteriaceae > Mycobacterium > Mycobacterium sherrisii. The sequence goes on along the minus strand of NZ_LQPT01000099.1, from coordinate 132,426 downwards.
GCACCGTCGACACCAACGCGCGCACCGCTTCGGCGGAAAGGCGGCCGATCAACGCGCTCGACCGGTGCACCGGCAGCACCCACATTCGGCTGAGCAGCCGCCAATCACGTTCCATCTGAATGCCCACGGCGCCGCCAAGCGCACCGAACACTGCCGACAGCACCGTGCACAGCGGAACCAGGCCGTACACGCTGTCCACGCCGGTGACCGCACGAACCCGTTCACCCAACACCACTTGGTAAACGACGAGCAGGAAAACCGGGAGCAGCAGCGATCCCATCAGCACACCTTGGTCGCGGCGCCATCGGGTGAGCAGGACCCCCGCCTGTACCCAGCTCTGGGTGAGCAGCGAGCCTTGCATCCCGGGTTGTGTCGTCACCTGGCCCGCCTCTGCATCTTCAGGGTGATAGCCCCGAAGACCACCATCATTCCGAGACACCACGCGAGACTGGTCGCCAAGTTGGTGGCGTTCACCTGTCCACTGGCCATGCCGCGCAGCGTCTCAGCCACTTGGGACACCGGCTGATTGCGCACATAGGGACGCAGCCATTCGGGAAAGGTCTTTTCGGGCGCAATGCCGGTGGACAACATGAAGAGCAGTACTTGCGGCACAAACAGCAGGGGAGTGACCGCTTCCAAACTCGTCGAAGCCGATCCCAAGGCGTCGGCTCCCAAAGCGACAGCCAGGCATAGGAATAACGCGATGAGCACGAAAGCCAGCGCATAGCCAAGACCGCCGGTCATCCGGAATCCGAACGCGTAGCCGGCGATCAGGGCCACCGCGAGGGCAAGCGTGGCCCGCATCAGGGTGGCCGCGATGCGCGCGGTCACGGGATATGCCGCTGGGATCGGCAATGCCGCGATCCGCTCACCCACCGCTGTCAGGCGGTCGCGTGCCGCCCGGTCCGCGGTGACCAGCGCGACGAAGACAACCGATTGGACCACCACGGCCGGCACCAAATACTGCGAATAGCTGATCTGACCCGTATCGACCAGACCGTGCAGAGCCACGCTGAAACCCGCCAAATATGCGACGGGGGAGAGCACCTCGAAGATAAGTCCGCCATCGCGTACCGAGCCGGTCATCGAACGTTCGGTCAAGGCAGCGAGGGCACTCATGATGGTGTGACGGCTCGTTCCGTGAGGTGCAAAAAAGCCTCGTCGAGTGAAGGTTTGCGTAGTGAGATGTCGGTGAGTTCGATGCCGAGCGCATCGACACGGCGAAATACCTCGCTGAGGGTTGCCACTCCGTCCGGGGCCAGCACCGAGACCGAGTTCGTGTCGATGTCGACATCGATACCTTGCAGCCCGGTCAGTGCGGTCGCGACCGCATTGAGGTCGGCGGGATTTGCTGGGGTGACCTGGCAGTAGCCGGAGCCGGCCCTGCGCTTGAGCTCCTCCGCGGTGCCGCTGGCAATGACCCGCCCCTGGTCTATGACGACGATCGAGTCGCTCAGTAGATCGGCCTCTTCCAAATACTGGGTGGTCAACAGCACCGTAATGCCTTGCCGCGTCATCGAACCCACCAGCGACCACAACGTACGGCGGCTGCGCGGGTCGAGCCCGGTGGTCGGCTCGTCGAGGAACAGTACATCGGGTAACACCACCAAGGCGATGGCGAGGTCGACACGGCGCCGCATTCCTCCCGAATAGGTGGACGCCCGCCTGTCGGCCGCGTCGACGAGATCGAATTGCTCTATCAGTTCATCCGCACGGGCCTTGGCTGCACGACGGCTCAGTCCGCGCAATCGGCCGAACAGCACCAGATTCTCGCGCCCGTTCAGCAAGGGGTCCATCGCACTGAATTGCCCGGCGATCCCGATGCTCGAACGCACCTCGGATGCTTGGCGCACGATGTCGTAGCCGTTGACCAGGGCATGGCCGGAGGTCGGACGGATCAGGGTGGACAGGATGTTGATGGTGGTCGTCTTGCCAGCGCCATTGTGGCCCAGCACGCCGCAGACCGTCCCGGCTGGAACCGAAAAGCTCACGCCGCGCAGGGCGTGCGTCGTTTCCCCGAACGTTTTGGTCAGGTCATCGACCTCTATCGCAAGCGGGCTCACAGGTTGAAGTATTTCATGGTGGACGCTTACAGTTGGCAGGATTAGGTCGACATGGTTCCTCGTGTGCTCTCAGGCCCGCGCGTGGCCCGGTAAAGATGCATGTCGCAACCAAATTGGCCGCACCGTGCCGTGTCAGGGCCCACGCCAATATCAACCGACTAGTGAGGCCCACGGCGATCCGCGAACAGTGGAGGATCGACCAACATTGCGCGCGCATGGCGGTTCCGCCGTACGGTCGTCCTACGATCCCAATGTCAGATAGTCCGAAATCCGCGGGAGGGACAATGCAATTATTCGATCGAGCGAATGCCTTGGTCGACGTGCTGAGGCTTCGTTCGCTCGATCGGCGTGGAAAGCCCTTGCGTGTCAAAGTTGATGGAGAGAGCTATTACCTGAACTCAGAGCCAACCGCGCTGTATCACGCACGCCATTCGACGTCCAAGCTTGTGCGCATGGTGGGCTTGATTCATGACGCGAGGACAATATTCGACGTCGGAGCTAACTGCGGCATTTTCGCTGCGCTCTGTGCCCGAAAATTTCCCAACGCTACCATACACGCGTTCGAACCTGCCCAAAAACTGCAACCTATCTTGGCGTTGAACTGCACGTCCCCCAATATTACCGTTCACCAACTGGCTGTCGCCGATCGGAATGGGGAGGTGACGCTATATGTGAATCCTTACTCGCAACAGACGAACAGCTTGCAAATCTCTGCAGTAACAGCATTTCTCGACTCCACCAAGATCGAGAAAGAGACGATCGGCTGCGTTTCGGTTGATTCCTTTTCGGCTGAGCACTCCATACAACCTATCGACGTCCTAAAGATCGATGTGCAGGGACTGGAAGGCGCAGTCCTACGCGGTGCCCGGGACTCACTGGCGAGCGTGCAGTATCTCTTTCTTGAAGTGACCTGGCTGGATCTTGAGGGTGTGCAACGCATTCTGCCAGCGGCCGAGCACTATGGCTACAAGTTTGTAGCCGTCATTAATGAGGTCTATACGGGTGCCGATCTGCTATTCACACGTGAGCCGCTAACTACCGAACTCCCCAAGGTCCTTCAGTTCCCACTTGGCCCCGAATCTGCTGGGCAACCGTGGTTTTGAAACACAACCGCAGCCGTAGCGATCGGAGTTCTACCAATTGAAAGCGAAGACGTCGGCCTACGAATGCTGGTTTTGCGGCCTAGACCGACTGCCTCGGGATCTCGGCCGTGGCGGCGTCATCTTGGAACTCCCGACCTATCAGGGCGCGGACTAACGGGCGCGGGCCTTCGGCCCGCAACATTTGACTGGACGGCCGCGGTCGGACGATCTGTGGCCACCAGAACCACCGCCCCAGCAGCGCCGCGATTGACGGCGTCATGAACGAGCGCACGACCAGGGTGTCGAACAACAGGCCGAGGCCGATCGTCGTACCGACCTGACCGATGATGCGCAAGTCGCTGGATGCCATGGACGACATGGTGAAGGCAAACACCAGTCCAGCGTTGGTCACGACCTTGCCGGTGCCGCCCATGGCGCGAATGATGCCGGTGTTGATGCCGGCGGCGATTTCCTCTTTCATGCGGGAAACCAGCAACAAGTTGTAGTCCGATCCGACCGCAAGAAGGACGATCACCGACATCGGCAAAACCATCCAGTACAGCTTGATGCCCAGGATGTACTGCCAAATCAGCACTGACAGCCCGAACGAGGAGCCGAGGGAGAGGGCCACCGTGCCGACGATCACCAGCGCCGCAACAAAACTGCGCGTGATGATGAGCATGATCGTGAAAATCAGGCACAGAGCTCCGATTCCGGCGATCAACAGGTCGAACTTGGACCCGTCCTTGAAGTCCTTAAACGTTGACGCGGTTCCGGCGACATAGATCTTGGCGTCTTCCAGGGGAGTCGTCTTGAGCGCTTCCTCGGCCGCCGTTCGCACCTTGTCGACGCGGTCCACGCTCTCCGGCGATGCCGGGTCCCCCTTGTGGGAGATGATGAAACGCGCCGCCTTCCCGTCCGGTGACAGGAATTGCGTCATGGCCTTCTGAAAATCCGGGTTCTTGAAAATATCCGGGGGCAGGTAGAACGAGTCGTCATTCTTGGAGTCGTCGTACGCCTGGCCGAGCGCGGTGGCGTCCTTGCTGTCGACGTTCACCTGTCCGAGAATTCCGGACATCGTGCTGTGCATCGTCAGCGTCGTCTTTTTGAAGAACTCCATGGTCGCGATCATCTGCGGATACTGCTCGAGCAGCTTCGGCAGCAACACATCCATCTTGTGGAGGTCCACCAGTAGATCCCCGAGCTTGTCGCTCAGCTCGTCCACCCCGTCGAGCGTGTCAAAAATATTTCGCAGCGCCCAGCAAATGGGAATGTCGAAACAATGCTTTTCCCAGTAAAAGTAGCTTTTGATTGGCCTGAAGAAGTCCTCGAAATCGGCGAAACGATTCCGCAGCTCGTAGAGGATCTGCGTCATTTCGCCGGTCTTGACAATCGAATCGTGCGTGAGAGCGGTGAGTTCTTTCTGCAGTTCGTACAAACGCCTCATCGAGGCGAGCTGAACATCCATTAGTGCGACCTGGTGCAGCATGTCATCCATGCGGGCGTTCAAGTACTTCACATTTTGCGTCTGGGCTGCGTTTTGCATGCTCAGCATGAAAGGAATCGACGTGTGTTGGATCGGCGTGCCTTCGGGGCGCGTGATGCCCTGAACGCGCGCGATCCCCGGAATCTTGAAAATTCCCCTGGCTAGTCGGTGCAGGACGATGAAGTCGGCAGGATTGCGCATATCGTGATCGGACTCGATCATCACGATTTCCGGCAACATGCGGGCTTGCGAGAAGTGCCGGTCGGCGGCGGCGTAGCCGACATTGGCGGGAATGTCGTCGGGCATGTAGAGCCGGTTGTTGTAACTCGTCTGGTAGCCCGGCAATGTCACCAGACCGACCAGGGCGACGGCGATCGTCGCGATCAGAATGGGCGCGGGCCAGCGCACTATTGCCGTGCCGATCCGGCGCCACCGACCGAAGCGGATGGCCCGGGTGGGGTCAAGTAACCCGACACCGCTCGCGATGGTGATGACCGCCGGCACCAACGTCAGCGCGATCACCACGGACACGACCATGCCTAGCGCACACGGCGCACCCATCGTCTGGAAAATCGGCATGCGGGTGAAGCTCAGGCACAGCATGGCGCCGGCGATCGTCAAACCGGAACCCAGGACAACGGGAACAACGCTTTGAAAAGTGGTGTAGAACGCGGTTTCTCGGTCCTCACCCGCTTGCCGTGCCTCTTGATATCGGCCGAAGAAGAAGATGCCGTAGTCGGTGCCGGCCGCCATTGCCAGGGCCACCAGCAGGTTCACGGCGAAGGTCGACAGCTGAACCAGACTGTGATCACCGAGAAACGCGACAATTCCGCGAGCGGCGAGTACCTCGATACCGACGGTGATCAGCAGCAGGATCACGGTGATGATCGACCGGTACACGAAGAGCAGCACCACGAAAATGATCACCGCGCCCACCGCGGTCATCTTCAGGATGGATCTATCGCCCGCCTGCTGCATGTCCGAGAACAACGCTGACGGGCCGGTCACATAGGCATTGATGCCGGGCGGTGGCGGGTTCTTAGCAAGAATGCCCCGGACCGACGCAAGCGAATCCTGGCCCAACGTGGTGCCCTGGTTTCCGGCCAGGTTCAACTGGACATAGACGGCCTTACCATCGGCGCTCTGCGCGCCCGCGGCGGTGAGCCGGTCGCCCCACAAATCCTGTACGTGCTCAACGTGTTTGGTATCGGCTCGCAACTCGCGAACCAGCTTGTCGTAGTACCGGTGCGCATTGTCGCCGAGCTCGTGCTGGCCCTCGAGGACGAGCATGACAAAGCTGTCCGAGTCGGACTCTTTGAAGACCTTGCCCATCCGCAGCATTGCCTGGACCGCCGGCGCGTCCTGGGGAGCCAACGGCACGGAGTGCTCGCGGCCGACTCGCTCCAGTGAGGGAACCGCGAAGGTCACCAGCAACGTCAGGGCCACCCAGCCCAGGATGGTGAGCGCCGACAGCCTGCGAAGTGCCTTGGCGACCGGCGGCTTCTCCGCGGACCGCTCGGACTGTTCGATGCGGATCGGTTCTGTGGTCACGCGAGCCTCACCGCGATTCTTTCAGCAGCAGCGACCGGACCAGCGGCCGAGACCCCAACGGCCGCAGCATTTGACTGGCCGGCCGGGTGCGTACTTTTTGCGGCCACCAGAACCACCGCCCCAGCAGCGCCGCGACCGACGGCGTCATGAAGGCGCGCACCACGAGCGTGTCGAAGAGCAGTCCCATCCCGATCGTGGTGCCCAGCTGGGCGATGCTGCGCAGGTCGCTGACCGCCATGGAGGCCATGGTGAACGCGAACACCAGCCCCGCATTTGTCACGACCTTGCCCGTGCCGGCCATCGCCCGGATGATGCCGGTGTGTATGCCGGCGTGGAGTTCTTCTCTCATTCGGGACACCAACAGCAAGTTGTAGTCGGACCCCACGGCCAGCAGGACGATCACCGACATCGACAGCACGGTCCAGTGAATTTGCAGCCCAAGCAGGTACTGCCACACCAGAATCGACATGCCGAACGACGCGCCCAATGAGAGCAAGACCGTACCCACGATGACCAGGGCGGCGATAAAGCTTCGCGTCATGATCAACATGATGATGAAAATCAGACACAGCGCGGCGACGCCCGCGATCAATAGGTCATATTTGGCGCCGTCAACCAAATCTTTCACCACCGCCGCCGTCCCGGTGAGATAGATCTTCGAGTCTTCTAGCGGTGTGCCCTTCAACGCTTCCTCGGCTGCCGTCTTGATCGGCTCGACACGGGAAAGCCCTTCGGGCGTAGCCGGATCGCCCTTCTGCGAGATGAGCATTCGAGCGTTCTTGCCGTCGGGCGACAAGAAAATTTTCATGACACGCTTGAAGGCGTCGGAGCTTTCGATAATGCCCGGCGGAATATAGAAAGAGTCGTCGTTTTTGGAGCTATCGAAGGCTTGGCCCATCGCGTTGGGGTTCTGGCCGCCGTTCACCTCCATCTGCCCAAGGGTGCCCTGCATGGTGCTATGCATGGTCAGCATCATCATCCGCATGCTCTGCATGGTGTCGATCATCGGCGGGATTTGTATAACCAACTGGGGCAGAAGGACGTCGAGCTTATCGAGGTCTCCCACCAATTCGGTGAACTTGTCGTTCACCTCGTCAACGCCGTCGAGGGCATCGAAAATGTTTCTCAATGCAAAGCAAACGGGGATGTCATAGCAATGCTTTTCCCAGTAGAAATAGCTGCGCACCGGTCTGAAGAAATCTTCGAAGTTCGACACATGGTCTCGCACCTCCGCGGTCGCCTTCTGGATCTCATGCGTCTTGCCGACCATGTCATGGGTGACGCCGACTAGTTCTTTCATCAGCCCTAGCATGCGCTGCATCAACGCGATCATCTTGGCCAACTCTTCGGCCTGCTTCAGCATGTCTTCCATGCGGTCCTTTTGGAACGCCATGTTGGTCAACTGGGTCGACTGCGACATGCTCATGATGTACGGAATGCTGGTGTGCGCCAACGGAGTTCCCTCGGGACGGGTCACGCTCTGCACCGTGGAGACGCCGGGTACCGCGAGAACGCCCTTGGCTAGTTGGTTGAGCACCAGCATGTCCGTCGGATTACGCAAATCGTGATCGGTCTCGACCAGAAGAATTTCGGGCATCATGGTTCGCGACTCGGGAAAATGTCGTGCCGCGGCCGTGCTTCCGACGCTGGCAGGGATATCTGCCGGAATGAATTTCTGGTCGTCGTAGCTCGGGTTATACCCCGGCAGAGTAAGCAGCCCGACCAATGCGACGGCGATCGTCGCGACGAGGATGGGTACTGGCCAGCGCACAATCGCGGTACCGATTCTTCGCCAGCTCCGGACCTGAATCTTCCGCTTGGGCTCGAACAACCCGAACCGGCTTCCGGCGGCGATGAGCGCCGGTCCCAGCGTGATGGCCACCAGGACAGCGACGGCGATGCCGACCGCATTCGGAATGCCGAGCGGCTGGAAATAGGGGAGCCGAGTGAAGCTCAAACATAGAACGGCGCCGGCAATCGTGAGGCCGGAGGCCAAGACGACCTTGGCGACGCTGGTAAAGGTGGTATAGAAGGCAGTCTCGCGATCTTCGCCATCTTGCCGGGCTTCCTGATATCGGCCGACGAAAAAGATGCCGTAATCGGTTCCCGTGGCAATGACCGCGGCGACCAACAGATTGACCGCGAAAGTGGTCAGGCCGACAAGGCCGTGATACCCAAGGAACGCCACCATTCCACGGGATACCTGCAGCTCCAGCCCAACCATCAGCAACAGCAGAATGACGGTGAAGATCGAGCGGTAGACGAGCAACAGCATGATGAAGATTACGGAGAGGCTCGCCAGGGTGACCGTCGTGACCGTTTCCTGGCCGGCCTTGTTCATATCCGCGACCGTTGCGGCGGGGCCGGTGACGTAGACCTTCAGGCCTGGCGGCGTCGGCACGCTCGCGACGATCTTTCGGACCGCTTCCACCGAGGCGTCGCCCGCCGATGCGCCCTGACTGCCGCCGAGGTTCAACTGCACATAGGCGGCCTTACCGTCGGTGCTCTGCGCGGCCGCTGCGGTGACCGGGTCGCCCCAGAAGTTCTGAATGTGCTGGACGTGCTTGGTGTCGGCTTCCAGCCGGCGGATCAATTCGTCGTAGTAGTTGTGCGCGTCCTGGCCGAGCGGACGGTCGCCCTCCAGCACGATCATCGCCAAGGCGCCGGAATTGGATTCCTTGAAGTCCTGGCCCAACCGGGCCATGGCTTTGAAAGCGGGGGCGCCGACGGGATTCAGCGAGACCGAATGCTGTTGCTCCACAACCTCAAGGGGGGGAACGCCGATGGTCAGTAAGACGGTAAGGCCCAGCCAGCCCAAGATGATGAGTACCGAAAACCGGTGGATTCCCCGCGCAATTAACGGTGGTCGCGCGGGCCGCGGTGTGCCGACGTTTTGGTCAATCATGCAGCCGTCAGCACGCAGTACGTGAAGGCGTTCACCTCGTGTGAGACCTTCTCGGACTTGACGGTGCCGTCAACGATGATGCGGCAGCCGATCGTGTCGCTATCGCCTTGTGCCACAACGTTTCCCACAATGGAGGGCAGCGTAGTGGAGAGATCCATCGACCACGGCAGCGTGACCCCGTTGATGTGCTGCGGGTCGGCGTTGACGTCGAAATAACTGATGTCGGCGACCGTGCCCGGGGCCCCGAACACCTCGTACTTCAGATGCTTGGGGTTGAACGGCTTGCTGTCCTTGATCCGAGTGTCGGCATACGACTGGCGCTTCTCCGAGCCGAAGATGCCGTGCAGTCGCGAGACCGTGAACCCGCCGGCAGTAAGCACGGCCACGATGAGCAAGGGGATCCACAGCCGACCCAGCAGCCTGAGTGCGCCCGCCCCGACATTTCGGCGGTTCGATCGGGAAGGCTTCACCGGTTGGGACTCGGGCGACGGTTGACGACCGAACCGTCCGAAACGACCGGACGGCCCGTTAGCGTCGGCACTGCCTTCGGCGGCGACGTCGGACCGGGCTCGAACGTCGTGTTCGACCACCGCACCCCCTTCAACCCGTTCCCGGACTCGCTATGTCACCCGCTCGACATTCACCTAAACCGCGGTCGCACCCTGCCAGACCTGCGGCGGTCATCTCAAACGAGCGGCGTTCGGCGAGTGCAACCAGATCTTGACGAGTAAACCATGTCAGCGGCTCCGACATCGGATCTTTGGAAACCCGATATCGGATCGTAACTCCTGCTTCCTGCGTAACGGCACGTTACCAAAGTGCCGAATCCCCTCACCGGTAACGTGTGGCCTGCATCATTGTCCCGAACAATGGTGACGCATATTACATTCTTACCCGATGTTGCGCGAACAGCCCACTTACCAGCGTTCTTGGCCACCAGCTAACAAAGTCCGGTGAAAGTCGAGGCCGCGAAATCGCGCCCTCACGATCGGCATCCGTGATCCATTGACCGCAACGTCGACGCACGTTGCTGCGGAATTCTTCGGCTCAAGCGGCTGCGGGGGCGTCCGGGCCCCATGTCGAGACCCGCGCCGGGCGGTTGAGATCCCGCAACTATTGAGCAACCTGACCGTAACTCATTCGTCTTACTGCGGGTTGTACCGTAGCCTGGTCAGGCAATAGACAGCCCATGCCGTCCCTGCAGGTTACTGCACTCCCAGGCGCCAACGCCCCGCGTAGCGCCCCCGCAACCAATTGCCAAGCGGTGTCACGAGTGCTTAACAGATCACACCGGGAACTTTGTCCAAACGCCCGACCGAGCCTGTTGGCCTCCAGTATGGTTTGGAGCGATCCCGCTTATATCGAGAGAACGCCTGGAGAACTGTGAGCACGAATCCGTTCGACGACGATAATGGCAGTTTTTTCGTGTTGGTCAATGATGAGGAGCAACACAGCTTGTGGCCGACGTTCGCCGACGTTCCGCCCGGATGGCGGGTGGTTTTTGGTGAAGCCGACCGGGCGGCATGCCTGGACTACATCGAGCAGAACTGGCCCGACATTCGGCCGAAGAGTCTGCGCGACCGGCTGGCAGCGGGGCGGAGTTTTGATAAGTAAACCGCCTGGGTACTCGGACTCGGGTGGAGCCTTGGGGGACTCGCATGGAGCGTGGTGAGCGGGCACACCCGCTGACGCGGGGGCAGCTGGACATCTGGCTTTCGCAGGAAACCGGTTTCGCGGGTACCGAATGGCAGCTCGGACTTTTGGTCTGGATCGAGGGCGCCGTCGACCGGATTTTGCTGGAGCAGGCGATCCGCCAGGTCGTCGCGGAGGCCGAACCGGGTCGGGTGTCGTTCTTCGAAGCGGACGGCCACGTTTTGCAAAAGGCCGTCGAGTACCCGGATACCGAGCTGGGCTTTTACGATTTACGAGACGCGGACGATCCCGTGCGAAAAGCCCGGGAAATGGCGTCGTCAATTCAACGGACGCCAATGCCATTCTCGGGTCCGCTATTCAAATTCGTGCTTTTTCAGACGCAAGACGCCGAATTCTATTTATTCGCCTGCTGCCACCACATCGCGGTCGACGGCATGGGGATGGCCCTGGTCAGCCGCCGGGTCGCCACCATCTACTCCGCACTGGTAGCCGGTGAACCCGTCCCCGACGCCTACTTCGGTTCGCTGCAGGACCTGATCGATTGCGAGTCCGGCTACGAGGCCTCCGCCGACTACCAGGATGACCTGGCCTATTGGCAGGAACATCTGCCGTCCGAAAGCGGATTCCATTACCGCCTACCCCAGGCGACCGACGAGCGTGACCCCTATTTGACGTCCGCGTCCGTGCAGTTGGATCCGGCCGTGGTGGGACGCATGCAACAGCTGACGAAACAGTTGCGGGTACGTCGTTATTCGGCGATTACCGCCGCGTGCGCGCTGCTGGTTCGCGGCTGGTCGGGAAACGCGTCCGAGGTGGTGCTCGACTTTCCGGTCAGCCGCCGGGTAACTCCCGAATCAAAGACGTTGCCCGCAATGCTCGCCGGCGTCGTTCCCCTGGTGTTGTCCACTTCGCCGGAGTCGACCGTGGCCGATTTCGTCGCGCACGTCGACATCCGGATTCGCGAGTTGCTGCAGCACCAGCGCTTCCCGGTGCACACGCTCGAAGGTGAGGGTGCCGCCCGGGCCGACGCGAACCGCGTCGGCGTCAACTTCATTCCGTCGCGGCTGACGTTGAACCTGGCCGGCGCCCCGGCGCACGCCGGGTACACCAACCACGGCCCGGTGGGCCACTTCGGCTTCTTCTTCCTCGGTGCCGGCGATCAGCTGCACCTCAGCATTGCCGGGCCCGGGCAACCCTTCGCGAATTTCCCCGTTGCCGACCTGGCCGCCCGGTTGCAGGCCGTGTTGTTGGCGATGGTCGAGGACCCCTCGGCGCCGCTGTCGTCGATCGACGCACTGGAAGCCGCCGATACCTCCCGCCTGGACGAGATCGGTAACCGGGCGGTGCTGACCAAGCCCGTCAAGGCCAAGCTGTCGATTCCCGCGGTGTTCGCCGAACGCGTGGAGAGTGCACCCGACGCGGTGGCGGTGACCTTCGAGGGCCAATCCACCACCTACCGCGAGCTCGACGAAGCCGCCAACCGGTTGGCGAACCTGCTGGCAAGCGAGGGCGTCGGCCCCGGACATTGCGTGGCGTTGCAATTCGCCCGCTCGGCCGACGCGATCGTCGCAATCCTCGCGGTGTTGAAGGCCGGCGCGGCGTACCTGCCGATCGATCCGGCGCTGCCGACCGCGCGGACGGACTTCATGCTGGCCGACGCCACCCCGGTGGCCGCGATCACCACCGCCGACCTGGTGTCACGGTTAGACGGCAAGGATCTGGTCGTCATCGACATCGCCGATCCGCGGATTGCGGCCCAGCCGAGCACCGCCCCGCCGGCGCCGGACCCGGACAACATCGCCCACATCATCTATACGTCCGGCACCACCGGCACCCCGAAGGGCGTCGCCGTCACGCACCACAACGTCACGCAGCTGTTCGCCTGCTTCGACGCCGGGCTGCCGCGCACCGGTGTGTGGTCGCAGTGCCACTCCCTGTCTTTCGACTTCTCGGTGTGGGAAATCTGGGCGGCGCTGCTCGGCGGCCGGCGGCTGGTCGTCGTGCCGGAGACGGTGACTCGTTCGCCGGACGACTTCCACGCCCTGCTGGTTCGAGAGCACGTCAGCGTGCTCACCCAGACACCCTCGGCGGTCGGGATGCTCTCGCCCGAAGGCCTGGAGACGGCCGCGCTGGTGGTGGCCGGCGAGGCCTGCCCGCCCGAGGTGGTGGACCAATGGGCGCCCGGCCGGGTCATGGTGAACGGCTACGGCCCCACCGAAACCACCGTCTGCGTGGCGATCAGCGCCCCTCTGGTCGAGGGATCGAGCGCGGTGCCGATCGGCTCGCCGGTCCCCGGTGCGGCGCTGTTCGTCCTGGACCGATGGTTGAAGCCGGTACCGCCCGGTGTGGTCGGCGAGCTGTATGTCGCCGGCGCCGGAGTCGCGTGCGGATATGTGCGACGGGCCGGTCTGACGTCGTCGCGGTTCGTGGCATGCCCGTTCGGCCGCCCGGGGGAGCGGATGTATCGCACCGGCGACCTGGTTTCGTGGGGCGACGACGGACAGCTGCTCTACCTTGGCCGCGCGGACGAGCAGGTCAAGATTCGCGGCTACCGCATCGAGCTCGGCGAAGTGCAGGCGGCGTTGGCCGCGCTGGACGGTGTCAAGCAGGCCGCCGTCATCGCCCGCGAGGACCGTCCCGGCGACAAACGTCTGGTCGGCTACATCACCGGCACCGCGGACCCGGCCGCCGCGCGGTCCAAGCTCGCCGAGCGGCTGCCCGCGTACATGGTGCCCGCCGCCGTCGTCGTGCTAAAGGCGTTGCCACTCACGCCCAACGGCAAGCTCGACACCCGCGCCTTGCCGGCGCCGGAGTACCACAACGTCGGCGGCACCTACCGCCCGCCGACCACCGCGGTCGAAGAGGTGCTGGCCGGTATCTACGCCGAAATCCTGGGCCTCGAGCGGGTCGGCGTAGACGACTCGTTCTTCGACCTGGGCGGCGACAGCATTCTGTCGATGCAGGTGGTGGCCCGCGCCCGCGCGGCGGGCGTGTTGCTGCGTCCCCGCGACATCTTCGTCGAACAAAGCGTGGCCCGGCTGGCCCTGGTCGCCAGCGTCGCCACCGGCGAGATCGGCGCGGTCGACGAGGGCCTCGGCGAGGTGGTCGCGACCCCGATCATCCGCTGGCTGCAGAGCGTCGACGGGCCGATCGAGCAGTTCAACCAGTCGATGGTGGTGCAGGCCCCCGCCGGCGTGAGCGAAGCCGATGTCGCAGTGGTGCTGCAGGCGCTGGTGGATCGGCATGCCACGTTGCGCCTGCGCGTCGACGACGACGGCGTCGGCGGCTGGTCGCTGTGGGTACCCGAGGCCGGATCGGTGGACGCGGCCGCGCTGGTGCACTCCGTCGACGTGCTGACCGACGAGGCGCTCGTGGCAGCGCGGTCGCGGCTGAACCCCGCCACCGGCGCGATGCTCAGCGCGCTATGGGTCACTTCCACGTCGCAGCTGGCGCTGATCATCCACCACCTCGCCGTCGACGGCGTTTCGTGGCGAATCCTGTTGGAAGACCTCAATATTGCGTGGGCCCAGCACCACAGCGGCCAAGAGATCGAGTTGCCGGCCCCGGGCACGTCGTTCGCCAGATGGTCGGCCCTGCTCGACGAGCACGCCCGATCCGAAGCCGTCGTCGCCCAGGCGGACGCCTGGCGGCAGGTGGCGTCGGCGCCGGCCCCGCTGCCGGCGGTGCAACCCGCCTCGGACACGCACGCCACCGCCGGCCGTCTGGCGGTGGACCTGGACGTCGAGACCACCCGCCAGCTCCTGGGTGAGGTGCCCGCGGTGTTTCACGCTGGCGTGCAAGACATTCTGTTGATCGCGTTCGGATTGGCCTGGTCCGAATTCCTGGGCAAATCCGGCACACCGCTCGGGATCGATGTCGAGGGACACGGCCGCCACGAAGAGCTGAACGCCTACGTCGATCTGTCGCGCACCGTCGGCTGGTTCACCACCAAATACCCGGTGGCGCTGAGCGTCGGTGGACTGTCGTGGGCCCGTGTGGTTGCCGGCGACCCCGCTCTGGGCCCGGTGATCAAGGACGCCAAGGAGCAGCTGCGCTCCCTTCCGGACGGCTTGACCTACGGCCTGCTGCGGTACCTGAATCCCGATGTCGCCCTTGATGATTCCGACCCGGTCATCGGGTTCAACTACCTGGGCCGGATGGGCGCCTCCGCGGCCGAGCTGTCCGACGACCTGTGGCGGGTCAGCCAGGAAAGCCTGGAGCTGGCGGCCGCGGCCGCGGCGGTTCCGATGCCGCTGGCGCACACCGTGGAGCTCAACGCCGGCACCGTCGACAGCGACGCCGGCCCACACCTGCACGCCAACTGGACCTGGGCGCCGTCGGCGCTCGACGACACCCAGATCGCCCGGCTCAGCCAACTATGGTTCGACGCCCTGACCGGCATCTGCGCACACGTGCGCGCCGGCGGCGGGGGATTGACGCCGTCGGATGTCGCGCCGGCGCGGTTGAGCCAGCAGCAGATCGACGAGTTGGCGCGGCGGATGCCGATCGCCGACGTGCTGCCGTTGACCCCAGTGCAGCAGGGCCTGCTGTTCCACAGCGCCATCGCGGAGGGCTCCGGCGACGATCTGTACGCGGTGCAGCTGGGCATCACCGTAACCGGACCCCTCGACCAGAAGCGGCTGCGCGACGCGGTGCAGACAGTGATCGACCGCCACCCCAACCTCGCGGCGTCGTTCTCCCAAGAATTCGACGAGCCGATCCAGATCATCCCGGCCCAGCCGGTGATGGCGTGGCAGTACGCCGAAATCACCGGCGCCGACGGCGATGTCGAGGAACAGGTACAACGGCTGTGTGCGGCCGAGCGCGCCGCGGTCTGCGATATCGCCAACCAGCCGGCCTTCCGGGTGGCGTTGATCCAGACCGGGGACAACCGGCACCGTTTCGTGCTGACGATCCACCACATCGTGATCGACGGCTGGTCGCTGCCGATCCTGTTGCAGGAAATCTTCTCGCTCTACTACGGCCAGCGGTTGTCCGCGCCGCCGTCGTATCGAAGCTTCGTCACCTGGCTGGCCGCGCAGGATCGCGAGGCCGCCCAGGCGGCGTGGGCAGAAGTGCTCGCCGGATTCGACACCCCCACGCTGGTGAGCCCGCCCGGGCAGGCCTCCGTGACGGGCCCAGAACGGGGCGTCGAATCGTATCGGGTCGCCGCCGACACCACCCAGGCCCTTACCGAGCTGGCGCGGGCGCACCACACGACGGTCAGCAACGTGCTGCAGGCCGCGTGGGCGCAGGTGCTGATGTGGCTGACCGGCCACCAGGACATCGCATTCGGCACCGCGGTATCCGGCCGTCCCACCGAGCTGCCCGGCGCGGAATCGCTGGTCGGCCTGCTGATCAACACGATTCCGGTGCGTGCCACCGCCACCGCGACCACCACGATCGCCGACCTGGTGGGTCAGCTGCAGCGGGTCCACAACGACACCCTGGAGTACGAGCACCTGGCGCTGCGCGACATCCATCGCGTCACGGGTCACGACCAGCTGTTCGACACGCTGTTCCTCTACGAGAACTACCCGGTCGACACCGGCGCGCTGCTGGGCGTACACGAGCTGGCGATCACCGAATTCAGCAGTCGCGAATTCAACCACTACCCGCTGTCGGTGGTGGTGACGCCGGGCCACGAGCTGAGCCTGCGCGTCGAATTCGACACCCAGGTCTTCGATGTGGCCACCGTTGACACCCTGATCGAGCGGTTGCGTCGCGTGTTGGTCACCATGACCACCGACCCCACCCGGCGGGTGTCGTCGATCGATCTGCTTGACGCCGAAGAACATTCGCGGCTGGAAGAATGGGGCAACCGAGCGGTGCTCGATCAGCCCGTCGCCGCGGCGATGTCGATTCCGGAACGGTTCGCCACCCAGGTTGCTCGCGCACCGGAGGCCGTGGCCGTCAACTACGGCAACGAGTCCTGGACCTACCGGGAACTCGACGAGGCCGCAAACCGGTTGGCGCACTTGCTTTCCGATGTAGGAGCCGGCCCGGGACAGCGAGTCGCCGTGCTGCTCAACCGATCCGCCCAGGCGGTCGTCTCGTTGCTGGCGGTGTTGAAGACGGGCGCGGCGTATCTGCCGATGGATCCCGCACATCCGACCGCCCGCATGGAGTTCATGCTCTCCGACTCCGCGCCGATCGCCGCGCTGACCACCGCGGATCTGCGGCCACGGCTGGACGGCGTCGACGTGAAGGTCATCGACATCGACGACCCGGCGGTCAAGGCCGCACCCCACACCGCCTTGCCGACACCGGCGGCCGACAACATCGCCTACATCATCTACACCTCCGGAACCACCGGAAAACCCAAGGGCGTGGCCGTCACTCACCGCAACGTCATCCAGTTGCTGGAGTCGCTGGACGCCGAAATGGAGCTGGGGCAGGTGTGGACCCAATGCCACTCCCTGGCGTTCGACTACTCCGTCTGGGAGATCTGGGGCGCGCTGCTGCACGGCGGCCGGGTGGTCGTGGTGCCCGACGCGGTGGTCCGCTCACCCGAAGACCTGCACGCCTTGTTGGTCAGCGAGCAAGTCAGCGTCCTGAGTCAAACGCCGTCGGCGTTCTACGCACTGCAATCCGCCGACGCGCTGCAACCCGAACTGGGCCAGCAGCTGAAGCTGCAGACCGTGGTGTTCGGCGGCGAAGCCCTTGAGCCGCAACGTCTTCAGACATGGCTGCACAACCATCCGGGCCTGCCGCGGATGATCAATATGTACGGCATCACCGAGACCACCGTGCACGCCTCGTTCCGCGAGATCGTCGACTCCGACATCTACAGCAACAGCAGCCCCATCGGCGTGCCGCTGGCGCACCTGGCGTTCTTCGTCCTGGACGGCTGGCTGCGGCCCGTCGCGCCCGGGGTGATCGGCGAGTTGTATGTCGCGGGGGCCGGGGTGGCCAGCGGTTACGTCGGCCGGCCGGATCTGACGACGACCCGTTTTGTCGCGTGCCCGTTCGGCGCGCCGGGAGCACGGATGTACCGCACCGGAGACCTGGTCTCCTGGGGCACCGACGGGCAGCTGCGCTACATGGGGCGTGCGGACAAGCAGGTCAAGATCCGCGGCTACCGCATCGAACTCGGCGAAATCCAGGCGGCGCTGGCCGCCCTCGACGGGGTGGGCCAGGCGGCCGTGATCGCCCGCGAGGACCGTCCAGGCGACAAGCGGCTGGTCGGTTACGTCACCGGGACCGCCGACCCGAACGAGATTCGCGGCAAACTCGCCGAACGGCTCCCGACGTACATGGTGCCGGTCGCGGTGGTGGTGCTGGATTCACTTCCGTTGACCGTCAACGGAAAACTCGACACCCGGGCGCTGCCGGCGCCGGAATACCAGGATGTCGACAGCTACCGCCCACCGACCACCGCGGTCGAAGAGGTGCTGGCCGGTATCTACGCCCAGGTGCTCGGGGTCGAGCGGGTCGGCGTCGACGACTCCTTCTTCGACCTCGGCGGTGACAGCATTTTGTCGATGCAGGTGGTGGCCCGGGCCCGCGCGGCCGGTGTGGTCTGCCGCCCCCGGGACATCTTCGTCGAACAGACCGTGGCCCGGCTTGCCCGCGTCGCCACGCTGGCCGCCGACGGCGACGGCGCCGTCGACGAGGGCCTGGGCGAAGTGGTCGCGACGCCGATCACCCACTGGCTCAAGGAAACTCAGGGACCTGTCGACCAGTTCAACCAGACGATGGTGGTGCAGGCGCCGGCCGGAGCCACCGAGGCCGACGCGAAGGTCGTGCTGCAGGCGTTGGTGGACCGGCACGCGATGCTGCGGCTGCGGGTCGAGGACGACGGCGCCGGCGGTTGGTTGCTGTCGGTGCCCGACGTCGGTTCCGTCGACGCGGCCAGCCTGCTGTGGACGGCCGACGCGCTGTCCGACGACGTGCTGGTGGCGGCGCGGTCCCGGCTGAACCCGGGCGCCGGAGTCATGCTCAGCGCGTTGTGGGTCAACTCGACGTCGCAGCTGGTGCTGATCGTCCACCACCTGGCCGTCGACGGTGTGTCATGGCGAATCCTGTTGGAAGACCTCAACATCGGCTGGGCCCAGCATCACAGCGGGCAAGAGGTGGCGTTGCCGGTGCCCGGCACGTCGTTTGCCCGCTGGTCGGCGCTGCTCGACGAGCACGCCCGCCTGCCCGAGGTCGCCGCCCAGGCCGAGGCGTGGCGACAGGTCGCCGCGGTGCCCGCGGCGCTGCCGGCCGTGCGGCCCGCCGAAGACACCTTCGCCACCGCCGGTCAGCTGTCGGTCGGCCTCGACGTCGACACCACCCGTCAACTGCTTGGCGAGGTGCCGGCGGCGTTCCACGCCGGGGTGCAGGACATCCTGTTGATCGCGTTCGCCCTGGCCTTCGCGGAGTTCCTCGGCAGCGGCGGCGCACCGATCGGCATCGACGTCGAAGGGCACGGGCGGCACGAGGAATTGGCCGCCGACGTGGACCTGTCGCGCACGGTCGGGTGGTTCACCACCAAGTACCCGGTCGCGCTGACCGTCGGCGAGCTGGACTGGTCGCAGGTGACAGCCGGTGACGCTGCGCTGGGTGCGGTGATCAAGGAGGCCAAGGAGCAGCTGCGCGCGCTGCCCGACACGCTGACCTACGGCCTGTTGCGATACCTGAATCCCGATGTCGCCCTTAAGGATTCCGACCCGGTGATCGGGTTCAACTACCTGGGACGGCTGGGCGCAGGCATCGGCGACCTCAGCGACGACCTGTGGCGGATCGCCCAGGACGACCTGCCCGCCGTGGCGGCGGCGACGGCCGTCGCCATGCCGCTGGCACACACCCTGGAGCTCAACGCCGGCACGCTGGACCGCGAGGAGGGCCCGCAGCTGCAGGCCAACTGGACGTGGGCGGCGTCGGCGCTCGACCAAACCCAGGTCGACCGGTTGAGCCGGCTGTGGTTCGACGCTCTGACGGGCATCTGCGCGCACGTGCGCGCGGGTGGCGGCGGGTTGACGCCGTCCGACCTGGCGCCGGCGCGGATGACCCAGCAGCAGATCGACGAACTGCAGCAACGCGGCCCGGTCGCCGATGTGTTGCCGCTGACCCCGCTGCAGCAAGGCCTGTTCTTCCACGCCAGCACCGCCGAGGATCTCGGCGTCGGCGGTGACGACCTGTACGCGGTGCAGCTGGACGTCAGCATCACCGGCGCCGTCGACCCGCAGCGGTTGCGCACTGCGGTGCACACCGTGGTAACCCGGCACCCGCACCTGGTGGCCCGCTTCACCGGCGACTTCGACGAGCCGCTGCAGGTCCTGCCCGCCGAGCCCGAATTGGATTGGCAGTACCTCGAATTGGGCGACGGTGACAGTGACGTCGACGGCCGGATCGAGCAATTCTCGGCCGACGAACGTACCGCGGTGGGCGACCTGGTGAACCAGGCAGCCTTCCGCGCGGCCCTGCTTCGCACCGGTGAAGACCAGTACCGGTTTGTGCTCACCAACCACCACATCGTCTTGGACGGCTGGTCGAAACCGCTTCTGCTGCAGGAGATTTTCGCCAGCTACTACGGGGCCAAGCTGCCCGCGCCGGTGCCCTACCGTCGGTTCGTTTCCTGGCTGGCCGGCCAGGACCGCAGCGCCGCCCGGGCCGCGTGGCGCCAGGTGTTCGACGGCTTCGACACCCCGACCTTGGTTGGCCCGCCGCAACGGATGGGACTGGGACCGCGCGGCGTCGAAGAGTTCCAGGTCTCCGCCGAGACCACGCAGGCACTGAGCGAGCTCGCCCGCTCCTGCCGCACCACGGTCAGCACCGTGTTGCAGGCGGCGTGGGCGCAGCTGCTGATGCGGATGACGGGCCAGCCCGACGTCGCCTTCGGCACCGCCGTGTCCGGGCGGCCGACGGACCTTCCGGGAGCGGAATCGATTGTGGGCCTCATGATCAACACGGTGCCGGTGCGGGCTAACATCACCGCGGCCACCACCGTGGGCGACCTACTGGAGCAGCTGCAGGGGTCTTACACCGAGACCCTCGAGCACCAATATTTGGGGTTGAACGAAATTCACCGAATCACCGGGCACGATCAGTTGTTCGACACGATGTTCGTCTACGAGAACTACCCGATCGACACCGCGGCGCTGTCGGGCGTCCAGGACATGACGATCACCAAGTTCACGAACCGTGAATTCAACCATTACCCTCTGTCGGTCCAGGCTGTCCCCGGCCACGAGCTGGTGCTGCGCGTCGAATACGACACCGATGTGTTCGACAAGGCGAGCATCGAAACGTTGGTCGAGCGGTTGCGGCGGGTGCTGGTGGCCATGACCGACGATGCAGGGGACGAGTAATGGCCGACCCAAAACGGCGGCTCTTATCGATTGACCTACTCGACGGGGGAGAGGTCGCGCGGTTAGACGAGTGGGGCAACCGTGCCGTGCTGACCAAGCCGTGGGCCGGTGCGACGGTCGCGGAACTTTTTGCCGCACAGGTCGCCAACGCCCCCGACGCGGTGGCGCTGGTCTTCGGTGACCGGTCGTGGAGCTATCGCGAGGTCGACGAGACCGCGGACCGGTTGGCGCGGGTGCTCGCCGGTCACGGGGCGGGCCCGGGTCAGACTGTGGCGCTGCTGTTTTCGCGGTCCGCCGAAGCGATCGTGGCGATGATGGCCGTGCTCAAGGCCGGGGCCGCGTATCTGCCGATCGACCCGGCGCTGCCGGACGCCCGGGTGGAATTCATGCTCGGCGATGCCGCACCGGTCGCCGCGCTGACAACCGCCACCCTGCGGTCCCGGCTGGACGGCGCCGACCTGGTCGTCGTCGACTTCGACGACCCGGGTGCCGATCCCGGCGTCGAGCCCACCGCGCCGGCGCCGGAAGACCTGGCGTACATGATCTACACCTCAGGAACGACCGGGGTGCCCAAAGGTGTTGCGATCACCCATCGCAACGTGACCTCGTTACTTGAAAAGCTGCACTCGACGGTGCCGCCGGGGCCCGGCCAGGTGTGGTCGCAATGGCACTCCTACAGCTTCGACGTCTCGGTGTGGGAGATCTTCGGCGCCCTGCTGCACGGCGGCCGGTTGGTGATCGTCCCCGAGTCGGTGGCCAGCTCGCCGGAGGATCTGCACGCGCTGCTGATCTCCGAGAAGGTCAGCGTCTTGTGCCAAACCCCTTCTGCCGCAGCGATGTTGGCCTCAGATGGCCTGGAGTCCACGGTGCTGTTCGTCGCCGGGGAAGCGCTGCCGTCCGAGGTGGTGGACCGGTGGGCGCCGGGGCGCACGATCGTCAACGCCTACGGCCCGACCGAGGGCACCATCTACGCCGCGATGAGCGGCGCCTTGACCCCCGAGGCGGGCGCACCGATCGGGTCGCCGGTGCCGGGCGCCGCGCTGTTCGTGCTCGACAAATGGTTGCGGCCCGCCCCCGAAGGCGTCACCGGCGAGTTGTACATCGCCGGGCGCGGCGTGGCCTGCGGCTACGTGCGCCGCAGCCCACTGACCGCGTCGCGGTTCGTGGCGTGCCCGTTCGGTGCGCCCGGGGATCGGATGTATCGCACCGGGGACTTGGTGCGCTGGGGCTCCGACGGGCAGTTGCAGTATCTGGGCCGCGCCGATGAGCAGGTCAAGATTCGTGGTTACCGCATCGAGTTGGGTGAGGTTCAGGCGGCGTTGGCCGCGCTGGAGGGTGTGCAGGCCGCGGCGGTGATCGCCCGCGAGGATCGTCCCGGCGACAAGCGGCTGGTCGGTTACGTCACCGTCACCGGCGACGTCGACCCCTCCCAGATGCGCAGCGCACTGGCCGAGCGGTTGCCGGCCTACATGGTTCCCTCGGCGGTCGTCGTGCTCGACACGCTGCCGCTGACCGTCAACGGCAAACTCGACAAACGCGCCCTGCCCGCACCCGAATACCGCAGCACCGGCAGCGGCTACCGGGCGCCGTCGGATGCGGTCGAAGAAATCCTGGCCGGGATCTACGCCCAGGTGCTCGGCGTCGAGCGAGTCGGCATCGACGACTCCTTCTTCGACCTGGGCGGCGACAGCATCCTGTCGATGCAGGTGGCCGCCCGCGCCCGCGCGGCCGGCGTAATGTGCCGTCCGCGAGACATTTTCGTCGAGCAGACGGTGGCCCGGCTGGCCCGGGTGGCGCAGCTGACCGACGGTGCCGACGGCGTGGTCGACGAGGGCATCGGTCCGGTCGTCGCCACCCCGATCATGCGCTGGTTGCAGGGCGTCGTCGGACCCGTCGAGCAGTTCAACCAGACGATGGTCGTGCAGGCGCCCAGCGGCGTCACCGAGGCCGACGTGGCCGCGGTGCTGCAAGCACTGGTCGACCGGCACGCCACCCTGCGGCTGCGGGTCGAGGACGACGACGCCGGCGAATGGTCGCTGCAGGTACCCGAAGTCGGCACCGTGGACGCGAGCGAGCTTTTGCAGTCGGTCGACGAGCTGACCGACGAGGCGCTGGTCGAGGCCCGGACCCGCCTGAACCCCGCCGCGGGAATCATGTTGAGCGCCTTGTGGATCAACTCCACCTCGCAGCTGGTGCTGATCATCCACCACCTGGCCGTCGACGGCGTGTCATGGCGAATCCTGTTGGAAGACCTCAACATTGGCTGGGCGCAGCACCACAGCGGCCAGCCGGTCGAGTTGCCGCCCGGCGGCACGTCGTTCGCGCGGTGGTCGTCGCTGCTCGAAGAACACGCGCAGCGCCCGGCGGTGATCGAGCAGGCCGAGGCGTGGCGTCGAGTGACAGCGGTGCCGACCGCGCTGCCGGCGGTACGGCCCGAGGTGGACACCTACGTCACCGCCGAGCAGCTCTCGGCGGAGCTCGACGTCGAAACCACCAAGCTGCTGCTGGGTGAGGTGCCGGCGGCGTTTCACGCTGGCGTGCAAGACATTCTGCTGATCGCGTTCGCGTTGGCCTGGGCGGAGTTCCTGGGCACGGGCGGTGCACCGCTGGGCATCGGTGTCGAGGGTCACGGCCGTCACGAGGAGCTGGCGCGGGGCGTCGACCTGTCCCGCACGGTCGGCTGGTTCACCACCAAATACCCGGTGTCGCTGTCCGTCGGCGGCCTGGGTTGGTCGCAGGTGGCCGCCGGTGAGGCGGCGCTGGGGCCGGTGATCAAGGACGCCAAGGAGCAGCTGCGTTCGCTGCCCGACCCGCTGACCTACGGGCTGCTGCGCTACCTCAACGACGACGTCGACCTGCACGGCACCGACCCGGTGATCGGGTTCAACTACCTGGGCCGGCTCGGCGCGGGCACCGCCGCCGAACTCTCCGGCGATCTGTGGCGGATCTCCGAAGAGGGCCTGGCGGTCGCCGGCGCGGCCACCGCGGTCCCGCTGCCGCTGATGCACACCGTCGACCTCAACGCCGGCACCATGGACACCGAGGCCGGTCCGCATCTGCACGCCAGCTGGACCTGGGCGCCGTCGGCGCTGGACCGCGACCAGATCAGCCGGCTCAGTCGGCTGTGGTTCGAGGCCCTCACCGGTATCTGCACGCACGTGCGCAACGGCGGCGGCGGCTTGACGCCGTCGGACCTGTTGCCCGCCCGGCTGACCCAGCAGCAGCTCGACCAGCTCGACCAGCAGTACCACCTGGCCGACATCTTGCCGCTGACCCCCGTGCAGCAGGGACTGCTGTTTCACGCCAGCGTCGCCCAGGGCGGCACCGACAACGGCGACGACGTCTACGCGGTGCAACTCGGGATCACCGTCGCCGGCGCACTGGACCCGCACCGGCTGCGCGACGCGGTGCAGGCGGTAGTCAACCGGCATCCCAACCTGGCGGCCCGGTTCTGCGCCCAGTTCGACGAACCCGTGCAGGTCATTCCCGCCGAACCCGTAATGGCTTGGCGCTATGTGCAACTCGATGGCGATGAGCGCGACCACGACAAACAGATCGAGCGGCTCTGCGCCGAAGAACGCGACGCGGTCAGCGACCTGGCCGCGCGGCCGGCCTTCCGCGCGGCCCTGATTCGCTTCGGCGAGAACCGGCACCGGTTCGTGATGACCAACCACCACATCGTGATGGACGGATGGTCGCTGCCGATCCTGTTACGCGAGATCTTCGCCAGCTACTACGGGGAGCGGCTGCCCGCGCCCGCCCCGTACCGCAGCATCCTGTCCTGGCTTGCCGCCCAGGACCGCGGCGCCGCCCAGGCCGCATGGCGCGAGATGTTCGAGGGCTTCGACGACCCGACCCTGGTGGGTCCCGCTACCCGGATGGGCCTCGGCCGCCGCCGCGTCGACTCCTACCGCGTGCCGGTGGAGACCACCCGCGAGCTGAGCACGCTGGCCCGCGCCTGCCACACCACCGTCAACACCGTTCTGCAGGCCGCGTGGGCGCAGCTGCTGATGTGGCTGACCGGGCAGCGCGACATCGCCTTCGGCACCGCCGTTTCCGGACGTCCCGCCGAAGTGGTGGGCTCGGAATCGATTGTGGGACTGCTGATCAACACCGTACCGGTGCGGGCCAACACCACCGTGGGCACGACCGTGCGCGACCTGCTCGAGCAGCTGCAGAACGAGCACAACAACCGGCTCGAACACGAGCATCTAGGGCTGAGCGACATCCACCGCGCCACTGGGCACGACCAGCTGTTCGACACCCTGTTCCTGTACGAGAACTACCCGATCGACACCAACGTGCCGATGGGCGTGCACGAGCTGGCCATCACCGACGTCACCAACCGCGAGTACAACCACTACCCGCTGTCCGTCATGGCGCTGCCGGGCCACGAACTGGGTGTGCGCGTCGAATACGACACCGACGTGTTCGACCCGGCCAGCATCGAGACGCTGGTCGGGCGTTTTCAGCGGGTGCTGGTCGCCATGACCGCCGACCCCGACCAGCGGCTGTCGTCGATGGATGTGCTCGACGCCGGCGAACACGCCCGCCTGGACGAATGGGGCAACCGCGCGGTGCTGACCCAGCCCGCGACCGGCACCACGATTCCGGCGATGTTCGCCGCGCAGGTCGCCCGCACCCCGGACGGCGTCGCCCTGGTAGACGGCGACCGGTCCTGGACCTACCGCGAGCTCGACGACGCCGCCGAACGGTTGGCCCGGGTCCTGGTCGGCCACGGCGCCGGCCCGGGCGAGTGCGTGGCACTGCTGTTCAACCGCTCGGCCGAGGCCATCGTCGCCATGGTCGCCGTGCTGAAGTCCGGGGCGGCGTATCTGCCGATCGACCCGGCAATGCCCGACGCGCGACTTGAGTTCATGCTCGACGACGCCACCCCGGTCGCCGCGATGACCAACGCGACGATGCGGTCCCGGTTCGACGGCGCCACCCTGGCCGTCATCGACGTCGACGACCCCGAGCTGCCCAACCCGGCGGACGTCACCCTGCCGGTGGCGGCACCGGAGGACCTGGCGTACATGATCTACACCTCGGGCACCACCGGGGTGCCCAAAGGTGTTGCGATCACCCATCACAACGCGACGTCGCTATTGGAGTCGCCCGACCCCAACGCGCCCACCGGCCCGGAACAGGTGTGGTCGCAATGGCATTCGTACAGCTTCGATGTGTCGGTGTGGGAAATCTTCAGCGCCCTGCTGCACGGCTCCCGCCTGGTCGTGGTGCCCGAGTCGGCGGCGGCGTCCGCACCCGAGCTGCGTGACCTGCTGGTCGCCGAGCAGGTGACGGTGGTGGGCCAAACCCCTTCGGCGCTGGCGATGATGCCGCCCGAGGGCCTGGAATCGGTGACCCTGGTGATGGCGGGCGAGGCCTCGCCGAACGAAATCGTGGACAAGTGGGCGCCGGGGCGGGTGATGATCAACGCCTACGGCCCGACCGAGGCCACCATCTATGCCGCGATCAGCGCACCGATGAAGGCCGGCGGCGGCGCACCGATCGGCGTGCCGGTGCCCGGAGCGGCGCTGTTCGTGCTCGACAAATGGTTGCGGCCGGCGCCGGAAGGCGTGGTCGGCGAGTTGTACATCGCCGGACGGGGAGTCGCGGTCGGCTATATGCGTCGGCCCGGGCTGAGCGCGTCGCGGTTCGTGGCGTGTCCGTTCGGTGCGCCCGGGGATCGGATGTATCGCACCGGGGACTTGGTGCGCTGGGGTTCGGACGGGCAGTTGCAGTATCTGGGCCGCGCCGATGAGCAGGTCAAGATTCGTGGTTACCGCATCGAGTTGGGTGAGGTTCAGGCGGCGTTGGCCGCGCTGGAGGGTGTGCAGGCCGCGGCGGTGGTCGCCCGCGAGGATCGTCCCGGCGACAAGCGGCTGGTCGGTTACGTCACCGTCACCGGCGACGTCGACACGGCGCAGCTGCGCAGCGCGCTGGGCGAGGGCCTGCCGCCCTACATGGTCCCGGCGGCGATCGTCGTGCTCGACACGCTGCCCCGCACGGTCAACGGCAAACTCGACAAACGCGCCCTGCCCGCACCCGAATACCAGAACGCGGTCCGCTACTCCCCGCCGGAAACCCCCACCGAGGAGATCGTGGCCGGCATCTACGGCCAGGTTTTGGGGCTGGAGCGAGTCGGGGTGGAGAACTCCTTCTTCGACCTGGGCGGTGACTCGCTGTCGGCGATGCGGGTGGTCGCGGCGATCAACACCGCGTTCGATTCCAACCTGTCGGTCCGCACGCTGTTCGAGGCGCCGTCGGTGCGCAGCGTCAGCCATCGGCTGGACCACGACACCGACGCGGACGATGCCGATTCGCACGGGCCCAGCTACGCCTTCGTGCACGGCCGTGACACGACCGGACTCCGCGCCAGTGACCTCACCCTGGACAAGTTCATCGACGAGACCACGCTGATCACCGCCCCGACCTTGCCGGGGCCGAGCGCCGAGGCCCGCACGGTGCTGCTGACCGGGGCGACCGGTTTCTTGGGCCGTTACCTGGCCCTGGAGTGGCTCAAGCAGCTCAAGCGTGTCGAGGGCAAACTGATCTGCCTGGTGCGCGCCGGCTCCGACGAAGAGGCCTGGCGGCGTTTGGAGAAGACCTTCGACTCCGGTGACCCGCGGCTGGTGGAGCATTTCCACCAGTTGGCCGCCGATCACCTCGAGGTCGTCGCCGGCGACAAGGGCGAGGCTCACCTGGGCCTCGACGAGCAGACCTGGCAGCGGCTGGCCGAGTCCGTCGATCTGATCGTCGACTCTGCCGCGGTGGTCAACGGTGTGCTGCCGTACCGAGAACTGTTCGGCCCCAACGTCGTTGGTACCGCCGAGCTGATCAAGTTCGCGCTGACCACCCGGATCAAGCCGTACGCCTACGTGTCGACGTCGGACCTCGGTCGCCAGATCGAGCCGTCGTTGTTCACCGAGGACGCCGACATCCGGGTCATCAGCCCCACCCGGGTCCTCGACGGCAGCTACGCCAACGGCTACGGCAACAGCAAGTGGGCCGGCGAGGTGCTGCTGCGGGAGGCCAACGAGCAGTTCGGGCTTCCGGTTTCGGTGTTCCGCAGCGACATGATCCTGTCCGACACCAGCTATGCCGGCCAGTTCAACGTGACCGACGTGGTCACCCGGATGATCCTGAGCCTGGTGGCCACCGGCGTCGCGCCCGGCTCGTTCTATCAGCGTGACGCCAACGGAAACCGGCAACGCGCCCACTTTGACGGGCTGCCGGTCGAATTTGTCGCCGAGGCGATCGCCACGCTGGGTGCTCAAGTGGTCGACGGCTTCGAGACCTACCACGTGATGAACCCGCACGACGACGGGATCGGAATCGACACGTACGTCGACTGGTTGATCGAGGCCGGGTATCCGATCGAGCGGATCGACGACTTCGGGGAATGGGTGCGGCAGTTCGAGGCCAAGCTTCGGGCTCTGCCGGATCGGCAGCGTCAGCACTCGGTGCTGCAGATGCTGCAGCTGCTGTTGCACAACCCGGACCAGATCCAGCCGCTGGAACCGACACGCGGGTCGTTCGCGCCGACCGACCGCTTCCGGGCCGCGGTGCAGGAAGCCAAGATTGGGCCGGACAACGACATCCCGCACATCACGGCACCGGTCATCATCAAGTACGTGACCGATCTGCAGCTGGTGGGACTGCTCTAGCCCCAGCACCCATGACGCGCCGCCATGTGCACCCGGACATCGGCGGCGGGCTGACTACGATTGGCGGTGAACGCTAAGCCGTTTCGCGAAGTACATCGGAGTGCTCAACCATGACAACAGCGCGCGTGCCGGGACTGCCGCTCGAGGAGGCCAAGGCCGCCGCCGACGAAGCGGCCGTCCCCGACTACATGGCCGAACTGAGCATCTTCCAGGTGCTGCTCAACCATCCGCCGCTGGCGCGGGCCGTCAATGATCTGCTCGCCACCATGCTGTGGCACGGCTCCCTGGACGCGCGGCTGCGCGAGCTGGTCATCATGCGGATCGGCTGGCTCACCGCCTGCGAATACGAGTGGACGCAGCACTGGCGGGTGGCGACCCGGTTGGGGGTCAGCGCCGAGGACCTGGTCGGCGTGCGTGATTGGGAGCGGCACGCGGCATTCGGCCCGGCCGAGCGTGCGGTGCTGGCGGCCACCGACGACGTGGTGCGTGACGGCGCCGTCAGCGCACCGAGCTGGGCCGCCTGCGAACGCGAATTGCAAAGCGACAGAACACTTCTCATTGAGATCGTCACGGCGATCAGCGCGTGGCGAATGGTGTCGTCGATCCTGCAGAGTCTGCAGGTCCCGCTGGAGGACGGTGTTGCGGGCTGGCCGCCGGACGGGCGGGCGCCGGCGAGTTGATTGCCATGTCCGGCTTGATCTAGGAGGAACCAATGCGGACCAGAGTCGCTGAGCTGCTCGGTGTGGAGTTCCCGATATGTGCCTTCAGCCACTGTCGCGATGTCGTCGCCGCCGTCACCAACGCGGGCGGATTCGGGGTGCTGGGCGCGGTGGCACACAGCCCGAAGCGGCTGGAGACCGAGCTGAGCTGGATCGAGGAGCAGACCGGCGGCAAGCCCTACGGCGTCGACCTGCTGCTGCCACCGAAATACGTCGGCGCCGAGCAGGGCGGCATCGACGCCAAGCAGGTCAAAGACTTGCTGCCCGACGAGCACCGCGCGTTTGTCGAGGACCTCTTGGCGCGCTACGACATCCCGGCGCCGGCCGAACCGCAGTCGGCGCCGCGGGGCGGCCTGAACATCTCGCCAAAAGGCTACGAGCCGCTGCTGGACGTCGCGTTTGCGCACAACATCCGGTTGATCGCCAGCGCGCTCGGGCCACCGCCGGCCGACCTCGTCGACCGCGCCCACAGCCACGACGTGTTGGTGGCGGCGCTGGCCGGCACCACCGCGCACGCGCGTCGGCACGCCGCCGCCGGGGTCGACCTGATCGTCGCCCAAGGCACCGAGGCCGGCGGCCATACCGGCGAGGTGGCCACCATGGTCCTGGTCCCCGAGGTCGTCGACGCGGTCGCACCGGTTCCGGTGCTCGCCGCGGGCGGCATCGCCCGCGGTCGGCAGGTCGCGGCGGCCCTGGCCCTGGGCGCCGAGGGGGTGTGGTGCGGCTCGGTGTGGTTGACCACCGAAGAGGCAGAGACCGATCCGGTGGTCAAGGAGAAGTTTTTGGCCGCCAGCTCCTCGGACACCGTGCGGTCGCGGTCCATGACGGGCAAACCGGCCCGCATGTTGCGCACCGCCTGGACCGACGAATGGGACCGGCCCGACAACCCGAAGCCGCTGGGGATGCCGTTGCAGACCACGCTGGTGACCGAACCGCAGCTGCGCATCAACCAGGCGGCCGCCCACCCGGGCGCCAAGGCGCGCGAGCTGGCGACGTATTTCGTCGGACAGGTGGTCGGCTCGCTCGACCGCGTCCGGCCCACCCGCGCGGTCGTGCTGGACATGGTCGAGGAGTTCGCCGACACCATCGGGCGCCTGGAAGACCTGGCCGGCGGCTGATCGCGCTGTGAACGGCATCACAGTTGAGAGTCTGGGCAGGTCAGCGCGTCGGACCTGGGTGAAAGCCGGGGAAAATCGTAAAGATTGCCCGACACCGCACCGATCGTGTTGACCCGCCGCGGCCCCTCGTGGACTATGGGACTGCACCTCGTTAGGTGAGGCGGCTACACGAATACAGGCCACTGACCCCCAACGTCGAAAGACGCCCCGGGTCAGGACAGCTCCTCCCGGCTTAAGGGTTGAGCCAAAGTGGCTTCCGGAGTCTCGGACACGTCGGGTAGTGCCAAAGCTCTGACGAGAGGGGTGCGGATTCCCGGCGGTCGCCGGTGCTGAACTCCTTGTGGTGCGCAGTAGACGCGGGGCACCACACGCGTCGTGGCCGTGAAGGAGGTGAGGGACGCATGAGTTCCAGTGGCAGTCCGGATGGATATCCCGGCATGTTCCGTCCCGGCCCAACCTCCGCAACCGGCGTCCTGCGCTAAAGCGAATCAGCTTCTCCGCCAGGCATTTTCGGTTCTGAGTCGGTTACGAGACGGGACAGCTGCGTCCCAGCTTGTTTCGAAATCCGATAGGAGACGATCATGACCGCGGTGCTCTTCGACGAAGTGGTTGCCGTCCCAGCCACGCGCAGCCTGCCGGTGCCGCAATGCGCACCCAAGAAGCCGGCCCGCCGCACCGACGGGTTGCCGTTCGGCATCGGACCCGACCCGCTGGTAGACGGTGTCGCGATGCTGCTGACCGTGCCGGTCCGGCACGTATACGCGGCCCTGCTACGCGCCGGGGTGCTCGAGGTCCGCGGCTGAACCGTAGGGTTGCCCCGACGAAGCGATTTGCAACGGTCCGTAGAATCTTTTCAACGGCACCGATCCGGCCATCACCGGGGAGCCTTCGGAAGAACAGCCTTTGCAGCCCAGTAGACCCGAACGGGTAGGCCCGTCACAGCCATTCGAGCGGTCGCGCGCACGCGTGACAAGCGGGGTGGTACCGCGGCGCTCGCGCAGGTCGCGCGTCGTCGTCCCCGGCCTGACCGTAGGCACGCAGGAGACGACGCGCACCGTGACCGACTCAGCCACCGGCGAAGCTGACGCCAGGACCTATCCCAAGCTGGCCGGGGGAGCCCCCGACTTTTCCCGGCTCGAGCTCGAGGTCCTCGACTACTGGACCCGCGACGACACCTTCCGGGCCAGCATCGCGCGACGCGACGGCGCCGAAGAGTATGTGTTCTACGACGGGCCGCCCTTCGCCAACGGGCTCCCGCACTACGGGCACCTGCTCACCGGTTACGTGAAAGACATTGTGCCGCGGTATCGCACCATGCGGGGGTTCAAGGTGGACCGCCGATTCGGCTGGGACACCCACGGGCTGCCCGCCGAACTCGAGGTCGAGCGCCAGCTGGGCATCACCGACAAGTCGCAGATCGACGACATGGGCATCGCCGCGTTCAACGAAGCCTGCCGCGAGTCGGTGTTGCGCTACACCGATGAATGGCAGGCCTATGTCACCCGGCAGGCCCGCTGGGTGGACTTCGACAACGACTACAAGACGCTGGACCTGCCCTACATGGAGTCGGTGATCTGGGCGTTCAAACAGCTGTGGGACAAGGGTCTGGCCTACGAGGGCTACCGGGTGCTGCCGTACTGCTGGCGCGACGAAACCCCGTTGTCCAACCACGAACTGCGCATGGACGACGACGTCTATCAGAGCCGCCAGGACCCGGCGGTCACGGTGGGCTTCCGGATCGTGGGCGGCGCGTTGGACGGCGCCTACCTGGTGGTGTGGACGACCACGCCGTGGACGCTGCCGTCCAATCTGGCCGTCGCGGTGCACCCGGACGTCACCTATGTGCAGGTCCGGTCGGGCGACCATCGTTTCGTGCTGGCCGAGCCCAGGCTGGCCGCCTACGCGAAGGAGCTGGGTGAAGAGCCCGGCCAGCAGCCCGACGTGCTGGGCACGTATCGCGGCGCCGACCTGCTGGGCACTCGCTATTTGCCGCCTTTTCCCTATTTCATGGGGACTGCCAACGCATTTCAGGTGTTGCCCGGCGACTTCGTCACCACCGACGACGGCACCGGGATCGTCCACATGGCGCCGGCCTACGGCGAGGACGACATGGCGGTTTGCGATGCCGCCGGCATCGCGCCGGTCACCCCGGTCGATTCCAAGGGCCGTTTCGACGCCACCGTCCCGGATTACCAGGGGCAGCACGTCTTTGACGCGAACCCGCACATCATCCGCGACCTGAAGAACGGTGGCGGTGCGGCGGGGGTCAACCAGCCGGTGCTGATCCGGCACGAGACCTACGAACACCCTTATCCGCACTGCTGGCGATGCCGCAACCCGCTGATCTACCGCGCGGTGTCGTCCTGGTTCATCGCGGTCACCGAATTCCGGGACCGCATGGTCGAACTCAACCAGCAGATCACCTGGTACCCTGACCACGTCAAAGACGGCCAGTTCGGTAAGTGGCTGCAGGGCGCGCGCGACTGGTCGATCTCGCGAAATCGCTACTGGGGCACACCGATTCCCGTGTGGAAATCCGACGACCCGGCGTACCCGCGCATCGACGTCTACGGCAGCCTCGACGAGCTGGAGCGCGACTTCGGGGTGCGGCCGGACAATCTGCACCGGCCCTACATCGACGAACTCACCCGGCCCAACCCCGACGACCCGACCGGGCGTTCCAGGATGCGGCGCATCCCCGATGTCCTCGACGTGTGGTTCGACTCGGGCTCGATGCCGTACGCGCAGGTGCATTACCCGTTCGAGAACGCGGACTGGTTCGCGGGGTCGGCGGCCGAGGCCGGACACTTCCCGGGCGACTTCATCGTCGAGTACATCGGGCAGACCCGTGGCTGGTTTTACACGCTGCACGTGCTGGCCACCGCGCTGTTCGACCGGCCCGCGTTCAAAACCTGTGTGGCCCATGGCATCGTGCTGGGATCCGACGGCCAGAAGATGAGTAAGTCGCTGCGCAACTACCCGGACGTCAGCGAGGTATTCGACCGCGACGGCTCCGACGCGATGCGCTGGTTCCTGATGGCCTCACCGATCCTGCGCGGGGGCAACCTGATCGTCACCGAGCAGGGCATCCGCGAAGGCGTGCGCCAGGTTTTGCTGCCGCTGTGGAACGCCTACACGTTCCTGGCCCTGTATGCGCCCAAAGTCGGTGTCTGGCGCACCGATTCGACCCATGTGCTGGATCGCTACATCC
This sequence comes from Mycobacterium sherrisii, assembly GCF_002102355.1. Classification (GTDB taxonomy): domain Bacteria; phylum Actinomycetota; class Actinomycetes; order Mycobacteriales; family Mycobacteriaceae; genus Mycobacterium; species Mycobacterium sherrisii. The sequence goes on along the minus strand of NZ_LQPT01000099.1, from coordinate 98,673 downwards.
TGGCCAAGCTGGCGGTGCTGCGTGACGAGCTGACCGGCGCGCTGGACGTCTGCAATATCTCCGGGGCCTGCGAACAGTTGCGGCAGTTCACCGAGGCGCTGACGAATTGGTATGTGCGACGGTCCCGCTCGCGGTTCTGGGCCGAAGATCCCGACGCCATCGACACCTTGCACACCGTGCTGGAAGTGACCGCGCGGCTGGCCGCGCCGCTGCTGCCGTTGATCACCGAGATCATCTGGCGAGGGCTGACCGGACAGCGGTCGGTGCATTTGACGGACTGGCCGCAGGTCGGTGAGTTGCCCGCGGATGCCGATTTGGTCGCCGCGATGGACCAGGTTCGCGACGTGTGCTCGGCGGCGTCGTCCCTGCGCAAGGCCAAGAAGCTGAGGGTAAGGCTTCCGTTGCCGAAACTGACTGTGGCCGTTGAAGATCCGCAGCAACTGGCGCCGTTCACCGATTTGATCGCCGACGAGCTCAACGTGAAAAACGTCGAACTCACCGATGCGATCGACAACTACGGTCGGTTCGAGCTCACCGTGAACGCCCGGGTCGCCGGGCCGCGTCTGGGCAAGGACGTGCAGGCCGCGATCAAGGCGGTCAAAGCCGGTGCGGGCGTGGTCAACCCGGACGGCACCCTGACCGCGGGCCCGGCGGTGCTGCAGCCCGAGGAGTACAGCTCGCGGCTGGTGGCCGCCGACCCGGAGTTCACCGCCGCGCTGCCCGACGACGCGGGGCTGGTGGTGCTGGACGGCACGGTAACCCCGGAGCTCGAAGCCGAGGGCTGGGCCAAGGACCGGATCCGCGAATTGCAGGAGCTGCGCAAGTCGACCGGGCTGGACGTCTCCGACCGCATCCGGGTGGTGATGTCGGTGCCCGCGGAGCGGGCCGACTGGGCCGAGCGTCATCGCGAGCTCATCGCGGGTGAAATACTCGCCACGAGTTTCCAATTCGGCGAGCCGGCCGACGGTGCCCAGATCGGCGACGGTGTGCGGGTCGCGATCGCCAAGGCCTGACCTGCGCGAAACTGTATTCTGCGACGCGTTTCCCGACGAGAAGACCCGTCCGTACTTACTGTCTCGCTATCGATAAGGGGATGATCACGTCAGCCGCGCGGCGCTGGCCAGGGTGACGTAGTGCATCGTGAACGCGCCGCCGACCGCGTCGATCGCGGCGCCCACCGCGTCGCGCACGGCCGCGACCTGCTCCGCGGGAAGCACGGTAAGCGTGCCGGTGGTGGCCAGATGGTCCAGCCACTCGTCCCGGGTGTAGCGGCGCTCCCACTCGAACTCCCAGCGCTGGGGTTCGGTGAAGCCGCCGGCGGTGCGGATACCGTCCATGGCCCGCTTGAGATTTGCCTCCTGCAGCTCGACGCCGGGGGTTTGCAGCGGCGCGTCCGGCGCCACCCGTTGCAGGACGTCGTCGAAGGCCGCGGCGATGTCCGCAGGCGGATCGAAAACGTGCCAGTACAGCGCCAGCAGCCCCTCGGGTCGCAGCACCTGTGCGGCCTTGCCGGGGCCCCGCACCGGGTCGACCCAGTGCCACGCCTGCCCGGCCACCACCGCGTCGAAGGTTCGGCCGCGCGCATCCCAGGTTTCGAAGTTGCCGATCTCCACCTCGATGCCACTGCGCCGGGCGACTTCGGCCATCCGCGGGTCCGGGTCGACGCCCAGCACCGTGACACCGGCCGCCCGGTACTGCCGCGCGCCGATGCCGGTGCCGCACCCGACATCGAGGAACTCGCAACCGGGGCTGGCGGCGATGACGCGCTGGATCATCTCCTCGGGGTAGCGGGGCCGGGAGCGATCGTAGCGGTCGGCGTCGACGCCGAAGGACTCCGCGACATCGCGCAGCAGGTGCGGCTGCCGGTCGGATGACGGCGACGGTTCAGTCGAAAGGCTTGTCATGCCTCCGTTCTACCCGTTGCGTCGACCCGCTGCGGCCCAGCAACCGCCGGCCCCGGGCGCTGCCCGCACGACAGCAACGCTAAGGCTTGACGGCGCGCCAGCGCAGCCTGCCGCCGCGGGCTTCGACGTCGACGTCGCGAAATCCCGCCGCACGCAAGCGATCCGGCAACGTGTCCGGCGATACCGTGTTGCAGGTGTCGCGAAAATGCAGAATCCGGAACAGCAGCGACGTGCTGCTGTCGCTGCCGGCGAACACCCCGCCGGGGCGAAGCACCCGAAACGCCTCGGCGAACAACTTGTCCTGCAGCTCGGCCGTCGGCACGTGGTGCAGCATCGTGAACGACACCACCGAGCTGAACTCGTCGGCCGGCAATCCGGTGTTGGTGCCGTCGCCGTTGATGATCCGCGCCCGGTCGCCGTACAACCGCTGCAGCCGCGCGGCCATCGGGCCGTCGATCTCGACCGAGGTGAGTTTCGGCGTCTTGTCCACCAGCACCCGCAGGATCGCGCCGTAGCCCGGCCCGATCTCGAGGGTGTTGTCGCCCAGGTCGACATCCGCCAGCGCCCATGGCAGCAGGTCGTGTTCGACGGTGTTCGCCCAGCGATCCGAACTGCACAGCCGGCGATGCGCGAGGTTCATGGCCATGAGCAAAACGGTAGCGCCCTAGCATCAGCGTGTGGAGTCCCGTTGGGTGCTGCATCTGGATATGGACGCATTTTTCGCCTCCGTCGAGCAGCTAACCCGCCCGACCCTGCGTGGCCGGCCGGTACTGGTCGGCGGGTTGGGCGGCCGGGGAGTGGTGGCCGGTGCGAGCTACGAGGCGCGGGTGTTCGGGGCGCGGTCGGCCATGCCCATGCACCAGGCGCGCCGGATGGTCGGCGTGGCGGCGGTGGTGTTGCCGCCGCGCGGCGTGGTCTACGGCGTCGCCAGCCGACGGGTGTTCCAGGCGGTCCGCGGCCTGGTGCCCGTCGTCGAGCAGCTGTCCTTCGACGAGGCATTCGGTGAGCCGTCGCAACTCGCCGGGGCGTCGGCGGGCGACGTCGAGGAATTCTGCGAGGCGCTGCGACGACGGGTACGCGACGAGACAGGGCTGACGGCCTCGGTCGGCGCCGGGTCGGGCAAGCAGATCGCCAAGATCGCCTCCGGGCTGGCCAAACCCGATGGCGTGCGGGTGGTGTCGCGCGCCGAGGAACGGTTGCTGCTCGACGGGCTGCCGGTACGGCGGTTGTGGGGGATCGGCCCGGTGGCCGAGGAGAAGCTGAACCGGCTCGGCATCGAGACCATCGGCCAGCTGGCCGCGCTGACCGACGCCGAAGCCGCCAACATTCTGGGCGCCACGATCGGCCCGGCACTGCACCGGCTGGCGCGCGGCATCGACGATCGCCCGGTCGCGGAGCGTGCCGAAGCCAAACAGATCAGCTCCGAGTCCACCTTCGCCGCCGACCTGACCAGCCTCGAACAGCTGCACGACGCCATCGAACCCATCGCCGAGCACGCGCATCAACGCCTGCTGCGCGACGGCCGCGGCGCCCGGACCGTCACAGTCAAGCTGAAGAAATCCGACATGAGCATCCTCACCCGCTCGGCGACACTGCCCTACGCGACAACCGAGGCCGGCGCACTGGTTGCCGTGGCCCGGCGACTACTGCTCGACCCGCGCGAGATCGGCCCCATTCGTCTTCTCGGCGTGGGGTTTTCGGGCCTGAGCGACGTGCGCCAGGAGTCGCTGTTTCCCGACCTGGACCTGTCGGCCCCGGAAACGCAGGCACACCATTCGGTCGAGACCGCCACCGAGGCGATGTTCGCGCCGGCGCCCGAACCACAGGCCTCGCCGTGGCGGGTGGGCGACGACGTCACCCACGCCGACCTGGGGCACGGCTGGGTGCAGGGCGCGGGCCACGGCGTTGTCACCGTGCGGTTTGAAACCCGAAGCACCGGTCCGGGACAGGCCCGGACGTTCGCCGCCGACACCGCCGACCTGCTGCGCGCCAACCCTGTCGACTCCCTGGACTGGACAGACTACCTCGCCGCGCTGCGCGCCCAGGACGGCGACGACGCGTCAGCCCCAGCGGCCGATCACGTCGGCGACCGATGACCCCGCGGCCAGCGCCGCCATCAACAGGACCCGCGCCTGCGGCGGCCGCAGCCGCGGCACCATCACCGCGCCGGCCTCGACCAGATCGTGGCCGGGCCCGTAACCCGCGCTGACCCCGCCGCCGGGCACCCGGGTGGACACCGCGACGGCGATCCCGTCGCGGCAGTGCCGTCGCACGCCGTCGACCACCGCTGCCCCGGCGTTGCCCGACCCCAGCGCCTCCAGCACGACGGCCCGCGCGCCGGCGGCCACACACGCGTCCAGCGCCACCGAGTCGCTGCCCAAATAAGCCGCGACGATGTCGACCCGCGGCGCGTCGACGGCGCACAGCTCCCCGAGTTGCGGGCGGACCTTGCTGCCGGTCAACGACACCTCGTTGGCGACGGTGCCGACCAGCTCGCCGGCGAAACCCCCCAGGTCCTGCGTCGCGACCTTGTGCATGCCCAGCGGTTGCAGCACCCGCCCGGCGAACGCCACCAGCACGCCCAGGCCGCGGGCGGTCGGGCTGGCCGCGACGGCCACCGCGTCGCGCAGATTGCGCGGGCCGTCCGCATCGGGGGCGTCGGCGCTGCGCATCGCGCCGGTCAGCACGACCGGGGCGGCACCGGCGTAGCCGAGGTCGAGCCACAGCGCGCTTTCTTCCATGGTGTCGGTGCCGTGGGCGACGACCACGCCCTCGGCGCCGGCGGCCGTCGCGGTCCGGATGGCGTCGGCGATGCGATCCCAGTCCGTCACCGTCAGTTCCGAGCTGTCCACCGCCATCAGGTCGACGATGTCGACGTCCAGCCCCGCGGTCAGGTCCGCGCCACTGCGGCTCGGACGCAGCACGCCGTCGGCGCCGGTGCTCGTCGATATGGTGCCGCCGGTGGTGATGACGGTGATTCGAGCCATGGCCAAATCATTCCCCATCCGCCGCGGCGGTGAGGCCGCACCCAACCTGGGCCGCGGTTAGGGGATGATGGGGGGGTGCCCGAAGAACCAACCCGATCGGCGGAGCCGGTGACGCCAGCTGGGGAGACCGTGCCGTCCCCGGGCGTGACAACACCCGACGCCACCGACTCCGGCGCGCCGCAGTCGCCGCCGCGGCGGTTGCGGTTGCTGCTCGCCGTGGCGGCGGTGGTGCTGGCGCTCGACGTCGCGACCAAGGTGCTGGCGGTGCGGCTGCTGCCGCCGGGGCAGCCGGTGTCGATCATCGGCGACACGGTGACCTGGACGCTGGTGCGCAATTCCGGGGCCGCGTTCTCGATGGCCACCGGATACACCTGGGTGTTGACGCTGATCGCCACCGGCGTGGTGATCGGCATCTTCTGGATGGGCCGACGGCTGGTGTCGCCCTGGTGGGCCGTGGGCCTCGGGATGATCCTCGGCGGCGCGATGGGCAACCTGGTCGACCGTTTCTTCCGCGCGCCCGGCCCGCTGCGCGGCCACGTCGTGGACTTCCTCTCGATCGGCTGGTGGCCGGTGTTCAACGTCGCCGATCCTTCGGTGGTCGGTGGGGCCATTCTGCTCGTCGTGCTCTCGGTGTTCGGGTTCGACTTCGACTCGGTGGGACGGCGTAAGACCGAGGTGCGCGAGCACCAGGACCAGGCCGACCGCGACCGATGACCAACCGCTCGATGTCCGTTCCGGAAGGGTTGGCGGGCATGCGTGTTGACGCCGGGCTGTCTCGTCTGCTCGGCCTGTCCCGCAGCGCGGTGGCCGCCATCGCCGAAGACGGCGGCGTCGAACTCGACGGTGTGCCCGCCGGCAAGTCCGACCGGCTGACCTCCGGCGCGTGGCTGGAGGTGCGGTTGCCCGAGGCGCCGCCGCCGCCGGAGAACACCCCGGTCGACATCGAGGGCATGACGATCCTGTACTCCGATGACGACATCGTCGTGGTCGACAAGCCGGCCGCGGTAGCCGCGCACGCGTCCATGGGGTGGACCGGGCCGACGGTGCTCGGCGGGCTGGCCGCCGCGGGCTACCGGATCACCACCTCGGGTGTGCACGAGCGGCAGGGCATCGTGCATCGCCTCGACGTGGGCACCTCCGGGGTGATGGTGGTCGCGCTGTCCGAGCGGGCATACACCGTGCTCAAGCGGGCGTTCAAACAGCGTTCCGTCGACAAGCGTTATCACGCGCTGGTGCAAGGACACCCGGACCCGTCCAGCGGAACCATCGACGCCCCGATCGGCCGGCACCGCGGCGGCGAGTGGAAGTTCGCCGTCACCCAGAACGGCCGGCACAGCATCACCCACTACGACACCGTCGAGGCGCACGTCGCGGCCAGCCTGCTCGACGTGCACCTGGAAACCGGCCGCACCCATCAGATTCGGGTGCATTTCGCGGCGCTGCACCACCCCTGCTGCGGCGACCTTGTCTACGGCGCCGACCCCAAGCTTGCGAAAAAGCTTGGGCTGCAACGGCAATGGTTGCATGCCCGGTCGCTGGCGTTCGCCCATCCGGCCGACGGTCGGTGGGTGGAGTTCGTCAGCCCGTACCCGTCGGACCTACAACACGCGTTGGCCGTGCTGCGCGACGAGTAATGATTCAGCCGGGCTTGCGGGCCTCGACCAGCACCCGGGTCGGGTGGGCGACGAAGGGGCCGTGCGTCTGGATCCGGTTGTGCAACTCGTGCAGCCGATCGCGGTAGCGCTGCACCGAAAAGTCGGGCACCGTCCAGATCACCTTGCGCAGAAAGTAAATGACCGCGCCGATGTCGAAGAATTCCGCGCGCAGCTTCTCCAGCCGCATGTCCAGCACCTGCAGGCCAGCCGCCTGCGCCTCGGCGCGTTCGGTGTCCGGATGCCGGCGCGCCCACGCCTGCGGTTGCGGGCCGACGAAAAATTCGGTCAGCTCGCCGACCGTGGCGGGCCCGATGTGTTGGGCGAGGTAGGTGCCGCCGGGGCGCAGCACCCGCGCAATCTCCGACCACGGCACCGTGTGGGGGTGTCGGCTGGTCACCAGGTCGAAGGCTGCGTCGGCGAACGGCAGCGGTGCATCGGGCTCGGTGGCCACCACGACCACGCCCAGGGGATGCAGCCGCTCGGTGGCCAATGCCGCGTTGGGAGGCCAGGTTTCGACGGCGGCCATGGTCGGCGGGAAGGGCGCCGCGCCGGCCAACACCTCCCCGCCGCCGGTGTGCACGTCCAGCGCGGCCGACACGGTCGCGTAGCGCCGGCGTATCAGTGCTTGGTAGCCCCATGACGGTCGCTGTTCGGTAGCGCGCCCGTCCAGCCAGGAAAAGTCCCACCCGTCGACGGAAACCGACTCGGCTTCGGCGACCAGATCTTCGAACGTGCGGCCCATCCGAGCATTGTCGGGCGTCACGAGGTGGAACAGACGAACTTGGTGCCGTTGAGATCGAGTGTCACTTCGCCCTGGTGCTCCCAGTACTCCGAGCCTTGCCGGCCGTACCGCGCACCGCTGCCCGACGGCAGCAGAAACAGGATCTGTTGGGCGCCTTTCCAATCCAGCACCGCGGTCGTCGGGTCCAGTTCGTTGTAGAACTGCGCGGTCAGCGGCCCCAGGTCGGCCGGGCAGCGGTAGTTGACGACGGGCGGAGTCACGGTGGTGGGGTCGGCGATGGCCAGCTGCACCAGCCGGGTCTGGTAGGCCTCCCGCACACAGGTGGGCACGTCGGCGTTGCCCGCGCAGCCATCTCGAGCGGCCGCCCACCCGGCCTGCGCACTGCCCAGGGCCGCGGCATCCGCGCCGGCGCGGGCCAGGGCCTGCTGATAGGCGGCCTGCAGCCGGTGATCGAGATCGGTGAGCAGCGGGTCGCTGCAGACCAGCCGTTGGACGGAATTGGCAGGGTTGCCGCAATCGACGGCCGCCGGGGGCGCGCTGGTCACCGTCGGCGCGCTGGAACTGGCCGCCGGCCGGCTGGTGGTGGAACTACACGCGGCGACGGCCAGCGCCGCGGCCAGGACTGCTATCGGCCTCATACCTGCTGACTACCGGCGCATCCCGATCCGGCGGGCGCGACACGCCCACGGGCACCGAAAAGATCGATCAGACCGGGGCGGTGTTGGTGTCGCCGGAGGCGATCTCGGGGGCCAACGGCGCGATGGCGCTGATGATGTCGGTCACCGTGCCCGTCGGAACCCCGGCGGCCTTGAGCGCCTCGGACAGGTGGGCGGCCACCAGATTGAAGTGGTGCATGGTGATGCCGCGGCCCTGATGGACTTGCTTCATCGGGGCGCCCGTGTAAGGCTCCGGGCCGCCGAGGGCGGCGGCGAAGAATTCGACCTGTTTGCCCTTGAGCCGGTTCATGTTCGTTCCGGTGAAGAAGCCAGCCAGCTGTTCGTCGGCAAGCACCCGGGCGTAGAAGTCCTCGACGACGACTTCGAGCGCCTCGTGCCCACCGATCCGGTGGTAGATCGTGGTCGGCTCCGGTTTGCGGAAGTGTGCCAACAGTTTCATCTGTCGATCCGACCACCCCGGCGTTGCCCATCAGTTAGTCGGCGATCACAGCTGGATTGCCCGGGGTAACAAGCGGGTTGCCGGCGGATCGCCGGGTCTTTTCCCGGGACGTGAGGCCGATCGGCCGGGCTGGACGGAAATAATGCGTCGGCGCCGCCCGCGGATGCCCTAGGTTGACTGTATGACCCACGTCACGCCGTCGACCGTCAGGAGCAGCAACCGATGAACTTGGGCGACTTAACGAACTTGGTGGAAAAGCCATTCGCGGTGGTCTCCAACATCATCAACACTCCCAACTCCGCCGGACGATATCGGCCGTTCTATCTGCGGAATCTGCTCGACGCGGTGCAGGGCCGCACTCTCGACGACGCCGTCGCCGGCAAGACCATCCTGATCACCGGCGGCTCGTCCGGGATCGGGGAGGCCGCGGCGAAGAAGATTGTCGAAGCCGGCGGCGAAGTCGCGCTGGTGGCCCGCACCGCGGAAAACCTCGAGCGGGTCGCCGACGAGATTCGCGACGAGGGTGGCATCGCCCACGTCTACCCGTGCGACCTCTCGGACATGGACGCCATCGCCGCCATGGCCGACAAGGTGCTCAACGAACTTGGCGGAGTGGACATTCTGATCAACAACGCGGGCCGCTCGATCCGCCGCTCGTTGGAGCTGTCCTACGACCGGATCCACGACTACCAGCGCACCATGCAGCTGAACTACCTGGGCGCCGTGCAGCTCATCCTGAAATTCATTCCCGGGATGCGCGAGCGCGGGTTCGGACAGATCATCAACGTCTCGTCCGTCGGTGTGCAAACCCGCGCACCGCGGTTCGGCGCCTACATCGCCAGCAAGGCCGCGCTGGACAGCCTGTGCGACGCGCTGCAGGCCGAGGTGGTCAACGACGACATCAAGTTCACCACGGTGCACATGGCGCTGGTGCGGACCCCGATGATCAGCCCGACGACGATGTACGACAAGTTCCCCGCGCTCACCCCCGACCAGGCGGCCGGGGTGATCAGCGACGCGATCGTGCACCGACCGCGGCGGGCCAGCTCACCGCTCGGCCAATTCGCCGCCGTCGCCGACGCCGTCAACCCCGCCGTGATGGACCGCCTGCGGAACCGGGCGTTCGGCATGTTCGACGATTCCCACGCCGCCAAGGGCGGCGAACACCCTGACGACACAACCAAATTCGATCGGCGAAGCGAGACCTTCGTGCAAGCGACCCGCGGAATTCACTGGTGACGCGATGAGCCTCCCGAAACCCGCAAACCAGTCCACCGTCGTCATCACCGGGGCGTCCTCCGGTATCGGCGCCGAGCTGGCCCGCGGCCTGGCCCGGCGGGGTTTTCCGCTGTTGTTGGTGGCGCGGCGGCGCGAGCGCCTCGACGAGCTAGCGGGCCAGCTGGGCGAGGAATTCTCGGTCGCCGTCGAGGTGCTGCCGCTGGACCTCAGCGACGCCAAGGCCCGCGCGAAGCTGGCCGACCGGCTGCGCACCGAATCGATTGCCGGGCTGTGCAATAGCGCCGGATTCGGCACCAGCGGGGTGTTCCGCGAGCTGCCGCTGGAACGCGAAAGTGAAGAGGTCACGCTTAACGCCCTGGCGTTGATGGAGCTCACCCACGCGGCGCTGGGCGGCATGGTCGAGCGCGGCGCCGGAGCGGTGCTGAACATCGCCTCGATCGCCGCGTTTCAGCCGCTGCCCTACATGGCGGTGTATTCGGCGACCAAGGCCTTTGTGCAGACGTTTTCCGAAGCCGTGCACGAGGAGCTGCACGGGACCGGGGTGTCGGTGACGGCGCTGTGTCCCGGACCGGTGCCCACCGAGTGGGCCGAGATCGCCAACGCCAAGCGGTTCAGCGTGCCGTTGGCGCAGGTGTCGCCGGCGGACGTCGCCGAGGCCGCCATCGACGGGATGCTGACCGGCAAGCGCACCGTCGTCCCCGGTGTGGTGCCCAAGGTGGTCAGCAACGGCGGCCGGTACACCCCGCGCAGCCTGCTACTGCCGGCGATCCGCATCGGTAACCGGTTCCGCGGCGGCCCCAGCCACTGACTTTCGCGGCTCGCCGTGCGTCTGCGGCGTCGAGTGTGCGTCTGCGGCCTCGGGTGTGCGTCTGCGGCGGCGACACGCCGGAGCCACGCCACCGTGGGCGCACACCGAAAACCGTGAGCGCACACCGAAAACCGTGAGCGCACACCGGTCACGGGCTAGGTTTGCGGGATGGCCGCTGTGGATTTGACCCTGGACGTCCCGATGACCCCGCAGGACATGTGGGACCACGTCGCCGATCTGTCGGACCTGGGCGACTGGCTGACCATGCACGAGGGGTGGCGCAGCGAACTGCCCGACGAGATCACCGAAGGCACCCAGATCGTCGGTGTGGCCCGCGCCAAGGGCATGCGCAACCGGGTCACCTGGACGGTGACCGTCTGGGACCCGCCGCACCGGGTGGTGATGGCGGGTTCAGGCAAGGGCGGGACCAAATACGGCGTCACCCTCACGGTGCGGCCCACCGAGGTGGGCTCGACCCTCGGGCTGCGGCTTGAATTGGGCGGCCGGCCGCTGTTCGGGCCGGTCGGATCGGCGGCGGCGCGTGCCGTCAAGGGCGACGTCGAGAAGTCGCTGAAGAACTTCGTCGAGCTGTACGGATAAAACCCAGACACACTTGCGCGACACGCCGATGAAGTGTCGGTGGTCGGTCATAGACTGGCGTCCCTATGAGCGGTTCATCTTCGCGGTCCTTTGTGCACCTGCATAACCACACCGAGTATTCGATGCTTGATGGTGCCGCGAAGATCACGCCGATGCTGGCCGAGGTCCAGCGGCTGCAGATGCCCGCGGTCGGGATGACCGACCACGGAAACATGTTCGGCGCCAGCGAGTTCTACAACGCGGCGACCAAGGCGGGGATCAAACCGATCATCGGTGTCGAGGCGTACATCGCGCCCGGGTCCCGCTTCGACACCCGGCGGGTCTTATGGGGCGACCCGAGCCAGAAGTCCGACGACGTCTCGGGCAGCGGGTCCTACACCCACCTGACGATGGTGGCCGAGAACGCCACCGGGCTGCGCAACCTGTTCAAGTTGACCTCGCGGGCCTCCTTCGAGGGGCAGCTGGGCAAGTGGTCCCGGATGGACGCCGAGCTGGTGGCCGAACACGCCGAGGGCATCATCGCCACCACCGGCTGCCCTTCCGGGGAAGTGCAGACCCGGCTGCGGTTGGGGCACGACCGTGAGGCGCTGGAGTCGGCGGCCAAGTGGCGCGAGATCTTCGGGCCGGACAATTACTTCCTCGAGCTGATGGATCACGGGCTGTCGATCGAGCAACGGGTCCGCGAGGGTCTGCTCGAGATCGGCCGGAAGCTCGGCATCCGGCCGCTGGCCACCAACGACTGCCACTACGTCACTCGCGACGCCGCGCACAACCACGAGGCGCTGCTGTGCGTGCAGACCGGCAAGACGCTGTCGGACCCGAACCGGTTCAAGTTCGACGGCGACGGCTACTACCTGAAGTCGGCCGCGGAGATGCGCCAGATCTGGGACGACACGGTTCCCGGCGCGTGCGACTCCACGTTGTTGATCGCCGAGCGGGTGCAGTCCTACGACGAAGTGTGGACCCCCCGCGACCGGATGCCGATCTTCCCGGTGCCCGATGGGCACGACCAGGCCAGCTGGCTGCATCACGAGGTAATGGCGGGGTTGCGGCGCCGGTTCCCCGACGGCGTCGGCCAGGACTACATCGATCGGGCCTCCTACGAGATCAAGGTGATCTGCGACAAGGGTTTCCCGTCGTACTTCCTGATCGTCGCCGACCTGATTAGCTACGCCCGCTCGGTCGACATCCGGGTCGGACCGGGGCGTGGATCGGCGGCGGGCTCGCTGGTGGCCTACGCGCTGGGCATCACCAATATCGACCCGATTCCGCACGGTTTGCTGTTCGAGCGGTTCCTCAACCCCGAACGCCCGTCGGCGCCCGATATCGATATCGACTTCGACGACCGTCGGCGCGGTGAGATGGTGCGGTACGCCGCCGAGAAGTGGGGCCACGACCGCGTCGCCCAGGTCATTACCTTCGGCACCATCAAAACCAAAGCGGCGCTGAAGGATTCGGCACGTATTCATTACGGGCAGCCGGGCTTCGCGATCGCCGATCGCATCACCAAGGCGCTGCCGCCGCCGATCATGGCCAAGGACATTCCGCTGTCGGGGATCACCGATCCCAGCCACGAGCGGTACAAGGAGGCCGCGGAAGTTCGCGGCTTGATCGAGACCGACCCCGATGTGCGCACCATCTACCAGACGGCGCGCGGCCTGGAGGGGTTGATCCGCAACGCCGGCGTGCACGCGTGCGCGGTGATCATGAGCAGCGAACCGCTGACCGAGGCGATCCCGCTGTGGAAGCGGCCGCAGGACGGGGCCATCATCACCGGCTGGGATTACCCGTCGTGTGAGGCCATCGGCCTGCTGAAGATGGACTTCCTGGGCCTGCGCAACCTGACGATCATCGGCGACGCGCTGGACAACATCAAAGCCAACCGGGGCATCGACCTCGACCTCGAGTCGGTGCCGCTGGACGACAAGCCGACCTATGAGCTGCTGGGGCGCGGCGACACCCTGGGGGTGTTCCAGCTCGACGGCGGGCCGATGCGCGATCTGCTGCGCCGGATGCAGCCCACCGAATTCAACGACATCGTGGCGGTGCTGGCGTTGTACCGGCCGGGACCGATGGGTATGAACGCCCACAACGACTACGCGGACCGTAAGAACGGCCGGCAAGCGATCAAGCCGATCCACCCCGAGCTCGAGGAACCGCTGCGCGAAATCCTCGCCGAGACGTACGGGTTGATCGTCTACCAAGAGCAGATCATGTTCATCGCCCAGAAGGTCGCTTCCTACACGATGGGTAAGGCCGACGCGCTGCGCAAGGCGATGGGCAAGAAGAAGCTCGAGGTGCTCGAAGCCGAGTACAAGGGCTTCTACGAGGGCATGACCGCCAACGGCTTCTCCGAAAAAGCGGTGAAAGCGTTGTGGGACACCATCCTCCCGTTCGCCGGGTATGCGTTCAACAAATCGCACGCCGCAGGGTATGGGTTGGTGTCGTACTGGACGGCCTACCTCAAGGCGAACTACCCGGCCGAGTACATGGCGGGCCTGTTGACCTCGGTGGGTGACGACAAGGACAAGGCCGCGGTGTACCTGGCCGACTGCCGCAAGCTCGGCATCACCGTGCTGCCGCCGGATGTCAATGAGTCGCTGGTCAACTTCGCTTCGGTCGGCAAGGACATCCGCTTCGGACTGGGTGCGGTGCGCAACGTGGGCGCTAACGTGGTGGCCTCGCTGATCAAGACCCGCACCGAGAAAAGCAAATTCACCGACTTCTCGGACTACCTGAACAAGATCGACATCTCGGCCTGCAACAAGAAGGTCACCGAGTCGCTGATCAAGGCGGGCGCTTTCGATTCGCTGGGGCACGCCCGCAAGGGCCTGTTCCTGGTCCACACCGACGCGGTCGATTCGGTGCTGGGCACCAAAAAGGCCGAAGCGATCGGCCAATTCGATCTGTTCGGCGGCGGAAATGACGGGATCGATGGCACCGATTCGGTGTTCACCATCAAGGTTCCCGACGACGAGTGGGAAGACAAACACAAGCTTGCCCTGGAGCGGGAGATGCTGGGGCTCTACGTGTCCGGGCATCCGCTCAACGGCGTGGCACACCTGCTGGCCGCCCAGGTCGACACCCAGATCCCGGCCATCCTCGACGGCGATGTGCCCAACGACACCCAGGTGCGGGTCGGCGGCATCCTGGCCTCGGTGAATCGCAGGGTCAACAAGAACGGAATGCCTTGGGCGTCAGCGCAATTGGAAGACCTCACCGGTGGCATCGAGGTGATGTTCTTCCCGCACGCGTACTCCGCGTACGGTGCCGACATCGCCGACGACGCGGTGGTGCTGATCAACGCGAAGGTGGCGATTCGTGACGACCGCATCTCGCTGATCGCCAACGAGCTTGTGGTGCCCGACTTTTCCAACGCCCAACCGAATCGGCCGCTGGCGGTGAGCCTGCCCACGCGGCAGTGCACCATCGACAAGGTGAGCGCGCTCAAGCAGGTGCTGGCGCGGCATCCGGGCACCTCACACGTTCATCTGCGGTTGATCAGCGGCGACCGGATCACGACGCTGGAATTGGACCAGTCGCTGTGCGTGACGCCGTCGCCGGCATTGATGGGCGACCTGAAAGAGCTGCTGGGTCCGGGCTGTTTGGGTAGCTAGCCGCGGACCGGCTCGCCGCGTCTTCGTGTGTGCATTGACGGCTTTCACTGTGCGGCTGCGGCGGCGTGGCCCGGCGTGTCGTCGCCGTGGCTGCACACGCAAAACCGTGGCTGCACACTGTCAGCCGAGATCTACCCGAACGATGACGCTGTCGTCCCACAGGCCGCGCGATCGGGCCCGCCGCAGCTTTTCCCGCAGCGGCAGGTCGCGGTGCACATTGGTCACTCCCGGAATCTTGAGCAGCGGCACGATGTTCCACTGCCAGCCGTAGCGCTGGTGCAGCAACCGATTGGCCCGTTCGGCTTCCTCGCCCGACAACAGCGTCGCGCGTCCGGTCAGCGTCGGCGCCCCGTCGTGGACCCGGCCGCGGTAATCGCAGGCCACCAGTTCCACCTCGGGCCGGCCGGTTAGCCGCTTGGTCTTGGGTCCCGCCTTCGTGCGGAATACCAGGGCGTCGCCATCCATGGCGAACCAGATGGGGGTGTCCACGGGTGTGCCGTCGCGGCGAAACGACCGCAGCGAGGCGTAGCGGGCGGTGCTGAGGTGCTGAAGGGTATGCATGCTGCCAGTACAGAACTTAGAGTTGACTCTAAGTCAAGCATGAGTTGCCGGGAGGTCCGAGTGTCGCTGACCATTGGCGAGGTGGCTCGCGAATCCGGCGTCGCCGCGACCACACTGCGCTACTACGAGCAGATCGGCCTGTTACCGCAGCCCACGCGGCAAGGCGGCCAGCGCCGCTACGGCGACGCGGTCCTGGCCCGCCTCGAGGTCATCCGGCTGTGCAAATCCGCGGGCTTCGCGCTGGACGAAATCCAGCTGCTGTTCGCCGACGACGCCCCCGGCCGTCCGGCCAGCCGCGCACTGGCCGAGGCCAAACTCGCCGAGATCGACGCGCAAATGGCGGCGCTAGCCCGGGCCAGGGCCGTCATCGAGTGGGGCATGAACTGCACCTGCCCGTCGATCGACGCCTGCACGTGTGGCATCCATTCCGCCTAGAACTGGTAGCGCAAGATTCGCGCCTTGCGCGCGGAGACTTCGAACATGCCTGAGATCCTGGTGGCGAACCGAATCCAGCCCGGAAATAGCTCGACCTCCGGCTGGTGGGCCAGACTCGCCTCCTCGACGAGTGTGAGCGCCGGATTCCACTTCTCGGGCAGCCGGGGATCCTCGAACCCCGGATAGCCCCATTGCGCGCCGACGCTGCTGAACATCCGCTGCGGCGCCAACTTGACCGCAAGCCGGCTGATCCGGCCGATCCGGCCATAGTCGTTGAACGCCAACTGCCCGGAGCCGAAGTACGTCGTGATGCGCCGAAACAACGCGATCAGCACCGGCTCGGACAGGAACGCGAACAACCCGTCGGCGATCACCATGGCCGGCCTATCGGTGGGTATGGAGTTGGGCCAGGATTGATCGGCCACCGACGCGGTCAACACGTGGGCGCGCGGGCTGGTCGGCAGCAGTTGCGCACGTAACGCGCTGACCCCCGGCAGGTCGATGCTGTACCAGTCGACGGTGTCGGGCGGGCCCACCCGGAACGGACCGGAGTCGAGCCCGCCACCGAGGTCGACGACGACGGCGTCCGGGTGCTCGGCCGTAAAGGCCCGCACCCGCTCGTCGAGCATCTTGGCGCGCAGCGCCGTCTGGCACACCACGCTCGCGGGAATGCCCAGCCCAGCAAAGTCATAGTCGATTCGCTCGACGATTTTTGCGGCGAGGGTGTCGCCGAGAATCGGCCGGGGCCAGCTGCTGTCCAGTGCCCGGGCGTATTGGGTCAGCAATGCGGTCTCCTCGAGCGGCGTCAGGTCGTGCGCGCCGGTACGGGGTCGGGACCGCATGATCCGAACGTACTCGGCGGGCACCCGCGCGGGCAGGCGCTACCCCGCGAAATCCCAAAATGTGCTTCGAGCGACCCGGCCGCGGACGTACGCTCAGCCAGGGGAGGTGGACAAGCGCAGCTGGTCAGAGCCGTCCCGCCACCCGGTGACATTTGAGGAGAACGGACATGACGACGACCCAATCCGCGACGGCAACGGGGCGCGCGGCATGACCGACAAGCGGCTCGCGACGGCACGCGAACTCGGTCGGGCCGGCGTCCGAAAAGTGTTGCAGCGCACCGGGGTTATCGAGGAGGCGGTGATACCGTTGCCCACCGACCCGCCCGCGGTGACGCGGCTGCTGGGCGCGCCCTGGTACGACGAGCGGCTGACCAGGCTGGCCGATGAGCTGGGTCGCGACACCTCCCAGGTGCGCGCCGAGGCCGTCGGGTACCTGCGCGAGATGGCGGCCTCGCTGGACAAGCGGGCCGTGCAGGGCTGGCGCGGGTTCAGCCGCTGGCTGATGCGGGCCTACGACGTGCTGGTGGACGAGGATCAGATCGCGCAGCTGCGCAAATTGGACCGCAAAGCCACATTGGCGTTTGCCTTCTCCCACCGCTCGTACCTGGACGGCATGCTGCTGCCGGAAATGGTGCTGGCCAACCGGCTTTCGCCCGCGCTGACCTTCGGCGGGGCAAACCTGAACTTCTTCCCGATGGGTGGGTGGGCCAAGCGCACCGGCACGATTTTCATCCGTCGCCAGACCAAAGACATTCCCGTGTACCGCTTCGCGCTGCGCGCCTACGCCGCGCAGCTGGTGCAGGATCACGCCAACCTGGCGTGGTCGATCGAGGGCGGACGGACCAGGACCGGCAAGCTGCGACCGCCGGTTTTCGGCATCCTGCGCTATATCACCGATGCCGTCGACGAAATCGACGGTCCCGAAGTGTATTTGGTGCCAACCTCGATCGTGTACGACCAGCTGCACGAGGTGGAGGCGATGACCACCGAGGCCTACGGCGCGGTGAAGCGGCCGGAGGATCTGCGATTCTTGGTCGGGCTGGCTCGCCAGCAAGGTAAGCGGCTCGGTCGGGCGTACCTGGACTTCGGCGAACCGCTGCCGCTGCGCAAGCGCCTCGAGGAGATGCGCGGCGACGAGGTGGGCATCGGGACCGAGATCGAACGGATCGCGCTTGACGTCGAGCACCGGATCAACCGGGCGACGCCGGTCACGCCCACCGCCGTGGTGAGCCTGGCGCTGCTGGGGGCCGACCGGTCGCTGTCGATCAGCGAGGTGCTGGCCACCGTGCAACCGTTGGCCAGCTACATCACGGCACGCAACTGGGCGGTCGCCGGGGCGGCGGATCTGACGAATCGCTCCACCATCCGTTGGACGTTGCATCAGCTGGTCGCCTCCGGTGTGGTCAGCGTCTACGACGCCGGCACCGAAGCGGTCTGGGGGATCGGCGCGGACCAGCATCTGGTCGCCGCGTTCTACCGCAACACCGCGATCCACATCCTGGTCGACCGCGCGATCGCGGAGACGGCGTTGCTGGCCGCGGTGGAACACGCCACGAATGCGGCCGACGGCATGGTGTCGCCGGTGACCGTACGCGACGAGGCGCTGAACTTGCGGGAGTTGCTGAAGTTCGAGTTCCTGTTCTCCGGGCGAGCCCAGTTCGAAAAGGAGCTGGCCGACGAGGTTCGGCTGATCGGCCCGGTCGAGGACACCAGCAAGCCCGCGGCCGCCGCCGACGTGCGCAGGTTGCTGGAATCGGCGGACCTGCTGTTGGCGCACCTGGTGTTGCGGCCGTTCCTCGACGCCTACCACATCGTCGCCGACCGGCTGGCCGCGCTGGAGGACGACGAACTTGACGAGGACGAGTTCCTGGCCGACTGCCTGGAACTGGGCAAGCAGTGGGAACTGCAGCGCCGGATCGCCAGCGCCGAGTCCAGATCGATGGAGCTGTTCAAGACGGCGCTGCGGCTGGCCCGGCACCGCGAGCTGGTCGACGGTGGCGACCGCGAGCACCTGGCCAAGCGTCGCCAGGAGTTCGCCGACGAGATCGCGACCGCGACGCGACGGGTCAACGCGCTTGCCGAGCTGGCCCGGATTCGTCGAACCGCGAGCCCACCCAGCTCGTGTCACACCTGAGCAAGGACCGGGGGACAACGGGATGCGCGGTGCACTAAGCCACGATGGGGCCGCCAATGACGGCCAGACCTCGGTCGAAGCGTTCGACCGGTTTCTAACCGAAGAGCTGGTCCCGATGCGGATGTCGACTGACGACGGGGACGCCTTCCTGGCCGGAGGCAGCTCGATGGATCTGGGGCCCATGCGATTCTCCCAACTGTAGGCGCGCGAGGCGTTCGTGGCCGATCGCACCCGCAGGCACGTCGCCGCCGCCGCGGGGGCTACCTCAAGGTCGGACTTCAGCTGTCCGGGCTCTCCGCCGTTTCCCAGGGCCGGAGGGCAAGCACGGTGCAGCCTGGACAGCTCACGGTCTATGACACCAGCCGGCCGTACCGGCTCGCCGCGGGCCCGTTGTTCCGCGCACACACGATGCTGTTCTCCCCCCAGGCGCTGCAGTTGTCGGCCACGGAGCTGGACCGCCTGTGGCTGCGTCCCATCGATTGCCGGGCGGGCCTGGGCGCAGTGCTGGTGCGCTACCTGAACGGCCTGCGAGAGCTCGACACCCGGACACCTTAGACCGGCGCAACATCTGGGCGCCGCCGGCTTGGACTTGCTGGCGGCGTTGTTCGCCGAGCACTTGCGGTCCGCGGTGTCGCCCCGACCCGCAGGAGGGCCGGGCGAGTCTGCTGTGGCGAGTGCGGGCCAATATCGAGGACCGGCTGTCCGACCCCGATCTCGACGTGCCGAGTATTGGTGCGGCGCACTACATGTCGGTTCGAACGCTGCAGAAGCTGTTCCACGGCGAACAGCAGACCGTGACGGGATGGATCCACACGCGGCGGCTCGAGCACTGCCACTGGGACTTGTGCGATCCGACGTTCGTGTCGCACTCGATCGGCGCCATCGCCACCCGTTGGGGTCTGGTCGACCAGGCCCACTTCTCCCGGCTGTTCAAGTCGGCCTATGGGGTCTCGCCGCGGGATTACCGCCTCACCACGTGTTCCAGTGAATGAACTGCTCGGCCGGCAACCGCTTGGCCGGTCGAAAGTCCGTGCCTTTTGTGTAGGCGATCGGGAACAGGCCACCCTGGCTGTACTCGTCGTAGGGGATGTCCAAAATGTCGGCAGCTCGCCGCTCGTTCTCGGGCCGGACGACGTGGAACGTCGTCCACGCGGAGCCGAGCCCCCGGGAGCGCAACGCGAGCATGAAGCTCCACACCGCGGGCAGCAGAGAACCCCAGAAGTCGGCGGTGATCCCGGCGGGCTTGTTGTCGGGACGGCCCTTCAGGCAGGGCACCAGCAGCACTGGGACTTCATGCATGTGCGCCGCCAGATACCGTGCCGAATCGGCCACCGCGGGAAGCTGTTTGTCCCGAACGTCGCCGTAACTGGGCAGCGGCAGGTTGCCGAGATAGTCGGCGGCGAACTCGCGGTAGATGTCGGCCAGCGCGCGCTTGCGTTCGTCGTCCTCGACGAAGACCCATTGCCAGGCTTGCTGATTCGATCCCGTCGGCGCTTGCAGCGCGATCTCCAGGCATTCGACGAGCACCTCGCGGGGGACCGGCCTGTCCAGGTCCAGTCGCTTGCGCACGCTGCGGGTGGTGGTGAGGACCTCGTCGGCGGACAGGTTGAGGCGCGGTGCGCGGGCAATATCGGTCATGTTTGCATTCCTTGCGTGATCGGACTGGAGAACGTGCTCACTTGACGAGAAGACCGGCGTCCACCGGCAGAGTGACGCCGGTGATGTAGCGCCCGGATTCGCCGCACAGGTATACGATCGCCGCGGTGACGTCCTCGGGGTCGACGAGTGGCACCGGCAGAAGGTTGGCGAAGGCTTCGGCGAAATCCGGATGTTCGGCGAGGTAGGCGTCAACCGACTCATTCTGGATCATGGGCGTGGCGACACCGGTGGGGTGCACGGAGTTTACGCGAATCTTGTCCGCGGCGAGCACCGTCGCGAAGTAGCGCATCAACCCGACCACTCCATGCTTGGCAGCGGTGTAGCCGGCCAGGCCATGCTCGCGGGTGCCCGTGCTCCGTCCGAGCGATTTGAACCCGGCCACGGAGCTGGTGATCACGATGGCGCCCCCGTCACCGTGCCTGAGCAGGGCGGGCAACGCGGCCTCTATGGTGAAGTAGACACCGTTGAGCATGATGTCGATCGAATCCAAGTAGGCCCGCATGGTCGGTTCCGGGAGGCCGGGGCCCGGCGCCAACCCGGCGTTGGCCAATACGAAATCCAGGCGGCCGAGCTTGGCGACCCCGTCGGCAACGATGGCTTGGAGCCGCGGGAAGTCGCGCACGTCGGCCTGGTCGGCCACGATGCGGCGGCCGGTCTTCTCGACCAGGTTTACCGTCTCGTCGAGGTCTTCGCGCCGGGACATCGGGTAGGCCACGCTGTCGACCTGCTGGCAGATGTCGATCGCGATGATGTCGGCGCCCTCTCTGGCGAACCGCACGGCGTGCGCCCGGCCCTGCCCCCGCGCGGCCCCACTGATGAACGCGACCTTTTGCTCGAATTGCCCTGTCATTAACCCCCTCCAGTCGTCGTTGCACTTCGCCTCCACTGTGCGCGCCACCGGGCGGGTTTATTTGTATGCGCGCGAAACGAAGTTGTCCGGAGGCGCCCACTGAGGCGCCGCGCACCGCGGGAAGCGGAGCAGCAGGGGTCCACACGTGTCGCGACAATCGGGCCGGTCGGGGGTGGGGCGTGACGGCGCGGGCCCACCAGCCCGGACCGCAACAGCACCTGCTTGCCGACGGGTTCCGGGTTACCGCGGGGGTGGACCGTCGTTGGTCATGCACTACTTCGGCAACAACGTGGATCTGTCGTCGCGGTGTCGCGCCTCGAGGTCAGCTTTTCCGACCTGGCCAGCGTCGCGCCCGACCTCTTGGCTGACGTGCTGGTGCCACTTTCGTCCAGGTGCGGAATCCCCGGGCTCGTTCCTCCCGCTGTTACGCGGCGCCGACCAATCGGACCGCGGCTGATGCGCTGCTCGTGGTGTTCGTGGAATAGGTGGCCCCCGTGCTGGCCGCCATTACGACAGTCGCGGACGCCAGACCGCGCCGACGAACGGGCCGCACTGGTCAATTCCAACGTCCTGGGCGTCGCGATGGCCCGCGCGTAGTGGCGTGCCGTCGCTTGCCGGGATGGACGACACGACTCTCACCGAGTGGCCGGGCCCGTCCTGACCCGCGCTACTTGACTCGGCCGGAGCCGTGAGGGCCACAGGCGGGAAGACGTTTCGGCATTCGACGATGTGGATGTGCCCATCGCCGCACGACAACTGCGCCGGAAGTCGTCGCTGAGAGCCGGGCACGTCTGCTCTAGTGCCGCGGCCCAGCGACGGTTCGATGCACGGACCCGCGCACTACAGTTGACCCATGCCACTCACCGGAGAGTACGAACCTTCGCCCTGGGACTGGTCGCGCGAACAAGCCGAGAAATATGCCGAGTCCGGCGGAAGCGAGGCCGCCGACATGAAGGGCAAGCCGATCATCTTGCTGACCACGGTCGGGGCCAAGACCGGCAAGCTCCGCAAAACCCCGCTGATGCGCGTCGAGCACAACGGCGAATACGCCGTCGTCGCCTCGCTCGGCGGCGCCCCGAAGAACCCGGTCTGGTACTACAACATCGCCAAGAACCCGCGAGTCGAGCTGCAAGACGGGCCGGTCACCCGCGACTACGAAGCCCGCGAGGTGTTCGGCGACGAGAAGGCCGTCTGGTGGGAGCGGGCGGTGGCGGCCTGGCCGGACTATGCCGAGTACCAGAAGAAGACCGAACGCCAGATCCCGGTGTTTGTGTTGACCCCGGTGGATTGAGCCGATTAGGCAGGTGGCGGGTGGTGCGTGGCACCATTGACCGGTGTCCGCCTCACTGAGCCAGAGCCCGAGCATGTCACCGCTGCCCGTCCTGACCGCGGCCGACATTGACGCCGCGGCCCAGCGAATTGCCGCGGTGGTCACGCCCACTCCACTGCAGTACAGCGACCGGTTGTCGGCGATCACCGGCGCGCAGGTTTACCTGAAACGGGAGGACCTGCAGGTGGTGCGGTCCTACAAGCTGCGAGGTGCCTACAACCTGCTGGTACAGCTGTCCGCGGAGGAGATCGGCGCCGGGGTGGTGTGCTCCTCGGCCGGCAATCACGCGCAGGGCTTCGCCTACGCGTGCCGGGCCCTCGGGGTGCGCGGCCGCGTCTATGTGCCGGCGAAAACGCCCAAGCAGAAGCGCGACCGGATCCGCTATCACGGCGATGGGTTCATCGAGCTGATCGTGGGCGGGTCGACCTACGATCTGGCCGCCGAGGCCGCGCTGGAAGACGTGCAGCGCACCGGCGCCACGCTGGTGCCGCCGTTCGACGATGTCCGCACGATGGCCGGCCAGGGCACCATCGCCGTCGAGATGCTGGACCAGCTGGACAAACTCGGGGTGGGGGAGCCGGACCTGGTCGTCGTCCCCGTCGGCGGGGGCGGGTGCATCGCGGGCATCACGACCTATCTGGCCGAGCGGACGTCGAGCACCGCGGTGCTGGGCATCGAGCCGGCCGGGGCTGCGGCGATGATGGCCGCGCTGGCCGCCGGTGAACCGGTCACCCTGGATCACGTCGACCAGTTCGTCGACGGCGCCGCGGTGAAACGGGCGGGCACGCTGCCGCATGCCGCGCTGGCTGCCGCGGGCGACATGGTCTCGATCACCACGGTCGACGAGGGCGCGGTGTGCACCGCGATGCTGGACCTGTACCAGAACGAGGGCATCATCGCCGAACCGGCGGGCGCGCTGTCAGTCACCGGCCTGCTGGAGGCCACCGACGGGCCGGTCGAGCCCGGCTCCACGGTCGTCTGCCTGATCTCGGGCGGCAACAACGACGTCTCCCGCTACGGGGAGGTGCTCGAGCGGTCGCTGGTCCACCTCGGGTTGAAGCACTATTTCCTGGTGGACTTTCCGCAGGAACCCGGCGCGCTGCGGCGATTCCTCGACGAGGTGCTCGGACCCAACGACGACATCACGCTGTTCGAGTACGTCAAGCGCAACAACCGGGAAACCGGTGAAGCGCTGGTCGGGATCCAGCTCGGGTCGTCGGCCGACTTGGACGACCTGGTCGCGCGGATGCGGGAGACCGAGATTCACGTCGAGAAGCTGCACCCCGGGTCGCCGGCCTACCGCTACCTGCTGCTGTGACCCGTCACCCGCGGGTACCGCGTCCGTTAGTCGGGCGCGACGATCGCGGGACCGAGGCCGCGGCGATCGCCGAGGCGGTGCGCAACTCCGGCCGCTCGAGGGTGCGCGGCGAATCCACGGCAAACGGTTCACAGGCCGTGCCGGCCGAGCCAGACCTTGATCGTGTCCGCGACCACCGCCCAGCCGGGTTCGATCATCATCTCGTGTCCCATCCCGGGTATGAATACGGGTTGGGTCTGGTAGGCCTTCGCGGTCCGACGGACGTCGCTCTGGCTGTAGATCTGGTCCTTCTCGCCGCCGATGACCAGCAGCGGCGTGCTGACCTTTGCCGTACGCACCAGGTTGCCGGCCACCATGTCGAAGAAGATCGCCCGAGCGCTGTCGGATTGTAGCCGCGCTGCGAAGGCGGCGGCCAGATCGTCGGGCGCGTAATCGCCGAAGAAGAGTTCCCGGGCCCCCGCCGCTGAGGGCCCGCACAAGGCAGTAGGTTTGCCGGTAATGGAGAACTTCATGGAACGCCAAGGGTTTCGGGCCACCGACCGGAGCAGCGACAGAATCTGACCTCGCGGCGGTGCCGAACCCATGAGCACCGCGGCGGGTAGTTCGCGACCCTCCAGGTACTTTTGCACCACGAATCCGCCCATCGAATGCCCGATCACCACCGGTACTGCGGGCAGCTTGTCCGCGACAGTTCTCACGTCGCTGAGGTAATGCGAAATCGAGCAGAGCCGTGAGGGTTTGGCGGGGGAGCTGCCGCCGTGACCGCGCATGCTCAGCGCCACCGCGCGAAAGCCGTGTGCGGCAAAGAAATCGAGAAAATTCACCTCCCAGCACCAGCTGGCCTGCCACGCGCCGTGCACGAACAGCAGCGGGGCCGGGTGCTGCGGGGTCGCTTCCCCTTTGTCGATCACTTCGAGCATCAGAGTTCTCTTTTCCGTGTGTCAGGGTCCGCCACAGCGGCTCAGCGCAACGCGGTGCCCCAGCAAACCTGTTGGCGCAACTTGGTTTTGAGCAGTTTTCCGCCCGCATTGCGGGGCAGCGGGTCGCGGACCACCGCGACGTATTGGGGAACCTTGTAATCAGCGAGCCGGCGGCTGCAGTAGTCGATGACCGCGGTCACGTCGATCTCGTGCTGCCCGCCGACCAGTACGGCGCCGACCTTCTCGCCCAGCACGTCGTCGGGCACGGCCAGCACGCACGCGTCGGCGACGTGGGGTGCCGACAGCAGCACCCCCTCGACCTCGACGCTGGACACATTTTCGCCGCCGCGGATGATGATGTCCTTCAGCCGATCGATGATATGCACCCGGCCCGCCTCGTCGGCTCGGACCATGTCGCCGGTGCGTAGCCACCCGTCCACCATCGACTCGGCAGTCGTTTCCGGCCGATTCCAGTAGCCCGCAGTGACATTGGCTCCGCGCACCGTCAGTTCGCCCACATTCGGATCGTCACCGATCGGGATGACTCCCAGGTCCACCGACGGCACGGCATACCCCACGGAATCGGCGTGCTCGATGGCGTCCGAGTCGGGCAACATGGTCATCAGTCCGGCCGACTCGGTCATGCCATACCCGTTGAATGTCCGGGCCCGCGGGAAGGCGACCTTCAATCTGCTCACCAGCGACGGGGCGATCGGCGCGCCGCCATAGCCGACCCAGCGCACCCCGGACACGTCGGTTGCGGCAAAGCCTTGGTGACGCAACAACAGCGAATAGATGGCGGGAACCGTCACCAGGAACGAGATGCGTTCGGCTGCCAACGCGTTCAGCATCGCCTCGACGTTCAGGGTGGGCATGATGACCGAGGCGCCACCTTGGTAGGTAATCGCCAAATGTTGTACACCACAACCTGTTACGTGGAACAGCGGCACCGAGATCAGCGTGCGTAGCTGGTCGGCGTCGGGCGCGAGTCCGACGGTTCTGGCCCCGTTCTCGCAGTTGGCGACAAACGCCCGGTGGGTGGTCGGCACCCCCTTGGGGCGGCCGGTGGTCCCGGAAGTATAAAAAAGCGCCGCCGTGTCGGCGCCCTGCAGCCCCTCGGTCACATACGGTCGCCCATCGGGCAATGCCTTGTCAGGGGTGAGGTCGATGCGGGCGCCCGAGTCGGCCAGCACGAACTCGATTTCGGATTGGTCCGATCGGGTGTTCACCAAGGTCGCGATGCCGCCTGCCATCACGGTGCCCCAGAACGCCAGGACCCAATCGAGCCCGCCGGGGTAGCGCACCGCTACTCGGTCACCCCGGGTCAGGCCGTGTTCACGTAGTCCCCCCGCAACGCGGGCGGCACGGTCCCACAGCTGCCGGTAGGTCATCCGGTCGCCGCCGAGTTCGACGACTGCCTCGCTGTCCGGGTGGTCGTCCACCCGCGCCGCAAGCATGTCCAGCAGGGTGGTTGGCAACTGGTCGTAATAGGGGACGCCGCTGCTGTCACGACGAGTGCCGGTAACAGGAAAGGGGTTGCGGTCGCGGGGAATCTCGCGGATCAAGACCATCGGTGGCCCACCGGCAGCGACGCTTCGACGTAAGGAATTGGCATTGGCGATCACGAACCTTCGGATCGAGGGGACAGTGGCGGAACCGCGTCGTACCGGGCACGATGGTGAACCGTCGCTTCGGCCCATTAGACTGTGTACACCGCTTACATTAGGACGCGTATGTAAGCATTGTCTACACTGCGGAGTATGTGATCTGGCTCATGCCGAAGATGCGTTACCACCATGGGGATCTGGCCGCGGCGTGCGTACGCGCGGCGATGGAGCTGCTTGAGGAAGACGGCGGCACTGCGGAACTTTCGCTTCGCGCGGTGGCTCGGCGAGCCGGGGTGTCCCCGGGGGCGCCCTACCGTCATTACGCGGATCGCGACGCCCTCATCTCCGCCGTGGCCGCGGTCGGTTACCGAGAGCTGGCCGCATGCATGGCCGGCGCTCATCCCGCGCCGGCGACTCCGGACGACCTCGTGGCGATCGGCACCGCGTACGTCGAGTTCGCGGTACGCCGGCCCGCGCTGTTCCACCTGATCTTCGGCGCGCCGTGCGATCGGGAGAATGCCGAGCGAGTCGCGGCGACGATGGCCATCTGGGACCTGGTCAGCGGCGGGGTACGCAGAACGTATCCCGACTCCGACGTCGAGGCGCTGTCCAACGCCGTCTGGAGCCTGGTGCACGGGTTGGCGTTCCTGCACCTCGATGGCAAATTCGACGCCTCCGACCCGGCGGCGGTGTCGGACCGGGTGGGCGCCGCGACCCGGGCGATCCTGGCTGCCACCTACCAGCCCGCGTCGGTCTAGACGACCTGCGGCGCGACGCCGCAACCGTTACGGCAGGCGCAATATTGCTACCGAATGGCCTTGCAGCACCGTGCCATCGGCGCTTGTGGCCGGCTCGCCCCAGGCAAGAATGACGTCGCCGACCATCGGAATCGTCACCGGCTCGGTGCCCAGGTTGCACACGATGCGAAACTGGCCGCGGGACAACACGATCCAGCGCAGCTCTTCGTCGTAGTCGACGGCGAGGTGGTCCAGCCAGGGATCGGCCAGGTCGGGTTCCTTGTGGCGCAGGATGATCAGGTCCCGGTAGAAGCCGCGCAACCGGTCATGCGGTGCGGAGTCCAGTTCGCCCCAGTCCAATTTGGAGCGTTGGAACGTTTCCGGGTCCTGCGGATCGGGAATCTCGTCGGCGTCCCAGCCGTGCTCGGCGAACTCGGCCTTGCGTCCCTCGGCGGTGGCCCGGGCCAGCTCCGGCTCGGGATGCGAGCTGAAGAACTGAAACGGCGTCGACGCTCCCCATTCCTCACCCATGAAAAGCATTGCGCTGTACGGGGAGGCGAGCACCAGGGCGGCCTTGATCGCCAGCTGCCCGGGGTCGAGGTTCTGCGATGGGCGGTCGCCGAGGGCGCGGTTGCCGACCTGGTCGTGCGTGCAGGTGTAGGCGAGTAGCCGGCTGGCCGGGATCGCGTGGGTGTCCAGCGGGCGGCCGTGCCGTCGGCGGCGGAACGACGAATAGGTGCCGGCGTGGAAGAACCCGCGGCGCAACGTCTCCGCGAGCGTGGCCAGCGAACCGAAGTCCGCGTAATAGCCCTGACGTTCGCCGGACACCGCGGTGTGGATGGCGTGATGGATATCGTCGGCCCATTGCGCGGTGAGGCCGTAGCCGTAGTGATCCCGCGGCGTGATCAGTCGCGGATCGTTGAGGTCACTCTCGGCGACCAACGACAGCGGCCGGCCCAGTTGCTGTGCGAGCCAATCGGTTTCGGTGGCCAATTCTTCGAGGATGTGCACGGCCGTGGTGTCAACCAGGGCGTGCACCGCGTCTAGCCGCAGACCGTCGGCGTGAAAGTCGCGCATCCAGCGCAACGCGCAGCCGATGATGTAGCGACGCACCTCGTCGGAATCGGCGTCGGCGATGTTGATGCCCTCGCCCCAAGGGTTGCTGCCCGACGACAGGTACGGGCCGAACCGCGGCAGGTAATTCCCGGACGGGCCCAGGTGGTTGAACACCGCGTCGATCAGCACGCCCAAACCCCGCGCGTGGCAAGCGTCGACCAACCGGACCAAACCGTCGGGGCCGCCGTAGGGTTCGTGCACGCTGTACCAGAGCACGCCGTCGTATCCCCAGCCGTGGGTTCCCGCGAAGGAGTTGACCGGCATCAGCTCGACGAAATTGACACCGAGATCGACCAGATAGTCCAGCTTTTCGATGGCGGCGTCAAAGGTGCCCGCCGGGGTGAAGGTGCCGATGTGCAGCTCGTAGATCACCGCGCCGTCCAGCGTCCGGCCGGGCCAATCACCGTCGGTCCAGCTGGCGCCCGCCGGGTCCCACAGTTGCGAGCGCTCGTGCACCCCATCGGGCTGGCGAGCCGATCGCGGGTCGGGCAACACGGTGGGGTCGTCGTCGAGCAGATATCCGTAGCGGGCGTCGCGGCCGTCGTCGACGTCGGCGTGCCACCAGCCGTCCCGGGTGCGGGTCATCGGATACACCGTGCCCTCGACGTCGAGCCGGACCTGCTCGGGCTTAGGGGCCCAGACGCGAAATTCAGCCATGATGGCGCTCCAGCAGGACGACGGGCAGGTCGGCGAACAATTGGGCAGCGGACGTCGGCCCGTCCGCGATGGCCCCCGTCAGCGTGTCCTTCCAGGTGCCCTCCGGCAGCGTCAACACGGTGTTCCCCCAGCCCTTTTCGGTCAGCCGCACGGTCCAGCGGGTGACCGCGACCACGATGTCGTCACCCCGGGCAAACGCCAGCACATGATCGGCGGCTTCGCCGTCGGCGAGCACCGGGACGTAATCGCCGTGGCCGAAGGTGTCCGGATGGGAGCGGCGCACCCGCAGCGCCGTCGTGACCACCCGCATCTTGGGGTGTTCCAGGGCGGCGAGGGCGGCCCGGCGCGCGGCATAGTCTATGGCGCGGCGGTTGTCGGGGTCGACGAGGCTGTCGTCCCACAGCTCGGTGCCCTGATAGATGTCGGGGATGCCCGGCACGGTCAAGGCGAGCAGCTTCTGACCCAGCGCATCGCTGGCGGCGTGCGGATTCAGTTGGGCGACAAGCTCGGTCAGCTGCCCGGCCACGGGCCCATCCAGCACGGTGTCCACCCATCGATGGACCGAATCTTCGAACGCGGTGTCCGGGTCGTTCCACGAGGTGTGCAGGGCGGCTTCCCGAATGGCCTTCTCCGCGTAGGCGTGCAACCGGTCACGCAACTTGCCGGTGATCTCTCCGCTGACCGGCCACACGCCGAAGATGTTCTGCCACAGGAACTGTCCGGTTGCGGAATCGGGGGATGGCGCCTGGGCTTCCCAGCGCGCCACGAATTCGGTCCACAACGACGGGACCTGCGACAGCACGCCGATGCGGGCGCGCACGTCCTCGCCGCGTTTGGTGTCGTGAGTGGACAGCGCGCTCATCGCCTGCGGCCACAGCCGTGCCCGGGCGGCGGCCCGGTGGTGGAACTCTGCGGCGCCGACACCGAACCGCAGCGGCTCGCCGCCGACCTCGTTGAGCGACACCAGCCGGGCGTCGCGGTAGAACAGGCAGTCCTCGACGGCCTTGGCCGTCACGGCCCCGCACAGTTGCTGCAGCCGGGTGGCTGGCTCGCCACCGTGGGCCAGCGCCGCGGTGAGTACCTGAAGCGCGGGGCCCAGTTCCGGTCGCGCGGACTGGGTTTCGGCTAGCGCGGTGGGCAGGACGGCGCTCAGGCCAAGGTAGTCGGTGCGGTACACGTCGATATGGGTGAGCAGCTGGGCAATCGCCTCGGGTAACTGCGGGTGATCGGTGCCGGCGGCCGTCGCGACGGCGCGCAGCAGCCGGGCCAGCTCGCTGCCCAGGGTGTCGGTGGCCACCTGCACCTTGAGGTCGGCCAGCTGCCGCGGCATGCCGTGATAGTCGACACCGGCGAACTCGACGAGTTCGGTAAGCGCCGGCGCCCCGGCGGGGTCGACGAACACCCCGCCCACCTCGCGAAGGACGTCGTATCCGGTGGTGCCCTGGATCGGCAGCGTGGGTTCCAAAGCCTCGTCGACCGCCAGGATCTTCTCGATCACGATCAGCGCCTGCGGGCCGAGCAGGTCACGCAGCCACGCCAAATAGCCGGTGGGATCCGATAATCCGTCGGGGTGATCGATGCGTACCCCGTCGACGAGTCCCTCGCGGACCCACCGCGCGACCTCGGCGTGGCTGGCCTCGAACACCGCCCGGTCCTCTTGGCGCAAACCGGCCAGCGAGGTGATCGAGAAGAATCGGCGATAGCCGACGACGCCGTTGCGCCAGCCCACCAGCCGGTAATGCTGGCGGTCGTGCACCTGCGGTCCGGTGCCGTCCCCGGTGCCGGGCGCGATCGGCAGGGTCAGCTCACCTAGCCGCAGCAGGTCGCCGTCCACCTTCAGCTCGGCGACGTCGTCGTCGGATCCCAGCACCGGCAGCACGATTCGGCCCTGCTCGTCGAGGTCCCAGTCGATGTCGAAAAACGTTGCATACGAGGATGATCGACCGTGTCGCAGCACGTCCCACCACCATGGGTTCTGGGTGGGCTGGTCGACCCCGACGTGGTTGGGCACGATGTCGACGATCAATCCGAGACCGCGTTCGGCGGCGGCGGCCGACAATCGCGCCAGGCCGTCGGGGCCGCCCAGCTCCGGTGAGACGGTGGTCGGGTCGGTGACGTCATACCCGTGCGTCGATCCGGTGACGGCGGTCAAGATGGGCGACAGGTACAGATGCGACACACCGAGTTCGTCGAGGTAGTCCAGCAGTTGCACGGCATCGGCGAATGTGAATGCCTCGCCGCTGGCGGGACCGCGCAGCTGCAAGCGATAGGTGGATAGCACCGGAAAGGCCATGTGTCAGGCGGTCTTTCGCAGAATCAGCATCGAGCGGCCCGGGATGGTCAGCGTTTCCTCCGCCGTGACGACTTGACCCGCGTCCCCGGTGGGGCAGTTGGTGTCCAGTTCGACCGTCCATTCCTGCGCGTAGTCGTCGCGGGGCGTGACGAACTCGACGTCGCAGTTGTGGGCGTTGAAGCACAGCAGGAACGAATCGTCGACCACGCGCTCTCCTCGGGCGTTGGGTGCGGTGATGGCCTCGCCGTTGAGGAAGACTGCGACGCATTTGTCGAAGGCCTGATTCCAGTCCTCGTGGGTCATCTCCCGGCCGGACGGCGTCAGCCAGGCGATGTCGCGGGCTTCGTCACCGCTGCGAATCGGCTCGCCGTCGAAGAACCGACGCCGCCGAAACACCGGGTGCCTCTTGCGCAGCTTGGTCGCGCGGCGGGCGAACGTCAGCAGATCGGCGTTCTTGTCCACCAAAGACCAATCCATCCAAGCCAATTCGGAGTCCTGGCAGTAGGCGTTGTTGTTGCCCTGCTGGGTGCGCCCCAGTTCGTCACCGTGGGCGATCATCGGCGTGCCCTGGCTGACCATCAGGGTGGCCCAGAAGTTGCGCATTTGCCGGCAGCGCAGCTCGACGATCTCCGGGTCGTCGGTGGGCCCTTCCACTCCGCAGTTCCACGACCTGTTGTGGCTTTCGCCGTCGCGGTTGTCCTCGCCGTTGGCCTCGTTGTGCTTCTCGTTGTAGGAGACCAGGTCGGCCAGCGTGAACCCGTCGTGCGCGGTGACGAAGTTGATGCTGGCACTCGGGCGTCGACCGGTCGCCTCGTACAGGTCCGACGACCCGGTCAGCCGGGAAGCGAACTCGCCCAGGGTTGCGGGCTCGCCCCGCCAGTAGTCACGCACAGTATCGCGGTACTTCCCATTCCACTCGGTCCACAAACCCGGGAAATTTCCCACCTGATAGCCGCCCTCGCCGACGTCCCACGGCTCGGCGATCAATTTGACCTGGCTGACGATCGGATCCTGTTGCACCAGATCGAAGAACGCGCTCAACCGGTCCA
This sequence comes from Mycobacterium sherrisii, assembly GCF_002102355.1. GTDB lineage: Bacteria > Actinomycetota > Actinomycetes > Mycobacteriales > Mycobacteriaceae > Mycobacterium > Mycobacterium sherrisii. Next base: position 66,497 of record NZ_LQPT01000099.1, on the reverse strand, counting down.
CGTCGTGCAGCTCCCGGGCCAGGGTGGCGGCCAGGTCGAAGCGGAACCCGTCGACGTGCATCTCGGTCACCCAGTACCGCAGCGAGTCCATGATCAGCTGCAGCACGTGCGGGTGGCGCGGGTTCAGGCTGTTGCCGGTGCCGGTGTAGTCCTTGTACAGCCGCAGGTCCTCGTCGACGAGCCGGTAGTAGCCGCGGTTGTCGATGCCCCGGAAGTTGATGGTCGGGCCCAGGTGGTTGCCTTCGGCGGTGTGGTTGTAGACCACGTCGAGGATGACCTCGATGCCGGCTTCGTGCAGGCTGCGCACCATCATCTTGAATTCGGCGACCGCGCCGCCGGCCTGCCGGTTGGACGCGTACTGGTAGTGCGGGGCGAAGAACCCGAATGTGTTGTATCCCCAGTAGTTTCGCAGCCCGAGGTCCAGCAGTCGCTGGTCGTGCATGAACTGATGCACGGGCATCAGTTCCAGGGCGGTCACGTTGAGCGCCTTGAGGTGGTCGATGATGGCCGGATGGGCCAGCGCGGCGTAGGTGCCGCGCAACTCCTCGGGAATGCCGGGATGGGTCTGGGTCAGGCCCTTGACATGGGCCTCGTAGATCACCGTCTCGTGATACGGCGTCAGGGGCGCGCGGTCGAAGGCCCAGTCGAAGAATGGGTTGATCACCACGCTGGTCATCGTGTGGCCCAACGAGTCGATCATCGGGGGCGTGCCGGTGATCGCGGTGTCGCCGTCGGGGTCGATGGCCTTCAGGTCGTAGGAGAACAGCGCCTGGCCGAAGGTGAAGTCGCCGTCGAAGGACTTCCCGTACGGATCAAGCAGCAGCTTGCTCGGATCGCACCGGTGCCCGGCCGCCGGATCGAACGGACCGTGCACCCGAAATCCGTAACGTTGTCCCGGCGTGATGTTGGGCAGGTATGCGTGCCAGACGTAGCCGTCGACCTCGTCCAGCGGGATCCGCGATTCGGTGCCGTGCTCGTCGATCAGGCACAGGTCGACCTTCTCGGCGATCTCGGAGAACAGCGAAAAGTTAGTGCCCGCGCCGTCATAGGTGGCGCCGAGGGGATAGGCGTCTCCTGGCCAGACGGTGGGCAGTGTGGGTCTGGGGTGAGCCGGTGCAGCACCCGAAGCTGCGGCCGGATCGGAACCCGGGTTGATTGACGGCACCATGTGACCTTATCCGCGGTGGGCTGTCCTGTCTGACCTACCACCAACCGGTCGCGGTCGCGATCTGCAGGCCGAGCTCGTGGGCCATCGTCCGCATGTAGGTGGGAGTCAGGTGGTGAGCGCCGTGGTAGATCAACACATTTCCTTCGACCGGTCGACAAACATCGCTGCGGCAGATGGCATCTGACATGTCGAGCACCTTGAGCAGCGGGAATTGCTCGACGAAGTCCAGGGTTTGGTTGCGGTCGGAGAGCAACTCGGAACGTTTGATCGAGCACGACGCGGGGGTGGCACCCTTTTTGGCCAGGCAGTCCGCCGGGTCGAACGGTTGGCCGTTCTTGACCAGCCACGGGGTGTCGCGCATACCGAGGATCGGAATGTTGTTGTCGGACAACGTTTGCCAAATGCCGATGTACGTCGCGGGCATCACGTCACCGCTTTTGATGTTCCAGGGGCGGGTGGTGGTGGTGAAGACGTAATCGGGGCGGTCGGCGACGAGTTTGTCCATCGTGCGTTGCACCCACTCGCGACATTGCGGGTACGGGGCGTTGTTGCCCATGATCAGCGGGACCTGCTCGGTCGACAACGGGCAACCCATTTTGAGATATGTCACAACTTTGAAGTGATGGGCGTGTCCCAGGATATCCAGGGCCGGCAGCCAGTGCTCGGCGTGTGAACCGCCGGCCAGCGCGATGGTCCGCGACGCCGCCTGGTCGCCATAGATGCAGTTGACCACCGCCGGGTTGACGAAGTCGCTGATGCAGCCGTCCGGGGTGGAGGCCGGCAGATCGTCCTTGACCTCCAACACGCTGGGACGCATCGGCAGTTTGGGCACCCGCACGTGCTCGGTCAGGGCACGGGCACCGGGGTAGTCCTGCGGGTTGAGCACGGACAGTTCCTTGCCGGCCGCGCGCAACACCGTGACGTGCTGACGCCAGGTGAACGAGGTGGCGGTCAGCGTGACGCCCAGCAGCACGACCAGCCCGCCCAACGCCATCGTCGGCCGGCGCCAGCCCACCCACCAGGACCTCGCCGGCGTGACCGTCGCCCGCTCGGTGCCGCGCGGTGCCCGGTAGCGCAGTGGATCCTCGACCAGGCGGGTGGTCAGGTATGCCAATAGGCCGGAGATCAACAGCACCGCCGAACCCTCGAGGAAGTTGGCACGCTTGTGGCCGCTGTAGGAGAGCCAGAAGATCAGCAGCGGCCAGTGCCACAGGTACAGCGAGTAGGCGATAGCGCCCAGTTCGACCAGCGGACGGGTGGCCAGCAGGCGATTCGGCAGCGGCATCCGGTTGCCCGCCCCCAGGTTCGCCCCGGCCAGGATCATCAGCATGGTGGCGCCGACCGGCACCAGGGCCCACGAGCCGGGGAATTCGTCGACGCCGTCGATCAACGCCCCGCAGGACACGATCGCGGCCAGCGCGACGGTGGCGGCGGCGGTGCGCAGCCACATCGGCCACCGGATGTAGGTCACGACCGCGCCGATGAGCGCGCCGAGCAGCAGCTCCCAGCCGCGCGCGAAGCTGTCGTAGTAGGCGATCGACTGGTCGGCGCCGTGCGCGTAGATCGCGTAGCCGAACGACGCCACGGTCAGCACACTGAGCAGCACCAGGAACAGGGTGCGCAGGTGCGCCTTGAGCAGACGCCGGAACGCCACGGTGCAGCCGAAGATCAACAACAGGAAGGCGACGTAGAACTGGCCTTGCACGGACATCGACCAGATGTGCTGCAGCGGGCTCACGGCTTCACCGGCACGCAGGTAGTCCGAGGCGGTGTTCGCCAGCTCCCAGTTCTGGTAGTAGCCGAGGCTGGCCAGGCTCTGGTCGGCGAAGGTCTCCCAGCGTGTTTGCGGTTGCACGAGGATGGTGAGCACCGCGCACCCGGCCAGCACCACGACGAGAGCCGGAACCAGCCGGCGGATCAGCCGGATGATTTCTGCGATCGGGGACAACGACACCGCCGGGTTGAGCGCGGCGCGCAAAATCTTGCCGCCGAAGAAGAAGCCGGACAATGCCAGAAACACGTCCACCCCGCCGGACACCCGGCCGAACCAGATGTGGAACATCGCGACCAGCGCAATCGCGATGCCGCGCAAACCGTCCAGGTCGTAGCGGTAGAACTCCTGAGATCCCTTGGTCGGCGCGCCGCCGGCGGCCGGTTTTGCGGCAGCGGCGAAGTGCGGGAACGGCGACGAGATCTGCATGGTCACCGTTAATTTACCGAAAACCGCCACCTGCGCCTGACCACCCGCCTTTCGGCGAGGCGGCCTGGCGGAGCAGGTAGCGGTGTTCGGAAGGCTGGGAACCTACGGCGTCGTGCCCGTCGGGGACGGCTGCAGCAGTGCCTGCAGGTTCGGCAGCTGCGGCATTTGCGGCAGCTGCGGTTGGGCCGGCTGCTGCTGCAGCGGGGCGGGCTGCAGCGGCGGTTGCTGTGCCTGAAGCTGCTGCAACGGGGCCTGCTGGGTCGGCAGCTGCTGTAGCGGCGTCTGTTGGGTTGGCGCCTGCTGCGCCGGGGCTTGCTGCAGCGGCGTTTGCAGCGGCGACTGGGCGCCGAGCACCCGCACCAGATAGGGCGTCATGCCGTTGGTGCGTACCGGCGAGACCTGCACGACGTCACCCACCTCGAGCATTTGGTTGTTGCCCAGGTACATGGCGACGCTTTGGGTGCCTTCCGGGCCGTAGAAGATCAGGTCGCCCTTCTGTGCCTGTTGCGGCAGTACCTTCTGCCCGACTCGGTACATCGCCCCGGACGAGCGTGGCAGCTTGATGCCGGCGCCGGCGTAGGCGTATTGCATCAGGCCCGACGCGTCGAAGCCGACGGTGTTGATGCCGGTGCCGGTGCCTCGAGAGGGGCCGTTGATTCCGCCGCCCGCCCACGAGAAGGGCACGCCGCGCTGCGACAGGCCCCGGGCGATCACCACGTCGGTGACTTGCTGGTAGTCCGTGGCCCGGATTCCCGGGTCGGCCGCGGCGATCACCGGGGCGGCGGCCATCGGCGCCGCCAAGATGGCGAGGCCGACAGCAAACGTATAGATGCGCTTCATGGGAGTTCCGCCCTTCCTGAACTCTGTCGGGTCAAGGCCTTGGCGCGGTAGGTCGCCTCGGCCGCCGTGCGATGACTCGCGACGACCCGAGGGTCGAACGCCGCCTCCTTGCGGGGACGTGAATCAGTCGGTTAACCCGGTGAGTCACACCAGTCACTGCAGACACTTTTTACAACAGAACAGCGCGCCCGAAAATAGCCGCTGAGCTCCACGAAAGATTTTTTGTCGGACCGTAACCGGACGGAGACCGCCGAGCTCAAATCTTTATCGGCAGTTGTGATTTCGGTCTCACGCCGGTACGCGATCGCGATGGGTTGCGGTCAGTGCCAGTACCGCGAACTGAACACCGTCAGCGAGTCGCCGATGGCCGAACTGACCATGATGATCGCCAGCGAGAGCACCGGCCAGAAGGACATATACCAGCCCTTGAGCAGCGAAACGAACGGACCGATGCCGGCCGCGGCGATCGCCGCCCCGATACCGCCCCACACCACCGGGTAGATGTACACGTCGAGCTGAAACGGCACCATTCCGCAGGTTTCGTCCGAGCACACCTCGCCAAGGAAGCCGTACAGCCGGGTCGGCCACGTCGTCGCCGTCGCCAGGACGATCAGCAGCACCACCAGGGTGACCGTCGCGATCAAATCCCACGGAGCCACCCGCACCCGCACTACGTGCGTCTTCGCAGCGTCAAAGTTGTTGTCGCCGTAAGGCATTGGTTGAAAGTCGACCGCGCCGTCCGGCTGCTGGGGCGCGTGCCGGGAGTCGGGGCGGTCACCGCCGTGCGGGTCTTCGAACGGGTAGGGCAATGCCATGCCGATAGATGCTCCCCGATGGGGGGGTTTTGTGCGAGCCGGCTGCTTTACGCTCGGTCTCTATGCCTGCGGCAAGATCCGGGTTGACGCCCGAGCAAATCAGCGCGATCGACGCCGCACATCTGTGGCATCCCTACAGCACCATCGGCAATGAAAGCCTTGCGCCGCTGGTTGCCGTCGGGGCCCGCGGCCCCTGGTTAAAGCTGATCAGGGATGGCGCGCCGATCGAGGTGCTGGACGCGATGAGCTCGTGGTGGACCGCGATCCACGGGCACGGGCATCCGGTGCTGGACGCGGCGCTCGCCGCCCAGCTGAAAACCATGAATCACGTCATGTTCGGCGGCCTGACCCACGAGCCGGCCGCCCGGCTGGCCGAGCTGCTGGTCGACATCACCCCGGCCGGCCTCGAGACGGTGTTCTTCAGCGACTCCGGCTCGGTATCGGTCGAGGTCGCGGTCAAGATGGCGTTGCAGTACTGGCGCAGCCGGCACCGGCCGGGAAAGCACCGGCTGATGACCTGGCGCGGCGGCTACCACGGGGACACGTTCACCCCGATGAGCGTCTGCGACCCCGACGGCGGCATGCACTCGCTGTGGACCGACATCCTGGCGCGCCAGCTGTTCGCCCCGCAGGTGCCCCGTGACTACGACGCGGCCTACAGCGCGGCGTTCGAAGCCCAGCTGGCCCGGCACGCCGGTGAGCTGGCGGCGGTGATCGTCGAACCCGTCGTGCAGGGCGCCGGCGGCATGCGGTTTCACGATCCGCGCTACCTGCGCGACCTCCGCGACATCTGCGACCGGCACGGTGTGCTGCTGATCTTCGACGAGATCGCCACCGGCTTCGGACGCACCGGACAGCTCTTCGCCGCCGACCATGCCGGGGTCAGCCCGGACATCATGTGCGTCGGCAAGGCCCTGACCGGAGGTTATCTCAGCTTGGCCGCCACGCTGTGCACTGCCGGGATCGCCCACACCATCAGCACCGGAGAGGCCGGTGCGCTGATGCACGGCCCGACATTCATGGCCAACCCGCTGGCCTGTGCGGTGTCGGTGGCCAGCGTGCAGGTGCTGTTGGAGCAGGACTGGCAATCCCGCGTTGCCGACATCTCGGCGGGTCTGGCATCCGGACTCGAGCCCGCGCGCGCCCAGCCCGGCATCGCCGACGTGCGGGTGTGCGGGGCCGTCGGCGTCATCGAATGCGACAAGCCCGTCGACCTGGCCGTGGCCACCCCGGCGGCACTCGACCACGGCATCTGGCTGCGCCCGTTTCGCAACCTGATCTACGCCATGCCGCCCTACATCTGCACGCCCGCCGAGATCGCCCAGATCACCTCCGCGATGGTCGAAGTCGCCACGCGTGCCGGCTCTCGTAGGCTCTAGGGCGATGAAGGCACCGATCGAGGTTTCCCCGCTGGCCTGGCTGGACGAGGTAGCACAACAGCGCCGGAAGGCGGGACTGCGTCGTTCGCTGCGGCCGCGCCCGCCGGTGGCCACCGAGCTGGACCTGGCCTCCAACGATTACCTCGGTCTGTCACAGCATGCCGACGTGATCGACGGGGGCGTCGCGGCGCTGCGGATCTGGGGTGCCGGGTCCACCGGATCGCGGCTGGTCACCGGCGATACCGAGCTGCACCAGCAGTTCGAGGCCGAGCTCGCCGAGTACGTCGGCGCCGCCGCCGCTCTGCTGTTCTCGTCGGGCTACACCGCCAACCTCGGCGTCGTCGTCGGCCTGTCGGGCCCGGGCTCGCTGCTGGTCTCCGACGCGCATTCGCACGCCTCGCTGGTCGACGCGTGCCGGCTGTCCCGGGCCCGCGTGGTGGTGACGCCGCACCGCGACGTGGCGGCGGTCGCGTCGGCGCTGGCCGGCCGTGACGAGGAGCGGGCCGTCGTCATCACCGATTCGGTGTTCAGCGCCGACGGGGCCCTGGCCCCGCTGCACGAGTTGCATGAGGTCTGCCGTCGCCACCGGGCGCTGCTGATCGTCGACGAGGCCCACGGGCTCGGCGTGCGCGGCGGCGGCCGCGGCCTGCTGCACGAACTCGGACTCGCCGGTGCTCCCGACGTGGTGATGACCACGACGCTGTCCAAGGCGCTGGGCAGTCAGGGCGGCGTGGTGCTGGGCCCCCCCGAGGTGCGCGCCCACCTGATCGACGCGGCACGCCCGTTCATCTTCGACACCGGCCTGGCACCGGCCGCGGTCGGCTCCGCGCTGGCCGCGCTGCACGTGCTGCGGGCCGAGGCCTGGCGCCCCGCGGCGGTGCTGCGGCACGCCCGCGAACTGGCCCGCATCTGCGGGGTGCCGGACTCCCCGGAGTCCGCGGTGGTTTCGGTGATCCTCGGGCAGCCGGAGGTCGCGTTGGCCGCGGCGACGGCGTGCCTGGACGCGGGGGTGCGGGTGGGTTGCTTCCGGCCGCCGACCGTTCCCGCCGGGACCTCGCGGCTGCGGCTGTCCGCCCGCGCCTCGTTGGATGCCGCCGACCTGGCGGTGGCGCGCCGCGTGCTGACCGAGGTGCTGGCCGTGGCGCGCCGTTGACCGTCCTGGTCGTCACCGGAACCGGCACGGGGGTGGGGAAGACGGTCGCCGTGGCGGCGCTGGCCTGTCACGCGCGGCTGGCCGGGATCGACGTTGCGGTGTGCAAGCCGGTGCAGACCGGCACCGCCTGCGGTGACGACGACCTCGCCGAGGTCGCGCGGCTGTCCGGGGTGACGCAGACGGCCGGGCTGGCGCGCTACCCGCAGCCGCTGGCGCCGGTCGCCGCGGCCGAACAGGCCGGGCTGTCGCTGCCCACCGGCGACGACCTGCTGCGCCTAATCCGCGACTTGGACCGGCCCGGGCGACTGACCGTGGTCGAGGGGGCCGGCGGGCTACTGGTCGAGCTCGGCCGACGAGACGGTCAAGCCGGCGTCACCCTGCGCGATCTCGCGGTCGACCTCGGGGCCGTCGTCCTGGTCACCGTCACCGCCGAACTGGGCACCCTGAACCACACCGCGCTGACTCTGGAATCGCTTGCCGGACAAGGAGTTCCGTGTGCGGGGTTGGTGCTCGGAAGTTGGCCGCCACAGCCCGGGGCGGTGCACACCTCGAACCGGTCGGCGCTGGGCCGGCTGGCGCCAGTGCGGGCCGTGCTGCCCGCCGGGGCCGGCTCGATGAGCCCCGACGAGTTCGCGGCGCTGAGCACCGCGGCGTTCGACCGCGACTGGGTGACCGCGCTGGCCGGCTGATGGTGCACTCGATCGAGTTAATCTTCGACCGCGACACCGAGGACGCGGTCCGCCGGATCTGGGACGAGCTGGCCGGCGCCGGCATTCCCAGCCAGGCCCCGGCCAGCCGTCCACACGTCACGCTTGCGGTTGCCGAAAACATCGCCGCCGACGTCGACGACCTGCTGCGCCCGGTCTCCGCACGACTGCCGATCGGTGCGCTCATCGGCGCGCCCCTGCTGTTCGGCCGGTCCGACGCCGTGTTCGCCCGGCTGCTGGTGCCCAGCGTCGAGCTGCTGGCGCTGCACGCGGAGGTGCACCGGCTGTGCGGTCCGTATCTGATGCCCGCCGCGCTGCCCAATAGCCTGCCCGGGCAGTGGACCGCGCACGTGACGCTGGCGCGCCGCGTCGGGGCCGGCCAACTGGGCCGTGCGCTGCGCATCGCCGGGCGACCAGCCCAACTGCACGGCAGCTTCGCCGGCCTGCGCCGTTGGGACGGCAGCAAGCGCGTCGAGCACCTGCTTTAGCCACCGAACAGCAAGTACAGCCCGGTGAAGGTGTAACCGACCATCACCAGCATCATGGTGAGCTGCCCGGTGAGCTGGTGACCGGCCGGCAACAGCCGCAGCGCTCGGTCGTGGGCGGCGATGACCGCGACGATGTGCCCGGTCACCACGCAGATCACCTTGATCGCGGCCAGCACCGGCGGGTGCTGGGACAGCACGTAGGCCACCTGCAGATGCGCCAGCCCCAACAGGTTCCAGCCGTGCCCGAACGGGTCGGCGAGGGCGATGACGGTCTGCTGGCCACGCTCCACCAGATAGGACAGATAGTGGGCGAAGATGTAGCCCACCACGATCGGGATCAGCGAGTGCGCCAGCTGCCCGGGCAACGCGCGACGCTGTGCCCGGTCCACGCCGCCGGTCGCCCGCGCTGCCAACGAAAAGGTCAGCGCGACAACCGAAATGAAGACCAGCAGGCCTGCCGTTCGCAACGCCGACGGCATCAGCGACGCCGGTACGACATGAGCCGACCGGGACAGCCCATCGGCGAAGTTGCGCCACGTCGGCGACGACGAGAAGCTGTCGAAAGCCGTCGAACCGAGCAGCACCGCGAGCACGCCAACCACACCGGGTCGCACCGGCAGCGACGGCAGATGGTCGAACGGGTTGCCCAGGACGATTCGTCCGCTGGCCGTCGAGCGGCGAAACGGCGAAAGCCGCGACACCGCCATGCTGTACACGGCGAACGGGTCGGCCCGGGCCAGCCATCGCTGCCCGCACAGCCACGCCCCGACCAGCAATAGCACCGCGTAGATCAACAGCCAGCCGCGCACCCACGTCAGTGACGCCGAATTCGGGCTCGCCAGCTCCAGCCACACGAACGCGAGCAAGCCGACCGCGGCCGGGCGGTACCCCCAACTCTGCGGATAGGCGGCACGCGGACGGCTCAGCGCCTCCGGCATGACGCGACGCAGCAGCAAATACACCGTGCGGATCGGGGAAAGCACCCGCCACATCGGTCCGAAGGCCAGCGACAGCGGCACCAACCCGACCCACAGCAGCACGTAAAACGACCCCAGCAGGGGATTGCGTTGGGTTTGCGGACCCCACACGCCGGCCAGCACCGCCCACACCGCGAACACCAGGGCCAGGCTTGCCGCCGTCCAGCGGGTGGCGCGCGCGTCGACCACCTTCGTCACCCACGCCGGCAGGGGGCGACCGGGTGCGTCCGGATCAAACCGCGGACGCTTCCACGCGAAGGCGACCAGGGCGAAGGTGAACGTCAGCGCCCAGGCCGCGCCCACCATCGCGTACATGTAGGGCACCGGCAGATCGCTCGACCCGCCCAAACCGTGCGCGAGCAGCGTCACGGCTGGACGTGAATGGTCGCTATCGTGCGGTCCAGGTGGTGCAGCTCGACGTCGACATTGCCGGGGACGTCGACGGTGAAACGGAAGATCTGGTCGGGCTGGGCCGCGACTTGGAACTTGTGATCGGGCACCGAGTGGACGTGCAGCTCGTCGGTGACGTCGCTGGCGACGTGCAGGGTGATCGGTTGCTTGACCTTGGCCTGCAACGTGGCGTTGGTCGGGTCGACCTGACCGTGCGAGATGGTCACGTTGACGTCCAACGCGCCGGGCGCGCCGGCCTGATCGGTTTTGCCGCTACAGCCCACCAGCGCGCAGGTCAACACCGTCACCCACACCGCAACCAGCGTGCCGTGCATCGTCCGCAACGTCATCGCCTCACGCCGCCCGCGGTAACGGCTGCTTTTGCTCGACCGGTTCCGGCTCGGACAGGGCATTGTTGATGCGGCCCGCGCCCCAGGTCAGGCCGGCAATCACCAGCAGCGACAGGATGAGCACCACGATGCCTCCGGCGGTGAACAGCCAGGTTGGGGTGTTCTGGTCGCGCTCCCGCTGCAAGATGGTGATCTCCGGGACGAAAGGCCGGTCGATCGACGACAGGGCGGGCACTTCGGCCGCCGGGATGGCGTCGTCGGCCGGTTCGTAGATCGGGACGCCCGTCATCGTGTAGCCGTCCTGAATTCGCAGCAGCGTCTTCCACGATCCCCAGACCGGCACCGGCGCGGTGGTGCGGTAGTGGCCGGGGCCGACCTTTTCGAGGCGGTCGATGACCAGTCCGCGCTGGTTTTCCATTCGGCCCTGCCACGACAACACGGTCACCCAATCCGGTTGAGCACCAACGATATTCGCCGGTGTCAGTTGGATGTCGGCCGACACCATGCGCTGCCCGGGCGGGCTGGGCAACTTGGTAAGCGTGATCGCCGCCTTGGCGTGCTGGGGCACCACGATGTGCAGTCCGTTGGCCACCGCGCCGCCGACGACCAGGACGGTCGCCACCACCACGGAGATGCCGACCGAACGCCGCGGCAGCCGCTGACCGGTGAGCACCATGCCGAACAGCGCGCCGCAGGTTCCGGCGAGCACCGCCACCGGCACCGCCATGGCCAGGGCCTCGCCCCACATGCTGACCGGCCACGGGTAGTGGTACACCGCCCCGATCCACAGCGACTCCAGCCACAGCCCGACGGTGCCCACCGCCAGACCGGAGACGACCCCAAAGACGATGGGGCGCTTGAAGAGTGGAGTCAGCGCGATCACCTCGACCACGAGGGCGGGGCCCAAGTACAGCGGGAACCAGTTGATCGGCGCACCCAGGACGGGGCCCACCAGCAACGCGACCACACCGCGCAGCGCGATGGCGAACAACGCCGCGATGATCGCCGCGCCACGGCCCATGGTGATGCGGGCGGCCACGGCCGCCAGCGCGGCTGCGAAGGAGATCATCATCGGTTGCAACGCCAGGCGGAACTGCTCAACGCCGAAGTCGTATTCGATTTGGTAGACCGATAATCCGATGAACATCCCGCCGAACGACAGGTAGCGCAGGAAGGTGATGAATGCCCCATGGGCGGCCTCGATGGCCTGCACCGCTTCGCCTTCACGCTCCAGCATCAACACCGCGAACAGCGAGAAACAGGCTCCGCCGATCATCATCAAATGCGTTGGGCCCCAAAGGGTCACGTCTTGACCAAAGATTCGGTGCCAAATGTCGTCGAGCGGGAATCCGATCATCGCGTACAGTCCGCACGCCGCCATCAGCACGGCGCCGACCGGCGCGTACCAGTTGCGGGTGATGCGCACCGCGGCCGGACCGGGCTTTTCGAACGGGATCACCATCGAGACCACGCCGCCCAGGAACACCCCGAATAAACCGATGATGATGAAGTAGTGCGCCGGGTTGGCCAGCGGCCCCGGGTCGCGGCCGTTGCCGATGTGCCAGCTGACGTCCCAGATGAACCCGAATAGGGCGCAGATGATCGAGGTGGTGAAGATCAGCACCGGAAGCGCCACCCAGTTCGGCCGGCGGAACTTTTCGCCGAGCTTGTCGGCGACGCGGGTCAGCCAGGTGATCCGATGAGTCCGATGTGCGTAACCAATCCACAGCATGATCAGCGTGATCACCAGGGCAGCGACGGACAGCCCGATCACTTGATTGAGTCCGGCGCCGCGCGCCGCCGGTTCGGCGATAAGCTGCAGCGCCCCGGAGACTTCTGACGCCTGCGACGTTTCCGACAGCTCCGACACCATTGTCATGTCCGTCATGTCCTCCCTCTGCGCCGGGACGTCCCGGGAGATCACTTATTACCGGCAGGTAAGTTCACTGGTCCAAGGTGTAATGCCCCAATCCCGGGGCGGTTAATCACGCTTTTCGGCCGGAATGTCGTCCTCCGCAGAGGTCTCGTCGGTTTGCCCGTCGCGACGGTCCCGCAACGCCACGTAGAGGATCACCGCGACGACGACGACCGCCGGCAGGAACGCCGGAGCGGCCAGCAGCAGCATGTGGTGTGCCAGGTACTCGACGTGCGAAGCGGACATGATGGCGGTATACCCCAACGGGCTCGTCGTACTACGGCCGTTACCCTTCTTGGAACACCGTTTCGTTCAGGCGGCCACGACGCCGTGGCTGATGTGACCGCAGGGGCGGGCGCGACCAACATGCAGGGGAGTACTTGGTGACTCAAGCGGCAACTCGACCCGCGGCCGGGGCCGGCCACGGCGGAGATATTCCGGAAGACATCCTGGCGGTGGCCCGGCGGCAGGTGCTGGACGGTGGCGACGGGCTGACGCGCGACCAGGTCCTGCAGGTGCTGCAGCTGCCCGACGAGCGGCTCGAGGAACTGCTGTCGCTGGCGCACGAGGTGCGGATGCGCTGGTGTGGCCCCGAGGTGGAGGTCGAGGGCATCATCAGCCTCAAGACCGGCGGCTGCCCCGAGGACTGCCACTTCTGCTCCCAATCCGGGCTGTTCGCGTCGCCCGTGCGCAGCGCCTGGCTCGACATTCCCAGCCTGGTCGAGGCCGCCAAACAGACCGCGAAGTCGGGTGCCACCGAGTTCTGCATCGTGGCCGCCGTGCGGGGCCCGGACAAGCGGCTGATGGCGCAGGTGGCAGCCGGGATCGAGGCGATCCGCAACGAGGTGGAGATCAACGTCGCCTGCTCGCTGGGCATGCTGACCGCCGAGCAGGTTGCCGAGCTCGCCGCGATGGGCGTGCACCGCTATAACCACAACCTGGAGACCGCCCGTTCGTTCTTCACCAACGTCGTGACCACCCACACCTGGGAAGAACGCTGGCAGACGTTGACGATGGTGCGGGACGCCGGCATGGAGGTCTGCTGCGGCGGCATTCTGGGCATGGGCGAGACGCTGGAGCAGCGCGCCGAGTTCGCCGCCGACCTGGCCGAATTGGGCCCCGACGAGGTGCCGTTGAACTTCCTCAACCCGCGTCCCGGCACACCGTTCGGCGACCTTGAGGTGATGCCGGTCAGCGAGGCGCTGAAGTCGGTGGCCGCGTTCCGGCTGGCGTTGCCGCGCACCATGCTGCGGTTCGCGGGCGGCCGCGAGATCACCCTGGGCGACCTGGGCGCCAAACAGGGCATCCTCGGCGGCATCAACGCCGTGATCGTCGGGAACTATCTGACCACCCTGGGCCGTCCCGCCGAATCCGATCTGGAGCTGCTCGAAGATCTGCAGATGCCGATCAAGGCGCTGAACGCCACGCTGTAAGACACTGGAAGCGTGGTTGGCGATCTGGGCGCCCCGGTCAGCGCCGGCGTGTACAACGTCTATACCGGAGAGTTGGGGGGCACCGTCGTGCCGACGGCGGCGCAGTTGGGCCTTGAGCCCCCGCGGTTCTGCGCTCAGTGCGGGCGCCGGATGATCGTTCAGGTCCGTCCGGACGGCTGGCGGGCACGGTGCTCGCGGCACGGTGAGGTGGACTCGACAGACTTGGAGACGCAGCGGTGACCGCACCCGGGGGGTTAGCCGCCACACCCGCGACCGCGGGCGAGTCAGCGCCGTCGGGCAGGCGCACGATTGTCCTTGCGACGCTTGGCTTCGCGGCCAGTGGGGTGCTGCTGGGCGCGCTGTGGGCGTGGATGGCCCCGCCGATCCACTTGGTGGTGGCGATGACGCGCGCGGGTGAGCGGGTGCACGAGTACCTAGGCACCGAATCCGAGCATTTCTTCGACGTGCCGTGCCTGATGCTGGGTCTGCTGAGCGTGCTGGCCGTGGCGGCGCCGGTTCTGGCCTGGCAGTGGCGTCGGCTGCGCGGCCCGGGCATGGTCCTCGGGCTGGTGACCGGCATGGTGCTGGCCGCCGCGCTGGCCGCGGGGGTGGGGGCGGTGCTGGTGCTGACCCGGTACGGCGCGCTGGACATCGACCGGGTGCCGCTGGTGGGCAGCCCATCGGTGTCCTACGTCGTCCAGGCGCCGCCGGTGTTCTTCGGATCGGGGGCGTTGCAGGTCGCCCTCACGCTGTTGTGGCCGGCGGGCGTCGCGGCGCTGGTGTACGCCGTGCTGGCGGCGGCCAGCCCACATGACGACCTCGGTGCTTCGGACTCGCCTGGTCAGCCGTCACCTGCCGTGCCGACGGCACCCCAGGCCGGTTCGCTAGGGTTTTCCAGCCACTGACGCGGCCCAAGAGCTAGAGCGGCCGGCGGCGGATTCGGCGGCCGGTGAGCACCTTTGCCGCGATCACGCCCAACCGGAGCATGCCGGCGTAGGTGATCGGGTTGAACGCGGTCGGCCAGGTCGTCCTGATCAGGTGGTCCTTCAGCGGACGGCGAGCGAACCGGTCGGTGAGCCAGCGCAGCGTCATCGGCGCCGACAGCGGGTGCAGGCACATGTGCTCGTTGAACGCGTCGCGGTGGTAGGTGACGTCGGCACCGCCGGCGGAATACGCATCCGCCAGCGCGTCGATGTCGTGGACGTCGATCAGATAATCGTGCACGGCCTGCACAATCAGCACCGGCGGCGCCGGGGTGGCCACGCCGAGCTTGATGCTGTCGAACACCTGCGAGACCTCCGGCGTCGACAGGATGCCCTCCAGCGGCTCGTCGAGGTAGTCGCCCATGTTCTTGCCGGCCATCCGCAACACGGCCTCGACCGTCGTCATCGACTGCAGCCGGTCCAGCAGCTCGCGTCCCTCGTCGTTGGTGTGCTCGGTGATCACCCTGTCCAGGTCGGGGTAGACGTGGGCGAGCGCGGCCACCACCATAGCGGGCAGCCCGGCCAGGAAGCTGCCGTTGAGCCGACGGAAGGTGTGCCCCAGGTCGCCGACCGGCGACCCCAGCACAGCCCCAACGATGTCGAGTTCGGGCGCGTAGTCCGCACACATCTCGGCGGCCCAGGCGCTGGCCAGCCCGCCGCCGGAGTATCCCCACAATCCCACCGGCGCCGACGACGTCGAGGGCACCCGATCGGAGTTCATCGCGGCCCGGATGCCATCCAGGGTGCGGTACCCGGGCTCATACGGGGCGCCCCACATGCCCAGTAGACCCTCGTGGTCGGGTACCGACACCGTCCAGCCTTCCGCGACCGCGGCGGCGATCAGGAAGAACTCCAGCTGGGCCAGCGAACCGAAGGCCTTGGCCCGGCGTCGCAGCGCGTAGGACGGAAAGCAGCGCGACGACATGGCATCGATCGCGCACTGATACGACAGAAGCGGGCTGTGCTGCCCGCCCACCCGCTCGGTCGGGACGATCACCGTGGTGACGCCGGCCTCGGGCTTGCCGTTCATGTCCGTGGTCCGATACAGCAGTTGGACGGCCGAGACGGGTTGCGGGATCAGGCCCAAAAACGCCAGTTCGACGTCGCGGGAACGCAGCACGGTACCGGGTTCGGCGTGCTGGAAGCCCGCAGGCGGCCGGTAGAACGGGTCGTCCGAGGGCAGCCGCGGTCGCGCCTTGCGCTGCAATTC
This sequence comes from Mycobacterium sherrisii, assembly GCF_002102355.1. Taxonomy (GTDB): domain Bacteria; phylum Actinomycetota; class Actinomycetes; order Mycobacteriales; family Mycobacteriaceae; genus Mycobacterium; species Mycobacterium sherrisii. Next base: position 50,489 of record NZ_LQPT01000099.1, on the reverse strand, counting down.
CTCATGTGGCGGCCGACCGATCCACTCCGCACCGTCCGTGCCCGCCAAATTGCCGAGTTCAACCATTCAGGGTCCCTTCTAGGCCACCCGGCATTTTCGCGTATGAACGACGGGTAACCAAAACGTAATGGCCGAAGCTGTGAATCGGGTCTGCTGCGTTATCGGAAACGCCGCGGATCAGGGCTGGCCGGGCGGGCGCAGCGCGGCGAACTCGTCGGTGACCCGCAACCGGGAATCGGTGAAGTGGTACAACGCCGCCGGCCGGCCGCCGCTGCGTCCCGACGCCGCCACGGTGCCGGACTTCGTGATGACGCCGCGCCGCGCCAGCACCCGCTGCAGATTCGTCGCGTCCACCTGGTAGCCCAGCGCCGCGCCGTAGATGTCACGCAACGTCGAGAGCGCGAATTCCGTTGGTGCCAAGGCGAATCCGATGTTCGTGTAGGACATCTTCGCGACCAGCCGGGTGCGAGCATGCTCAACCATCGGGCCGTGGTCAAACGCCATGGGCGGCAACGCATTCACCGGATGCCAGCGGGTGTCCGGCGGGAGTTCCGGCGTGGCGGGGGAGGGCACCAACCCCAGGAAGGTCGACGCGATGACCCGTGCACCGGGAACACGGTGCGGGTCGGAGAACACGGCCAGCTGCTCCAGGTGCGCCAATTCCCGCAGATCCACCTTCTCGGCCAGCTGGCGGCGCACCGAGGTGGTCATGTCCTCGTCGGTCCGCAGCTGCCCGCCGGGCAGTGACCATGCGCCCCGCTGTGGCTCGCGGGCACGCTGCCATAACAGCACGTTAAGCTGCGGTTTCCCGGCCGGGGAGGTTCCGGTAACCGGCCCGGAGGGCCGGCGCACCTGGAACACGACCGCAAGCACTTCGTGCGCGGTGCTAGTATGGGCCATGTTTTCGATTATAAGTCGAAAACCATTCGGGCAGTACTGGGTCGAAAGGAGCCGCCGTGACGATTCTTAATCGCATGGACACGCTCGCCGAAGACATGATCGCCAACGTCACCAACTCCGACGTCGGCTACCACGGTGTCGATGCGGATGCGCAGTGGGCCAACGAGATTCGACGGTTGGCCAGACTGCGCGGTGCCACGGTACTTGCCCACAACTATCAATTGCCGGCCATTCAGGACGTCGCGGATCACGTCGGCGATTCGCTGGCGTTGTCCCGCATCGCGGCCGAGGCCCCGGAGGACACCATCGTGTTCTGCGGCGTGCACTTCATGGCCGAAACGGCCAAGATCTTGAGCCCCGACAAGACCGTGCTGATCCCCGATCAGCGGGCCGGTTGCTCGCTGGCCGATTCGATCACGCCCGACGAGTTACGCACCTGGAAGGACGAACACCCCGGTGCCGTCGTCGTCTCCTACGTCAACACCACGGCGGCCGTCAAAGCGCTGACCGACATCTGCTGCACCTCCGCCAACGCCGTCGATGTGGTCGAGTCAATCGACCCCGACCGTGAGGTGCTGTTCTGCCCGGATCAGTTCCTCGGCGCCCACGTGCGGCGGGTGACCGGCCGCACGAATGTGCATGTCTGGGCCGGGGAATGCCACGTGCATGCTGGAATCAACGGCGATGAACTCGCCGAGCAGGCCCGCGCCAACCCCGACGCGGAACTGTACGTCCACCCCGAATGCGGTTGCGCCACTTCGGCCTTGTACCTCGCGGGCGAGGGTGCCTTCCCGGAGGACCGGGTGAAGATTTTGTCCACTGGCGGCATGCTCGACGCCGCGCACCAGACCCACGCCCGCAAGGTCCTGGTGGCCACCGAGGTCGGCATGTTGCACCAATTGCGCCGCGCCGCACCGGAAGTCGACTTTCGCGCCGTCAATGACCGCGCATCCTGCAAATACATGAAGATGATCACCCCGGCTGCGTTGCTGCGCTGCCTGGTCGAAGGCGCCGACGAGGTGCACGTCGACCCGGAGGTCGCCGCGGCCGGACGGCGCAGCGTGCAGCGGATGATCGCGATCGGTCAGCCGGGCGGCGGCGAATGATCACCCGTCCCGCCTGGACTCACGCGGCCGACGTGGTGGTGATCGGCACGGGCGTCGGAGGATTGGCCGCCGCGCTGGCCGCCCATCGGGCCGGCCGCAGTGTCGTCGTGCTCAGCAAGGCCGACCAGACCCACGCCGTCACCGCTACGCACTACGCGCAGGGCGGCATCGCGGTCGTGTTGCCGGACAACGACGATTCTGTCGACGCCCATGTCGCCGACACTCTCGCCGCCGGTGCGGGTATGTGTGATGCCGACGCGGTGTATTCGATCGTCGCCGATGGCCACCGCGCGGTTCGCGACTTGGTCGGCGACGGGGCACGATTCGACGAATCGACACCCGGCCGGTGGGCGCTGAGCCGCGAAGGCGGGCACTCGCGGCGGCGGATCGTGCATGCCGGTGGCGATGCCACCGGCGCCGAGGTCCAGCGGACGCTCGACCACGCGGCGCATCAGCTCGACATCCGGACCAGTCACGTGGCGCTGCAGGTGCTGCACGACGGTGCCGCGGTCACCGGGGTGGCCGTCGGGAACCCGGACGGCGTCGGGATCATCAGCGCACCGTCGGTAATTCTGGCTTCGGGTGGGCTCGGCCACCTTTACAGCGCCACCACGAATCCCGACGGATCCACCGGTGACGGCATCGCGCTGGCTTTGTGGGCCGGCGTCGGAGTCGGCGATCTCGAATTCATCCAGTTTCACCCCACCATGTTGTTCGCCGGCCACACCGGCGGTCGCCGGCCGTTGATCACCGAGGCGATCCGCGGTGAGGGCGCGAGACTGGTTGACCGGCATGGGAATTCGGTTACCGAAGGCGTCCACCCGATGGGCGACCTGGCGCCGCGCGATGTTGTCGCCGGCGCCATCGACGCGCGGCTGAGGGCCACCGGCGACGACTGCGTCTATCTCGACGCACGCAACATCAAGGACTTCGCGGTGCGATTCCCCAACGTCACGGCCGCGTGCCGGGACGCCGGCGTCGACCCCGTCACCGAGCCCATTCCGGTCCTGCCGGGCGCGCACTACAGCTGCGGCGGCGTGATCACCGACGTGCACGGTCAAACCGAGCTGCCCGGCCTGTTCGCGGCCGGCGAGGTGGCCCGCACCGGCATGCACGGCGCGAACAGGTTGGCCTCCAACAGCTTGCTGGAGGGTCTGGTCGTGGGCGGTCGAGCCGGCAAGGCGGCGGCCGCGCATGCCGAGGCCGCCGGGCCGACGCCCGTCGTCGTGCCGGAGCCGCTCACCCACACCGCGGTGAAGCGGCGCGAGCTGCAGACCGCGATGACGAGGGACGCCTCGGTGGTGCGCGACGCCGCGGGGTTGCAACGGTTGTCCGACATGCTGTCGCGGGCCCGGGTGCGCGTCGTCGAGGGGCGCCGCGATTTCGAGGACGTGGCGTTGACGCTGACCGCCCGCGCGGTGGCCGCGGCGGCCCTGGCTCGCGACGAAAGCCGCGGCTGTCACCATCGCGCCGAATTCCCGGACACCGCACCGGAACAAGCCCGCAGCATCGTGGTCCGGCTGGACGACACCGTGTGCGCGGAAGCGTTGGCGGCGGTGTCCTGATGGCCCGGATGGCACTGTCGGACGCCGAACTTGCCGCCGCGTATGACACCGTGCGGCGCGGTCTCGAGGAAGATCTGCGTTACGGGCCCGACATCACCACGCTCGCAACGGTTTCCGATGGCATCGCCTCGGCATCGATGGTGTCGCGTGAACCGGGCGTGATCGCCGGGCTCGACGTCGCGGTGCTGGTGCTCGACGAGGTGTTGGGCGCGGGGGCGTACGAGGTGCTCGACCGCGTCGAGGACGGCGCCCGGGTGCAACCGGGGCAGGCGGTGTTGACCGTGCGGGCGCAGACCCGCGGCCTGCTCACCGCGGAGCGCACGATGCTGAACCTGATCTGTCACCTGTCGGGCATCGCGACCGCCACCGCGGCCTGGGTGGACGCCGTCAGCGGCACCAAGGCGCAGGTTCGCGACACCCGCAAAACCCTGCCCGGGCTGCGCGCCCTGCAGAAGTACGCCGTGCGGGTCGGCGGCGGCACCAACCACCGCCTCGGCCTCGGCGACGCCGCGCTCATCAAGGACAACCACGTCGCGGCCGCGGGCTCGGTCGTCGCGGCGCTGCGGGCGGTGCGTGCGGCCGCACCCGAGCTGCCCTGCGAGGTCGAGGTCGACTCCCTCGACCAGCTCGACGATGTCCTGCCGGAAAGGCCCGAGCTGATCCTGCTGGACAACTTCCCGGTGTGGCAGACCCAGATCGCGGTGCAGCGTCGGGATTCGCGTGCGCCGACCGTCCTACTGGAGTCCTCGGGCGGGCTCAGCCTGGAAACCGCGGCGGACTACGCCGCGACCGGAGTGGACTATTTGGCCGTCGGGGCGCTGACGCACTCGGTGCGTGTGCTCGACATCGGCCTGGACATGTAGCCCCGTCCCAAGGCGCTTAGGCCCACGTCATGCCCATGTCATGCCCGGTTAGTCGAGGTCGCAGACCAGCACCGCCATCCGGTGCAGCTGCAGGCGCACCAGCCAGGGCAGGCCGGTACCGTCGGCGCCGGCGGGCAGGATCCGGGGATTGGTGAGGTGCACGGTCTTGCGGCCAAAGCGCAGGTCGGCTTGGCCCGCGGCCAGCACGTTCTTCACCCAATCGGTCTTTCCGTGGCCCAGTGCGATGCACAGCACATTGCCGCTGCGGTAGGCGGTGACAATGGTCTTGTACGGTTTGGCGGAGGTACGTCCGCGGTGCTCGATGGTTCCCGTCCCCGGCAGAAAGCGTGCGATCGGCTTCAGCGCCGGGTTGACGTATTTGACCTGGAAGTTCTCGAACCATGTCGGGTACACCATGGGAATGCCCGGCGCGTTGTTCGGGTGATCCTTGCTCGACCTGCCTGCTCCTTTGCGGGGCGTCGGTAGGCCTGATCACCGGCAGACTACCGGTCGGTTATTGATTTGAGCTCCTCTGGGACAATGGACGTTGTGACTGCCTCACCACCCTCTGTGCTGACCCGCATCGACCTGCGGGGCGCGGAGCTGACCGCTGCCCGGCTGCGGGCGGCCCTGCCGCGCGGTGGTGCTGACGTGGAGACGGTGCTGCCGCAGGTGCGTCCGATCGTGGACGCCGTGGCCGAACGGGGCGCCGAAGCGGCTCTGGAGTTCGGGGAGTCGTTCGACGGCGTGCGTCCGGCCGCCGTCCGGGTACCCGCGGGCGCGTTGCAGGCCGCGCTGGACGCCTTGGCCGCCGACGTGCGCGACGCGCTGCAGGTGATGATCGAGCGGACCCGCGCGGTCCACGCCGACCAGCGCCGTGCCGACGTCACCACCGTGCTCGGGCCGGGTGCGACGGTCACCGAGCGCTGGGTTCCGGTCGAGCGGGTGGGTCTGTATGTGCCCGACGGCAACGCCGTGTACCCGTCCAGCGTGGTGATGAATGTGGTGCCCGCGCAGGCCGCGGGGGTCGAGTCGCTGGTGGTGGCCAGCCCGCCCCAGGCCCGCTTTGACGGCCTGCCCCACCCGACGATCCTGGCCGCGGCCCGGCTGCTGGGGGTCGAAGAGGTCTGGGCGGTCGGCGGCGCCCAGGCGGTCGCGCTGCTGGCCTACGGCGGTGTCGACACCGACGGTGCCGCGCTGGCGCCGGTCGACATGATCACCGGGCCGGGCAATGTCTACGTCACGGCGGCCAAGCGGCTGTGCCGCTCGCTGGTGGGCATCGACGCCGAAGCCGGGCCGACCGAGATCGCGATCCTGGCCGACCACACCGCCGACCCCGCACACGTGGCCGCCGACCTGATCAGTCAGGCCGAACACGACGAAATGGCGGGCAGCGTGCTGGTGACCGCAAGCGAGCAACTCGCCGCGGCCACCGACACCGAGGTCGCGGCTCAACTGCAGACCACCGTGCACCGCGAGCGGGTGACGACGGCGCTGAGCGGACCACAGTCGGCGATCATCTTGGTCGACGACCTGGACGCCGGGATCAAGGTGGTAAACGCCTACGCCGCCGAGCATCTCGAGATTCAGACCGCGGACGCGCCCCGGGTGGCCGGCCGGATACGTTCGGCCGGAGCCATTTTCGTCGGACCGTGGTCGCCGGTGAGCCTCGGCGACTACTGCGCCGGGTCGAACCACGTGTTGCCGACCGCCGGCAGCGCCCGCCACTCCAGCGGCCTGTCGGTGCAGACCTTCCTGCGTGGCATCCACGTCGTGGACTACACCGAGGCCGCCCTGAAGGATGTCTCCGGTCACGTGGTGAGCCTGGCGAAGGCCGAGGATCTGCCGGCGCACGGCGAGGCGGTACGGCGGAGGTTCGAACGATGACGGCGACCGACCGGCGGGTCACCCTCGACGACCTGCCGTTGCGCGATGACTTGCGCGGCAAATCACCGTACGGCGCACCGCAATTGGCGGTCCCGGTGCGGTTGAATACCAACGAGAACCCGCATCCGCCCAGCCAAGCGCTGGTCGACGACGTGGTCCGATCGGTGCAGGCGGTCGCCGGCGACCTGCACCGCTATCCCGACCGCGACGCGGTGGCGTTGCGCAGCGATCTGGCGAGTTACCTCACGGCGCAGACCGGGACCTCGCTCAGCGTCGACAACCTGTGGGCTGCCAATGGTTCCAACGAGATCCTGCAGCAGTTGCTGCAGGCATTCGGCGGGCCCGGCCGCAGCGCCATCGGGTTCGTCCCGTCCTACTCGATGCATCCGCTTATCTCCGACGGCACCCACACCGAATGGCTGGTGGCCGCGCGTGCCGACGATTTCCGCCTCGACGTCGATGCGGCCGTGGCCGCCATCTCCGACCGGAGGCCGGACGTCGTCTTTGTGACCAGCCCGAACAACCCTTCGGGGCAAAGCATTCCGCTGCCGGACCTGCGCCGGCTGCTCGACGTGGCGCCGGGCATCTTGATCGTGGATGAGGCCTACGGTGAGTTCTCGTCGCAGCCCAGCGCGGTGGCCCTGATCGAGCAGTACCCGACCCGGCTCGTGGTCAGCCGCACCATGAGCAAGGCGTTCGCCTTCGCCGGCGGTCGGCTCGGCTACCTGGTTGCCACCCCAGCGGTGATCGACGCGATGCTGTTGGTGCGGTTGCCGTATCACCTGTCCTCGGTCACGCAGGCCGCCGCCCGCGCCGCGTTGCGGCATGCAGACGACACCCTGGGCAGCGTGGCCACGCTGATCGCCGAACGCGAGCGAGTCGTGGCGGCCTTGGGCGGCTTGGGTTTTCGGGTCATCCCCAGCGATGCCAACTTCGTCCTGTTCGGTCAGTTCCCCGACGCCTCGGCGGCATGGCAGCGCTACCTGGACGACGGTGTGCTGATCCGTGACGTCGGGATTCCGGGCTATCTGCGTACCACCGTCGGACTGGCCGAGGAGAACGACGCGTTTTTGAAGGCGAGCGCCCGGATCGCCACGACCGAGCTGGCCCCCGTCATAGTAGGAGCGCCGTGACCACCTCGCAGACCAACAGCGCGGCGCGCCGTGCCCGGATCGAGCGCCGCACCAAGGAATCCGACATCGTCATCGAGCTCGACCTCGATGGCACCGGACAGGTCGACGTCGACACCGGTGTGCCGTTCTACGACCACATGCTCACGGCATTGGGCAGCCACGCCAGCTTCGACTTGACCGTGCGCACCAAGGGTGACGTCGAGATCGAAGGCCACCACACCATCGAGGACACCGCGATCGCGCTGGGGCAGGCGCTCGGTCAGGCCCTCGGCGACAAGCGCGGCATCCGGCGGTTCGGGGACGCTTTCATCCCGATGGACGAGACGCTGGCCCACGCCGCCGTCGATGTGTCCGGCCGGCCGTACTGTGTGCACACCGGAGAACCGGATCACCTGCAACACACCACCATCGCCGGCAACTCGGTGCCCTATCACACGGTGATCAACCGGCACGTATTCGAATCGCTGGCGTACAACGCCCGCATCGCCCTGCACGTGCGGGTGCTGTACGGGCGCGACCCGCACCACATCACCGAAGCCGAATACAAGGCCGTGGCACGCGCCCTGCGCCAGGCGGTCGAACCCGACCCCCGGGTGCTCGGGGTGCCGTCCACCAAAGGTGTTCTGTGACAGAGAAATCCGTAGTCGTCCTGGACTATGGTTCGGGAAATCTGCGCTCGGCGCAGCGTGCGCTGGAGCGCGCCGGGGCCAAAGTGGAAGTCACCGCCGACCCTCAGGCGGCGGCGTCCGCCGACGGGTTGGTGGTCCCGGGCGTCGGCGCCTTCGAAGCGTGCATGGCCGGACTGCGCCAGATTGCCGGGGAGCGGATCATCGCCGAGCGGGTGGCCGCCGGCCGGCCGGTGCTCGGGGTGTGTGTCGGCATGCAGATTCTGTTCGCACGCGGTGTTGAATTCGGGGTGGAGTCGACCGGCTGCGCGCAGTGGCCGGGTGCGGTGACTCGGCTGGACGCCCCGGTGATCCCGCACATGGGCTGGAACGTCGTGCAAACCGGTTCCGGCAGCCAGCTTTTCAAGGGGTTGGACCCGTCCGCCCGGTTCTACTTCGTGCATTCTTATGCGGCACAACACTGGGACGGGGCGCCGGAGGCCGTGCTGACGTGGGCCACCCATCAGGTGCCGTTTCTGGCCGCCGTCGAGGACGGGCCGCTTTCCGCCACGCAATTTCACCCCGAGAAGAGTGGGGACGCCGGGGCGGCCGTATTGAGCAACTGGGTTGAGGGACTGTAGATGCCGCTGATTTTGCTTCCCGCCGTCGACGTCGTTGAAGGCCGTGCCGTACGCCTGGTGCAGGGCAAGGCCGGCAGCGAAACCGAGTACGGCTCCGCGCTGGACGCGGCGCTGACCTGGCAGCGCGACGGCGCCGAGTGGATTCATCTGGTGGACCTCGACGCGGCGTTCGGGCGGGGTTCTAACCGCGACCTGCTCGCCGAGGTGGTGGGCAAATTGGATGTGCACGTGGAGCTGTCCGGCGGGATCCGCGACGACGAGTCGCTGGCGGCGGCGCTGGCCACCGGATGCGCCCGGGTCAACCTGGGCACGGCGGCGCTGGAGAACCCGCGGTGGTGCGCCCAGGCCATCGCCGCGCACGGCGACAAAGTCGCCGTCGGCCTGGACGTGCAGATCGACAACAGTCATCCAGACGGCGAGCATCGGCTGCGTGGGCGCGGCTGGGAAACCGACGGTGGCGATCTGTGGGATGTGTTGGAACGCCTTGATGCCGAGGGCTGTTCGCGATACGTCGTCACCGACGTCACCAAGGACGGCACCCTGGGCGGCCCGAATCTCGACCTGCTGGCCCGCGTTGCCGAGCGCACCGACGCCCCGGTGATCGCCTCGGGCGGCGTGTCCAGCCTCGACGACCTGCGCGCGATCGCCACGCTCACCGAGCGCGGCGTCGAGGGTGCAATCGTAGGCAAGGCGCTGTATGCGGGGCGGTTCACGCTGCCGCAGGCACTGGACGCGGTACGGGACTAGACCTATGGACCTCAGCGGGCTGCTGGCCGAGGCGTCGGCGATTCTCGACGCCGCCGCAGAACCGTTCGTCGCCGGCCACCGGGCGGATTCGGCGGTTCGCAAGAAGGGTAACGATTTCGCCACCCAGGTGGACCTAGAAATCGAGCGGCAGGTGGTGGCCGCGCTGCACGCGGCGACCGGAATCGGGGTGCACGGCGAGGAATTCGGTGGCGCACCGGTCGATTCGTCGTGGGTGTGGGTGCTGGACCCGATCGACGGCACCTTCAACTACGCCGCGGGATCGCCGATGGCCGCGATCCTGTTGGCTCTGCTGCACGACGGCGAACCGGTGGCGGGCCTGACCTGGATGCCGTTCACCGACGACTACTACACCGCCATCGCCGATGGTCCGCTGATCCGGAACGGTGTCGCACGACCGGCGTTGATTCAGACGGATCTGGCCGACACCTTGATCGGGGTCGGCACGTTCAACTTCGAATCCCGCGGGCGGTTCCCCGGGCGTTATCGGATTGCGTTGTTGGAGAAGCTGAGCACGGTGTGTTCGCGCTTGCGCATGCACGGCTCCACCGGCATCGACCTCGTCTATGTGGCCGACGGGATACTTTCTGCTGCAATCGCTTTCGGCGGGCATGTATGGGATCACGCCGCGGGGGTCGTGCAGGTGCGGGCCGCGGGTGGCACCGTTACGGACCTGGCCGGACAGCCGTGGACGCCCGAGTCGCGCTCGGTGCTGGCTGCGGCGCCCGGCGCGTACGGGCAGGTCCTCGACATCGTCCGCAGCGTCGGCAGCCCGGAGGACTACTGACATGCACACGGGCACCGACCTTGCGGTGCGGGTGATCCCGTGCCTGGACGTCGACGGGGGACGCGTCGTCAAAGGGGTCAACTTCGAAAACCTGCGCGACGCGGGGGATCCCGTGGAACTCGCCGCGGCCTACGACGCCGAGGGGGCCGACGAATTGACCTTTCTGGACGTGACGGCGTCCTCGTCGGGCCGGGCGACGATGCTGGACGTGGTGCGCCAGACCGCCGAGCAGGTGTTCATTCCGCTGACCGTCGGCGGCGGGGTGCGAACCGTCGCCGATGTCGACGTGCTGCTACGCGCGGGGGCCGACAAGGTCTCGGTCAACACCGCGGCGATCGCCCGGCCCGAATTATTGGCCGAGCTGTCCCGGCAATTCGGCTCGCAGTGCATCGTGCTGTCCGTCGATGCGCGCACCGTGCCACCCGATTCGGCACCGACGCCGTCCGGCTGGGAGGTCACCACGCACGGGGGGCGGCGTGGCACCGGCATCGACGCCGTCGAATGGGCGGCCCGCGGCGCCGAGCTGGGCGTGGGGGAGATCCTGCTCAATTCGATGGACGCCGACGGCACCAAGGCCGGCTTCGATCTCGGCATGCTGCGGGCGGTCCGCGCGGCGGTCACGGTTCCGGTGATCGCCAGCGGCGGTGCCGGGGCGGTGGACCACTTCGCGCCCGCCGTTGCTGCCGGCGCCGATGCGGTGTTGGCGGCCAGCGTTTTTCACTTTCGTGAGTTGACCATCAAACAGGTGAAGGCCGCGCTGGCAGACGAAGGGATCACGGTGCGATGACCAGACTTGATCCCGACATCGCCGCCCGCCTCAAGCGCAACGGCGACGGTTTGTTCACCGCGGTCGTGCAGGAGCGAAGCAGCGGCGACGTGCTGATGGTTGCCTGGATGGATGACGACGCGTTGGCCCGTACGCTGGAAACCCGTGAGGCTACCTACTTTTCGCGTTCCCGCGGCGAGCAGTGGATCAAGGGCGCGACGTCCGGGCACACCCAGCACGTGCACTCGGTGCGGCTGGACTGCGACGGTGACGTCGTGCTGCTGACGGTCGATCAAGTGGGTGGGGCCTGCCACACCGGCGACCACAGCTGTTTCGACAAGGACGTGCTGCTGGCACCCGAACCCTGACCGGGGCCGGCCGTTCGCGGTCTAGGTCTAGGCCGACGAACGCGCCCGCAAAGTTTGCAGCGCCTGGTCGGCGTGCGCGTCCATGCTGAATTCGCTGGAGATCACGTTGAGTACCGTGCGGTCGGTGTCGATGACGAACGTGGTGCGCTTGACCGGCAGCAGCTTGCCGAGCAACCCGCGTTTGACGCCGAATTGTGTGGCAACCGCCCCATCGGCGTCGGACAGCAGCGGGTAGTCGAACTTTTCCTTGTCGGCAAACCGGGCCTGCTTTTGCACGGCATCGGTGCTGATACCGACCCGGTTGGCGCCGACGGCGGCGAACTCGGCGGCCAGGTCGCGGAAGTGGCAGGCCTCCTTGGTGCACCCGGGGGTCATCGCGGCGGGGTAGAAGAACAAGACCACCGGGCCGTCGGCCAACTGCGCGCTGAGCCTGCGTGGTGTCCCGGACTGATCGGGAAGTTCGAAGTCGGGCACCGTGTCACCAGGTTTCATGGGCGTCAGGGTACGCCGGGCTCGCCGGATTGCCGCGACGTCGGCTCGAAGCGATCTGCGAGGATGGTTCGGTGCACCCCGACCTCGCTCATACGACCTCACGGGAGGAGTTTCGCCAGCTCGCGGCCGAACACCGGGTAGTGCCGGTGACCCGGAAGGTCTTGGCCGACAGCGAGACACCCCTGTCGGCCTACCGCAAGCTGGCCGCCAATCGCCCCGGCACCTTCCTGCTGGAATCCGCGGAAAACGGCAGGTCGTGGTCGCGCTGGTCGTTCATCGGGGCGGGCGCGCCGTCGGCGCTGACCGTGCGCGACGGCCAGGCGGTGTGGCTGGGGGCCGCGCCGCAGGACGCGCCCACCGGTGGTGACCCGCTGGATGCGCTGCGGGCAACTTTGGAGCTGCTGGCCACGGCCGCGGTCCCGGGGCTGCCGCCACTGTCGGGCGGACTGGTCGGGTTCTTCGCCTACGACATGGTGCGGCGACTGGAACGCCTGCCCGAGCTGGCCGTCGACGACCTGGGGCTGCCGGACATGCTGATGTTGCTGGCCACCGACGTGGCCGCCGTCGACCACCACGAGGGCACCATCACCCTGATCGCCAACGCGGTGAACTGGAACGGCACCGACCAGCGCGTCGACGAGGCCTACGACGACGCCGTCGCCCGCGTGAACGTCATGACCGAGGCGCTGAGCCAGCCGCTGCCGTCCACGGTCGCCACGTTCCGCCGCCCCGAGCCGTCGTTCCGCTCGCAGCGCACGGTCGAGGAGTACGGCAAGATCGTCGACTACCTCGTCGAGCAGATCGCCGCCGGTGAGGCCTTCCAGGTGGTGCCCTCCCAACGCTTCGAGATGGACACCGACGTCGACCCGTTCGAGGTCTACCGGATATTGCGGGTGACCAACCCGAGCCCCTACATGTATTTGCTGCATGTGCCGAATAGCCTTGGCGCAACGGACTTCTCGATCGTCGGCTCCAGCCCCGAAGCGCTCGTCACCGTCTCCGAAGGTCGCGCGACGACCCATCCGATCGCCGGTACCCGGTGGCGGGGACAGACCGAGGAAGAAGACCAGCTGTTGGAAAAGGAGCTGCTCTCCGACGACAAGGAACGGGCCGAGCATCTGATGCTGGTCGACCTCGGCCGCAACGACCTCGGCCGGGTCTGCGCGCCGGGCAGCGTCCGCGTCGAAGACTACAGCCACATCGAGCGCTACAGCCACGTCATGCACCTGGTGTCGACCGTGACCGGGCTGCTCGGCGAGGGCCGTACCGCCTTGGACGCGGTCACCGCGTGCTTCCCGGCCGGGACGCTCTCGGGTGCGCCCAAGGTGCGGGCGATGGAGCTGATCGAGGAGGTGGAGAAGACACGTCGCGGTGTGTACGGCGGCGTCCTGGGCTATCTCGACTTTGCCGGCAACGCCGACTTCGCGATCGCCATCCGCACCGCGCTGATGCGCAACGGTGTGGCCTACGTCCAGGCGGGCGGCGGGGTAGTGGCCGACTCCAACGGCCCCTACGAGCACAACGAGGCGTCCAACAAGGCGCGCGCGGTGTTGAACGCGATCGCGGCCGCAGAGACGCTGAGCGCGCCGGACGCGCCGCGCAGGGGCTCTCGCGGTGGCTCGCGCGATGGGTGATGCCCGGCCGGACCGGCAGGCCCGGGTGACGATCGGCGTAGCTCAGCTGCTGCTGGTCGTTGCCGCCGCCGCGCTGTGGGCGTCGTCGCGGTTGCCCTGGGTGATCATCCGGTCGTTTGACGAGTTGGGGCCGCCCAAGGAGGTAAGCCTGTCCGGCGGGACCTGGTCGGCGGCACTGCTGCCGCTGGCGCTGTTGTTGCTCGCCACCGCCGTGGCCGCGCTCGCGGTGCGCGGCTGGGCGTTGCGGGTGCTGGCGGGTTTGCTGGCCGTCGCCAGCCTGGCGGTCGGCTATCTGGGTGTCGGGCTGTGGGTGCTGCCCGATGTGGCGGTGCGCGGAACCGAACTCGCCCACGTCTCGCTGGTGACGCTGGTGGGTAGCGAGCGGCGCTATTGGGGGGCGGGCGTCGCGGTGGGCGCCGCGATGTGCACCTTGATCGCGGCGGTGCTGTTGATGCGCTCGGCTTCGAATGCGGAGGCGGCCCGCCGCAGCGCCACCAAGTACGCCGCGCCGGCGACTCGCCGCTGGAATGTGAAACGTGAAGGCGCCGAGGGCGCCATCCTGGAGCAACCGGGAGCCCCCGGTATGTCGGAGCGGATGATCTGGGACGCACTCGATGAGGGACACGACCCGACGGACCGGCCCGGGGGGGCGGACACCGAGGGTCGGTGACGGGCTGCAAGCCGACGGTCGCTACCCTTGCGTGACGTCGTCGAAATCGGCTCAGAACCGGTGAGGTGACCGTCTGTGTGGCTGCGGGAAGGGAAACGACAGGTATGAGTCCGGCGACTGTCCTCGACTCCATCCTTGAGGGAGTCCGGGCCGATGTTGCCGCGCGCGAGGCGCGTATCCCACTTTCTGAGATCAAGGCGGCCGCCGCGGCGGCGCCGCCACCGCTGGACGTAATGGCCGCGTTGCGCGAGCCCGGTATCGGCGTCATCGCCGAGGTCAAGCGTGCCAGTCCGTCGGCGGGTTCGTTGGCGCCCATTGCCGATCCGGCCAAGCTGGCCCGCGCCTACGAAGACGGCGGGGCGCGAATCATCAGCGTGCTGACCGAAAAGCGGCGTTTTCAGGGTTCGCTCGACGACCTCGATGCCGTGCGCGCCGCGGTGTCAATCCCGGTTCTGCGCAAGGACTTTATCGTCCAGCCGTACCAAATCCACGAGGCGCGTGCGCATGGCGCCGACATGTTGTTGCTCATCGTTGCCGCGTTGGAACAGTCCGCGCTGGCGGCGATGCTGGACCGCACCGAATCCCTCGGTATGACAGCGCTCGTCGAGGTCCACACCGAACAGGAGGCCGACCGGGCGCTGAAGGCCGGGGCCAACGTGATCGGCGTCAACGCCCGCGACCTGACGACGTTGGACGTGGATCGGGATTGCTTCGCGCGCATCGCACCCGGGCTGCCCAGCAACGTAATCCGCATCGCGGAATCCGGCGTGCGGGGCACCGGGGACCTGTTGGCCTACGCCGGCGCCGGTGCGGACGCCGTGCTTGTCGGTGAGGGCCTGGTCAAAAGTGGCGACCCGCGTGCGGCGGTGGCCGACCTGGTGACCGCCGGCACCCATCCGTCCTGTCCGAAACCGGCTCGCTATTCTTCCGAATAGCTGTGACGAACCCCCGTCGTGAAACGTTGAACCCCATGAGCCGTCCCCGCGTCGAGCATTGGTGATGGTGGATCGCACTCGCCCCGCCCTGCCGCTTACCAGCGAGGCCATCTCCACACCCACCCGCCACGACCCCGACGCTCGTGGGCATTTCGGCGGCCCGCGCAGCTATGGCGGCCGCTACGTCGCCGAGGCATTGATGGCGGTGATCGAGGAAGTCACCGCAGCCTACGAGAAGGAACGGGTCAACCCGGAGTTCCTGGACCTGCTCGACGGCCTGCAGGCCAACTACGCGGGCCGGCCATCGCCGCTGTACGAGGCCACCCGGCTGAGTGCGCACGCCGGGTCCGCGCGCATCTTCCTCAAACGAGAAGACTTGAACCACACTGGTTCTCACAAGATCAACAACGTGCTCGGTCAGGCACTGCTGGCCAAGAGGATGGGTAAGACCCGGGTAATCGCCGAGACCGGCGCCGGGCAGCACGGCGTGGCCACGGCCACCGCGTGCGCGCTGCTGGGCCTGGAGTGCTTGATCTACATGGGGGCGGTGGACACGGCTCGTCAAGCACTCAACGTGGCGCGGATGCGACTGCTGGGTGCCGAGGTCGTCTCGGTGGATGCGGGTTCGCAGACCCTCAAGGACGCCATCAACGAGGCGTTCCGGGATTGGGTCACCAACGCCTACACCACCTACTACTGCTTCGGCACCGCGGCGGGACCGCACCCGTTCCCGACGATGGTGCGCGATTTCCAGCGAATCATCGGCCTGGAGGCGCGCGCGCAGATTCAGGCGCAGGCCGGCCGGCTGCCCGACGCCGTCACGGCGTGCGTCGGCGGCGGATCCAACGCGATCGGCATCTTTCACGCCTTCATCGACGACCCCGCGGTGCGGTTGATCGGCTACGAGGCGGGTGGTGACGGTGTCGAGACCGGCAGGCACGCGGCGACATTCACCGGCGGATCGCCCGGCGCCTTCCAGGGGTCGTTCTCGTATCTGTTGCAGGACAAAGACGGTCAGACGGTCGAATCCCATTCGATCTCAGCGGGTTTGGACTACCCAGGCGTTGGGCCGGAGCACGCGTGGCTGCGCGACAGCGGGCGCGCCGAGTACCGGCCGATCACCGATTCCGAAGCGATGGACGCATTCCGGCTGCTGTGTCGCACCGAAGGCATCATCCCGGCCATCGAATCCGCGCACGCGGTGGCGGGCGCGGTAAAGCTCGGCAACGAATTGGGGCCCGGCACCATCATCGTGGTGAACCTTTCGGGGCGCGGCGACAAGGATGTCGAGACGGCCGCGAAGTGGTTCGGGCTGCTGGACGACCAGGGCAGCCGATGACCGTCGAGCAAGGTCAGGCCAGCCGGCTAAGCCCGCTGTTCGATGCGTGCCGGTCGGAAAACCGGGCCGCGCTGATTGGGTATCTGCCCACCGGCTATCCCGACGTGCGCACCTCGGTGGACGCAATGGTTGCGCTGGTCGAATCCGGTTGCGACCTCATCGAAGTCGGCATCCCGTATTCCGATCCGGGCATGGACGGACCGACGATCGCCCGCGCCACCGAGGCCGCGCTGCGCGGTGGTGTGCGGGTCCGAGACGCGCTGACGGCGGTCGAGGCGATCAGTTCGGCCGGTGGGCGCGCGGTCGTCATGACGTACTGGAACCCGGTGCTGCGCTACGGGATTGACGCCTTCGCACGTGATCTGGCAGCAGCGGGCGGGCACGGGATGATCACGCCGGACCTCATCGTCGACGAGGCCGACGAGTGGTTCGTCGCGTCCGAGGAACATCGGCTGGATCGTATTTTCCTGGTGGCGCCGTCGTCGACGCCCGAGCGGCTGGTCAGCACGGTCGAGGCGTCCCGCGGATTCGTCTACGCCGCCTCGACCATGGGCGTGACCGGGGCCCGCGATGCGGTGTCGAACGCCGCGGAAGAACTGGTGAGCAGGGTCAAGGCGGTATCCGACATTCCGGTTGGGGTGGGGCTGGGCGTGCGGTCGCGTGAGCAGGCCGCCGAAATTGGCAGCTACGCCGACGGGGTCATCACGGGTTCGGCGTTGGTGTCGGCACTCGGCGACGGTCTGCCACACTTGCGTGCCTTGTGCCAGGAATTGGCTCAAGGTGTGCGAGTGTCGACATCATGAGAAGTTTGCCCACGTATTTCCCGAGCCCGCCACAGGGTGTCTGGCATCTTGGGCCGTTGCCGATCCGCGCATATGCCCTGTTCATCATCGCCGGGATCGTGGTCGCGTTGATGATCGGCGACCGGCGCTGGGCCGCGCGCGGCGGGCAGCGGGGGGTCATCTACGACATTGCGCTGTGGGTGGTGCCGTTCGGTCTGATCGGGGGCCGGCTCTACCACCTGGCCACCGACTGGCGCACGTACTGGGGACCGGGCGGTGCCGGGCTGAGCGCGGCGGTGCGGATCTGGGACGGGGGATTGGGCATCTGGGGCGCGGTGGCCCTCGGGGTGCTCGGGGCGTGGATCGGTTGCCGGCGCCGCGGCATTCCGTTGCCCGCCTTCATCGACGCGGTTGCCCCCGGCATCATCTTGGCCCAAGCCATCGGGCGGCTCGGCAACTATTTCAACCAGGAGCTCTACGGCCGCGAGACCACGCTGCCCTGGGGCCTCGAGATCTTCTATCGCCGCGACCCGTCCGGATACATCGACCCGCACTCGCTCGATGGTGTCTCGACGGGGCAGCTGGCGGTCGTGGTGCAACCGACGTTTCTCTACGAATTGATCTGGAACGTCATCGTTTTCGCGATCCTGATCTTCATCGACCGGCGCTACCTGCTGGGTCACGGCCGCCTTTTCGCGGCGTACGTCGCCCTTTATTGCGTCGGACGGTTCTGGGTCGAGCTGTTGCGAGACGACACCGCCACCCATATCGCCGGGATCCGGATCAACACGTTCACGTCGACGTTCGTGTTCATCGGCGCCGTGGTGTACATCATGTTGGCGCCCAAGGGCCGCGAGGATCCGGAGAGTTTGCGCGGCAAGGATTACGTCGTCGACGCTGAATCCGAAGCGGAGGCGAAGCCGGCCGACGAGCTGACCAGCGTTGCCGTGGCGTCCTCTTCCGCGGCGTCCCCCGCTGTGGCGGCGAGTGCTGACGATCAGGACGAACCGAAGAGTGCCGAGGAGGCGGTGGAATCGGCTGACGCCGACGAGGGGCGCGACGAAGCCGCGTCACTCGCGGACGACGAAGCGGTAGTAGACGAAGCGGTAATAGTCGAGCCGGAAGTCTCGGAGCCGGACGCCGGGGAGCCTGCGGCCGAAAAGACCGAAGAAGCCGAAAAGACCGAAGCGGCCAAAGAAGCCGAAAAACCGGTGGCGGAAGAGCCTGAGGAGGCCGAGGAGCCGGAATCCCAGCTGCCGGAGTCCGAAAAGCCCGGGGCCGAAGAGGCGGAGACCTAAGCGGCCGCGGAACCGGACACC
Source organism: Mycobacterium sherrisii (assembly GCF_002102355.1). Taxonomy (GTDB): domain Bacteria; phylum Actinomycetota; class Actinomycetes; order Mycobacteriales; family Mycobacteriaceae; genus Mycobacterium; species Mycobacterium sherrisii. The sequence continues at coordinate 31,932 of NZ_LQPT01000099.1, read as the reverse complement.
GACAAACCCGCCGCCGAACCATTGGAGCTCGGCGTCGATGTTCAACAACCGCGACGGCGCTGGTCGCTGCGGCGCAGAAGCCAGCGTTAGGGCCACCCCTAGCGAAGATTCCTCAATCGCGAGGCTGGGGTATCACCGGCGGATCTGGCATGCTGAGACCGTGACCGATCCGTCATGGGGCGATGCCCCAGACTCAGGTGCACAACCGCAACAACCGCCGTATCCGCCCCATCCGGCGGCAGCGCCGCTTGCCGATCCGTCGGCACCCTATGGTCGCCACCCGGTGACGGGGCTGCCGTATTCGGACAAATCGAAGACCATCGCCGGTCTCTTGCAACTGCTCAGCCTGGTCGGCATCGGCGGCATCGGCCGGTTCTACATCGGCGATGTCGGAATGGGCGTCGCACAACTGCTCGTGGGCCTGCTGACCTGTGGAATCGGATTGATCTGGAGCATCGTCGACGCGGTGCTGATCCTCTCCGACAAAGTCAACGATCCGCAGGGCCGCCCGCTGCGCGATGGCACCTGAACCCGCCTCGCGCCCGTCGGGACAACCGGGCCAGCCTCTACCCCAGCAGCGCCGCTATCTGGCGGCCGGGACCGGCCTGCTGCTGGGCGGAGCACTGGGCTACATCGCGCTGGTCGACCCGCACAACGCCGCTTCGCTGTACCCACAGTGCCCGTTCAAGGCGCTCACCGGCTGGGATTGTCCGTTCTGCGGCGGGCTGCGGATGACCCACGACCTGCTGCACGGCGATCTGGCCGCGAGCGTCCACGACAACGTCTTTCTGCTCATCGGCCTGCCGCTGCTGGCCGGATGGCTGCTGTTCCGGTGGCGGCGCGCCCGGCGGTCGGTACCGCTGGCGGCGCTGACTGCGATCGTTGTCACGACAATCGGGTGGACGGTGTTGCGCAATTTAAGCGGCTTTCCGCTGGTTCCGACGATGCTGAGCGGTTGATGGCGTGCGACGCGCCGGGATGATTTCCCTGTGGCTTTACCTGCGGTCACCTGAGGGTCACTCCCGCCGCGCGCGCCACGACTAAGCTGATCGGCGTGAGTAGACGCGGAAAGATCGTCTGCACCCTAGGCCCCGCAACCCAAACGGATGAGCTGACGTTGGCGTTGGTCGAGGCCGGGATGGACGTTGCCCGATTGAACTTCAGCCACGGCGACTATTCGGACCACAAGGCGGCCTACGAGCGGGTACGTGCCGCATCGGATGCCACCGGACGCGCGGTTGGCGTGCTCGCCGACCTGCAAGGCCCCAAGATCAGGCTCGGGCGCTTCGCCACCGGGTCCACCTTCTGGGCGGACGGCGAAACGGTCCGGATCACCGTCGAAGACTGCGAGGGCACCCACGACCGGGTGTCGACCACCTACAAGAGGTTGGCCAAGGACGCCGCGGTGGGCGATCGTGTCCTGGTCGACGACGGCAAGGTCGGACTCGTTGTCGAGGCCATCGAGGGCGACGACGTGGTGTGCCGGGTCGTCGAGGGTGGCCCGGTCAGCAACAACAAGGGCATCTCGTTGCCCGGGATGAACGTGTCCGCTCCGGCGTTGTCGGACAAGGACATTGACGACCTCACTTTCGCTCTGGACTTGGGCGTCGACCTGGTCGCGATGTCTTTCGTGCGGTCGCCGTCGGAGGTCGAGCTGGCGCACGAGGTGATGGATCGGCTGGGCCGGCGCGTGCCGGTGATCGCCAAGCTGGAAAAGCCGGAGTCCATCGACAATCTCGAAGCGATCGTGCTGGCCTTCGACGGGATCATGGTGGCGCGCGGCGACTTGGGCGTCGAGCTGCCGCTGGAAGAGGTTCCGCTGGTGCAGAAACGGGCCATCCAGGTGGCCCGCGAGAACGCCAAACCCGTCATCGTCGCCACCCAGATGCTCGAGTCGATGATCGACAGTTCGCGGCCCACCCGTGCCGAGGCCTCCGACGTCGCCAACGCCGTCCTCGACGGCGCCGACGCGGTGATGCTTTCCGGTGAGACCTCGGTCGGGAAGTACCCGCTGGCCGCGGTCCGCACCATGGCCCGCATCGTCACCGCGGTCGAGGAGAACTCCACGGCCGCCCCGCCGCTGACCCATGTGCCGCGCACCAAGCGCGGCGTGATCTCCTACGCCGCCCGCGACATCGGCGAGCGGCTGGACGCCAAGGCGCTGGTCGCGTTCACCCAGTCCGGTGACACCGTGCGCCGGCTGGCCCGCCTGCACACCCCGCTGCCGCTGTTGGCATTCACCGCCTGGCCCGAGGTGCGCAGCCAGCTGGCGATGACCTGGGGCACCGAGACGTTCATCGTCCCGATCGTGGACTCCACGGACGAGATGATCCGCCAGGCCGACAAATCGCTGCTTGAACTGGGCCGTTACAAGCGCGGTGACCTGGTGGTGATCGTCGCCGGCGCACCACCTGGCACAGTAGGGTCGACCAACCTGATCCACGTCCACCGCATCGGGGAGGACGACCTCTAGCGCGAAGGAGAGCCCGTGCCGGCCGGCTTGGAATCTGACCGAGAGCCGAATACCGACTGCTCACCTGATTTTCAAGAGCTGCTGGCGGTGCTGGACCTCAATCGTCTCGGTGACGACCTATTCGTCGGTTCTCACCCCAGCAAGAACCCGATGCGGACCTTCGGCGGGCAGCTGATGGCGCAATCGTTCGTCGCCAGCAGCCGCAGCCTGCGCCGCGACGATCTGCCGCCCAGCGCCCTGTCGGTGCACTTCATCAACGGCGGCGACACCGCCAAGGACATCGAATTTCACGTGGTGCGGCTGCGCGACGAACGGCGCTTCGCCAACCGCCGCGTCGACGCCGTACAGGACGGCGTGCTGCTGTCCACGGCGATGATCTCCTACATGTCCGGCGGGCGCGGCCTCGAGCATGCCGTCGATGCGCCGGCGGTGCCGCCGCCACACACCCAGCCGCCGATCGGCGAGTTGCTGCGCGGCTACGAGCAGACCGTCCCGCATTTCGTCAACGCCCTGCAGCCGATCGAATGGCGCTACACCAACGACCCCGCGTGGGTGATGCGCGATAAGGGCGAGCGGCTGGCGCACAACCGGGTGTGGCTCAAGGCCCTGGGCACGGTGCCCGACGACCCGGTGCTGCACACCGCCACGATGGTGTATTCGTCGGACACCACCGTGCTGGACTCGGTGATCACCACGCACGGATTGTCGTGGGGTTTTGACCGTATCTTCGCGGCCTCGGCCAACCATTCCGTGTGGTTTCACCGTTCGGTCAACTTCAACGACTGGGTGTTGTATTCGACATCGTCGCCGGTAGCCGCGGACTCGCGGGGGTTGGGGACCGGCCACTTCTTCGACGGCGCTGGGCAACTCGTCGCGACCGTCGTGCAGGAGGGTGTGCTCAAATACTTTCCGCGGTCCCGGTGATAACGGTTATCGAATAGTTACTTGACACCCGTCCGATTTCGGTTCTGCAGGCTGGTAATTGAGCGTAGATTCGGTTCGGCCGGGTATGCGGTGGGAAAGGTGGTGCGCCGACAGCGCCACCTAGTGTCAGCCCATCGGGAGGTGAAGTGTGAAAAGCCCGTCAGTCGACCTCCTCCCGAAGCTCCGCGCGCGCGAACGTGTTGTGGTGCATGTCGATTCGCTCGCCGCGCGCTGTCTCGGCGCATTCGCCCTGCTGAGCGCGACGTGCTGGCTGGTCCTGATCCTTGCTCGTCACCGGGATCAGCCGCAGTGGCACTATGCCGACCGACTGGATTGGTCGTTGACGGTGCTCGCCGCGGCGGCCTTGATCGCGCGCGGCATCTTCCTGGGCCGTCCGGTGACCAGCCTGCACGCCGCGCTGGCCGCGCTGTGCGTGGTCGGCGGGCTGGGTTCACACGTGCTGGGCATCGGACTACTCGGCAACTTTCTGATCGCCGGATCCGGACTGGTGTTGATGTGGCCGACGTCGTCGCATCCACGGCCCGAAGACCTTCCGCGCGCGTGGGCGTTGATCGAAGCGACCACCGACGACCCGCTGGCCCCGTTCACCATGCAGACGGGGAAGAGTTACTTCTTCAACGCCACCGGCACCGCCGCACTCGCCTACCGCACGCGGATGGGGTTCGCGGTGGTCGGTGGCGACCCGATCGGTGAGCAGACAGCTTTCGCTCAGCTGGTGGCGGACTTCGCCGTGATGTGCCGCACCCGCGGCTGGCGGATAGCGGTGGTGGGCTGCAGCGAACGCCAGCTCGAATTATGGACTGACTCAACGGTTCTCAAGCAGAAGCTGCACGCGGTGCCGATCGGCCGCGATGTCGTGGTGGACGTGTCGAAGTTTGATATGGCGGGACGCAAGTTCCGCAATCTGCGGCAAGCGGTCCAGCGCACGCACAACGCGGGGATCACCACCGAGATCGTGGCCGAACAGGAACTCGGCGGCCCGCTGCTAGCCGAATTGACCGATGTGGTGCGGGCATCGACGCGGGGTGCCCATGCCGACCGCGGGTTCCACATGAACCTCGACGGCGTACTCGAAGGCCGATTCCCCGGCATACAGCTGATCATCGCCAGAGACGCCGACGGCCGAGTCCAGGGCTTCCACCGCTATGCGACGGCCGGGGCCGGCAGCGACATCAGCCTCGATGTGCCGTGGCGTCGCCGCGGCGCGCCCAACGGAATAGACGAGCGGCTCAGCGTCGACATGATCGTGGCCGGTAAAAGCGCTGGGGCGCAACGGGTATCGTTGGCCTTCGCGGCATTTCCGGAGATTTTCGACGACGAGCACCGTGGCCGGGTGCAATGGATCTGCTACCGGATGATTCATCTGCTCGACCCGTTGATCGCGCTCGAGTCGCTGTACCGGTACGTGCGAAAGTTTCACGCGCTGGACGCGCGCCGCTACGCGGTCATCTCGCTGACCCAGGTGCTGCCGCTGATCGTCGTCTTGCTGTCACTGGAATTCATGCCACGTCGACGCGCGCTGTAGCCCGTTCGATCGGCCGCTCCGACGCGCAGTTCGGGACACCGCACGCCCGCGGGCCGGTGATGCGTGGCGATCACCACCGTGCGGTCCGCGGTCATCAGCCCCGCATCCGGGGTTAGCAGCTGCGCCAAAAACCGCTCGGCATCGGCCGTTTCGAGGTGCTCGGTGGGTTCGTCGAGCAGCACGATACGGGCCGGCGAAAGCACCGCGCGGGCCAGCAACAGTCGTCGGCGCTGACCGGCGGAGACCGCCTGCGCGCCACCTGTCAGCACCGTCGACAGACCCTCGGGCAAACCATCGAGCCAGTCGCCTAGCCCCACCGCGTGCAGGGCTTCGACCAGCTCATCGTCGGCGCAGTCACCCCGGGCGACCAGCAGGTTGTCCCGCACGGTCGTCGCAAAGATGTGCGCGTCCTCGGCGAAAAAGCCGATGGCGCAGGGTAATTCGGCACCGTCGAAGCAGCCGAGGTCAATTCCGTTCAGCATCACCGCACCGTCCAACGGGGGTAGCAATCCGGCGAGCGTCATCAGCAACGTCGTCTTGCCCGAACCGCTGGGTCCGGTGACGACCAGGCGCGCGCCCGGTTCGAGTTCGAGCCTGATCGGAACCGCGACGGCACCGACATGGCCGCAGCGCGCGTCGGCGGACAAACGCGCGGTGCCGATGGGTATCGGTGCCGGCGCTGCGGGTTCGGCCGCAACGCGGCGCGGCGTCAGGCTGAGCAGGCGGTGCGCGGCGATGCGGGACCGGGTCAGCGCAATGGCGGCGGCGGGCAACGGGGTCATCGCCTCGAACGCCGACAGCGGCAACAGCATCAGGACCGCCAGCGTGGTGGGGGCGACCGCCGGGGCCAGCCCGATGCCCGCGACGACCGCGCCGAGCACGCTGATCCCGACGGCGGCGGTCGGCATGGCCTCGGCGAGTGCGGCCGGTTTCGCGGCGACATCCAGGGCATCACTCCACTGCAGTTGCCGACGATGCGCGTCGGCGATGACGCCGGGCAAGGCGCCGGCGACCCGCAGCTCCGGGGCGTGCTCGAGGGCGATCATGGCCGACGTGTCGCGCTCGGAATGATGTTGGCGGGCAACCTCTTCCTGCGTCGCCGCGGCCTTGCCGGCCAGCCGGGGTGCCACCACGCCCGCGACGAGCAGACACCCGGCCAGCACCGCACCGGCCGCCGGGGAAATGACCGCGACGGCGGTGGTCGCCGCGACTCCCAACACCGCGGCCACGCCGATCGGCACCAGCGCGCGGACTAAGACGTTGGACAGTTCGTCGACGTCGGCGCCGACGCGGGCCACCAGCTCGCCGCTGTGCAGCCGGGCGGCTGCCGCGGTCGGCCCATGGGCGAGCCGGTGGTAGATCTCGGTGCGCGCAACGCCGGCCGCGCGCAGCGCGGTGTCATGAGTGGCCAGCCGCTCGCAGTAGTGCAGCACCCCGCGTGAGATCGCGAACATCCGCACCGCGACGACCGCGACCGACAGGTCGAGGATGGGCGGCATCTGCCAGGCCCGCGTGATCAGCCACGCCGACACCCCGGCCAGCGCCAGCGCGCTACCCAGCGACAGCACCCCCAGCGCGATGGCCGCCAACAGGCGGGGGAGTCGGGGCCGCAGCAAGCCGGCCGCGGCCAGCAGGGGATCAGACCTGCGCACAGCGCACCTGCCCGTCGGACATCACCTCGACGACCTGGTCGGCGATCGCCATGACCGACTCCCGGTGACCGACCACCACGACGGTCGCCCCGGCGCGTGCCCGCTCGACGATGGACCGCAGCACGTGCTCTTCGGTGCGGGCGTCCAGGTGCGCGGTGGGTTCGTCGAGCAGCAGCACCGGCGCGGCGGCTCCCAACGCCCGGGCCAATCCCAGTCGCTGCCGCTGTCCCAGCGACAGCCCCACCCCGCCGCGGCCGACCACGGTATTCAAGCCGTTCGGAAGCTCACCCAGCACCGCATCGAACCCGGCTGCGGCGCAGGCTGTTTCGATGTCGTCCAGCTCACCGAACAGGTGCAGGTTGTCCTCGACGGTGCCGGGGACCAGCACGGGCCGCTGCGGCAGCCAGGACAGTTGCCGCCACCACCGCGCCGGGTCCAGCTCGGTGACGTCGACCCCGTCGACGGTGACCCGGCCACTCGACGGGACGGTGAGCCCGGCGATGGCCTGCAGCGTGGTGGTTTTGCCGGCACCGTTGCGCCCCGTCAGCACCGTCACCCGGGCGGGCGGCAGCACCGCGGTCAGCTCGCACGGCGCGCGGCCGTCCCGCCCGGCAACGCTGAGCCCCTCCAGCCTGATGTGCGCGCCCGCCGCGGTGGTCGTACGGCCGCGCGCCGCCGTGTCCGTGGGTGTGCCGATCAATGCGAACGCCTTGTCGGCCGCGGTTCGGCCGTCTTGGGCGGCATGAAATTCCACCCCGATGCGGCGCAGCGGCCAATACACGTCGGGTGCCAACAGCAGCACCGTCAACCCGGTGGTCAGGCTCATCTCGCCGAACACCAGCCGCAACCCGATGCCGACCGCGATCAGGGCGACCCCCAACGTGGCGAGCAGCTCGAGCACCAGTGCGGAGAGGAACGCGATGCGCAGCGTCGCAAGTGCCGAACGTCGGTGCGCCGCAGCCAGTTCGGCGATGCGGCGCTCCGGGCCGGAGGCGCGGCCCAGGGCCCGTAGCGTGGGTATGCCGGCGATCAGGTCCAGCAGCCGGCCCTGCAAGGTCGTCATCGCGGCCAGCGCCGCCGCCGACCGATCGGCGGTCGCTGACCCGATGAGGACCATGAAGATCGGGATCAGCGGCAGCGTGATCGCCACGATCGCCGTCGATTTCAGATCGAAGCAGGCGATCACCGCCACGCTCGCGGGAGTCAGCACCGCCGCCAGCAGCAGAGTGGGCACATAGCCGGTGAAATAGGGCCGCAGCCCGTCGAGGCCGCGGGTGACCACCGCGGTCGCCGCGTCGCGTTGCGCGGCGAGCTCGCCGGGCTGGCGCGCGGTGACGGCGGAGAGGACCTGGCTGTTGAGATCGGCGATCACCGCGCTGGCGCCACGCTGGCCCAGCCGCGCCTGCAGCCAGTGCGCGGCCGTGCGAACCACCCACAGCGCCACCAGGATCGACAACGGGCCCAGCCACGCGGGCACGTGACGGGTCGACGGGTCGGTGATGACCCCCGCCACGATGCGCGCCAACACGACTGCAGATCCGATCGCGCAGGCGGTGATCAGCACTCCGCAGCTCACCGTGGCGGCCAGATACCGCCGCAATGCGGCCGATGCCCGCCACAGTCGCGGGTCCAGCGGCGCCCGGGAGCTCTGCCTACTCAGGACGGACGCCTCGACAGACCGATCGGTGGCGGGATCCGGTCAGTCGAAATACGTTGCCGGAACACCCAATACGTCCACGCCTGGTAGACGACCGCCAGCGGCGCCAGGAATGCGGTCACCCACGTCATGATCTTGAGCGTGTACGGCGTCGACGACGCGTTGTAGATCGTGACGCTCCATTGCGGGTTCAGCGTCGAGGGCACCAGATTGGGGTAGAGCACGCCGAACAACAGGATGACCACCGCCGCCACCACCAGCGCCGTGCAGGTGAACGCCCAGCCGTCGGATCCGCGTCGCCACACCAGGGCGACCGCGCCCAGTTGCGCGACGACGGCCACCGCCAGCACCGCCCAGGTCCAGTTCTTGCCGTGCGCCAGCTGGGTCCAAATCCCAAAGGTGGCAACCAAACCCGTCACCGGCAGCGACAGGCGCAGCGCAAACCGGTGCGCGTCGTCGCGAATCGCACCGGACGTCTTCAACATCACGAACACCGCGCCGTACAACAGGAACAGCCCGGCCGTGGCCAAGCCGCCCAGCAGGGTGTAGGCGTTGAGCACATCGCCGATCGAAAGATGGATGCGACCGGCGGCGTCCACCGGCAGGCCGCGCACCAGCGCGGCGAACGCCACGCCCCACAGCAGGGCGGGCAGCCACGATCCGGCCGCGATCCCGAGGTCGGCCAGCCTGCGCCAGCCGGTGTCGTCGATCTTGCCGCGCCACTCGATCGCCACGGCACGCACGATCATGCCGAACAGGATCGCCAACAACGGCAGGTACAGCGCGGAGAACACCGTGGCATACCAGCCGGGAAACGCGGCGAACATCCCCGCACCCGCGGTGATCAGCCACACTTCGTTGCCGTCCCACACCGGACCGATGGTGTTCAGCGCCGTCCGCCGATGGATTTCCGCGTCACCACCGGCGCCCGACCGCGTCGAGCGTGCGAACGGCTCCATCAGCATGCCGACGCCGAAGTCGAAGCCTTCCAGGATGAAGAAGCCGAGGAACAACACCCCGATGACACCGAACCACAGCTCTTGCAATGCCATCGGTGAGCTCCTTTCCGGTCTATCTAGCGGATCAGTAGGCGAAGGACAGGGGTGCCACTTCATCGTCGCCGGGGGCCTTCGGCGGTGCGGGCTCCGCGTCGTGTTCCAGCGGGCCCTCGACGACGTAGCGTTTGAGCAGGAAGAACCAGATGACCGCCAGCACGGCGTAGACCAACGTGAACGTCACCAGTGAGGTCACGACCATGCCGGCGGCGTGGTCGGAGACGCCGGCGCTGACGGTCAACCGGACATGCTGATCGCCGGTCGGATTCGGGACGACAATCCATGGCTGGCGGCCCATTTCGGTGAACACCCACCCGGCGCTGTTGGCCAGGAACGGCGCCGGAATGGTCAGCAACGCAAACCAGGAGTACCACGGTTTGTCCGGGGTGCGTCCGCGTCGCGTCAGCCATAATGTGGTGAGCGCGAACAGGACCGGGATCGCCATCAACCCGATCATCGTGCGAAACGACCAGTAGGTGACGAACAAGTTGGGTCGGTAGTCGTTCGGCCCGAACCGCTGTTCGTAGTCCTGCTGGATGTTACGCACGCCCTGCAAGGTCACGCCGGTGAATTTGCTTTCCGCAAGGAACGGCAAGACATAAGGCACCTCGATGACGCGGGTGACGCTGTCGCAATTGTTGTGGGTGCCGACCGTCAGGATGGAGAAGTCCGGATCGGTTTCGGTGTCGCACAACGATTCTGCCGAGGCCATCTTCATCGGCTGCTGCTGGAACATCAGCTTACCCTGCTGATCGCCGGTGAAGAACAGTCCGACGGTGGCCACTAGCGCCACCCAACAGCCCAGGACGGCCGCCGGGCGGAACACGCGGCCGAGGTCGACGTCGCCGTTGCGTTGCGCACGAACCAGCCACCAGGCACTGACTGCGGCGACGAAGGTGCCCGCCGTCAACAAGGAGCCGGTCACGGCATGCGAAAACGCCGCTCGCGCAGTGTTATTGCTGAGCAGCGCGCCGATGCTGTCCAGTTCCGCACGCCGCGTCGCCGGGTTGTAATGCGCTCCGACCGGGTGCTGCATAAACGAATTCGCCGAGATGATGAAGAACGCGGACACGTTGACCGCGATCGCGACGACCCACATGCAGGCCAGGTGCACCAGCCGCGGCAACCGGCCCCAGCCGAAGATCCACAAACCGAGGAAGGTGGATTCGAAGAAGAACGCGGCCAGGCCCTCCATCGCGAGTGGGGCACCGAAGATGTCGCCGACGAACTTCGAGTACTGAGACCAGTTCATGCCGAACTGGAATTCCTGCACGATCCCCGTCGCCACCCCGATCGCGAAGTTGATCAGGAACAGCTTGCCGAAGAACTTGGTCAGCCGGTACCAGGCCGCGTTTCCCGTCGCCACCCAGATTGTTTGCATGACCGCGACCAAGGGGGCCAGGCCGATCGTCAGCGGCACAAAAATGAAGTGGTAGACGGTAGTAATACCGAACTGCCACCGCGAAATGTCGACGACATTCATCGGTCATCTCCCATGGCTGCAGGACCTACGACGGAGTGTAGTAGCTAAGCGGGGTCGGCGCCATGTTCGAGTACCTTGGCGGCTTTCCGGATTCCGAAGGCGGCGACGACTTCCAAGACGCCGATGACCACCAGCCAGGCACCGACCACCAGTGCCAACGTGATGATCGACGCGAACGGCGCCGCCAACACCACGATGCCGGCCAGCAGCGTGAGCACGCCGAGCACGATCGACCACACCCGCCCCGGCAGCGTCACGTCGCTGATCGCCGACACGGTCGTCGCGACCCCACGGAAGATGAATCCGATGCCGATCCAAATGGCCAGCAGCAGAACAGCATTGCCGAAGTGTCGAAATGCCAACACCGCCAAGATCAATGACGCCGCGCCGCTGACGAGCAACAAAATGCGGCTGCCCCCCGAAACCCGCAGGCTAAACGCGAACACCACCTGCGCGACGCCGGTGATCAGCAGATACGCCCCGAATGCGATCGCCGCGGCGAGCACCGAAATGCCCGGCCACGCGATCGCCACGACGCCGACGATCAGGGTCAGCGCTCCCGATGCGAGCGTGGATTTCCACAAGTGCGGCAACATGGTCGGAACTGCGGCGGGCTGCATAGCCACACTTTGGCATAACCCTGGGTATGGCGGGTAGGGACTTTAGACCGTGGCGCCGTGCGTTGTGCGCGGGGTCTCAACCGCCAGGTCGCCCTCGTCGCGGGGTGCCGGCCGACGGCCGGTCAGGTACCAGGTCCGCATCAAACCTTTGCCTTTGACCTCGATGCGGCCGCGCTCCTGCAGCACGAATTCGTCCTTCAGTCGTTCGTAGACATCCTCGGGGACTTGGATCTGTCCCACGGAATCGGTCGATTCCATGCGGGCCGCGACGTTGACGGCGTCGCCCCACACGTCGTAGAAGAAGCGCCGCGAGCCCACGACGCCCGCCACCACCGGGCCGGTCGCAAAGCCGATCCGCAGGGGCACCGACAGGCCGTGCGGGTCCTTGAGTTCGGCCGCCGTCGCGACCATGTCGAGGGCGAAATCCGCCAGGGCCTGCACATGGTGGGGCCGGGGCCGCGGAACCCCGCTGACCACCATGTAAGAGTCCCCGCTGACCTTGATCTTCTCCAGGCCGTGCCGATCGACCAGTTCGTCAAACGCGCCGTAGAGGCGGTCCAGGAACTTGACCAGGTCACACGGGGCGGTGGTGCTGGCGCGCTCGGTGAAGCCGACCATGTCGGCGAACAGCACCGAGGCTTCGTCGTATCGGTCGGCGATGACGTCGCGCTCGGGTTCTTTAAGCCGTTCGGCGACGCTGGTCGGCAACATGTTGACCAACAACGCCTCGGAGCGCTCGTACTCGGCTTCCATCCCGGCCTCGGCGCGCTGGGTGTCGCGCATCGCGTACCACACCGTCACTACCACCATCGCGCACGCCGACAGAGTGGTGATCACGAAGCTCATCGTCATCGCCCAGGGCGGTTCCAGACCGGTGGTGCGCGGGACGAGGAACTGCAGCATGATGACCAACGCCGCCCCGAGCGTCGCCAGCAGCGCCGCCAAACCGATGCGCTCGATGCCGAGCTGCAAGACCACCAGGCTGGCCGTGGTGATCAGGTAGTACTGCATTCCGCCGCCGGTGCCGACATGCCAGCAGGTCACCACGACGGCGGCATAGGCCGTGAAGATAAACGTAAGTGGCGCAACCAGTTCCCCGAACCGATGAAGCCACGGGACGCACGCGAAGATCATGCCGGTGCAGACGTTGACGACTTGGATGGGGTGGGCCCCGGGGCCCGACCAGAAGCCGAGGACGGCGAAGGTCAAACACACCAGCACGCCCATCAAGGCGTTGATGTTGAGCACCCGCACCCGTCGGGCGTTGCTGTCGGCGTAGTGCTGGCTGCGGGCGCGAGTTTCGACCCGCACCGCCGCTTTACAGTCCGGGCGGGTCGACCCGCCCGGCCGACTCGGTGGGGCGCCGCATTTCTTAGCCACCACGGTCAAAGCGTAACCGCAAAATCGGCATATACCCAGCGTGGCGGTCCGTTGGCTCGCTGCCGGGGTTCGCGGTCGGCTTCAACCCGGGCAACGACGTTGTCCGCCAATAATTCTGGCGGATGGCTACGAGGCTCCGTCGCTTTATTGACGCGTCTGCAAACTTCACCGGTGAATGCGTTGTCCGGCAGATGATCCCGTCAAATGAGCCACAGCGTGGCGCGCGCAGCCCGACTCCGGCGATGCGGCATCCGCCAAACCCGAGACACCGCCGCCACAGCGATGGTTAGGTGATGAGGACATTCGATCGGTTACCCGAAGCCGGGGGCGGAAGCCGGGTACTGATTCACCGGGCAACGGGAATCTGCAACGCAAGGAGTTGACATGGCGGTTCGGGGTCTTAGGGCGCTCAAGAAGATCATGCAGACAACATTTGATCCAGAGCTCGTGATTCCGGACGAAGCCAGGGTGACGGAATTCACCGGCGATAACAGCTTGTCACGCAAAGACCTTTCTCAACACCCGATTCCCGCTGATTCCCTGATTTGGAAGTATTGGGGCCGCCTTGATGTGATCTTTTTCGGCAGCGGGGTAGTGGGCACCATTGCGGGTGCCTGGCCGCAGATGGCGAAAGCGACCACGAATTCGGTTCTTTTTACCGGCGACAGTTCCTTCGGTGCACGCGCCAAGATATATAAAGTGCGACGGCAGCGATCCCGTGAATACATTTACGGCACGGTGTACGAAGCCGCCGACGATGCAAAGAAATACGGACTGAAGACGCGAAACATGCACAAATCCGTCAAGGGCGAACTGCGTGAAGGCACGTACCACGCGCTCAATGCGGAAACCTTCTATTTTGCGCATGTCACTTTCTTCTACCACTTATTGATAATAATCACCGAACAGCTGTATTTCGACGGGTCCATGCCCCGGGCGATGAAGGAGCAGATATTCGAGGAATCTAAGGAGTGGTACAGCATGTGGGGCGTGGACGATACTCCTCAGCCGGACACCTACGACGATTTCGAGCGGTATCTGGAAAACATCGAGCGTAATTACCTGGTGAACTCACAGGTAACGCAGGTCATGCTGGAACAATTTATGGATCCTCGCCCGGCGCCGCGATGGTGGCCGTCGGCCATGAAAAAATTTGTATGGCCCTGGGTGGCGGCGCGCCGGCAAATCGTTGTCAATAGTTTTCCGCCCCACGCGCGGGAGCTGTTCAATTTAGAGTGGACCCCCGAGGACGAGGAGTTGGCGCGTCGCTTTATGCGCATGTACCGACGGTTCTACGGAGTCGTCGAGCGTCTGGTGCCGCTGAAGTTTCTCTACTTGCCTGTTGCGGTGGAAGGCTTCGAGCGTGAAGGGGTCGATCCGCGCCGCATCACCTTGGAGTCGGCCCAGCGAGCACTCCGGGAAAACCGCGGCCGCCGCCTCGCCCCGGAAAGTCCACCAACGAATGAGCCCCACGGGGTGCTCGCTGCCGGGTAACCCGGTTGCGGTCTTCGGGCCGCGTCTCGGGCGGGCGGTTCGGAGTCCAGCGGTTTTGGCCTTCGATTGAGAGTGCCCTCGGTGAGATTCGAACTCACACTGGACGGGTTTTGAATCCGTTTCCTCTGCCAGTTGGGATACGAGGGCGTGTCCGGCCTACTACCTTAAACGAGCCTCCCACCATAGAGGATCCGTGTGGTGGTCAGTTCTCACAGGCCCCGACGTGGCTGGTCGCGACGATCCACGACAGAATATCGGTCATGACAGGCTCCACGACCGACACCAACGTCGATGTGCCGCGCCGGGTCCTGATCGCGGAAGACGAAGCGCTCATCCGACTCGACCTGGCCGAGATGCTCCGGGAGGAGGGGTACGAGATCGTCGGCGAGGCCGGCGACGGGCAAGAGGCCGTCGAGCTGGCCGAGCAGCATAAGCCCGATCTGGTGATCATGGATGTGAAGATGCCCCGCCGTGACGGCATCGACGCGGCTTCCGAGATCGCCAGCAAGCGCATCGCGCCGATCGTGGTGCTGACCGCGTTCAGCCAGCGCGATCTCGTCGAACGGGCCCGCGATGCCGGGGCGATGGCCTACCTGGTGAAGCCCTTCACGATCAGCGACCTCATTCCGGCCATCGAGTTGGCCGTCAGCCGGTTCGGTGAGATTCGTGCCCTCGAACACGAAGTGGCGACGCTGGGCGACCGGTTGGAGACCCGCAAGATCGTCGAGCGCGCCAAGGGGCTGTTGCAAGCCAAGCAGGGCATGACCGAGCCCGAGGCATTCAAGTGGATCCAGCGTGCGGCGATGGACCGCCGGACCACGATGAAACGCGTGGCCGAAGTCGTGTTGGAGACCTTGAGCGATCAACCCGACGAGGCCTCGGGCTGACGGCGTTGAGTGGGCGCTTACGGCGTTGCGTGTGCGCTTACGGCGTTGAGTGTGACCCGGTGGCGTTGAGTGTGACCCGGTGGCGTTGCGTGTGTGCTCCGGGTGCCGACACGCCGCGGCGCCCTGCCGTAGCCGCACACTCGACGCCGCGGATGCACACTCGACGCCAAGAGGCCCAGCGCCGCGGCTGCACACTCGACGCTACGGATGCACACTCGACGCCGAGAGGCCCAGCGCTACGGATGCACACTCGACGCCAAGAGGCCCAGCGCCGCGGCTGCCGAGTACGGCTAGCGGGCGACGATCACCGACGAGCCGTGGCCGAACAGCCCCTGGTTGGCGGTGACACCGACCGTGGCGTTCTCCACCTGGCGGCCAGTGGCCTGATCGCGCAGCTGCCAGGTCAGCTCGCAGACCTGCGCGATCGCCTGGGCGGGAATGGCCTCGCCGAAGCAGGCCAGCCCACCGGACGGGTTGACCGGGACCTTGCCGCCGATCGTGGTCGCGCCGCTGCGCAATAGCTGCTCGGCCTCACCCTTGGGGCACAGCCCCAAATGCTCATACCAGTCCAGTTCCAGCGCGGTGGACAGGTCGTAGACCTCGGCCAGGCTCACATCCTCGGGCCCAATGCCCGCCTCGGCGTAGGCGGCGTCCAGGATCTGGTCCTTGAACACCCGCTCCGGGGCGGCCACCACGGCAGTGGAATCCGTTGCGATGTCCGGCAATTCAGGCAGGTGCTGCGGGTACTGCGGGGTGACGGTGCTGACCGCGCGCACCGACGGCACACCCTCGAGGGAGCCCAGGTGCTTGCGGGCGAACTCGGCGCTGGCCACGATCAGCGCCGCGGCGCCATCCGAGGTCGCGCAGATGTCCAGCTGCCGCAACGGGTCGCTGACCACCGGGCTGGCCAGCACATCCTCGATCGAGGATTCCTTGCGGTAGCGGGCATTCGGGTTCTGCAGCCCGTGCTGGGAGTTTTTGACCTTCACGGCGGCGAAGTCCTCCGCCGTCGCGCCGTAGAGGTCCATCCGGCGCCGGGCCAGCAGCGCGAAGTACACCGGGTTCATCGCGCCGATCAGGTGGAATCGCTGCCAGTCGGGGTCACCTCTGCGTTCCCCGCCGACCGGCGCGAAGGCGCCCTTCGGGGTGGTGTCGGCACCGATCACCAGCGCGACGTCGCAAAAACCGGCCAGGATGTGGGCGCGGGCGCTCTGCAACGCCTGCGAACCGCTGGCGCAGGCGGCATAGCTGGAGCTGACCGGCACACCGTTCCACCCCAGCTTCTGAGCGAACGTCGAACCGGCGATGAAGCCGGGGTAGCCGTTGCGGATGGTGTCCGCCCCGGCGACCAGCTGAATCTGCCGCCAGTCCAGCCCGGCCTCAGCCAGGGCGGCCCGGGCGGCGACGACGCCGTATTCGGTGAAGTCGCGGCCCCACTTGCCCCATGGGTGCATGCCGGCACCCAGGATGTACAACGGCTCAGGACTCATGACGAGATCCTCCACGCGTGCACCGTCCGCTGCACCCCGCCATCGTCGGTGAACAGCGGCATGGTGGTTAGTTCCATCTCCATGCCGACCTTCAAGTCCGCGGCGAGCGCGCCCTCGACCACCTTGCCGAGCACGATGATCCCCTCGTCGGACAGCTCGACCGCCGCGATGGCGAACGGCTCGAACGGATCTGCCGCCGGATACGGGGCCGGGGGTGGGTACCGGTTTTCGGTGTAGCTCCACAGCTTTCCCCGGGTCGACAGCGGGACGGCCGCGAGGGTGTCGCTGGCGCAGGCCGGGTTGGGGCAGTTGTTCTCTCGCGGCGGGAAAACGTACGTGCCGCAGGCGGGACACTTGCTGCCGATCAGATGCGGATTTCCGGCGTCGTCGACGGCGAACCAGCCGTCGATCGCGGGTTCTGTACTGGTGACCTCTGGCACTCGGTCAGACTACCCAGCCTGGACACAAAACTGAAACGTGTTGCAGTTCTGATCCGCGGCCGGTCGGGGGCGGCCGGCCGTCACACCCGATGCCTAGAGTGAGAGCCGTGCCTGCCGCGACCGTCATTCCCAGCGAGCAACAGACCAAGCCGACACTGATGTTGCTGGACGGCAATTCGCTGGCCTTCCGCGCGTTCTACGCGCTGCCCGCGGAGAACTTCAAGACCCGCGGCGGCCTGACCACCAACGCGGTGTACGGCTTCACCGCCATGCTGATCAACCTGTTGCGCGACGAGACGCCGACGCATGTCGCCGCGGCGTTCGACGTGTCCCGCCAGACGTTCCGGCTCGAGCGTTACCCGGAGTACAAAGCCGGCCGGTCGGAAACCCCCGACGAGTTCCGCGGCCAGATCGACATCACCAAGGAAGTGCTTGTCGCGCTGGGCATCACGGTGCTCGCCGAGCCCGGGTTCGAAGCCGACGACCTGATTGCGACGCTGGCCACGCAGGCCGAACAGGAGGGCTATCGGGTGCTGGTGGTCACCGGCGACCGCGACGCGCTGCAGTTGGTCAGCGACGACGTCACGGTGCTCTACCCCCGCAAGGGCGTCAGCGAGCTCACCCGCTTCACCCCGGACGCGGTGGTCGAAAAGTACGGGTTGACTCCCGCGCAGTACCCCGACTTCGCCGCGCTGCGGGGCGATCCCAGCGACAACTTGCCCGGCATTCCCGGCGTGGGGGAGAAGACCGCGTCGAAGTGGATCATCGAATACGGATCGCTGCAGGGTCTGGTCGACAACGCCGACGCGGTGCGGGGCAAGGTAGGCGATGCGCTGCGGGCGCACCTGGCCAACGTCATCCGCAACCGGGAGCTCACCGAGCTGGTCAAGGACGTGCCGCTGGCGCAAACCCCGGACACGCTGCGGCTGCTGCCATGGGACCGTGACCAGATTCACCGCCTGTTCGACGACCTGGAGTTCCGGGTGCTGCGCGACCGGCTGTTCGAGACCCTGGCCGCCGTCGAGCCCGAGGTCGACGAGGGATTCGACGTGCGCGGCGGCGCGCTGGAGCCCGGCGAGCTGGCCGTCTGGCTGGCCGAGCACAGCTCGGGCAAGCGGTTCGGCCTGGCCGTCGTCGGCACCCACCTGGCCTACGACGCGGACGCCACCGCGCTGGCCATCGTCTCCGCCGACGGCGAGGGCCGCTACATCGACACCGCGACGCTGGCTCCCGAGGACGAGGCGGCGCTGGCGTCCTGGCTGGCCGACCCCGGTCCGCCCAAGGCGCTGCACGAAGCCAAGCTGGCGATGCACGATCTGGCCGGGCGGGGCTGGACGCTGAACGGCGTCACCTCCGACACCGCGCTGGCCGCCTACTTGGTGCGGCCGGGGCAACGCAGCTTCGCCCTCGACGATCTGTCGCTGCGCTACCTGCGCCGCGAATTGCGCGCTGAAACGCCTGAGCAGCAACAGCTTTCGTTGCTCGACGACTCCGAAGGCGTCGACGATCAGGCGGTGCAGACGCTGATCCTGCGGGCGGTGGCTGTGCTGGATCTCGCCGATGCGCTCGACGAGGAACTGGCGCGCATCAACTCCACCTCGCTGTTGGCGAACATGGAGTTGCCGGTGCAGCGGGTGCTGGCCGGGATGGAGCACACTGGCATCGCGGTGGACATGGAGCGACTGAGCGAGCTGCAGAGCGATTTCGCCCACCAGATCCGCGACGCGGCGGAGGCGGCGTACGGGGTGATCGGCAAGCAGATCAACCTGGGCTCGCCCAAACAGTTGCAGACCGTGCTGTTCGACGAGCTGGGCATGCCGAAGACCAAGCGCACCAAGACCGGCTACACCACCGACGCGGACGCCCTGCAGTCGCTATTCGACAAGACCGGTCATCCGTTCCTGCAGCACCTGCTCACCCACCGCGACGCCACCCGGCTCAAGGTCACCGTTGACGGGCTGCTCAACGCGGTGGCCTCCGACGGGCGCATCCACACCACGTTCAACCAGACCATCGCGGCGACCGGCCGGCTGTCCTCGACCGAGCCGAACCTGCAGAACATCCCGATCCGTACCGAGGCCGGCCGACGCATCCGCGACGCGTTCGTGGTCGGCTCGGGTGAGTCGGGGGCCTATGCCGAGCTGATGACGGCCGACTACAGCCAGATCGAGATGCGGATCATGGCACACCTGTCCAAGGACGAGGGCCTGATCGAGGCGTTCAACACCGGCGAGGACCTGCACTCGTTCGTGGCGTCGCGGGCGTTCGGGGTGCCGATCCTGGACGTCACCGCCGAGCTGCGCCGCCGGGTCAAGGCGATGTCCTACGGTCTGGCGTACGGGTTGAGCGCCTACGGGCTGTCCGCGCAGCTCAAGATCTCCACCGAAGAAGCCAAAGAGCAGATGGACGCCTACTTCGCCCGATTCGGCGGCATCCGCGACTACCTGCGCGATGTCGTGGAGCAGGCCCGCAAGGACGGCTACACCTCCACGGTGTTCGGCCGCCGGCGCTATCTCCCCGAGCTGGACAGCAGCAACCGCAACGTCCGCGAGGCCGCCGAACGCGCCGCGCTCAACGCACCCATTCAGGGCAGCGCCGCCGACATCATCAAGGTGGCCATGATCGAGGTGGACAAGGCGATCAAGGACGCCGGACTCAGATCGCGGATGTTGTTGCAGGTCCACGACGAATTGTTGTTCGAAATCGCCCCCGGTGAGCGCGAGCAGGTCGAGGCGCTGGCGCGCGAGAAGATGGGGTCCGCCTACCCGTTGGACGTCCCGCTGGAGGTTTCCGTCGGCTACGGGCACTCCTGGGACTCGGCAGCACACTAAGCCGCGCACTAGCGCGACCCGACGCCACCGCGACACCGACCGGGGCGGCTCACGCGTCCCCGTATTCGCACGGATGTAACGTCCGCGTCAGATACCCAGCGGTTATAAGAGCCCGAGTTTGGCCAGCGTGAGCCAAGTCGAGTAGCCTCAACACGTAAATCCCTGATTAATCCCTACGACCCAACCTGTCCGGAGCACCCCAACAATATGCCGAGTCCCACCGTCACCTCGCCCCAAGTAGCCGTCAACGACATTGGCTCCAGCGAGGACTTTCTCGCCGCAATCGACAAAACGATCAAATACTTCAACGATGGCGACATCGTCGAAGGCACGATCGTCAAAGTGGACCGGGACGAGGTGCTCCTCGATATCGGCTACAAGACCGAAGGGGTCATCCCCGCCCGCGAGCTCTCCATCAAGCACGATGTCGACCCCAACGAGGTCGTTTCCGTCGGCGATGAGGTCGAGGCCCTTGTTCTCACCAAGGAGGACAAAGAAGGCCGTCTGATCCTGTCCAAGAAGCGCGCCCAGTACGAGCGCGCCTGGGGCACCATCGAGGCACTCAAGGAGAAGGACGAGGCCGTCAAGGGCACCGTCATCGAGGTCGTCAAGGGCGGCCTGATCCTCGACATCGGGCTGCGCGGCTTCCTGCCCGCCTCGCTGGTCGAGATGCGCCGGGTCCGTGATCTGCAGCCCTACATCGGCAAGGAGATCGAGGCCAAGATCATCGAGCTGGACAAGAACCGCAACAACGTGGTGCTCTCGCGGCGCGCCTGGCTGGAGCAGACCCAGTCCGAGGTGCGCAGCGAGTTCCTCAACCAGCTGCAGAAGGGTACCATCCGCAAGGGCGTGGTCTCCTCGATCGTCAACTTCGGCGCGTTCGTCGACCTGGGCGGGGTGGACGGCCTGGTGCACGTCTCGGAGCTGTCCTGGAAGCACATCGACCACCCGTCCGAGGTGGTCCAGGTGGGCGACGAGGTCACCGTCGAGGTGCTCGACGTCGACATGGATCGCGAGCGGGTTTCGTTGTCGCTCAAAGCAACTCAGGAAGACCCGTGGCGCCACTTCGCCCGGACCCACGCGATCGGGCAGATCGTGCCCGGCAAGGTCACCAAGTTGGTGCCGTTCGGTGCGTTCGTCCGCGTCGAGGAGGGCATCGAGGGCCTGGTGCACATCTCGGAGCTGGCCGAGCGCCACGTCGAAGTGCCCGACCAGGTGGTCGCGGTCGGCGACGACGCGATGGTCAAGGTCATCGACATCGACCTGGAGCGCCGCCGAATCTCGTTGTCGCTCAAGCAGGCCAATGAGGACTACACCGAAGAGTTCGACCCGGCGAAGTACGGCATGGCCGACAGCTACGACGAGCAGGGCAACTACATCTTCCCCGAGGGCTTCGACGCCGAAACCAACGAGTGGATGGAAGGCTTCGACGCCCAGCGCCAGGAGTGGGAGGCCCGCTACGCCGAGGCCGAGCGCCGGCACAAGATGCACACCGCGCAGATGGAGAAGTTCGCCGCGGCCGAAGCGGCCGGGCACGGCGACGGCGAGCACGCGCCGGGTAACGGCGCGCCCGCGGAGAAGGCGGCAGGCGGTTCGCTGGCCAGCGACGCACAGCTGGCCGCGCTGCGGGAAAAGCTCGCCGGCAACGCCTAACGTCGGTCCGGGATGCTGCGCATCGGGTTGACCGGCGGCATCGGCGCCGGCAAATCCGCGCTGTCGGCCACGTTCGCGGAGTGCGGCGGGGTCATCGTCGACGGCGACGTCATCGCTCGAGAGGTCGTCCGACCGGGCACCGAGGGGTTGGCGTCGCTCGTCGAGGCGTTCGGCGAGGACATCCTGCTGCCCGACGGGTCGCTGGATCGTCCGACGTTGGCCGCCAGAGCGTTTCCCGATGACGCGGCACGCCAGAAGCTGAACGGGATCATCCATCCGCTGGTGGCTCGGCGGCGCGCGGAGATCATCGCGTCGGTGCCCGAGGACGCGGTGGTGGTCGAGGACATTCCGCTGCTGGTGGAATCCGGTATGGCACCGCTGTTTCCACTCGTGATCATCGTGTACGCCGATGTCGAGGTGCGGGTGCGGCGGCTCGTCGAGCTCCGCGGCATGCCGGAGGAAGACGCCCGGGCCAGGATCGCCGCCCAGGCCGACGACGATCAGCGGCGTGCCGTCGCCGATATCTGGATGGACAACTCGGGCAGCCAGGAGGAACTGGTCAAGCGCGCCCGCGAGGTGTGGAACGACCGGATCGTGCCGTTTGCACACAATCTGTCCGAGCGTCGAACCGCCCGCGCTGCGACGCGGGTGGTGGCAGCCGATCCGACCTGGCCGGACCAGGCCCGGCGCATCGTCGCCCGGCTGTCCACGGCGTGTGGCCATAACGCGTTGCGCGTCGACCACATTGGATCGACCGCGGTGCCGGAATTCGACGCCAAGGACGTCATCGACGTCCAGGTCACCGTCGAATCACTCGCGGTCGCCGACGAACTCGCCGGTGCCTTGCTGTCGGCAGGCTACCCGCACGTCGAACACATCGACCGGGATGAGGCGCATACCGAGGCCCGCAGCACCGTCGCCGATTACGACCACAACGACGATGCGGCGCTGTGGCGCAAGCGAATTCATGGTTCCGCTGACCCCGGCCGTCCGACCAACGTGCACATCCGGGTGAATGGCTGGCCCAACCAGCAGTTCGGGTTGCTGTTCGTGGACTGGCTGGCCGCCAACCCGCAGGAGCGGGCGGACTACCTGGCCGCCAAGAAGTCGGCCGAACAGCAGGCCGGAGGCGACACGGCCAGCTACGCGGAGGCGAAGGAGCCGTGGCTGGCCGGGGCCTACCGCCGCGCGTGGGGGTGGGCGGACTTCACCGGCTGGCGGCCGTAACCCGCGCGGTCAGTGCTGGCAGTGCGGGCACCACAACGACGTTCGGCCGCCCACCCGGTCATGGCGCAGCCGTGTCCCGCAGCGCGGGCAACTCGGGTCGGGGTCGTCACGCACCCGGGTCAACCAGTTGGGCAGTCCGGGCACCCGGCCATGCCGCACCGAGGTGCGCAACACTTGGGTCACCGCGGTGTGCAGCCGCTTCACGTCGTCGGCGCCGAGGTCGGCCACCGGATGCGTGGGCCGAAGCCTGGCCCGCCAAGCGATTTCGTCGGTGAGCAGATTTCCGAGACCGGCGATCACCGCCTGGTCCATCAGCGTCGGCTTCAGCCGGCCGGCCTTGCGGGGGCGGCCGGTGACAACCTCGCGAAATTCCCGCAGGCCCATACCCAACGCGTCGGGCCCCTGTCGCCCCAGGACGTCCGCAAGGTCGTCCTCGTCGTCGGCCAGCCACACCCCGCGCAGCTTGCGAAGATCGGCGTAGCGCAGTTCACCCTTGTCCAGCGAGACCACCAGTCGTTCATACTTTTCCGGCTCGGCACCGGTTTCGGCGTAGAACGGGTGCCCGGTCATGCCGCTGTGCACTACCAGCGTCGGGCCGTCGGTGGGCAGGATCAGCCACTTGCCGTGCCGGCGTGGGGACTTGAAGCGGTGCCCGGCGAGGCGGCGACCGAGCTCGGTGGCAGAGGTGTTGCGCAGGATCCCGGGGTCGTCGACCCGCACGTGCGCGATCTTGCGGCAGGGCAAAGTTTTCGCCAGTTCGCGCCGGAACCCCTCGACGTCGGGCAGCTCAGGCACGAAGCTTCGCCAACCGCTCGAGCGGACCGGTCAGCGAGCGGGCGTGCCGGTACAGGTCGGCCCACGGATCGCCTTGGGCGGCCAGGCGTTTGGGGACGTCGCGGAGGGTGAACCGGTCCGCGCGCAGCCCCCGGCTGTCGAGTTCGTCCCACTCCAGCGGGGTGGCCACCGGCGCACCATCGCGGGCCCGCACCGAGTACGGCGCGACCGCGGTCTGTGCGTAGGCGTTGCGCATGATGTCGAGGTAGACGCGGTCGCCGCGCTTGTCCTTGCGGGCCTGGACCGTGCGATGCGCGGGGTCGTCGGCGGCGACGACTTCGGCGACGTCACGGGCGAATTGACGCACGGTGTCGAAGTCGGTCTCCGGGCGTAGCGGCACCACCACGTGCAGTCCACGCGACCCGGTCGTCTGCACGTAGCGGGCCAAACCCAACTCGTCGAGCACGTCGGCCGCCGCGCGGGCGGCCGCCCGCACCACCGCGAAGTCGCCGCCGGTGGGATCGAAGTCGAACACCAGCCGGTCGGGATGGTGCAGCCGGTCTTGCCGAGACTGCCACACATGCAGGGTGATGCAGCTCTGGTTGGCCAGCCAGCGCAGCGCTTCGGGGCGGTCGACCAGCGGATGGACCAGCGTGCCGCCCTCCTTGTCGACCTTGACCCCGTTCATCCAATCCGGCAGTGCGTCGGCGAAATCCTGTTGCACGAATCCTTTTTCGCCGATACCGCGAGGAAATCGCTGCACGGTCAGCGCCCGGCCCCGCAAATGCGGCAGCATGGTCTCGGCGACATCGCCGTAGTAGTCGGCCAGGTGTTGCTTGGTGATCCCGTCCTTCGGGAACAGGACGCGATCCGGGTGGGTGATGTCGACCATGATGCGTGCCATCAGCGCGTCTCCCGTATCACCTCGGCGGGTTCCTTGTCGGTTCGCAGGCCCTGGTAGCGCGGATGGCGAAGCTTGCCGTCGCGGGTCCACTCGGTAAACCCGATCTGGACCACCATCTCCGGACGGACCCAGCGAGCGCCGTTCTCGCGCACCAGTCCTCGGCTAAACGGTGGTGTGTCCTGTTCGAGGGGACGGAGCCGCTGGTGCAGGCCGCGCAGGGTGGCCTCGTCGAAGCCGGTGCCGACCTTGCCGGCGTAGACCAGGTCTCGGTTTTTCTTGGGGCCGGCATAGTAGCCGATCAACAACGCGCCCAACTCGATTCGGCTGCCTTTCGGGCTGGTGTAGCCGCCGACGACGAACTCCTGGTCGCGCACGCATTTGAATTTCAGCCAATTCTTCGACCGGCCTCCCTCGTAGGGGGAGTCGGCCAGCTTGGCGATCACTCCTTCGTCCCCGCGTTTGCACGCGGCCTGGTAGGCGGCAAGGCCGTGGCCGACGCGGTGGGCAGTGTTACGCAACGGATCGTCGAAGCTGATGGCGGTGCGCAGCAGGCGCTTGCGCCACCGCAACGGCAACGCGGTCGTATCTTCGCCGTCGAGGTGCAGCAGGTCGAAAAGGTAGTAGTACACCGGGATTTGCGATGCCCGGGCCACCTCGGCGTCGGTGATGCCCAGCCGGCCCTGCAGCCGCGCGAAGCTGGTGCGGCGTCCCTGAAACGCCACGACCTCGCCGTCGACCACGAAGCGGGTGGTGCGCTGGGCGGCAAGCGCGTCGACCAGCTCCGGATAGGTTCCATTGAGTGGCTGGCGATTTCGCGATAACAGACGAATGTGATCGCCGTCACGAAACGCCAGGCAACGCATGCCGTCGAACTTGCGCTCGAAAATCCAGTTCGGGTCGTCGAACCGTTTGTCGGTCAGCGTGGCCAGCATCGGCGCCCGCCAATCCGGCACCGGCTCGGCGCGCAAGGCGGCGCGCACCGAGTCGGGCAGACCGGCGAGATCGGTCATGACGGGGCGGTCAGGTCGTCCAGCGTGCGGCCGGACAACACCGATTCGGGTTGACTCTTGACGGGTTTGCGTCGGGCGTCGGCGTCCGCGTCCTTGCGTTTGATCAGCAGCCAGGTCTCGTCCTTACCCTCACGAATCCGGGTGAGGGTAAATCCGCCCTGTAACTTGGCACCTTGCAGTCGGACCGAGAGGTGGCCGCGGCGCAGGCATTCGCGCATCTCGTGCTCGGTGGCGTTGACGTAGGCGCCGCGGTCCCAGACGATCACCGGGCCCGCGCCGTACTCGCCATCGGGAATGACCGCCTCGAATCCGGCGTAGGCCAGGGGATGATCCTCGGTGCGGCGCGCCATTCGTCGGTCCTTCGGATTCGTCGACGGTCCTCGGGGGACCGCCCAGGAGACGAGCACGCCGTCGATTTCCAGCCGGAAGTCGTAATGATCGCTGCGGGCGGCGTGGTGCTGGATGACGAAACACGGCGCGGTCGGGGTGCCGCGGCGTCTGCGCCGCAGCCGCCCGGGCGGTTCTGGGCTTTTCCCGGACCGTGGTCTGCGCCGGTATTCGCTCAAAGGCATGGCGGGAGAAATACCCCAGCACAGCCTGGGAAAACCGCGGGGCGGCATCGTCATCGGCCGCGCCAGGTGAGGTCGATGCCGTCGCCGGCCAGCCAGCGAGCCAAGTCATAGTCGTTGCCGGCCAGCCCCTCGAGCACGTGAACGGCTCGCCGGATCGCCTGCTCGGCCGTCTCGGGGCGCAGCAGGCCGAGCCGCACCGCATCGAGCAACTCGTCGACGTCGGCCAGGTGCGCGCCGGCGCCGGTACGCACCTCGATGTCCAGGTAGTGGTCCTCCGACGTCCACGCGTCCAGGCCCGGGCGGTAGTCACCGATGTCGAGGTAGTAGTCGTGGTCGCGTTCGTGGCCGGGGTTGAAGTGAAACACGGTGGCGCGCAAGCCCAATGACGGGAGCAGCCAGGATTCGAGGTAGTGGAACTGGGCTCGGCCGGGGGTGGGCCGGGCGACATAGAGGCCCCACGGGCGCACGGCATACTCGTCGACCGCCCGCACGATGCCCTTGGGATCGGTGTTGGTGCGGGCGAGCAGGTCGAACGTCTCGTGCTTGGGCGGATGGATGGCGTCACCTTACTCCGGCGGCGGCGGTCACCGGCGTAACCGGATCTTCCACCGCACGAAGCCCAGATACAGCACGGACAGGCCGGCCAGCATGCCCATGTCGAGCAGCCAGGTCTTCGTCGTGTGCTGCCAGAAGCGGTCCTGCGGCAGCAGCGTGTCGGGCACCAGGTGGCGCAGGTCGACCGTTGCCGCCGCCGCGGCGTAACCCCAGCGGGCGGGCGTGACGAACGACAGCTGGTCGAGTCCGAGCCGGCCCGTCACCGGGACCATGCCGCCGCACAGCACCAGCTGCGCCATCACTGCGACGACGAACAGCGGCATGATCTGCTCGCTGGAGCGGACCAGCGACGAGATGGCCAGGCCGAGGATGGCCGAGGCGACGCAGGTGGCTGCCACGGTGGCGAACAGTTCGACGGTGGCGGCCACCGTGCTGTGCCCCAGCAGCACACCGCCACGCGTCGGTGCGCTTTTGCCGAGCACTACGATCGCGGTGATGATCGCCGACTGCACGACCGCGAACCCGCAGAACACCGCCGTCTTGGCGAGTAGGTAGGCCGTCGTGGACAGCCCGACGGCCTGTTCGCGCTGGAAGATGGCGCGCTCACCGACCAGATCGCGGATCGTCAGCGCGGTGCCCATGAACGCCGCGGCCGGCATCAGCAGCGCCAGTATCTGTGCGGATTCGTCGGGGGTGCCGGCGTTGGCGCCGGGCAGGTGAAATCCGTACGACCCCGGGACCGTCAACGACAACGACCCCAGGATGAACGGCAGCACCGCCAGAAAGATGAAATAGGCCCGGTCGGCCACGACCAGCCGGATCTGTCGGCGCGCGATCGTCGAGACCTGACGCCGCACGCTGGTGTGCACCGGCTCACCGAGTTCTCCGGGCTCATCGTCGTTGGCCGGCAACGGTTTTTGCCGCCGCCGCTCGGCCTGCTTGCGTTCCACGAAGCGCCGGTTGGCTTCGTCGGGATCGGCGCCCACCTTGGTGAAGATCTTGGCCCAGTTGGTGGTGCCCATCGCCGCGCCGATCTGGTCCGGCGGGCCGCAGTAGGCCGTCTTACCGCCCGGGGCCACCAGCAGCAGCTGGTCGCACAGGTCGAGATACGACAGCATGTGCGTCACGACGACCACCACCCGGCCGGCGTCGGCCAGCTGGCGCAACATCGTCATCACCTGGTGATCCAGCGCCGGATCAAGCCCGGACGTCGGCTCGTCGAGGATCAGCAGCGACGGCCCGGTGAGCAGCTCCAGAGCGACCGAGGCCCGTTTGCGCTGCCCGCCGGAGAGCTTGTCGACGCGGGTGTCGGCGTGCTTGGTCAGCTCGAGTTCCGCCAGCACCTGGGCGACCACCTTGGCCCGGTCGGCCTTGCTGGTGTCGGGGGGCAGCCGCAGCTCGGCGGCATAGCTGAGCGCCTGGGTGACGGTGAGCTGCCGGTGCACGACGTCGTCCTGCGGGACCATGCCGATCCGGCTGCGCAGCGAGGCGTACTCGGCGTGAATGTCGTGGCCCGCGAAGGTCACCGTCCCGGAGCTGGGGCTGGTGTAGCCGGCGATCAACCGGGCCAGCGTGCTCTTGCCCGCGCCGGATCCCCCGATGACGGCGGTCAGCGTGCCCGGGCGGGCGGTCAGCGAGATGTTGTCCAGCAGTTGTTTGCCGTTGTCGACGACGTACTTGACGTCGCGGACCTGCAGGCCGCCGGTGCGGGTCGCGGTCTCGCCAAGTGTCAACAGGGTGCCGTCGCGCACGACTAGGTCGACGTTGCCGATGGTCACCACGTCGTCGTCGCTCAGGATCGCCGATCCGACCCGGGTGCCGTTGACGAACGTTCCGTTGATGCTGTTGTCCCGGATCTCCAGACCCAGCGGGGTGGGAATCAGCGCCGCGTGCTGACGGGAGGCCAGGACGTCGGGCACGACGATGTCGTTCTCCGGGGCGCGCCCGATCGTCATCGCGCCCGCCGTCCCTGCGGCCGACGACGACCGCGGTGAGAGCAACTTCACAAACCGCGTCGCCAAATTCGACACGTCGGCGGTCTTGGCGTCGATCACGGTGGACTCGGCGGGCGGTGTCGCGTCCCGGGCTGCGTGGACGACGGTGAGTTCCTCGGGTGGTGTCGCGCGCCGCGGGGGCATGTCGGGATGCCTTGACGGGCTGGGCATTCGGGGCTGTTGACGCCCGGGGGGCGTGCGAGGCGCCGCGTTTTGCCGCGGCGGCGGGGGCACGGGCTGCGAGGTTGTCGTCGGCGGGTCGGGCAGCGCGGACCAGGCGATCGTGGGTGGGCCGGATTGCGGCGTGGGTCGTCCCTGCGCTGGGCGGTTGGCCCGGGCCTGCTGCGGGCCGATGGCGAAGGTCAGCTGCGGTCCCTGGGGATTGCCGACGTGAATGCTCTGGCCGTCGTGAATGTCGACGACCGGCATCCGGTAGCCGTTGACGTAGGTTCCGTTCAGCGAGCCGTTGTCGATGGCCAGCCAGCGGCCCCGATCGAAGCGCACGACCAGGTGGGCGCGGGATATCCGCGGATCGGCAATGTGCAGATCGGCATGCCGATCGCGCCCGACGATCACTTCTCGACCGGCGGCGAATGTTCTCTGAGACCCGTCGTGCCGAATTGTCAGGACAGGTGGGGCGGGTCGACTCACCACTCAAGTATCGGTGCGCCGGGACAGTGCTCCCCATTGGATTCGCCTGTGACTTAGCTTTGTTTCCGTTCGACGGCTCATAGCTGGTTCATAGCGTTGAACGGCCTTTCGCCCATCCGCGTCGGGCAGGATGCGTGACGGGGAGCTGTGCCGACGTGCGCACGAATGCCGACACACGAGGGGGCCATCACACATGGACGAGCTGAAGCGCCCGACCTGGCGCCTAGGCCGCGGCCGGCGGTTGCTGACCAACCCGCGACTGGCGCGCGAGGCGCTGCGTGCGGGATTTCATCCACGTTCCTCGGTGACCGTCGCGAACTTGTTTCGCCTTGTCCCTCCGGTCAACTCAACGCCGAACCCCGCACCCGCCGCTGATCAGGTCAGCGAATCGCACCCGGCGATGACCAACGGCGCATCCTTCGCGGGCTACACCATCCTGCGGCCACTGGGCGCGGGCGGGATGGCCGAGGTCTATCTGGCGTTGCATCCGCGGCTGCCGCGCCGCGACGTGATCAAAGTCCTCGCCGAGCCCGTCACCGCCGACGGCGAGTTCCGCGAAAGGTTCAACAGGGAGGCCGATCTCGCCGCCACGCTGTGGCACCCGCACATCGTCGGCGTGCACGATCGCGGCGAATTCGACGGTCGGCTGTGGATCTCGATGGACTACGTCGAGGGCACCGACGCGTCCCGGCTGGTGAAAGAGCGCTACCACGAAGGGATGCCGGTCGGCGAGGTGTGTGCGATTCTCCAAGCCGTCGCGGGCGCACTCGATTACGCGCACGATCGCGGGTTGCTGCACCGCGACGTCAAACCCGCCAACATTCTGCTCACCCATCCCGGTGCTGACGATCAGCGAATCTTGTTGGCGGACTTCGGTGTAGCGCGACACCTGGGCAATATCAGCGGGATCACCGAGACCAATGTCGCGGTCGGAACGGTCGCCTACGCGGCGCCCGAGCAGTTGACCGGATCCAACATCGACGGCCGCGCGGACCAATACGCGTTGGCGGCCACGGCATTTCATCTGCTCACGGGCGCCCCGCCGTTCCAGCACGCCAACCCGATCGCGGTGATCGGCCAGCATCTCCACGAGGATCCGCCGCGGCTCAGCGACTACCGTCCGGAGTTGGCGTATCTGGACGACGTGTTCGCCAAAGCCCTTGCCAAGCAAGCCGCCGAGCGCTTCGAGCGTTGTCGCCTATTCGCCGCCGCCGTCAGCGAGCAGGTCGACGCCGTCGCCGAAGACTCTGCGACCACGCCGCACCGGCGACGTTTGATTCCGGCGGCGTACCGCAGGTCCTCATCGCGGGTCCGCTGGTCGGCCGCGCTGGTCTGCGCGGTGTTGATCGCCGTCGCGGCGACGTGGTCGACGCTGTACTCCTTTGAGCCGGCAAGTCCGCAACCCAAGCCAGCGTTGGCGTCACGGCCGTCGGCGCCCGTCGCCAGCGCCGCCCCGCGGCCCGGTGGACCGGTGTTGGGCGGCACCTATCAATTGAGCTACGACCAGACCAAGCGGACGACCAACGGCATCCCGATCCGCCACGACGGCTCGGACACGGGCTGGTGGGCATTTCGCTCGGCATGCACCACGAACGGATGCGCGGCCACCGGCACCAAGCTGGACGACACCAACCACCAGGTGGCCAGCACCGCCGACGGCGGCGAGACGGACACCTTGCGTTATGTCGGCGGCTATTGGCAGGGGGGGCCACAGCAGGAGCGGGTCGGCTGCCGACAGCCCAACGGGCAACTCGGGGCGACCCAACAGGAAACCCTCTCCTGGTCGTTGGCGCCCCAGCCCGACGGGACGCTGCGGGGCACCGAAACCGAGACGGTGCTCAGCAACGAGTGCGGCGCGCAGGGCGCCGTGGTGCGGGTGCCGGTGGTGGCCACCCGGGTCGGTGACGCGCCGGCGGGGGTGACGCTGGCCGACCCCAACCAGGTGATCAGCACCTCGACCGCACCGGCGCACCCGGCGCCAGCCGTGCTCGGCGGGTTGTGCACCGACGTCGACAAGCTCGCCTACGACCCGACCAGTAACCAGCAGGTCGTGTGCGAGGGCAACACCTGGGACAAGGCGCCGATCGCGGCCGGAGTGCACACCGCGGGCAGCTCGTGCGACCTGCCCGACGTCCCGGTGTTCGCGATGTCCACCTCGAACGACGGCTATCTGCTGCAATGCGACCCGGTCACCCGGATGTGGACCCGGCACTGAGTGAGCGTCGGGCTGAGGTTGCGTCCACCAAGGTGGTGTACGAGTCGGACCTGATTCTGGTGACCGGCGTGTCGTAGCCGAGTGGATGAAGGTCATCGCGTGATTCTTCGAGAGACCGTCCAAAGTTTCTCGAGCAAAGGAATCGACGCGATGACCACTGCCCACAATATCGACCTGCCTGCTGTGCTGGCCGAACGACTCACCACCTGCCACCCCGACGTGCTGCGGGAGATGCTAGCTGTTGCGGGTCATGAGGTTGTAGACGCCGACACGGGTTGAGGTGTTCGGGGGACGGGTTCTTCGGCGGCAGGATGAGAAATCGCCAAACCCCTCGTCCTGACTACCGAAGGAACCCGTCCGTGACCCACGGTAATGCCCCGTTGTCCGTTGAAGGCCGTCGTCGACTCGTGGCCCGTTGCGCTGATCGTCCGATCGCTCACGTGGC
>NZ_LQPT01000098.1 GCF_002102355.1 Mycobacterium sherrisii | reverse complement strand
GGGCGTACGCGCGCATTTTCAGTGAGGCAACGAATAACCCTTTCACGCGCATTTCTGGCGAGTCAACGCGGTCAGTGCCCCGATTACTATCGCACATATGTTCGAATACATTGGTTTGGCCGTCGTCGATCCCGACGCCGACGAGGCGGCGCTGATCGCGCGGATCGCCGAACTGGAGCGGGTCAAGTCCGCGGCCGCCGCGGGTCAGGCGCGCGCGGCCGCCGTCCTCGATGTGCGGCGCCGCTCGCGCGAGGCCGGCCGCGACGTACCGGCCGCGCGGCGCGGCCGCGGCCTGGCGGGGGAAATCGCGCTGGCACGACGGGATGCCCCGGTTCGCGGCGGCAGGCACCTCGGCCTCGCCAAGGCGCTGGTATACGAGATGCCGCACACGCTCGCGGCTCTGCAGGCCGGGCTGCTGTCGGAGTGGCGGGCCACGCTCATCGTGCGCGAGTCGGCCTGCCTGGAGGTCGACGACCGCCGGGCGCTGGACGCCGAGCTCTGTGCCGACGCCGCATCGCTGGAGGGAATGGGCGATGCGCGCGTGGCCGCGGCGGCCCGGGCCATCGCGTACCGGCTCGACCCGCAGGCGGTTGTCGATCGGGCCGCCAAGGCCGACTCGGACCGCACGGTGACGATCCGGCCGGCACCCGACACCATGACGTACCTGACGGCGCTGCTCCCGGTCGCGCAGGGCGTGTCGGTGTACGCGGCGCTCAAGCGAACCGCCGACACCACGTGCGACGGCCGCAGCCGCGGCCAGGTGATGGCCGATGCGTTGATCGAACGTGTTACCGGGCGCCCCGCGCAGGTGCCTGCGCCCGTCGCGGTCAATCTGGTGATTTCCGACGGTTCATTGCTGGGTGACGACGACAGCGCCGCGCTGGTCGGTGGGTACGGTCCGATACCGGCCGGCATCGCCCGTCGGCTGGTGAGCGACGCGGCGCTCGACGGCCGCACCCGCGCCACGCTGCGGCGCCTCTATCGGCACCCGCGGGCGCGATCGCTTATCACCATGGAATCCCGAATCCGGTGCTTTCCGAAGGGATTGGCGGAGTTCATCCGCCTGCGGGATCAGCGCTGCCGCACCCCGTACTGCGATGCCCCGATCCGGCACACGGATCACTCCACGCCGCATCGCCAGGGCGGGGCGACCAGCGCGGCGAACGGTGTCGGCATGTGCGAACGCTGTAATTACACCAAGGAAGAGCCGGGCTGGCGCGTGACGGCGGCGATCGACGAAAAGGGATGTCATACAGTGGAGTTCGTCACACCGACCGGGACGCATTACCGGAGTTGCGCGCCCCCGTTGCCCGGCGACCTGGGGACCGGTGCCGCCGCTAGCTGCACGGAACTTGCCTGTTGAGAACACAATTCGCCGGTGGTGAGAAGGCCCCGGTCAGCACTCCCCGGAAACCACCCGTCGCCGATTCACCGGGTGCAATGCTGCGATTCCAGTTCGCGGGTCCGAGGATGAAATGCGTGCCCGACTGGGTGAAGCTGCTGTTCCAGGTGTGCGAAATACCTTCTCCCGGTGGCAAGTCGAACTCGATCCGCCAATCGGTGAGTGGTGCCGTGCTCATGTTCGTGACGGTGAAGCGCGCGATGAACCCGGTCTGCCAGGCGTGCTGCACTGACAACGTCGCCGCGGCGGCGGCCGCGTGAGCGACGGGGGTGACGGCCACCCCCAGGACGCCCACCGTCGCGGCCGTCACGGCGACGTGAAGCGCTGTGCGCCCGCGCTTCACGTATGTGCTCAGTCCGGCCATAACGGCCAACCTAAAGCCATCCCGGCGGTCTCGGCCGTCGCAACGCCGGTAACGCTGCCGTACCTTTGCCCAACCGAAACCGTGGTGAAATTTTGCCGGGACAAAACGCGGGCGCCGGCCCCTGCGCTGACACCCGGTGTTGTCGCGGGCACCACAAGCACCTCCAACGATGACTCACAGCGGATTCCCGGTTGTTGAAAATAGTCTGACCGCGTGAGTGACCCCTGCGACGGGCAGTCGTACCCCCTGATCGGCTTCGTCACCCGGGAGAATGCCCCGCAGATCACACCGGCCCGCTCCAGCCGAGCCTGGATGCGGGAGATGGCGCAGGGCCGCAAGGGCTGGCCCAATAGGTGTTTGCCGATGCTGATCGCCAATCAAAGTGGTTGGGAGCTGCGCAATCCGAGCGCATTCACCGCCACCTGGATGGGTGAGGAGAACGGCGTCGACGTGCTGATCTCGCCGGCGAAACGCGAGCCCGACCAGCTGCTGCCCGTCAGCCATTTCGGCGACGGCATCCTCACCTGGCATCTGCCGCTGCTGTTTCGCACTCCCCCGGGCTACAACCTGCTCGTCCGCGGCCCGGCAAACTATCCCAAGGACGCCGTGTGTCCGCTGGAAGGAATCGTCGAAACCGATTGGGCGAGCGCCAGTTTCAGCATGAGCTGGAAATTCACCCGAAAATTGATGCCGGTCCGCTTCGAAGTCGACGAGCCGATCTGCGTGATCGTGCCGCAGCGGCGAGGCGAGCTGGAGCGGTTCGTTCCCGAGCTCAGGTGTCTCGGATCCGACGCCGAACTGCAGCGCAAGTACGAGTACTTCCTGAGCTCCCGCAGCGAGGCCAGGCGTATTGAACAGACGGCCCGGCTCGCCGCGGGCGAGCAGGTGGAATGGCAAGGCGACTACATGCAGGGCAGACATACCGACGGCGACCCCGGGGCACCGGATCACCAGACGCGGCGCCAGCTGCGCGCCTTCGTTCCGGCGCGACACGACCGGCCGGCGTAACGCGACGCCGAGATCGGTGCGGCGCCGCGAACGCGGCTAATCTGTCTCGCGTGAGTGACGACAGGCCGGCCCGTCCGCTGATCGGCTACATCACGGGCGACGGCGCACCGCAAATCATTCCGGCACCGATCACCCGGGCCTGGATGTCGGCCCAGTCGGACGCGGACAAGGGCTGGCCGAGTCGATGTCTGCCGATGCTGATCGCCAACCAAAGCGGTTGGGAGTTACGTAACCCGTGCGCCTTCAATGCCACCTGGGTGGCGCAAAACGACGGCATCGACGTGCTGATCGAACCCGATGAGTACGTGGCAAACCAGTTCCTGCCCGCCAGCCACTTCGGCAACGGCATCCTGACCTGGCGCCTGCCGCTGCTGTTTCGCACTCCCCCGGGCTACAACCTGTTGGTCCGCGGGCCGGCGAACTACCCGAAGGACGGCGTGTGCGCCCTGGAGGGAATCGTCGAAACCGACTGGGCCAGCGCGAGTTTCAGCATGAGCTGGAAACTCACCCGCAAGATGATGCCGGTGCGCTTCGAGGTGGACGAGCCGATCTGCATGATCGTCCCGCAACGACGCGCCGAGCTGGAAGAGTTCGTCCCCGAGTTGCGCAGCATCACCGCCGACGAAGACCTGCAGCGCAAACATGAACTGTTCCTTCGCGAACGCGACGCGGCAAAGCACGCCGAGCAGATTGCGCGGGTGGCCGCCGGGGACCGGGTGGAGTGGCAGGGCGACTACACGCGCGGCCGGCACCGTGACGGCGAGCCCGGCGCTCCGGATCACCAGACGCGTCGGCGCCTGCAAGCATTCGCGCAGCCCGGGGACCAGCAGCACCGGTAACGGCCGCTAACCTCAACCGGGTGAATCTCGAGGGCAATCAGGCGTCCATCCGCGAGGTCTGCGACGCGGGCCTGCTCGCCGGTGCGGTGACCGTGGTGTGGCAGCTCGGCGAGATCCTGCAGATCAACGAGATCGGCTACCGCGACGTCGACGCCGGTCTGCCCATGCAGAAAGACACCCTGTTCCGCATCGCGTCGATGACCAAGCCGGTGACGGTGGCCGCGATCATGAGCATGGTCGACGAGGGCAAGTTGGCGCTCAAAGACCCGGTCGCGCGGTGGGCGCCGGAGCTGGCCAACCTGCGGGTACTCGACGACCGGCACGGCCCGCTGGAGCATACGCACCCGGCCAACCGGGCCCTCCTGATCGAGGATCTGCTGACCCACACCAGCGGTCTGGCCTACGGGTTCTCGGTGTCCGGCCCGATCTCCCGGGCCTACCAGCGGCTACCGTTCAACCAGGGTCCCGACGTGTGGCTGTGCGAGCTGGCTAGGCTGCCGTTGGTGCATCAACCCGGCGAGCGGGTCACCTACAGCCACTCGATAGACCTGTTGGGCGTCATCGCTTCTCGGATCGACGGCAAACCCTTCCACCAGGTGCTCGACGAGCGGGTGCTGGGCCCGGCCGGGATGGTCGACACCGGATTCTTCGTCTCCCCACAGGCGCGCCGGCGCGCCGCGACCATGTACTCGCTCGATGACAATCATCGGCTGCGGCACGACGTGATGGGCCCGCCGCACATCACGCCGCCCTCGTTCTGCAACGCCGGCGGCGGGTTGTGGTCGACCGCCGAGGATTATCTGCGATTCATCCGGATGCTGCTCGGCGATGGCACCGTCGACGGGGTGCGGGTGCTCTCGCCCGAATCGGTGCGGCTGATGCGCACCGATCGGCTGACCGATGCACAGAAGCGCCACGATTTCCTGGGCGCGCCGTACTGGGTGGGACGCGGATTCGGGCTGAACCTGTCGGTGGTGACCAATCCCGCGAAGGCCGTCCCGCTGTTCGGGCCCGGCGGAGTCGGAACGTTCAGCTGGCCGGGCGCGTACGGGACGTGGTGGCAGGCGGACCCGACGGTAGATCTCGTCCTGATCTATCTGATCCAGAATCTGCCCGACCTGAACGTCGACGCGGCCACCGCCGTCGCGGGCAACACGTCGTTGGCGAAACTGCGTACCGCCCAACCGAAATTCGTTCGCTGCACCTATCAGGCGCTCGGCCTGTAGCGGCATGGTCGCCTACCCGCCCGATCGGATCGCCGGCCCGCGGCTGCTGCTGCGGTTGCCGACGCTCGAGGACGCCGGCGCCCTTTTTCAACGGGTTGCCCGTGATCGCGCGGTCACCAAGTACCTGCTGTGGGCCCCGCATCCCGATGTGGCGACGACGCGGCGGGTGATCGCCGAGAAACTCAACGCCACCGACGACGAGCGCACCTGGGCCATCGAACTGCAACACAGCGGCGAAGTCATCGGGCTGACCAGCTGCCGGCGCCCGGTGCCGGAATCGGTCGAAATCGGTTATTGCATGGGCCGCAGATGGTGGGGCAAGGGGTTGATGTCCGAGGTGTTGACGATGCTGCTGGCCGCGCTGGAGTCCGACGGCAACGTGGCGCGGGTCTGGGCGACCTGCAGTGTCGACAACCAACGGTCGGCGCGGTTGCTCGAACGTGCCGGATTCGTGTTGGAGGAGCGACTGCCCCGCCACGCGGTCTATCCCAACTTGAGTACCGAGCCCCAGGACAGCCTGCGCTACGCCAAAACGCTGCGCTCGGCTGCCACCACCGGCGGCCACGACGGCCAGTCCGCCGCGGACTGATAGGCGTGGCCCACGCGTAGCACGGTGGCCTCGTCGAAGGCGCGACCGATGATCTGCAGGCCGATCGGCAGGCCGGCGTCGGTGAATCCGCACGGCACCGAAAGCGCGGGCAGCCCGGCAAGGTTCGCCGGGGCGGAAAACCGGATGTATGCCTGCACCGGGCCCTCGGTGAGCCCGTCCGGCCAGGTCACCTCCGGGCGGGCTGCCTCCATCGCCGCGACCGGCACCGTCGGGGCGACCAGGATGTCGATCTCGTCGAAGAGCGCGTTCCACTGCCGCCGGAAGAGGTCCCGCTTGCGTTGTGCGGCAAGGTAATCCGTCGCCAATACCGACATTCCGGCCTGCAATGCCGCACGCACGTCCTCGGTGTAGAGGTCGCCGTGCTCGCGCAGCGTCTGCTCGTGAAAACTGGCCGCCTCGGGCTGCAGGATCCCGAATTCGGTGGCCATCACCTCGTCGGCCATGGGCAGCCGGACTTCACGCAGCCGCACCCCGAGGTCGGCCAGCCGGGTGCACGCCGCGTCGACCGCGATTTTGATCTGCGGGTCGACGTGCTCGGTGAAGAGGTTTACCGGGACCCCGGCCGTCGTCCCCGCCACCTCGCGGCCCAGGTCAGCCGCGAAGTCCGGCACGGGGATGTCCACCGAGCCCGGGTCGCCTGGGTCGTAACCGGCCATCACGTTCATCGCCAGAGCCGCATCCTCGACCGAGCGGGTCAGCGGGCCGGCGTGATCCAGCGACCAGGCAAACGGTGTGACGCCGGTCCGGGACACCCGGCCATAGGAGGGTTTGAGCCCCACGGTGCCGCACAGGGCGGCGGGGATGCGGATGGATCCGGCCGTGTCGCTGCCCAGTCCGAGGAAGCACGCCCCGACGGCGACGGCGGCCGCCGACCCGCCGCTGGATCCGCCCGCGATGCGGTCCGTGCGCCAGGGGTTGCGCGTCTGCGGCGTGACGACTCCGTAGGCGAACTCGTGTGACTGGGTGCGTCCCACCACGACCGCGCCGGCCTGACGCAGCTTCGCGACGACGACGCTGTCCTCGTCGGGCAGGTAGTCCGCCCGCACCCGCGAGCTCGAGGTGCTGGGGACGCCGGCCATGTCGTAGATTTCCTTGACCCCGATGGGGATTCCGTGCAGCGGTCCCCGGTACCGGCCGGCCGCGATCTCCCGCTCGGCCAGGGCGGCGGTCTCGATGGCCAGCTCCGCCGGTGACGTTGCTGAACGCCGTGATCTGCGGATCGACCGCGTCGATGCGGGCCAGCACCGACTCGGTGAGCTCGACCGGCGACAGCACCCCGGCCCGGATCTGCCGCGCGGCCGCGGCCAGCGTCAATTCGAAAGGCCGCATGGCACCGGCCTTTTCCGTCGCGTTATAAGATAACGATCACTATATAACGCTCGTTATTCTATTTGCAAGCCCGCGTTCGGTTCGCCAGCCGCCTGGGTTAGGAGAAATACGCGTCGAATGAATCGATGTCGGTGAGATGCGCTGTGACGTCGGAGATCTTGTCACCCCGAATGGTCAGCACGTTGACCACGTCCTGGTCCAGCCGCTTGCCGTTGTGCTCGCCGTTGTCATGCAGCGTGACGGCGACGGTGTCCCGGCCGAATGCGAATCCCTGCGGGGAGATTTGCAATCCGTACTGGGCGAAGGTATCCGCGAGCCGGGTGACGTCGCCGATCCCGACCGCGCGGCCGGACACCACGCTGGAACCCGGGATGGTCCAGGTGATGTCGGGGGTGGCGTGTTCGGCGATGCCCGCGTGGTCGTCGTGCACGATGGCGCTGGCGAACGCGCCGACGATCGTCCGTTGCTGTTGGGGGGTGGTATCGCCCGGCGCGGCGGACGACACGCCACCGGTTCCCAGCCAGCCCGCCACCGTCGCGACAGCAGCCAGGGCAGCGCCGCGAGTCCTCAATTGCGTTGCCTTACAGGCGAAATCAGCTGATCGATGGTTTTCCGCGCGTCCTCGAGCACGCCGGCACGCGGACCCGTGTCGGGCATGGCTCGCGCGATCGACACCGCCCCCACCATCAGCGCGACGATGCTCCAGGCTCGGCGTTCCCGGTCGGCACCGTCGAGCAGTTCGGCCACCCGCTCCGCCATCCTGGTGATCTTGCGTTCGTACACCGCGCGGGTAGCCGTTCCGGCCCGCGCCACGTCGGCGCTCAGCGTCGGCATCACACACCCGTCGGCGGGATGGTCCAGGTGGTGGACGCTGAGGTACTCCGCGACAAAACCTTTCAGCTTGTTGCGGCCTTCCGATTTGCTGTCCTGCGCCGTGTCGGACACGAATGGCTCGCCGAGTGAGGCGTCGACGATCGCCTGCAGCATCGCTTCCTTGTTGGTGAAGTTCGAGTAAAACGCCCCGGAGGTGACGTCTGCGGCGGCGGCCAGGCCGTCCACGCCGATGCCGTGGAAACCGGCGACCTTCATCGACTGCGTGCCCGCCCGCAGCAGGGCAGCGCGCGCCTTGGCCTTGTGATCCGCCGGATACCTCATGATGAACCTTTATAGCATAACTATCGGTATATTATCCGGCGGAGCCGCGACGACGGCCTAGATACCGGCGACAGCGGTGTCCAACGCACGGCGTGCATAGGCGCGCACATCGGCGTCGCTGTCCTTGAGCGCGAGGCCCAGGGCGTCGCGGGCCGCGGCGTCACCCGCCCACCGGGTCAGGCTCAATACCGCCGCCTTGCGCACGTCGAGGTGTGCGTCGGACAACGCCTCGGCCAGCAGGGGCACCGCGCGTTCGGCGACGGCTCCGGCCAGCGCGCGTGCGGCGCCCTCGCGTATCTGCCACGCCGGTGCCCGCAGCGACCGCTCGACGGCGACCAAATCGTCTTGGCTGCAGCCCAATTCGCTCAGCGCGGTCAGCGCGGCGGCCCGCACCAGCGGATCGGCGTCATTGATCAGCGCGCGGACGGCCGCGCCACCGGCGCGCAGCGTGGCCAGGCCGGCGGCGGCCGCGATCCGCACCTCCCGGCTTTCGTCGCGGGTGGCCCGCTCAACCCCCGCCACGTCGTCGACCGAGACCAAAGCGCGCACCGCCTCGATACGCACCCGGTGGTCCGGGTCGTCCAGCGCGCGGTGGTAGTGGCCGGGCGCGCCGACGCGGCGGGCGGCCAGCAGATAGACCGCAGCCGCCCGGACCACCGTGTCGGGCGACGACAGGTAGGGTTGCGCGCCGCCGGGGTCGGGCAACACCTCGACCAGCTCGCGGATGCCCTCGGCGCTGGTGCGGCGCACCCCCGCATCGGTGTCGTCCAGCGCGGCGAACAGGGCCGACGCATACCCATCGGGGATGTGTTCGGTCAGGGTGGCCACCGCGGTGCGGCGCACCCCGGGATCGGCGTCTTCGAGGTACGTCCGCAGATCGGCGATCGTGGGCTCCTCCAGGGCCAGCACCTGCGCGATCCGCGGCGAAGGCGGCTCGAACGCGGAGGCGGCGGGGGTGATTCGCGATCCCGCCGTGGCCGGTGCCTTGCCGCCGACCAGCGGCGGCTGCGCCACCGCGTGCACCGTCTGGTCCACCGGTGGCAGGCCGTCGAGCTCCGGCACCGACACCAGGTACGGGGCGACGGGGCGCTTGAGGAACACCATCTCGCCGTCGGGCCCCTTGCGCAGGTTGAGGTGATAGCCCCATTCGCTGTCGTCGCGGACCGGCAGGTCGGCCCGCTCGTGGTAGAGGCCCCAGCGGGATTCGGTGCGGGTCAGTGAGGAGCGCGCGGCCATCTCGGCGCAGTCGCGGATGAACGACACCTCGACGGCCCGCATCAACTCGTGCGGGGTGCGCGCCCCCATCTCGGCGATTTCGCCCTGCATCCGGTCGAACGTGCGCACCGCGATGGACAGTTTGGCGGCCGTCTTCGGCGGGGCCACGTAGTCGTTGACGAACCGGCGCAGCTTGTATTCCACCTGCGGTTGCGGCGGGCCGTCCGGATGCCGCAGCGGCCGGTAGATCAGCTCGTGCGCCTCGCGCAGCTGATCTTGCGGAAGCTGTTGCGGCGCATCAACTACCGTGCTTATCGAGGCGGCATGGGTGCCGGCGAGGTCGCCGAACACGAACGCCCCGATCATGTAGTTGTGTGGGACACAGGCCAGATCTCCGGCCGCATACAGGCCCGGCACCGTGGTGCGGGCGTGCTCGTCGACCCAGACCCCGGATGCGGAATGACCGCTGCACAAACCGATTTCGGAGATGTGCATCTCGATGTCGTGGGTGCGGTAGTCGTGTCCGCGGTTGGCGTGGAACGTGCCGCGGGTGGGACGCTCGGTGGTGTGCAGGATGTTCTCCAGCGCGGTCAGCGTCTCATCGGGCAGGTGGGACACCTTCAGATAGATCGGCCCGCGCGCGGAGTCGATTTCGCGTTTCACCTCCGAAATCATCTGCCCGGACCAGTAGTCGGAGTCGACGAAACGCTCCCCGGCCGCGTTGACCTGGTAGCCGCCGAACGGGTTGGCCACATACGCGCAGGCCGGACCGTTGTAATCCTTGATCAGCGGATTGATCTGGAAGCATTCGATGCCGGACAGCTCGGCACCGGCGTGGTAGGCCATCGCGTACCCGTCGCCGGCGTTGGTCGGGTTCTCATACGTGCCGTACAGGTAACCCGACGCCGGCAGCCCGAGCCGGCCGCAGGCCCCGGTCGCCAGGATCACCGCCTTGGCGCCGATGGCGACGAACTCGCCGGTGCGGGTGTGCAACGCGGCCGCACCCACTGCGCGCCCGTCCTGAACCAGCACCCGGACCGGCATCAGCCGGTTCTCGATGCGGATCTTCTCCCGCATCGACCGTTGCCGCAGCACCCGATAGAGCGCCTTCTTGACGTCCTTGCCCTCCGGCATCGGCAACACGTAGGAGCCGGAGCGATGCACCCGGCGCACCGCGTACTCGCCGTGCTCGTCCTTTTCGAACTTGACCCCGTAGCGTTCCAACCGCTGCACCATCGCGAAGCCGCGGGTGGCGGTCTGATAGATGGTGCGCTGGTTGACGATTCCGTCGTTGGCGCGGGTGATCTCCGCGACGTAATCCTCGGGCTCGGCCTTGCCCGGGATGACGGCGTTGTTGACACCGTCCATGCCCATCGCCAGCGCACCGGAGTGCCGCACGTGCGCCTTCTCCAACAGCAGCACCTGCGCGCCGTGCTCGGCGGCCGACAACGCGGCCATGGTGCCGGCGGTGCCGCCGCCGATGACCAGCACGTCACAGTCCAGCCGCCCCGGCGCCGCCGGGTCGGGGATCTGCATCATGCCGCCACCGCCGAATGATCAAGTGCGGCGACCACTTCGGCGCGAAGCGCACCGCGCTGTTGATCGACGCGCGGCTCCGGCACCTCGACCAGGGCGCGCAGCGGCTGGCCCGCCCTGCCGAGCACGGCGATCCGGTCACCCAACAGCAGCGCCTCGTCGACGTCGTGGGTGACGAAGACGATCGTGGTCGGGTGCGCGCTCCAGGTCTCGATCAGCAGCCGCTGCATGGCCGTGCGGGTCTGGGTGTCCAGCGCGCCGAACGGTTCGTCCATCAGCACCGCGCGCGGCGCGCCGGCCAACCCCCGGGCCAGCTGCACCCGCTGGCGCATGCCGCCGGACAAACTCTTGGGCAGGTAGTC
The DNA here is from genome assembly GCF_002102355.1 of Mycobacterium sherrisii. Lineage (GTDB taxonomy): Bacteria > Actinomycetota > Actinomycetes > Mycobacteriales > Mycobacteriaceae > Mycobacterium > Mycobacterium sherrisii. Next base: position 42,826 of record NZ_LQPT01000098.1, on the reverse strand, counting down.
GCCGAAGCCGGTGAGGCCGAGTTCACCGATCCAGCGGTCGGCCTCCGCGCGGCGGCCGGCCCGCGGGACACCGCGCAACCGCAGCGCCAGCTCGATGTTGGAACGCACCGTGCGCCACGGCAACAGCGCGTTGTCCTGGAACACCATGCCGCGATCACCGGAGGTGGTGGTCACCTCGGCGCCGTCGGCCACGATGCGCCCGGCATCCGGGCGCAGCAGCCCGGCCAGCGCGCGCAACACCGTCGACTTGCCGCAACCCGACGGCCCGGTCAGCACCAGGATCTCACCGGGACGCACGGCCAGACTCAGGCCGTCGATCACCGGCAACCCGGTGTAGGACAGGCGAACTCGATCCAATTCGAGACTCATTCCCGCTTGTTTTGAGGTCATCGGTGTTCCTCCTCCGCGCGCGGCAGCCAGCTGGTCACCCGGCGACCCACGACCTCGACGGCCGCGGCGGTCGCGAATCCCAGCACGCCGATGGTGATGATGCCGACGAACACCTGGGGGTAGGCCAGCACCGTGTAGTCCTGCCAGGTGCGGTAGCCGATGCCCAGTCGGCCGGAGATCATCTCCGCGGAGATCACGCAGATCCACGCCACCCCCATGCCAACCGACAGGCCGCCGAACACGCCGGGCAGGATGCCCGGCAGCACCACCTGTTTGAGGACGTCCCACCGGTTGCCGCCGAGCGTGCGCACCGAGTCTTCCCACAGGGTGGGCAGCGCCCGTACCGCGTGCCGGGTGCTGACCATGATCGGGAAGTAGGCGGCCAGGAAGGTGATGAACACGATGCCGGACTCGTCGGTCGGGAACAACAGGATCGCCACCGGCACCATCGCGATCGCGGGGATGGGCCGGGCCAACTCGGCCAGCGGACCAAAAGTGTTGGCGAACAAGCGGGAACGGCCCAACAGCACGCCGGTCGCGACGCCGATCACCGCGGCCAGCCCGAACCCGGTGAGAATCCGGATCAGCGACTGCGCCAGGTCCAGCCAGTACTCGTAGGTTCCCAGCCGGTGGCCCAGCGCGTGCACGATCTCGGTGACCGTGGGCAGCGTGTCGAATCGCAGCAGCAACCGCACCTTGTCGGCGGTGAGCAGCTGCCATAACCCGATCGCCGCGACGACCGACGCGAGCCGCAGCAGCCGCCACTGCCACGGGGAGGCGGTGCGTCGCGGTGTGCCGGCCACCGGGGCGGGGTCGACGACGTGCCCGGTGACCGGGGCGGCCGGATCGCCGGTCAGATATGCGGTCATAGCGAACCTCCAAGGGCTTGTTGGTAGTTCACGAGGCTGCCGCCGGGATGGGCGGCCAGATAGCGGTGCGCGCCGGCCGGGGTTCCGAACGGCAGGTAGGTCGCGCCGTCCTGCACCCAGACCGCCTTGTCGGCGAACCACCGGGTGCCCAGCTCGGCGTCGGGCACGTAGGCGGCGCGTACCTTGCCACCGCGGGCGGTCGCGTCCCGGATCGCGCGGAGCAGAGCGGTCGGATCGGCGACGGTTTGGCTGGAATCCGCTCCGTCCAACCACAGTTCACTGGCGAGGGCCGGGTCCCCGCTCAGCGCCGAGGGGTTGGCCGTAGCCGCCCTGGCGGCGTCGTAGTCTCGGCCGCGTGCGCCGAACACCGCGCGCAGCGGGGCGTCCTGCACGAAACCGCTGACGTCGAGGTCGGCGAAGTCGCCGATCGACTTCAGATAGGGCACATCGTTTTTCAGCGCCTCGATCAGCGACGGCTTCAGGGTGGTGTCGAACGACGTGCCACCGGGGCCGTTGTAGAGGTACACCACTTCCTGCGGCAGTCCGCTCGCCTGCGCGACGATGCGGGCCGCCTCCAGCGGCTTGGCGTTGAGGAAGTCGGTGGCGTCCAGTTGGGCTTGCAGGAACGCCGCCAGCACTTCCGGGTGCGCGGCCGCGTAGGAGCGCCGCACCACCACACCGTGCAGGGTGGGCAGGTTCAGTTCGGCGCCGTCGTAGAGCAGCTTGGCCTTGCCCTGGAATACCAGCAACCCGGGCCAGGCAACGAACTGCGAAAGTCCTTGTACCTGACCTGATTCCAAAGCAGAGGCGCCCACCTGCGGCTGCTGGTTGAGCACTTCGACACCACGAATCCCGGCCCGGTCCAGGGCGCGAACCAGGGTGCCGTGGCCCGCCGAACCGACACTGGCCGAGACCTTCGACCCGGCCAGATCGCTCAACGTGGCCGCCGACGAACCCGGTGCCACCACCACCATGTTCAGCGCGCCCTTGGGGTTGTAGCCGGTGATCGAGACGATCTCGGTCTTCGCCAGCGGGTTGGCCTGCGTCTTGGAGCCGTTGATCAGCATGGGGTAATCCCCCATCGAGCCGATGTCGATCTTCTCGGCCAACATCTGCGCGGTGATCGGTGCGCCGGTGTCGTAATCCTGCCATCGCACCGCGTATTTGGTGCCGGTGCGGGTGGTGATGTCGGCGAGCCGATGCTCGAGATAGCCTTGCGCCCGCAGCAGCGTCCCGGCGGTCACGGTGTTGATGGTCTTGGATTGGTAACCGATGACGACGCTGACGACGCCGGAGCTCGCCGACAACGATTCCAGCGAGCAGCCGGACACCACCGCGACGGTCATCGCCACGATCAGCCGAATGGCCTGTCGTTTCATCAAAGTTCCTGGGCTGTAATGTGTTTCAGCGGAGTAGATACGGCATGTTGACGGTGACGGCACCGGTGGGACAGCGCGCCGCGCAGGGGCCGCAGTACCAGCACTCGTCGACGTGCATGTACGCCTTGCCGGTGTCGGGGTTGATGGCCAGCGCGTCCAGCGGACAGACCTCGACGCAGAGGGTACAGCCGTCGATACACAGCGACTCGTCGACGGTGACCGGCACGTCGACGCGGTTGTTGTTGACCAGCGTCATGGCTTGCTCCTTATCAGGTTGCCGCGCATGGTGATTCGGTCTCCCCGCATCCGGATGTACTCCAGGTCGACGGGGTTGCCGTCGTCGAGGCTGGTGAGACGCTCCAGCATGAGCACGGGTGCTCCGTCGGGCACCTGCAGCGTCGCCGCGGAGTGTGCGTCGGCCGGAATGGCTTCCAGCGCCAGCGACGCCGAGCCCAGCGACTGCCCGGTGACCTGTTCGATGAGCGCGAACACGTCGTTGGTCTCCAGCGAATGCTCGAGGATTCGGGTGCCGATCTCGCGGGTGAGGTAGGTCAGGTCGAGGCTGAGCGGCAGGTCGCCCAGGTAGCGCAAGCGCTCGATGAACACGGCCTGCTCGCCGGGGGCCAGGCGCAGCCGGTGGGCCACCGCCGGCGGCGCGACCACGGACATGGCGGCCCGCACCTCGTTGCGGACCTCGCCGACGTGTTTGAAGGTCTCCTTGAGGCCCAGCAGGGAGTCGATCCGGTGGTCATACTTGCGCTGCGCGACATGGGTGCCGACCTTGGGCCCGCGGTCGATCAGGCCCTCTTGTTTGAGGATGCCCAGCGCCTCGCGAATGGTGTTGCGCGACACCGAGAACTCGGCCGCCAGATCGCTTTCGGCGGGCAGACCGTCGGGATAGGCGGCGGCGTGAATCTGCTGACGGAGCACGTCGGCAACCCGGCGGGCACGATCGGCCCGGGGTCCTCCGATAGCTATCGCCTCCGCCACGCCGCCACGCTAACGCAGCTCAGCGGCACATTTTGGGCTCGCGGTCGGCGCCGGCGGCGGCGGGCCGACGTATTCCGCCGGGTGCCTTTCGCCGCCGACCAGCGCAAACCGGGGCCCCGAGGGCTATTACGCCACCTGGGCAAACGCACGGTCTTTGCGATCCCGGTGAGCCGAAGTTAGGGATGCCGCGTTGTGCCCGCCTTCGAGCGACAACGCGTGCGTGTCAGGACCGGATGGGACAGTCGCGGGCATGACGACCACTTCGCTGCGGCTGCGCGGAACCGAACTCCGGTACGTGTTGACCTGGCATCTCGCCCTGCACGGAACGACGACGGTGCAAGAGCTGATCCGGGCGTTGCGCTATCACAACTTCGACGCAGGTGAGCGGGCGGCGAAGTCGATCTCCGACGCGCTGCGCTGGGAACGGCGCTACGGCCGGGTGGTGCGGCTAGCGCGCGGCCGGTACGGCCCCGGCTGTATGCCCCGCGGCACCGAGCACCGAATTCACCGCCGGGTGCTGGCGCTGCGCCGGAGAGCGGCCGAGTTGTCGCTCGAAGGCGGGCACAACGGCAGGTCCTCCTGCGGGTGAGGCGCTCACGCGTCCTCGCCGACGGGGTGCCGGACGCGGTCCCCGTTGCGCGCCCCATTGAGCACCGACGGGTCCGCGGGCAACTCGAACGACGGGTAGGCGGTGCCGACCGCGGCGGCCGCCGCGCTGCGCTGGGCCTCCAGCCGGGCCAGCGCCTCGGCGGTGAACACCGACAGGCCGAGTTCCGGGTTGTAGCCGTGGATTTCCTTGACGTCGAGCTGGGCCAGGAAATACAAAATCTCCTTGGACACCACCTGACCCGGAACCAGGACGGGAAAGCCCGGCGGGTAAGGCACCACGAACGTGGTCGACACCAGCTTGCGGCCCTCGGCGATTCGCCGACCGGCGCTGCCGATCTGCACGTACTCCCGGTCGGACTCCTCGTAACCGGCGTAGAACGCCGAGCGCATGTCACCGAACGCGCACGAGTCCACCGGTTTGAACGCGATGTCGAACTCGCTGAAGTCGGGCAGGTGCGGCAGATCCTCGGTGAGTTCCTCGACACGTCGCTGATGCAGGGACCAGTCGGCGGCGCTGGCCAGTTCCCGCTCCCGATCGAGGTCGGTCGCCACCCGGCGCAGCACGTCGAGCAGGTGGTGCACGCTCGACCAGGTGACCCCGATCGTGAAGATCAGCAGCACGCTGTTGATCGAGGTCTTGTTGATCTGGATCCCGAAGCGCTCCATCAGGATCTTCTCGCGGAAGTCGTACCCGTTCATCCCGGTATTGCCCAAAAACAGGGTGACGCGGGTCGGGTCCAACACGAACTGGTCGGAGCGCCACGCCTCGTTCCACTCGGCCAGCGCGCCCTGGCGCACCTCCCGGTACGAGCTGACCGCGGAGGCCCGGAATTCCTCGGGCACCAGGTCGGATTCGTCGAGAATGCGAAACCACTTGCTGATCAGCCGGTCCTTGCGGACACGGTGCCGAAACACCAGCGCCATGTCGTAGACCTGCCGGACCAACTGGAAGCCCTCGATGTCGACCTGCCGGCGGGCCAGATCCAGCGAGGCCAGCAGCTGCTGGTTCGGCGACGTCGAGGTGTGGGTCAAAAACGCCTCACCGAACGCGTCGCGGGCCCGCGAATTGAAATCCCGGTCGCGGACGTGAATCATCGACGCCTGCCGAAACGCCGACAGCGACTTGTGCGTGGAGTGCGTCGCATACACCCGCACCCGCGCCCGGGTCGGGTCGGGCAACAGCCGGTGGTTCACCCACTCCGATCGCGGGATGGCATCCATGGATGCGGCCCAATTGCGGTACTGCACAGCGTATTCCGGTGATGCCAGCAGCTGCTCGAGACGTTCCGCGGCCACCATCGCCGTGCGCTGCCGGGCCCACGGCACGGCCGTGGCGAAGGCGTACCATGCCTCGTCCCACAAGAAGCAGATATCCGGCTTGATCGCCAGCACCTCCTCCATCACCCGCTGCGGGTTGTAGACGACACCGTCGAAGATGCAGTTGGTGAGCAACAGCATCCGCACCTTGTCCAGCTGGCCGGCCTCTTCGAGTTCGAGCAACGCCTTTTTGATCGTCTGCAGTGGCACGGCACCGTAGATGGCGAACTGCGGCAGCGGGTAGGCATCCAGGTACAGCGGGTAGGCGCCGGCCAGCACCAGGCCGTAGTGGTGCGACTTGTGGCAGTTACGGTCGATCAGCACGATGTCACCGGGCCGGGTCAACGACTGCACGACGATCTTGTTGGCGGTCGAGGTGCCGTTGGTGACGAAGTAGGTCTGGTGGGAGTTCCAGGTGTGCGCGGCCTTGTCCATCGCCTTCTTGATGTTGCCGTGCGGGTCGAGCAGCGAGTCCAGACCACCCGAGGTGGTCGAGGTCTCGGCCATGAAGATGTTGCGGCCGTAGAACTCTCCCATGTCCTGCAGCGAACGCGAGTTGAAGACGCTGGCGCCGCGGGCCACCGGCAGCGCGTGGAATTGACCGACCGGCGCTCCGGCGTACGCGCGCAGGGCGTCGAAAAACGGTGTGGCGAAACGGTTCCGCAATCCGGCCACCACCGTGCTGTACAGGTCGGTGACGTCGTTGAGGCGGTAGAACGTCCGATCGTAAACGTCGTTTTCCTCGTCGCTGCCGGCCGCGATGGACTCGTCGGTGAGCAGATAAAGGTCGATGTGCGGCCGCAGCTCGCGAATCCAGGCGCCGCATTCGATGCAGTCGCTGCCGCAGTCGCGACTCACCGCATCTTTGGTGGCGCCCAGCAGGGTGTTCATCAACGGCACCCGGTCACGCGAGCGCAACGACACGTCGTGGCGGATGATCGCGGCCTGGATTTCGCCGTTCAGGGCGACCGCGGTGATGGCGTCCTCGACGCTCGTCACCACCAGCAGCTCGAACTGGACATCCTCGGACTGGGAACGCAGGTCGCGCAGTGCCTCGGCCAGGCAATCGGGTCCGGTGTTGGGCGAGTCGTCGGCGAGCAACACGGTATAGAACTGTTGCTGCTTGGCCTGGGCCACCAGCTCCTGGTCGGCCAGCGGCGCGGAAGTGTTGAAAAGTGCTGTGCGGTCGCCATATTCGCTGAGCAAACGCACCGCCAGCGACACCTCTTCGGCGAGTCGCACCGTGGACAGGCTTTCCAGGTGGGCGCGAAAGGTTGCCAGGTTCTCCGCGCCCGGATACAGCCAGTACCGCTCGTAGGCAGCCAGACGATCCATCAATCGCCGGACCTTGGCCAGCTCGTGCGTCTTGTCCAGCCCGGCCAGGTCGACCTCGGCCAGGTGCCGACAAGCGTCGTCAAGCAGGTTCCAGGTGTCCACGCGCGTGTAGGACGGATTCGCCACCGCCGCCAGCGCGGAGACATGCAGTCGTCGCGGGCCGGCACTGTAGGGATTCATGTCGCCACCTGTTCTTTGGCGCGGATTTGCTGCCGTCAGTCCAGCTCCATTGTTATCCGGTCCGGTCGGCCGCGGTCATCTTTTTGCTCAGGATCGACGGGATGTTCAGCGATCGGTTCGTCGCTGCTCACGTCTCCCGGCGGCCCCGCACGGCCTGGGCCGCCGTCCGGATCTGCGGCGTCACCAACATCACCTGGCCGAGCACGCCGTTGATGAAGGCCGGCGACTCGTCGGTGGACAGCTCCTTGGCCAGCTGCACCGCCTCGTCGACGGCCACCGGTTCCGGCACGTCGTCGGCGTGCAGCAGCTCCCACACCGCCACGCGCAGGATCGCGCGGTCGACCGCGGGCAATCGATCCAGCGTCCAGCCCTGCAGGTGGGTGCTGATCAGGTCGTCGATGTGGGCCAGCTGATCGCCGACGCCGTGCGCGACCGCGACGGTGTAGGGGTGCAGCGGTTTGACGTCGGGATTCGACTGGGCCAGCGCGATGCGGGTGTCGGCCACCTCGACGGGAGTCAAACCGCGCGCCTCGGCTTCGAACAGCAGGTCCACCGCGCGCTTGCGGGCGTGGTGGCGTCCTTTGGCGGGCCTCGGCGGTTTACCGTCCGGCATGGTCAGCTATTGACCCGGCCCAGGTAACTGCCGTCGCGGGAATCCACCTTCAGCTTGTCGCCGGTGTTGATGAACAACGGCACCTGCAGTTCCGCGCCCGTCTCCACCGTCGCCGGCTTGGTGCCGGCGCTGGACCGGTCGCCCTGCAGCCCGGGCTCGGTGTGGGTGACCACGAGCTCGACCGACACCGGCAGTTCGAGGTACAGCGGGGCGCCGTCGTGGAACGCGATCTGCACCGGCAGACCCTCCAGCAGGAACCGGGCCGCGTCGCCGACCAGGGACTCGGGCAGCGGGTGCTGCTCGTAGTCCTGGCTGTCCATGAACACGAAGTCCGAGCCGTCGCGATACAGATACGTGGCGTCGCGCCGGTCGACCGTGGCCGTGTCGACCTTCACCCCGGCGTTGTAGGTCTTGTCGACGACCTTGCCCGACAGCACGTTCTTCAGCTTGGTGCGCACGAAAGCCGGACCCTTACCCGGTTTGACGTGCTGGAACTCGGTGATCTGCCATAGCTGGCCGTCGATCACCAGCACCAGTCCGTTCTTGAAGTCGGCAGTCGTTGCCACAGTCGGTCTATCTCCTACAGAATGACGGATTTTCAGGGCCGAGCCGGGCCCGGATGCAGCTTACGCGCTGCCCTCGGCACCAGCTAAGTCAGAACCGCCAGCTCCTTGGGGAACCGCGTCAGCAGGTCCGGCGTGGTCGTCGCATGCGCGTCATCCGAACCCACCACCAGGGTGTCCTCGATGCGCACCCCGCCGCGGCCGGGCAGGTAGACACCGGGCTCGACCGTCACGACGGATCCCGCCAGCAGCGTCCCGGTCGAGGTCGCGCCGATCCCGGGCGCCTCGTGGATCTCCAGGCCCACCCCGTGCCCCAGACCATGACCGAAATGGTCGCCGTAGCCCGCGTCGGCGATCAGCCGCCGCGCCGCGCCGTCCACCTCGCGCAGCTCGGCGCCCGGCCGCAACGCCTCCCGCCCGGCCCGCTGCGCCTCGGCGACCAGGGCATAGATCTCCAGCTGCCAATCCGCGGCCTTGCCCAGCACGAAGGTGCGGGTCATGTCGGAGTGATAGCCGGCGAACAGGGCGCCGAAGTCGATCTTGACGAAATCGCCGTCGGCGAGCACCGCGTCGGTCGGCCGGTGGTGCGGGATCGCCGAATGCGGGCCGGCCGCCACGATCGTCTCGAAGGAAATCCCGTCGGCGCCGTGATCGAGCATCAACGCCTCCAGCTCGCGGCTGACCTGGCGCTCGGTCCGGCCGGGCCGCAGCCCACCGCGGGCCACCAGTTCGTGCAGCGCGGCGTCGGCGGCCTCGCAGGCCAGCCGCAGCAGCGCCACCTCGCCGGCGTCCTTGATCTCGCGCAGCGTCTCGACCGCTCCGGCGGCGCGCACCAGCTCGGTCGTTCCGCCGTGCTCCTCGACTTCCCCGCGCAGCGCGTCGAACCCGTCGACGGTCACTACGTTGCTTTCGAAGCCCAGCTTGGACACGCCGGATTCGGCCGCCCGACCCGCCAGGTAGCCGGCCACGGCGCGTTCGATCGCGACCTCGAGATCGGGCGCCTGCTCCGCGGCCTGGGTGCGGTAGCGGCCGTCGGTGGCCAAAACGGCGTCGCGATCGTCAGCGAAGACCAGCAACGCGCCGTTGGAGCCGGAGAAACCGGACAAATAGCGGACGTTATTCAGGTCCGTGACCAGCAACGCGTCCAGCCCACCGGCACCGATCTGGGTTTTTAGCTTGTCTCGACGCTGGGAATGTGTCACGACTCACGACGGTACTCGCTACGCTGATTGCCCATGAGTAACTGGATGGTGCGGGGCTTGGCGTTCGCCGCGGCGATGGTGGTCGTCCGGTTGTTTCAGGGGGCAATCATCAACGCCTGGCAGACCCAGGCCGGCCTGGTGAGCGTGGTACTGCTGCTGCTGTTCATCGTCGGCGTGGTCGTGTGGGGCCTGCTGGACGGACGCGCCGACGCCCGGGCCCACGCCGACCCGGACCGCCGCGCCGACCTGGCGATGACGTGGCTGCTGGCCGGCCTGGTCGCCGGGGTGCTCAGCGGCGCCGTCTCCTGGCTCATCGCGCTGTTCTACAAGGGCCTCTACACCGGCGGGCTGATCAACGAGTTGACGACGTTCGCCGCGTTCACCGCGCTGTGCGTGTTCCTGCCCGGGATCATCGGGGTGGCCGTCGGCCGTTGGCGGGTGGACCGCAATCCGCCCGCCGACCGCGAAGCCGCCACCGAGCGGGCCGACACCGACGTGTTCGCCGCGGCTCGCGCCGACGACGCGCCGACCGGTGAAATCCCGGCCCAGCATCCCGAGGCGCAGGCCGAGGCCCCGACCTCGTCGGTGGCCACGGCCGAACGCGAGGCGCCCACCGAGACGATCCCGACCGGCCGCTGGGGCGCCCCCACCGAATCGATCCCCACGGTTTCCGACGACGCCAAGACCGAAGTGATTCGGACCGACCCCGACCCGGACAAGAAGAACTAGCCGGTCCCGGTGTTAGTTTCGGTGTTGGACCCGGCCAAATAGCGCAGCGCCAACAGATAGCCCTGGACGCCCAGCCCGACGATCACCCCGGTCGCCACCGGGCTCAGATAGGAATGCCGCCGAAACTCTTCGCGCGCATGCACATTCGAAATGTGCACCTCGATCAGCGGGGCGCGTAGTTCGGCGCAGGCATCGCGCAGCGCCACCGAGGTGTGCGTCAGACCGCCCGCGTTGAGGATCACCGGCTCGCCCGCGTCGGCGGCCGCGTGAATCCAGTCCAACAGCTCAGCTTCGCTATCACTTTGCCGCACAACGGCTTTCAAACCCAACCCGGCGGCCTCACGTTCGATGAGAGCGGCCAGCTGCTCGTGTGTGGTGTCCCCGTAGACGTCCGGCTCGCGGCGGCCCAGCCGGCCCAGGTTGGGGCCGTTGAGCACATTGACCGTCAAACTCATGGCGCGCACACCCCCGCATACGCCGTCACCAGCAGACCGGGGTCCGGCCCGACCAGCCGGCCCGGTTTGGCCAGCCCGTCGAGCACCACGAAGCGCAGCACACCGGCGCGGGTCTTCTTGTCCCCCGCCATGTATTCCAGCAGCTGCGGCAAGGCGTCGGGGTCGTAACTGACGGGCAGGCCCAGCGCGGCCAGGATGCTGCGGTGGCGCGCGGCGGTGTCGTCGTCGAGTCGTCCGGTGAGCCGGGCTAGTTCGGCGGCGAACACCAGACCCACCGACACCGCGGCGCCGTGGCGCCACTGGTAGCGCTCGCGGCGTTCGATGGCGTGCGCCAAAGTGTGCCCGTAGTTGAGGATTTCGCGCAGCTCAGATTCCTTCTCGTCGGCGGCGACCACCTCGGCCTTGACGGCGATGGCACGGCGGATCAGCTCGGGCAGCACGTCGCCCCCGGGGTCCAGCGCCGCCTGCGGGTCGGCCTCAATGAGGTCCAGGATCACCGGGTCGGCGATGAACCCGGCCTTCACGATCTCGGCCATCCCCGCGATGATCTCGTTGCGGGGCAACGTTTCCAGGGTGGCCAGGTCCACCAGGACGGCCAGCGGCTGGTGGAACGCGCCCACCAGGTTCTTGCCGGCGTCGGTGTTGATGCCGGTCTTGCCACCCACCGCCGCGTCGACCATGCCCAGCAACGTCGTCGGCACGTGCACGATCGAGACACCCCGCAGCCAGGTGGCCGCGGCGAAACCCGCGACGTCGGTGGCCGCCCCGCCGCCGAGGCTGACCAGAGCGTCCTTACGCCCAATGCCGATGCGCCCCAACACTTCCCAAATGAATCCGACGACCGGCAGATCTTTGCCGGCCTCGGCGTCCGGGATCTCGATGCGGTGCGCGTCGACGCCCTTGTCGGCCAGGTAGCCGCGCATCGCCTCGGCGGTCTGCGCCAAGACCGGCTGATGCAGGATCGCGACCCGGTGCCGGTCACCGAGCAGCTCGCCCAATTCGGTGAGCAATCCGGTGCCGATCACGACCGGGTAGGGCGGATCGACGGCCACCTGCACGGTGACCGGTTCAGAAGTTTCAGTCATGTAGTCGCCTTGGACTGGTGGGTATTGGGCAAGCGGGACGTGATGTAACGCACCACCGCGCCCGGGTTACGGCGATTGGTGTCGACCCGCAGGGTCGCCACCCGCCGGTACAACGGGGTTCGTTGCGACATCAGGGCGCGGTATTTCTCGGCCCGGTTACCGCCGGCCAGCAGCGGCCGCGCCGAGGTGCCGCCGGTGCGCCGAATGCCTTCGCGCGCACCGATTTCCAGATAAATGACGGTGTGACCGGCCAACGCCTCGCACACCCCCGAGCTGGTGACCGCGCCGCCGCCGAGTGAGACCACACCTTCGTGTTCGGCGAGCGCGGCGCGCACCACCGCCTCTTCGATGCGGCGGAATTCCGGTTCCCCGTCAGTGGCGAAGATCTCCGGGATGGTGCGGCCGGTCTGCTCCTCGATCAGGGTGTCGGTGTCGACATAGCCGACGCCCAACGCCTTGGCCAGCCGGCGCCCGATGGTCGACTTGCCCGAGCCCGGTAATCCGACGAGTACCGCCCTGGGTGCCACGGTGCGCCTACCCGGACGCCCGGGCGCGGGCCGCCGGTGCCTCGCGCTCGGCGACCGCACGCTGGTAGGCCTCGATGTTGCGCCGGGTCTCGGCCAGCGAATCCCCGCCGAACTTGGCCAGCGCGGCGCGGGCCAACACCAGCGCCACCATGGTCTCGACGACGACGCCGGCGGCCGGCACCGCGCACACGTCGGAGCGCTGGTGGATCGCGACGGCCTCGTCGCCGGTGGCCATGTCGACGGTGGCCAGCGCCCGCGGCACGGTCGAGATGGGCTTCATCGCCGCCCGCACCCGCACGGCCTGGCCGTTGGTCATGCCGCCTTCCAGGCCACCGGCGCGGTTGGTGGAGCGCACCACCCCGTCCGGGCCGGGATACATCTCGTCGTGGGCCTGGCTGCCGCGCCGGCGGGCGGTGGCAAAACCGTCGCCGATCTCCACACCCTTGATCGCCTGGATGCCCATCACGGCGGCGGCCAGCTGGCTGTCCAGGCGGTTGTCGCCGCTGGTGAACGAGCCCAGCCCGATGGGCAGGCCCAGCGCGACCACCTCCACCACCCCGCCCAGGGTGTCGCCGTCCTTCTTCGCCGCTTCGATCTCGGCGATCATCGCCTCCTCGGCCGCCTTGTCGTAGGCACGCACCGGGCTGGCGTCGATGGCGGCCAGGTCGCCGGCCCCCGGCGGCGGGCCCTCGTAGGGCCGCGACGGGCCGATCGAGACGACGTGGGAGAGCACCTCAACACCGAGGGCCTGTCGCAGGAACGCCCGCGCGACGGTCCCGGCCGCGACGCGGGCGGCGGTCTCGCGCGCGCTGGCCCGTTCCAGTACCGGCCGGGCGTCGTCGAAACCGTACTTGAGCATCCCGGCGTAGTCGGCGTGACCGGGGCGCGGCCGGGTGAGCGGCGCGTTGCGCGCCGAGTTCTCCAGCTCGGCCGGGTCGACCGGGTCGGTGGCCATCACGGTCTCCCACTTCGGCCACTCGGTGTTACCGATCTCGATCGCGATCGGCCCGCCCAGGGTCACGCCATGGCGCACCCCGGCCAGCACGGTCACCGCGTCGCGCTCGAAGGCCATCCGGGCACCGCGGCCGTAGCCGAGGCGGCGACGCGCCAATTGGTCGGCGATTTCGGTGGAGGTGACCTCTACGCCGGCGACCATGCCCTCGACCACGGCGATCAGCGCGCGGCCGTGGGACTCCCCGGCAGTGATCCAACGCAACACGCGTGCCATTGTCCCATGGGCGTCAGAAGAAGCTGCTTTCCGGCAGGTCCGCACCGTTGACGGCGACGTCGCCGAGCACCCGCGCCTTGTACACCGTCGGGTTGTGCGAGAACAGCGTCCGCAGGTTGCGCCAGTGCCGATCCAACAGCGCCGACGCCTGTATCGCCGAGGCGCCGCCGACGTCGAAGACGCGCGAGGCCGCCCGCAGCGCCGGCTCCTGGATCGCGACCTTGACCCGGGCGGCCGCGATCGAGGACCGCTTCTCCAATTCCGGGTCGATCCCGGTGGTGCGGGCCGCCTGCAGCGCGGGGGCGAGTTCGGCCGCCGCGCTGCGGACCAGGGCCTGCGCGGCGTAGGCCACCGCGTCGATCTCCCCGACCACCTGCAGCAACTGCGGATCGGCCGTCGGCTGGTCGACGCTGGCGAAGGTGTAGGTGCGGCGCCGCCCGCGGACCAGCGTCGCGGCGTCGGTCGTCAACGCCCGCAGGATCCCCGCGGCCACCGCATGCAGATACAGCTGCATCAACGCGCCCCGGGCGCGGTCCAACCCGATCGTGGCGCCCAGCGGGAACACCTCGTCGGCCGCGACCTCGACATCGTGGAAAACCGTTGTGCCGCTGCCAGTTTGGCGCTGACCGATGCCGTCCCAGTCGTCGACGTGCTCGACGCCGGCCCGGTCGACGGGTATCACCACGGCGGTCGGTGCGCCGTCGTCGCCCTGCGCGGTGATGCGCAGATAGTCGGAGAACTGGGCGCCGGTGCTGTAGAACTTCTGGCCGCGCAACCGCAGGCCGTCGGCGGTCGCCACCAGCCGGGTGTCGCGGTCGTTGCCGCCGATCGACTTCTGGCTTCGTTCGGCGTTGGCGCCGCCGATCAGCCCGCCCTCGGCGACCACCGCGATCCACCGGTCGCTGCCCGGTCGGCTCGGTTGGACCTGCAGTTCCTCGACCAGCGCGTGGTGCACCCGCAGGATGTGCGCGAGGTCCGGGTCCGCCTCGGCCAGCGCGATGAGGTGATCGAAGAACTCCGGCACGGTGTAGCCCGCACCGCCTAGTTCGCGGGCCAATCGCACGGCACCCAGCCGGTGTTCCCGGACGAGCTTGAGCCCGCGCAGCGGCGGCTCGGTCAGCCCGTCGGCCAAACGCCGGCGATAGTCTTCGGCGATTTCGGCGAATACCTGATCGAGTGCGGGCATGCGCCGAAACATAGGCGGGCATGACCGCACCGGCAACGATTTCCAGCGTCACAATTTTTAAGCCAGCGCCACCGCCGCCGCGGTGGCCAGGCACATCGACGGACCGTGGGGCACGGCGCCGCGCCAAGCCGCCCCCAGCGCAGCGGTCAGCAGCGGCGCGGTCAGCGCCGCGGCGAACCACGCCGCGACGCCGAAGCAGCCGGCCAGCCCGCCCAGGCCGATGGCCAGCTTCACGTCGCCGGCCCCCATCCCGGCCGGCGCGATCAGGTGCACGAGCAGATATAGCCCGGTCAGGGCCGCGGCTCCGGCCAGTGCGGGCCCGCCGCGCCCGACGCACGACGCCGCCACCAGGATCACGCCCGCCCCGGGCAGGGTCAACAGGTTGGGCAGTCGACGCTGCCGGATGTCGTAGCAGCTCAACGCCGCCAGCCAGCCGCACACCAGCACCGCCGCCGTCGCCCGCACCGCCGGGACGTTAGTCCAGGGCGGCCAGCGCGCAAGTCATCGCTTCGCGCGGGGCCGGCAGCCCGGTGAACTGCTCGACCTGCGCGAACGCCTGATGCAGCAGCATCTGCACGCCGTTGATCACCCGGCCGCCGGCGGCGGTCACCGCGGTGGCCAGCGGGGTGGGCCAGGGGTCGTAGACGGCGTCCAGCAGCACGGGAATCGACGCGAACGTCCCGGCGTACCACGCCGCCACGTCCACCGGAATGGTGCTGACCAGCACCTCCGCGGCCGCGACCTCGTCGGCCAGGCCCCTGGCGCGGGGGCCGTCCAGGCCGCAGATCCGGGTCGGCACGCCGAGCCGGGTGCCCAGCTCGACCAGCCGGGCCGCCTTGTCGGTGTTGCGGGCCACGACGGTGATGCCGCGGACACCGAGCTGCGCCAAGCCGGCCACCGCGGCCGGTGCGGTGCCCCCCGATCCACAGACCAGCGCCCATCCCGAGGCCGACCCGATCGCGCCGGCGACGCCGTCGATGTCGGTGTTGTCGGCACGCCAGCCGCGTTGCGTGCGCACCAGCGTGTTCGCCGATCCCACCTGGGCGGCGCGGTCGGTGTGCTCGTCGGCGAACTTCAACGCGGCGAACTTGCCGGGGGCGGTCACCGACACCCCGACCCACTCCGGGCCGAACCCGCCGACCACCCGCGGCAACTGCTCGGCGTCGCACTCGATGCGCTCGTAGGTCCAATCGTGCAGGCCCAGCGCTCGATAGGCGGCCAGGTGCAGCTGCGGGGACTTCGAATGCGCGATCGGCGACCCGAGCACCGCCGCCTTGCGCGGGCCCGCGTCAGCGGGGCGTGCTGTCGAGGACACCGTTGTGCTTGGCCAGCTCGATATTCGCCAGATGCTGCTTGTAATCCCGGGTGAACAGCGTGGTGCCCTGGCCGTCGATGGTGACGAAGTACAGCCAGTCCCCCGGCTCGGGATGTTCGGCGGCGCGCAGCGCGTCGATGCCCGGGGAGCAGATCGCGGTGGCGGGCAGCCCCTGCGAGACATAGGTGTTCCACGGTGTCTTCTGGGCACGGTCGGCGTCGCTGGTCGCCACCTCGCGCCGGTCCAGTGGATAGTTCACCGTCGAGTCGAACTCCAGCGTGTGGTGGGCGTTGAGCCGGTTGTAGATGACCTGCGCCACCTTCGCGAAATCCGGGGCGTTCGATTCCTGCTGCACCAGCGAGGCCACCACGAGGATGTCGTAGGGCGACAGCTTCAGGGCCTGCGCGGTGTCCAGCAGCCCGGACTGCGCATACACCACGGCACCGGCGCTGATCAGGTTCGTCAGGATCTCCTGCGCCGGCGCCGACGGGTCGACGTTGAAGGTGCCCGGCGCGATCAGCCCCTCGAGTCGGCGGTGATCGCTGCCGAGCTCGGTGACGGGCTGGATCGCCCACGCCGGCACCGACAGCACGTTGGGCGGGGTGTTGCCCGCCGCCGCGCGCAGGTCGGCCACCGAGACGCAATGGGTGTGACCGTCGAGGTCGACGCAGCTGGCGCGGGAGATCAGGGTGAGAATCCCCGGTGTCACCACGTTGGTCTTCATGTCGGTGGTGTCGTCGAGCTGGCGGCCCTCGGGGATGACGAGCTTGCCCACCCGGTTGCCGGGGTCGGTCAGCCGCGCGACGGCCGAGGCCGCCGGGATCTCGGTGCGCATCCGGTAGTAGCCCGGCTGGATGGAGTTGATCGCGGCGTTGCCGTGCGCGGCGTTGACGAAGGCCCGCACGGTGGCGACTACACCCTGGTTGTGCAGGGTTTCGCCGACATTCGTCGTCGAGTCGCCGGCCTGGATCGCGATCACGATGTCGCGCTTGCCGTCTCCGCTGTAGTCGTCGCCGGTGCCGAACATCGTGTGCCACATCTTGGAACCGACGACCACCGCGGCGACCACGATCACGGCGAGCAGGCCCACAGCGATGCGGCCGGTGAATCGGCGCCGCCGGCGTCCCCGCTCGGCCCGGATGCGGGCCACCCGGCTGGACCGGGTTCGGGGCGGACCCACCGCGGTCGGTTCGGCCCGTTCGTCGCGCGCGCTCTCAACCATCGACGGCATCCCCCATGCCCGGCTCTCTGACGGCGGCTCGGCGCTGATCAAGCCAGCTCTGCAGGATCGCGACGGCCGCGGCCTGATCGATCACCGCCCGCTGCGCCTTGGCCCGCACCCCGGCCGCGCGCAGCGAGCGCTGCGCGCTGACGGTGGTCAGCCGTTCGTCGGCCAGCCGCACCGGCGTCGGCGCCACCCGCCGGGCCAGCGCGTCGGCCACCTCGATCGCGTCGAGGGCCGACGGTCCGGTGCGGTCGGCCAGCGTCCGGGGCAGGCCGACGATCACCTCGACGGCCTGCAGCTCGGTGACCAGCTCGGCCAGCCGGCGCAGGTGCCTGCCGGACCGGTCGCGGCGCACCGTCTCCACCGGGGTGGCCAGGATGCCGTCGGGATCGCTGGCCGCCACGCCGATGCGGACGGTGCCCACATCGACCCCCATCCGGCGCCCCCGGCCGGCGTCCTGATCGGGGTCGCCGGGCCGGTCGGGCAAGCGATGCTGTGCCAAGTCCACTCAACCGACCCGCGCTGTCGCGGCGATCTGCGAACGCAGTGCGTTCAGCGCCGCATCGATGCCGGCCGGGTTCTTGCCCGACCCCTGCGCCAGGTCGGGCTTGCCGCCGCCGCGTCCGTCGACGGCCGCGGCCAGCTCTTTGACCAAGTCGTCGGCGCGCAGGCCGAGTTCCTGGGCGGCCGCATTGGTGGCCACGGCGTAGGGCACCGTCGCGCCGTCGTCCCCGACACTGATCAGCGCGACCACCGCGGGATCGCCGCCGAACTTGCCCCGGATATCGCCGACCAGGGAGCGCAGATCGCCCGCCGTCATCCCACCGGACATGCGCTGTGCCACCACACGGACGTTACCGATCCGCTCCGCGCCGGCCGCGGCGTTGGTCGCCGCGGCGCGGGCACCGGCCATCCGGGCCCGCTCGAGTTCCTTCTCGGCGGCCTTGAGCCGCTCGACCAGATTGGCCACCCGGGCGGGCACCTCCTCCGAGGGCACCTTCAGCGACGAGGCCAGCCCGGCCATCAGGGCACGTTCCTTGGCCAGGTGCCGGAACGACTCCAGCCCGACGTAGGCCTCCACCCGGCGCACCCCGGAGCCGATCGACGACTCGCCCAGAACGGTCACCGGTCCGATCTGCGCTGAGTTGTGCACGTGGGTGCCGCCGCACAGCTCCAGCGAGAACGGACCGCCGATCTCCACCACCCGCACCTCGTCGGGATAGGCCTCGCCGAACAGCGCCATCGCGCCCATCGCCTTGGCCTTCTCCAGCTTCTCGGTGAAGGTGTGCACCTGGTAGTCGGCCTGCACGGCCTGGTTGGTGACCTCTTCGATCTGGCCGCGCTGCTCATCGGTGAGCGGGCCCTGCCAGTTGAAGTCGAAACGCAGGTAACCCGGTCGGTTCAACGATCCGGCCTGAACGGCGTTGGGCCCCAACACTTGTCGCAGTGCGGCGTGCACCATGTGGGTGCCCGAATGCCCCTGCGTGGCCCCCTTGCGCCAGCCCGGGTCCACCGCGGCGACCACGGTGTCGCCCTCGACGAATTCGCCGGACTCGACGTTGACACGATGCACCCACAGGGTTTTCGCGATCTTCTGCACGTCGGTGACGGCGGCCCGGGCGCTCGCCCCCGAGCCGGTTCCGCTGATGGTGCCCTCGTCGGCGATCTGGCCGCCCGACTCGGCATACAGCGGGGTGCGGTCCAAGACCAGCTCGACCCGCTGCCCGTCACCGGCGCCGTGCGCCACCACCGGAACTCGCTTGCCGTCAACGAAGATTCCCAAAATCTTTGCCTCGGAGGTCAATTCGTCAAACCCGGTGAACTCCGTGGGTCCCGCGTCGACCAGTTCGCGGTACGCGCTGAGGTCGGCGTGCGCATGCTTGCGTGCGGCGGCGTCGGCCTTGGCCCGCCGGCGTTGCTCGGCCATCAGTTCCCGAAAGCCGAGCTCGTCGACGGACAGGCCGGCCTCGGCGGCCATCTCCAGGGTGAGCTCGATCGGAAAGCCGTAGGTGTCGTGCAGGGTGAAGGCGTCCGAACCCGAAACCGTGGTCTTCCCAGCCGCTTTGGTGCTGCCGGCCACCTCGTCGAACAACTTCGAGCCCGAGGTCAGGGTGCGGTTGAACGCGGTCTCCTCGGCCACGGCGATGCGGCGGATCCGGTCGAAGTCCGCCACCAGCTCGGGATACGACGGGCCCATCGCGTCGCGCACGGTGGCCATCAGGTCGCCGACGATGGGGCCCTCGATGCCCAGCAGTTTGGCCGAGCGGACCACCCGGCGCAGCAGCCGGCGCAGCACATAGCCGCGACCGTCGTTGCCGGGGCTCACCCCGTCGCCGATCAGGATCGCGGCGGTGCGGCTGTGGTCGGCGATGATGCGGTACCGCACGTCGTCGGCGTGGTTACCGGCGTCGTAGCCGCGGGGCGCGCGGGCCGCCACCATGTCGATGACCGGCCGCAACAAGTCGGTCTCGTAGACGTTGTGCACGCCCTGCAGGATGAACGCGACGCGTTCCACACCCATGCCGGTGTCGATGTTCTTGCGCGGCAACGGCCCGAGAATCTCGAAGTCTTCCTTGCTGGTGCCCTCGCCCCGCTCGTTCTGCATGAACACGAGGTTCCAGATCTCGATGTAGCGGTCCTCGTTGGCGATCGGGCCGCCCTCGACGCCGAACTCCGGCCCCCGGTCGTAGTAGATCTCCGACGACGGGCCACACGGCCCGGGGATCCCCATCGACCAGTAGTTGTCGGCCATACCGCGGCGCTGGATCCGCTCGGCCGGCAGACCGGCGATCTCCTGCCACAGCTGCACGGCCTCGTCGTCGTCGAAATAAACTGTGGTCCAGATCTTTTCGGGATCCAACCCGTATCCGCCGTCGGCGACGGATGTGGTGAGCAGCGACCAGGCCAGCTCGATGGCCCCCCGCTTGAAGTAGTCGCCGAACGAGAAGTTGCCGGCCATCTGGAAGAAGGTGTTGTGCCGGGTGGTGATGCCCACCTCGTCGATATCCGGGGTGCGGATGCACTTCTGGATACTGGTGGCCGTCGGGTACGGCGGCGTGCGCTGCCCGAGGAAGAACGGCACGAACTGGACCATGCCGGCGTTGACGAACAACAGGTTGGGGTCGTCAAGGATCACCGACGCGCTCGGCACCTCGGTGTGACCCGCCTTCACGAAATGATCAAGAAATCGCTTCCTGATCTCGTGTGTCTGCACTCTTTTCCGCTTCTTCCTGATATCGGCTGTTCAACGCTGTTTTGCGAAGCTGTTTCGAACGCACACAGTACCGGCCCCGGCGCGGCCACCCGGCCGGCAGCTAGCCCCCGAGAAAGCTCAGCCGGACCGAACGTCGCGGGTTGTCCCTGTTGAGGTCGACCAGAACGATGCTCTGCCAGGTGCCCAGCTGCGGCTCACCGCCCGCGACCGGGACCGTCACCGACGGCGCGACGATCGCCGGCAACACATGGTCGGCGCCGTGGCCCGGGGAGCCGTGCGCATGCCGGTAGCGGTCATCGCGCGGCAGCAGCCGCTCCAGCGTGTCGACCAGGTCGTCGTCGGAACCGGCGCCCGTCTCGATGATCGCGATCCCGGCCGTCGCGTGCGGGACGAACACATTGCACAGGCCGTCCCCACAGGAGAAGCAGAACCTGCGCACCGCGTCGGTCAGATCGACGATGCGCCGACGGGTGGTGTCGACCTCAAGCACGTCCGTATGCATCGAATCAAGACTACGGCGCATCAGCCCTTCTCAACCCCTTCTGAACGTTGCCACCCGTACTACGGAGGAGGAAGGTAGTCGGTGAGACCGGTGGCGCCACCGGGGGCGCTGCTGGCAAACACAGCAGGGAGCCATCGTGTACGCACGTTCTTTCACCATCGACGGGCAGCCGCTCTCGGTCGACATCGGGATCGCCCATGTTCGCGACGTCGTCATGGCGCAAATGCAAGAGATCGACGGATATGTCGGGATGTCATTGTTGGTCGACCGCCAGTCCGGGCGCTGCATCGCGACCAGCTCCTGGAACTCCATCGCGGCGATGCGCGCCAGCGCCGAGCGGGTGGCGATGATCCGCGACCACGTCGCGTTGATGTTCGACGGCAGCGCCAGCGTCGAGGAATGGCGGATCGCCTCGCTGCACCGCCGGCACCGCTCGCCGGAGGGCGCGTTCGTGCGCGCCACCTGGCTCAAGGTGGTGCCCGACCAGCTGGAGCGGTCGATGGACTTCTACCGGATGGCGGTGCTACCGGAGCTGGAGACGCTGGAAGGGTTCTGCAGCGCCAGCCTGCTGGTCGATCACCCGGCCGGGCGCCGCGCGGTGTCCTGCTCGACCTTCGACAGCCAGCTGGCAATGGCGCGCAACAGCGAGGCCGCCGGCGAGCTGCGCAGCCGCCGGGCTCGCGACCTGGGCGCCGAGATCATCGACGTCGCCGAGTTCGAACTGGCGATCGCGAGGCTGAGCGTGCCCGAGCTGGTGTGAGGCGTCAGCCGCGGGCCGTGCGCGCCCGAATGTGACGGCGTCACACTCGGCGGCGGGGCGCGTCACGAGCGTTCCCGTTTCCTGCGGATGATCGCGCGCAGCCGGTCCAGCCGCCCGGCGATCTCGCGTTCGACACCGCGCCCGGTGGGCCGGTAATAGTCGACGCCGACCAGCTCATCTGGTGGATATTGTTGGGCGACAACACCTTCCGGGCTGTCGTGGGCGTATTTGTAGCCCTGTGCGTTGCCGAGTGCCGCCGCACCCGAGTAGTGACCGTCGCGCAGATGCGCCGGTACCAGACCGGCCTTGCCGGCCTTGATGTCGTTCATCGCTGCGGTCAGCGCGCTGGTCACCGCGTTCGACTTCGGCGCGGTGGCCAGATGGATGGTCGCGTGCGCCAACGTCAGCTGCGCCTCGGGCATGCCGATCAGCGCGACGGTTTGCGCGGCGGCCACCGCGGTCTGCAGCGCCGTCGGGTCGGCCATCCCGATGTCCTCGCTGGCCAGGATCATCAGCCGACGCGCGACGAACCGTGGGTCCTCCCCGGCGACGAGCATGCGGGCCAGGTAGTGCAGGGCGGCGTCGACGTCGGAGCCGCGCACCGACTTGATGAACGCGCTGATCACGTCGTAGTGCTGGTCTCCGTCGCGGTCGTAGCGCACGGCGGCCTTGTCCAGCGACTGCTCGACGGCCGCGACGGTGAGCTCACCGCCCGGCTCGACCGCCTCGGCCGCCACCTCTAGCGCGGTCAGGGCGCGGCGGGCGTCGCCGGCGGCTAACTGCACCAGCAGGTCGACGGCCCCGGGCTGCACGGCGATCTGGCCGCCGAGGCCCCGGGGATCGTCGATCGCGCGCTGCACCACGGTGCGGATGTCGTCGGCGGTCAACGGGCGCAGCTGCAGGATCAGCGAGCGCGACAGCAGCGGCGCGACGACCGAAAACGACGGGTTCTCGGTGGTTGCGGCCACCAATAACACCACCCGGTTCTCCACCGCGGAGAGCAGCGCGTCCTGCTGGGTCTTGGAGAACCGGTGCACCTCGTCGATGAACAACACCGTCTGCTCGCCGTGCAGCAGGCCCCGGCGGGCAGTGTCGATGACGGCCCGGACGTCTTTGACGCCCGCCGACAACGCCGACAGCGCCTCGAAGCGACGGCCGGTCGCCCGCGAGACCAGCGCCGCCAACGTCGTCTTACCGCTTCCCGGTGGACCGTAGAGGATGGCCGATGCCACACCGGATCCCTCGACCAGGCGGCGCAGCGGCGAACCGGGCGCGAGCAGGTGGTCCTGGCCGACGACTTCGTCCAGCGACGCCGGCCGCATCCGCACCGCCAGCGGGGCGCCGGCCGACCCGGCCGACCCGGCCAGGGCGGCCGGGTCGACATAGCCCGGACCGGCCGGCGGCGATTCACCGGGCAGGTCGAACAGACCGTCGGACACGTTTTCAGGCATACCACGCGGACCCGACGCGGACGTCGCGACGGCAGCGCGGGCCGCGACCGGACACCGGCAAGACAACCAACACAGGCAAACGCCAATCCTCGCTCCCGGGCCGCTTATTTGCTAAGTTCCGCATTGCCCCAGTTCTTTGCGCGTGTGCCCGCAAGCTTCTCTCACTGCGACAGCGAATCAGGACGGCAAATGAGCCAGCCACCCGAACACCCAGGCGATCCGGCCGGCGCTCACCCCGGCGCTCAAAGCCCCGGCTACCCGCCCCCACCGCCACCGCCCGGCTATGGCGCACCCCCGCCCGGCTATCCGCCACAGCCGGGCTTCGGCAGCCCCTACGGAGCCCCGCCGTCACCGCAATTTGACATCGGCGAGGCGGTGAAATGGTCGTGGGGCAAGTTCACCCAGAACGCCGCGGCGCTGATCGTGCCGGTGTTGGCCTACGCCGCGGCGATCACCGCCGCCATCCTGGTGGCCGCGCTGTTGCCGATGGCGTTCGGCGAGAGCACCAGTACCACGTACACCGACAGCTTCGGCGAGACCACCAGCGGCGTCGAAATCGCCTACGGCCCGGCGTCGATCGCGGTGATGATCGTCGGCTACGTCCTGCTGTTCCTGGTGGTGGTGTACATGCACGCCGCGTTGCTGACCGGCGGTCTGGACCTCGCCGACGGTAGGCCGGTGAGCATCGGATCGTTGTTCAGGCCCCGCAACCTCGGCACGGTGCTGATCACCAGTCTGCTGATCGCGATCGGCATAGCCATCGGCTCGATCCTGTGTTTTGTCCCCGGCCTCATTTTCGCGCTGGCCACCTTGTTCGCGCTGACGTTCGTGATCGACCGGTCGTTGTCACCGGTGGAATCCATCAAGGCCAGCATCGCAACCGTCCGCGCCAACATCGGGCCGTCGCTGCTGTCCTGGCTGGTCCAGTACGCGGTGGTGCTGGTCGGCGAATTGTTGTGCGGGGTGGGCATTATCGTGGCCCTGCCGATTGCCGCGTTGATCCAGGTCTACACCTACCGCAAGCTTTCCGGCGGCCAGGTCGTCCCGCTGGACCAGCCCGGTTACCCGCCGGGACCGCCGCCCGGGCCGCCGCCCGGCCAGCAGTTCGCCTAGCCGGCTTCGCCGAATGAGCGAACCCGCACCGCACCCCGGCCGCCTGAGCACCGCATTCGGCTGGGCGTGGAATGCGTTCACCCGCAACGCCGTAACGCTGATCGTGCCCACCGCCATCTACGGCGTGCTATTCGCCGCGGCCTCCACCCTGAACTTTCTCGGCCAGAACATGAGCACGAACTTCACCAAGTTCGACTTCACCGACTACAACTTTTCGATGGACTTCAGTCCCACCGGGGTGGCTGTCATCGGGCTGGGCTACGTCGTCTCCCTGGTCGTGACCGCCTACGCGCAGGCCGCGTTCTTCGCCGGCTGTCTGGACATCGCCGACGGCCGGCCGGTGAGCATCGGATCCTTTTTCAAGCCGCGCAACCTCGGCATGGCGTTTCTGGCCGCGTTTCTGGTCAGCGTGGTCACCGCGATCGGGTATGCCGCCTGCTTCCTGCCCGGGCTGCTGGTGGGGATCTTCACCCAGTTCACCATCCTGTTCGTCGTCGATCGCGCCCAGTCGGCCGGCAGAGGCTTCACGTCCGGTGTCGCCCTGGTCTGGTCGAATTTCGTCGCCGCGCTGCTGGTGTGGCTGGTGTCCGTGGCGGCCATCGTCGTCGGCTCGTTGGCGTGCGGCATCGGCCTGCTGGTGACCGTCCCCGTCGCGGCGCTGATCATGACCCACGTCTACCGCACGCTTTCCGGTGGTCAGGTCGCGCCCGCGGCACCGCCGGGACCGCTGCCCGCCTAGCGAACACGTCCCACCCGCCGTCGCACGGCCCGCTGGACCGGCGGCGCGCTGCAGCCTGGGCACGCGTGTGATGAGATCAGCGGTTATGAGCATCAAAGTTGCGCTGGAGCATCGCACCAGCTACACCTTTGACCGGCTGGTCTCAGTGTTCCCGCACGTCGTGCGGCTGCGTCCGGCCCCGCACTCACGCACTCCCATCGAGGCCTACTCACTGCGCGTCGAGCCCGCCGAGCACTTCATCAACTGGCAACAGGACGCGCTCGGCAATTTCCTTGCCCGGCTTGTCTTTCCGAACCCGATGCGTCAGCTGACCATCACCGTCGGGCTGATCGCCGACCTCAAGGTGATCAACCCCTTCGACTTTTTCATCGAGGAGTGGGCCGAAACCTGGCCGCCCGCTTCGGGGTCGATCTATCCCAAGGCGCTCGCCGAGGACCTCAAGCCGTACCTGCGGCCGGTCGACGAGGCCGACGAGGGGTCGGGCCCCGGCGAGCTCGCCCAGGCGTGGACGCGCAACTTCTCGGTACCCGACGGCACCCGCACCATCGACTTCCTGGTCGCGCTGAACCGGGCGATCAACGCCGACGTGGCCTACAGCCTGCGCATGGAACCCGGTGTCCAGACACCGGATTTCACGCTGCGCACCGGCGTCGGCTCGTGCCGGGACTCGGCGTGGCTGCTGGTGTCGATCCTGCGCCAATTCGGCCTGGCCGCCCGGTTCGTGTCCGGCTACCTGGTGCAGCTGGCCTCCGACGTCGAGGCGCTCGACGGGCCGTCCGGGCCCGCCGCCGATTTCACCGACCTGCACGCCTGGACCGAGGTGTACATCCCCGGGGCGGGCTGGATCGGGCTCGACCCGACCTCGGGGCTGTTCGCCGGCGAGGGCCACATCCCGCTGGCGGCCACGCCGCACCCGGCCAGCGCCGCCCCGATCACCGGCAGCACCGAGGTGTGTACCACCGCGCTGGAGTTCTCCAACACCGTCACCCGCATTCACGAGGATCCGCGCGTCACGCTGCCCTACACCGACGCGGCGTGGGAGACGATCTGTGCGGTCGGTCGCAGCGTCGACGAACGCCTCGCCGCCGCCGATGTCCGGCTGACCGTCGGCGGCGAACCGACCTTCGTCTCGGTGGACGACCAGGTAAGCAAGGAATGGACGACCCAGGCCGACGGCCCGCACAAGCGGCAGCGCGCCTCGGAGCTGGCCGCCCGGCTGAAATCGGTGTGGACCCCCCAGGGACTGGTGCACCGCGGGCAGGGCCGATGGTATCCGGGAGAACCGTTGCCGCGCTGGCAGATTGCACTGTACTGGCGCACCGACGGGCAACCGCTGTGGACCGACGAGACGCTGCTGGCCGACCCCTGGGCAGCAGAGCCGATGAGTTCCACGGCCGACGACGAGTCGGCGTACAAGGTGCTCGCCGGGGTCGCCGAGAGCCTGGGGCTGCCGCTGTCCCAGGTGCGGCCGGCCTACGAAGACCCGCTGGCCCGCCTCGCGGCGAAAGTCCGGCTGCCGCAGGGTGACGCGGTGCGGCCCGAGGACGACCTCAGCGCCGACGACGCGGCCGCCCGTGCCGCGCTGCTGGCTCGGCTCGACGAATCGACCACGGCCCCAGCCGCTTTCGTGCTGCCGTTGCATCGCCGCGAGGACGTCGACGGCTGGGCCAGCGCCGACTGGCGACTGCGCCGCGGCCGGATCGTGCTGCTCGAAGGGGATTCGCCGGCGGGGTTGCGACTGCCGCTGAACTCGATCAGCTGGAAGCCGCCCCGACCGTCGTTCGACACCGATCCCTTGACCGTCGGCGACGCGCTGGTGACGGAGTCGACCAGCGCGCAGACCACCGACGACGACAGCGCGCCGACGACCGCGATGGTCGCCGAGGCCCGCGACGGGTTGCTGTATGTGTTCCTCCCGCCGACCGAGGCGCTGGAACACTTCGTCGACCTGGTCGCGCGGGTCGAGGCCGCCGCGGCCGAGACCCACACCGCGGTGGTGATCGAAGGCTACGGGCCGCCGCCGGACCCGCGGCTGCAGTCGACGACGATCACGCCCGACCCGGGCGTCATCGAAGTCAACATCGCGCCCACTGCCAGTTTCGACGAACAACGACAGCAGCTCGAAACCCTGTACGAGCAAGCACGATTGGCCCGACTGTCGACGGAATCGTTCGACGTCGACGGCACGCACGGCGGCACCGGCGGCGGCAACCACATCACGCTGGGCGGGGTGACACCCGCGGACTCGCCGCTGCTGCGCCGCCCGGATCTGCTGGTCTCGCTGCTGACCTACTGGCAGCGGCACCCGTCGCTGTCCTATCTGTTCGCCGGCCGCTTCGTCGGCACCACCTCGCAGGCGCCTCGGGTGGACGAGGGCCGCAGCGAGGCGCTGTACGAACTCGAGATCGCGTTCGCCGAGATCGCGCGGCTCTCCGCCGCCAAGGGCGGGCCCCCGCCGTGGGTGACCGACCGCGCGCTGCGCCACCTGCTGACCGACATCACCGGCAACACCCACCGCGCCGAGTTCTGCATCGACAAGCTCTACAGCCCCGACAGCCCACGCGGCCGGCTCGGGCTGCTCGAGCTGCGGGGCTTCGAGATGCCGCCGCACCTGCGCATGGCCATGGTGCAGTCGCTGCTGGTGCGCGCGCTGGTCGCCTGGTTCGCCGAAAAACCGCTGCACGCGCCGCTGATCCGGCACGGTGCTAACTTGCACGGCCGATACCTGTTGCCGCACTTTTTGATTCACGATATCGCCGACGTCGCCGCCGACCTGCGCGCGCACGGCATCGCATTCGAGACCAGCTGGCTGGACCCGTTTACCGAATTCCGCTTCCCGCGCATCGGCACCGCAGTCTTCGACGGTGTGGAGATCGAGTTGCGCGGCGCGATCGAGCCGTGGAACACCCTGGGCGAAGAAGCCACCGCGACCGGCACCGCCCGCTACGTCGACTCCTCGGTCGAGCGGCTGCAGGTACGCATCATCGGCGCCGACCGGCACCGCTATCTGGTCACCTGCAACGGCTACCCGGTGCCGCTGCTGGCCACCGACAACCCCGACATCCACGTGGGCGGGGTCCGCTACAAGGCCTGGCAGCCGCCCAGCGCGTTGCATCCGACCATCACCACCGACGTGCCGCTGCAATTCGAGCTGATCGACCTGACCACGGGAACCTCGCGCGGCGGCTGCACCTATCACGTGTCGCATCCCGGCGGCCGGGCCTACGACGAGCCACCGGTGAACGCCGTAGAGGCTGAGGCGCGGCGTGCCCGCCGGTTCGAGGCGACCGGCTTCACACCCGGCAAGCTCGATCTGTCGGACCTACGCGAGAAACAAGCGCGGATATCCACCGACATCGGCGCGCCGGGGATTCTGGACCTGCGACGCGTGCGTACCGTGCAGCAGTAATCACGTCTTCGCAGAACTGGCATCGCAATGGCACTCGACCCCTCGACGGTAACGGCCTCGTCCGGCGACCGCTACGACGCCGACCGGCTGCTCGCGGGTTACCGGACCGCGCGCGCCCAGGAGGCGCTGTTCGACCTGCGCCCCAGTACGCTGCACGGCGCGGGCTACGACGAATTCCTGGACGCCGACGGCAGGGTCCGCCCGGCCTGGGTCGAGGTCGCTGACACCGTCGCGCAGCGGGGCCGGGCCGGGCTGAATCAGCTGCGCGCGGTGGTGCACAGCCTGATCGACAACGACGGGATCACCTACACCGACGTCCATCCCGACGATCCGCACGCGCTGGAACCGCGGCCGTGGAACCTCGACACCCTGCCGATCGTGTTGTCCGCGGCCGATTGGGAGGCGCTGGAGGCGGGGCTGGTGCAGCGCTCGCGCCTGCTCGACGCCGTGCTCGCCGACCTGTACGGGCCGCGTAGCCTGCTCACCGACGGCATGCTGCCGCCGGAACTGGTGTTCGCTCATCCCGGCTACGTGCGGGCGGCCGCCGGCATCGAAATACCGGGACATCACCAGCTTTTCATGCATGCCTGCGATCTGAGCCGACTGCCCACCGGCAGCTTCGAGGTCAATGCGGACTGGACGCAGGCGCCTTCCGGCGCGGGTTATGCCCTGGCCGATCGGCGCGTCATCGCGCACGCGATACCCGATCTGTACGAGCGCATCGCGCCGCGGCCCAACACCCCGTTCGCGCAGGCGCTGCGGCTGGCCCTGATCGACGCAGCCCCCGACGTCGCCCAGGACCCGGTGGTGGTGGTGCTGTCCCCCGGCATCTACTCCGAAACCGCCTTCGATCAGGCCTATCTCGCGACACTGCTGGGTTTTCCGCTGGTGGAGAGCGCCGACCTGGTGGTGCGCGACGGCAAGGTGTGGATGCGCTCGCTGGGCACGCTCAAACAGGTCGACGTCGTTCTGCGGCGCGTCGACGCGCTCTACGTCGACCCGCTGGATCTGCGGGCCGACTCCCGGCTGGGCGTGGTGGGGTTGGTGGAAGCCCAACGCCGCGGCACGGTGACCGTGGTCAACACCCTGGGCAGCGGAATCCTGGAAAGCCCCGGGGTGCTGCGTTTCCTGCCGGAGCTGGCCGAGCGGCTCCTCGGCGAGGCCCCGCTGCTGAACACCGCACCGGTGTACTGGGGCGGTATCGCCGCCGAGCGCTCCCACCTGCTGGCCAACCTGTCATCGCTGCTGGTCAAGTCCACCGTCGGCGGGGAAACCCTTGTCGGGCCCGAACTTTCGTCGTCGCAACGCCAGGAGCTGGCGGACCGGATCCAGACCATGCCGTGGCAATGGGCCGGCCAGGAGCTGCCGCAGTTCTCCTCGGCGCCGACCGACCACGCCGGCATGTTGTCCTCGGCCGGGGTCGGCATGCGGTTGTTCACGGTCGCACAACGCGGCGGGTATGCCCCGATGACCGGCGGCGTAGGCTACGTGCTGGCCGCGGGAACCGCCGCATATTCCCTGAAAACTGTTGCCGCCAAGGATATTTGGATACGGCCGACGGAACGGGCACGGGCCGAGACGATCACCTTGCCAACCGAGATGAAGCCGGTGAAGACCGCCGCGGGCACCTGGGGCGTCAGCTCACCACGCGTATTGTCCGACCTGTTCTGGATCGGGCGGTATGGCGAGCGCGCCGAGAGCACGGCCCGGCTGCTGATGGCCGCCCGGGACCGCTTCCACGTGTACCGCCACCAGCAGGACACCGAGGAAAGCGTGGTGGTGCCGGTGCTGATGGCCGCCCTGGGCCGCATCACCGGGACCGACACCGGCGCCGGCAACGATCCCGCCGAGATGATCGCGATCGTCCCGTCGACGCTGTGGTCGCTGACCGTCGATGCGAACCGCGCCGGCTCGCTTGTTCAGTCGGTCGAGGGGCTGGACCTGGCCGCCCGAGCGGTACGCGACCAGATGTCCAACGACACCTGGATGGTGCTGGCCAATGTGGAGCGTGCGCTGACCCACCGGGCCGAGCCGCCACAGTCGCTGGCCGAGGCCGACACGCTGCTGGCGTCGGCGCACGCGCGCACGCTGGCCGGGATGCTGACCCTGTCCGGGGTGGCCAGCGAATCGATGGTGCGCGACGTGGGCTGGTCGATGATGGACATCGGCAAACGCATCGAACGTGGCCTGTGGCTGACCGCTCTGCTGGGCGCCACGCTGACCACCGCGCGGGGCGCCGGCGCCGAGCAGACGGTGATCGAGTCGACGCTGGCGGCCTGCGAGTCGTCGGTCAGCTATCGGCGCCGCACCGTCGGCAAGGCCAGCGTCGCCGCGGTCGCCGATCTGATGCTGTTCGACGCGGACAATCCGCGCTCGCTGCTGTATCAGCTGGACCGGTTGCGGGCCAACCTCAAAGAGCTGCCCAGCGCGTCGGGCTCGTCGCGCCCGGAGCGCATCGTCGAGGAGATCGCCACGCTGTTGCGCCGCTCGCACCCAGCCGAGCTGGAGATGGCCGACGCCGAGGGACGGCGTACCGAGCTGGCCGATCTGCTGGCCACCGTCCACACCGAGCTGCGCGACCTGGCCGAGGTGATCACCGAGACCCAGCTCACCCTGCCCGGCGGCATGCAGCCGCTGTGGGGGCCCGACGCACGCCGCGAGATGCCCGCCTAGCTCAGCCCGCGACGGCGGCCGGACCCTGCGCCGCCGAGACCACCTCGTCGATGACGTCGTGGATGAACTGCATCTTGTTCAGCACGGCGACCGGCAGCACGAACGGATACAGATCGTCGTGGCCCATCGAACGGTTCACCATGTTCAGCGACCACGACAGCGGGATCCACATGTCGATGATGTTGGGAAAGGCGCTGGGGCCCAACGGCGGCCGGTCGAACGTCGCCGATGCCGACGCGAAGCCGCACCACGCCGAGGTGTCCATGGTGTCGCGGATGTGCAGATAGTGCGCGAACGTCTCGGCCCAGTCCTCGGCCGGGTGCATGGTGGCATAGGACGAGACGAACGTCTCCTGCCAGCCCTCCGGGGCGCCCTCGCTGTAATGGCGGTCCAGCGCCTCCTGATAGTCGGCGTCGGGATCACCGAACAGCTCGTTGAACCGTCGTAGGTAGTCCTGGGACGGGGCGATGAGCCGGTAGAAGTAGTAGTGGCCGATCTCGTGCCGGAAATGCCCGAGCAGGGTCCGGTACGGCTCGTCCATCTCCACCCGCAGCTGCTCGCGATGAGCGTCGTCGCCCTCGGCCAAATCCAGTGTGATGACCCCGTTTTCGTGGCCGGTCAGCACCTGCTCGTGCGCACTGGACAGCAGCCGGAAGGCCAGCCCCTGCTCGGGATCCTGCTGCCGCCCGATGATCGGCAGTTTCAGCTCGTGCAGCTCGACGATCAGCCGGCGCTTGGCCGCCTCGGCCTGGGCGAACTCCGCCAAACCGACCGAATCGGCGTCGTTGGGACGCTCGGTGGTCAGCGCACACGACGTGCACAGCAACCGGGGATTGTTGACCGGCACCAGCCAATTGCATTCGGCGACCTGCAGATTGGCGCAGAGCTGATACTGTGCGCCGTCGACGAAGCCCGCGTGGTCGCCGGCTTGGTTGTTGTTTCCGTCGGCAATCACCAGCAGCGCCATCTGCTCGAGCGAAAAGCCCAGCGCGCTACCGCAGTTCAGGCAGGTGGAGTTCTCGAACGCCAGCCGCTGCCCGCAGTTGGGACAATTGAAGTCACGCATATAGTTCATCACCTTCGAACGGCACCACATCGACTGCGACGTCGATCACGCTGTGTTCCGAGTCGGTGTAGATGATGCCGCGCAGCGGCGGCACGTCGGCGTAGTCGCGGCCTCGGCCAACGATGATGTACCGCTGATCGACCATCTGGTCGTTGGTGGGATCCAGCCCCAGCCACTCGAACTGGCCGGGCTCCTGAGGAGTCCACACGGCGGCCCACGCATGGGTCGCGTCAATTCCGATCATCCGTTCCTTTCCCGGGGGTGGGTTGGTGGCCAGATACCCGGAGACATAGCTGGCCGCCAACCCGTTTGCGCGCAGGCAGGCGATCGCCAGCCTGGCAAAGTCTTGGCATACCCCCTCCCGGGCCACCAGAACCTCATTGACCCCGGTGGAAATCGTCGTCGATCCCGACCGGTAGGTGAAGTCGGTGAAGATGCGCGACGCGAGGTCGCGCAGCGCCTCGATCAGCGGGCGGCCGGGGGCGAAACTGGGCGCCGCGTAGTCGCGGACCTCGTCGGTGATCTCGGGTGGATTGAGGTCCAGCGCGTACTCGGTGGCCAGCGCGCCGCGACGCCCGGACGGCCGGGCCTGCTCCCACGGTTGGATGGCCGGACCGCTGCTGTACCGCTGGGGTGGCGCCGGGTAGACGTCGACGATGGAGTCGCTGATCACGGTCAAAGCGCGGTGCGGCTCGGTGACGTGGAAGTAGGAGCTGATGTTGCCGTAGCCGTCGACGCTGGTCGAGCTGTCCGCCGGGACCGGGTCGATGGTCAGCCGGTGCGCGATGCAGCGCTGCCGCTGCGAGTCCCGCGGGGTGAGGAAGCCGCGGCCATAGGAGCTGGTCACGACGTCGGAATAGCGGTACTCGGTGCGGTGGGTGACGCGATGCCTGCGCGCCTGCGCGCCGTGGTCTGCAGCAGACAACGAAACACCTCCCGGGTATCTGCTCGTGCAGGTTGGCGACCGATAGCCAATACGGCACCAAGCGCACCATAGCGGGAGCACAATTGGAGAGGTGGCCACCTGGGACGACGTTGCCCGAATCGTCGGTGAGCTGCCACTGACCTCCGAGCAGTCACCACACGACTGGCGAGTCGGCAAGAAGTTGCTCGCCTGGGAGCGGCCGCTGCGCCCGAAAGACCGGGAAGCGCTGGCGGCCAACGGGGTCCCGCCACCCGAGGGCGACATTCTCGGGGTGCGGGTGTCCGACGAGGGCGTCAAGTACGCGCTGGTGGCCGACGAGCCGCGAATCTACTTCACCACCCCGCATTTCGATGGCTACCCCGCGGTCCTGGTCAAGCTGGACGCGATCGACGCGCGCGGTCTCGAGGAGCTGATCACCGAGGCCTGGCTGTCGCAGGCCCCCAAGAAGCTCGTGCAGGAGTTCCTCACCGGGTCGTTCTGAGCGTTCACGTCGTTGCGAGGTCGATCACCCGCTGCAGGTCGTCGATGCATGCCTGCACGACGTCGGCCAGCACCACCTCGGTGCGCTCCCGGGCGTCCGCCAGCAGGCTCGCCGCATGCCGGCGGGCGGCGTCGACGTGGCCGGTCGCCGCGGCCGGGTCGGCATCGGCCAGCGCGGTCGCCCGCCTCAGGTCGTCGAGCACCTCCGCGGCGGGATGCGATGGCCGACCGCGACGGCCGTCGGGGCTGCCAACGGAGGCGGGCACGACGACGCGGGCCAGCTGCAGCACCGCACCCGCCAGTAGCGCCAGCTGCACGGCCTGCTGGTCGCCGGCCCGCACGGCGTCGCGAAGCCCCCATCGCCGCGGCGCTACCCGAACGATCTGCCGCGAGGTAGTCCGCGCCTGGATGAGGCCGCCGAGCTGTTCGTGCACCCGGTCGACCGCCGGCAGCGGCCAGTCGGCAGCGGGTGTTTCGCGGCCGCGCACGAGATCGCCGGTGCGCTGCAGCACCCATTCCAGGGTCCCCAGCACCGCGAGCCGCGACGAGCGCAGCACCATCAGCGGGTTGGCCGGGAAGAGCAGGACGGCGATGACGATGGCCAGGCCGCCGCCGATCAGCGCGTCGAAGATGCGTTCCCACCCGACACCGCTGCGGTAGAGGGCGATCACCAGGATCGACGACACCACGGTTTGGTTGGCGAACATCATGCCCTGGCCGATCAGACCCTGTCCGATGAAAACCGCGGCCAGCAGGGCGATCAACGCCGCGAGCGTGACCGACAGGGTCCCCGGCCCGAGCAGCTCCTGCACGACGGTGCCCGTCCCGATGCCGACCGTCACGCCGATGATCATCTGGATGGCCCGTTGGGCGCGCAGCACGTTGCTCGTCGAAAGGGACACCGCCGCGGCGATCGGCGCGAAAAACGGTTGCGGATGCGCGAGCACGTCGTGCGCGATGTACCAGGACAGCCCCGCCGCCACCGAGGTCTGCAGCAGGTTGAACCACACACCGCGGACCCGCTGCGCACCGCCGACGACGGCGGCGCGCGCGAACGGATGCGTCAGCAGTGATGTGCTCATTCCGCTTATTTACCGCAGCGGCTGTGCGTGCGGCAATGCGGACGAGTCAGCCGCGCTGCAACTCGAAGAGCGGGATGACCCGGCTGGTCTTCGACTGAAATTCCGCGAACACCGGCGCCCCGGCGGTGAGCTTGGGCAGGATCGCCGCGCGTTCGGCGGGCGGCAGTTCGCGCGCGGTCGCGTCGTAGGCCTGCACACCCGCGTCGGTGGCAACCTCGAGACGCACCTGTGCGTTGGCGCGGAACTCCTCGATGAGGTTGCGGTTGAACTCTTTTACGGTGTCGCGATCTGGTCGCTGTTCGGTCACGTCTGTGGAACCGTCTTGGGTTTGACGTCTATTCCGGACTCTTTGCGCTGCTGCGCGGTGATCGGCGCGGGCGCGTCGGTCAGCGGGTCGACGCCGCCGCCGGTCTTCGGGAAGGCGATCACCTCGCGGATGGAGTCCACCCCCGACAACAGGGCGTTGATCCGGTCCCAGCCGAACGCGATGCCGCCGTGCGGCGGTGCGCCAAAGGTGAACGCTTCCAACAGAAATCCGAACTTGTCTTCGGCTTCGGCCTTGTCCAGGCCCATCACCGCGAACACCTTTTCCTGGATGTCGCGGCGGTGGATACGGATCGAGCCGCCGCCGATCTCGTTGCCGTTGCAGACGATGTCGTAGGCATCGGCCAGCACGCCGCCCGGGTCGGTGTCGACCACATCGGAGAACTCGGGTTTGGGCGAGGTGAACGCGTGATGCACCGCGGTCCAGGCGCCGGATCCCACGGCCACGTCGCCGGCGACGGTCGCGTCTTCGGCGGGCTCGAACAGCGGCGGGTCGACGACCCACACGAATGCCCAGGCTCCGGAGTCGATGAGGCCCAGCCGGTTGGCGATCTCACCGCGGGCCGCGCCCAGCAGGGCGCGCGACGATTTCACCGGGCCGGCGGAAAAGAAGATGCAGTCCCCCGGATTGGCCCCGACGTGGGCGGCCAGTCCCGCGCGTTCGGTGTCCGACAGGTTCTTGGCGACCGGACCGCTCAGCTCGCCGTCCTCGCCGACCAGCACGTAGGCCAGCCCGCGATGCCCGCGTTGCTTGGCCCATTCCTGCCACCCGTCCAGGGTGCGCCGCGGCTGCGACGCCCCGCCGGGCATCACCACGGCTCCGACGTAGGGCGCCTGGAACACCCGAAAAGTGGTGTCTTTGAAGAACTCTGTGCACTCGACGAGCTCTAGCCCGAAGCGCAGGTCGGGCTTGTCGGAGCCGAACCGGCGCATGGCGTCGGCGTAACTGATCCGCGGGATCGGGGTCGGGATCTGGTAGCCGATCAGGGCCCACAGCGCGGTCAGGATCTCCTCGGAGATCGCGATGATGTCCTCGGCGTCGACGAAGCTCATCTCCATGTCGAGCTGGGTGAACTCCGGTTGCCGGTCGGCGCGGAAGTCCTCGTCGCGATAGCAGCGTGCGATCTGGTAGTAGCGCTCCATGCCGGCCACCATCAGCAGCTGCTTGAACAGTTGTGGGCTTTGCGGCAGGGCGTAGAACGAGCCGGGATGCAGCCGGGCGGGCACCAAAAAGTCGCGGGCCCCCTCCGGGGTCGAGCGGGTGATGGTCGGCGTCTCGATCTCGACGAAGTCGTGCCGGGCCAGCACCGCCCGGGCGGCGGCATTGACCTTGGACCGCAACCGGATTGCCGCGGCCGGGCCAGCACGGCGCAGGTCGAGGTAACGGTACTTCAGCCGCAACTCCTCACCCGCCGGCTCGTCGAGCTGGAAGGGCAGCGGCGCGCTTTCGCCGAGCACCGTCAGCGAGGTGGCGTTGACCTCGACGTCGCCGGTCGATATCTCGGCGTTGGCGTTGCCCTCCGGGCGGATCTCGACGACGCCGTGCACGGCGATGCAGAATTCGGCCCGCAGCCGGTGCGCCTGCTCTAGGACCTGCCCTTCTTCCAGGGCGTCGCGGAAGACGACCTGGGCGACCCCGGACGCGTCGCGCAAGTCGATGAAGATGACGCCCCCGTGGTCGCGGCGGCGCGCCACCCACCCCACCAGTGTCACCTGCTGGCCGGCGTCGGCAGCCCGAAGCGAACCAGCGGTGTGACTGCGCAGCACGAAGACTCCCCTCTACCTTGGACGACTGACCAGTCTAAGGGGCGGTGTAACTTCACTTTTATCGCCACAAACATCGCACTCGTCGGCCCCGGCGCCGTCGGCACGACGGTTGCCGCCCTGCTGTATCGGGCCGGCCATTCCGTCCTTGTCTGCGGCCGCACCGCGCGCGAGAAGATCGAACTGCGTCCCGACGGGCAGGAACCTATCGTCGTGCCCGGCCCGGTGCACACCGACCCCGCCGAGGTAGACGGCCCGGTGGACCTGGTGGTGTTGGCGGTCAAGGCCACCCAGAATCATCGGGCGGCCGGCTGGCTGTCCCGGCTGTGCGCCCCGCACACCGTGGTCACGGTGCTGCAGAACGGCGTCGAACAAGTCGAGCAGGTGCAGCCGATGTGCCCGGATTCGGCCGTCATCCCCGGCATCGTCTGGTATTCCGCCGAGACCCAACCCGAGGGTTGGGTGCGGCTGCGCACCGAGCCGGCACTGGTCTTGCCGTCCGGCCCCGCGGCCGCGACGGTCGCCGAGCTGCTGAGCGGCGCCGGTTGCCGGGTGGACTGCGACCCCGACCACCACACGGCGGCCTGGCGCAAACTGCTCACCAATGCCCTGGCCGGGTTCATGGCGCTGGCCGGGCGGCGCGCCGGGATGTTTCGCCGCGACGACGTCGCCGTGCTGGCGCGCCGTTACGTGGCCGAGTGCCTCGCCGTCGCGCGGGCCGAGGGCGCCCGCCTGCCCGACGGCGTGGTCGACGAGCTGGTCGGGATGTTCACGCAGGCTCCGGCGGACCTGGGCACCTCGATCCTGGCCGACCGCGAACACCACCGGCCGATGGAATGGGACATCCGCAACGGGGTGATCGTCCGCAAGGCACGCCGGCACGACCTGGCCACGCCGATCAGCGATGTGCTGGTTCCGTTACTGGCCGCGGCCAGCGACGGACCGGGCTAGGTTTATGCCTATGCATCCCTGCGAACGGGTCGGCCTCGACTTCATCGAGACCGCGCCCTTCCGCTTTCGCAACAGCGTCGATCTGGCGATCACACCCGAGCAGTTGTTCGAGGTGCTGGCCGACGCCGACGCGTGGCCGCGCTGGGCGTCGGTGATCACCAACGTGACCTGGACCAGCCCACCACCCCGCGGCGTCGGCACCACCCGCGTCGTCGAGATGCGCGGCGGCCTGAAACCTCTGGTCGGCAACGAAGAATATTTGGCGTGGGAACCGTTCAGCCACATGGCCTTTCGCTTCAATGAGTGTTCCGCCAAAAGTGTCGCCGCGTTCGCCGAGGACTACCGCGTTCAGGCCGTCCCGGGCGGGTGCCGGCTGACCTGGACGATGGCGCAGCAGGCGCGCGGGCCGGCGCGGCTGGCGATGATCGTCCGGGCCGCTGCTGAACCTGGCGCTGCGCCGGTTCCTCCGCAACTTGCGCCGCTACACCGACAGCCGTTACCCCACCAGCCCACACACTAGGAGGGTGCGATGACCTTCAACGAGGGTATGCAGATCGACACCAGCACCGCGGAGTCGTCCGGCGGCATGGGTGGCATGGGGATGGCGTTCGGGGGCGGTGGGGTCGGGCTGCTGATCCTGGTCGCCGCGTTGTTCTTCGGCATCGATCCGGGCCGCGTGGCGACCCACCAGCTGCCCAACACGGGCGGCTACTCCGCGCCCGGGTTCGATCTCAGCCAGTGCAAGACGGGCGCCGACGCCAACAAGTACGTGCAGTGCCGCGTGGTGGCCACCGGCAACTCCGTGGACGCGGTGTGGCACCAGCTGATGCAGGGCTACACCCGCCCGCACGTGCGCCTGTTCACCGGTTCGGTGAACACCGGGTGCGGCCCGGCGACGACCGCGGTGGGCCCGTTCTACTGCCCGGTGGACCAGACCGCGTATTTCGACACCGACTTCTTCAAGGAGCTGGTCGACAAGTTCGGGTCCAGCGGTGGGCCTTTCGCGCAGGAGTACGTGGTCGCCCATGAATACGGCCATCACGTGCAGCAGTTGCAGGGGCTGCTGGGCCGCTCCCAGCAGGGCGCCCAGGGCGCCGGCGGCAACGGGGTGCGCACCGAGTTGCAGGCCGACTGCTATGCCGGCATCTGGGCGCACTACGCGTCCACGGTCAAGCAGGAAAGCACCGGAGTGCCGTATCTGGAACCGTTGAGCGACAAAGACATTCAAGACGCGCTCTCGGCGGCCGCGTCGGTCGGCGATGACCGGATCCAAAAGGAGTCCACCGGGCGGGTCAACCCCGAGTCGTGGACGCATGGGTCCGCCGCGCAACGGCAGAAGTGGTTCACCGTCGGTTACCAAACCGGCGACGTGCACCAATGTGACACGTTCTCCGCCGACTATCTGGGCTAAGGGCTAGGGCGCGCGCAGCAGCGTCATCAGGTGAGCCCGGCCCGCCTCATCCAGGGCGAGCAGCGGTGCCCGCGGGTCGCCGACCGGGAAGCCCAGCAGGTCAAGGCCCGCCTTCACGGTGGTGGGCAGGCCGCCGGCGACGATGAACTCCAGCAACGGCTTGAGGTCGTCGTAGAGCAGCTGCGCCTTGTCCAGGCTGCCTGCGCGCACCGCCTCGTAGAGGTCCAGGCACGGCTGTGCTCGCAGATTCGGGGCGGCCGTGCACCATCCGGAGGCGCCGGCCTTCAGGGCGTCGAGCACCAGCGGATTGCTGCCGTTGTAGAACGGCAGCCGACCGCCGGACAGTTCGCCGATGCGCCGCATGCGGGACAGGTCGCCGGTGGATTCCTTGACCATTCGCACGTTTTCGATGTTCTCGAACATGCTGACCAGCAAGTCGGGTGGCATGTCCACGCCGCTGGTGGCCGGGTTGTTGTAGGCCATGATCGGGATGGAGACGGCGTCGCTGATGCTGCGGTAGTGCTGCACGATCTCCCGTTCGGTCAGCTTCCAGTAGGAGACCGGCAGCACCATCACCGCGTCGGCGCCGGCCTGCTGGGCGTACTCGGCGCGGCGAACGGTCCGGGCGGTCGTGACGTCCGATATGCCCACGACGACGGGAACCCGGCGATCCACGGTGGCGATCGTGGTGTCGACCACGGTGTCGAACTCGTTCTCGTCGAGGTAGGCCAATTCACCGGTGCTGCCCAGCGGGGCGATCGCGTGCACCCCCGCGGTGATCAGCCGCTCGATGAGCTCGGCCAGCGCGGCGGTGTCGATGCCCCCACCG
Source organism: Mycobacterium sherrisii (assembly GCF_002102355.1). Classification (GTDB taxonomy): domain Bacteria; phylum Actinomycetota; class Actinomycetes; order Mycobacteriales; family Mycobacteriaceae; genus Mycobacterium; species Mycobacterium sherrisii. The sequence continues at coordinate 2,936 of NZ_LQPT01000098.1, read as the reverse complement.
CTGTCCCCGACGAACGGGGTGACCGGGTAGGCGATGATGCCGTGGATCTCAGACACTCGGCTCCTTAGCTTGTCGGGGAACTCGTCAGGGCGTCGGGGTGGCGGGCCAGTGCCCGGCGTGCGTAGTAGGCGAAGTTGGCCTGGCTGCGTTTGGGGGTCAGCGTCCAGTCGTGCGCCTCGCGGGCCAGCTGCTCGGGCAGCGGCTTGACCCGGCCGGCGGCCATGGCCGCCAGCTGCAGCTTCGCTGCCCGTTCGATCAGGATGCCCAGCGAGCAGGCCTCCTCGATACTGGCGCCGGCGATCACGTGACCGTGGTGCGCCAACAGCACCGCTTTCTTGTCGCCGAGTGCGGCGCTGATGATCTCGCCTTCCTCGTTGCCGACCGGCACACCCGGCCACTCGGCCAGAAACGCGCAGTCGTTGTAGAGCGGCGTGGTGTCCATGTGCGACACCACCAGCGGGACCTCGAGCATCGACAGTGCCGCCACGTGGAAGGCGTGGGTGTGCACGATGCACTGCACGTCGGGCCGGGCCCGGTAAATCCAGCTGTGAAAGCGGTTGGCGGGATTAGGGATTCCGGCCTGGGGTCCGTCACCATCGAGGACGTTGAGGTCCTCGTCGACCAGCAGCAGGTTGTCCTCGGTGATCTCGTCGAACCCCAGGCCCAGCCGCTGCGTGTAGTAGGTCCCCGGCGTTTCGGCGCGTGCGGTGATCTGCCCGGCCAGACCGGAATCATGCCCGGCGTCAAATAGCGCCCGGCAGGTCAGCGCCAGCTTCTGCCGGGTGGTCAGGTCCGAATCGGTGATGGTGGCGGCCAGCTGCTCCTGGGAGCGACGCATCAGGTCGGCTTTGGTATCGCGGAACGTGGTTGCCATGACACCAAGGTAGCATTATAGGAAACTTTGTGTCCGCGAGCGTCATCGTCCGCGATGGGAGGCCTGCCGCATGACAGCGCTGCTTCGTGCCGTCCGCAGGCAACGCGGCCTGACCCTCGAACAACTCGCCGCCCAGACGGGGCTGACCAAGAGCTACCTGTCCAAGATCGAGCGCCGGCAGAGCATCCCGTCCATCGCGGTCGCCCTCAAGGTCGCGCGCGCACTCGACGTCGATGTCGGACGGCTGTTCTCCGACGAAGCGGCTCAGGACAAGATCACCGTCGACCGCGCCACCGACGCCGACGGCCGGCGCTATCAGGTGCTGGCGTCCGCGCTGCTGGGAAAGTCCATGTCGCCGTTCATCGTTCGACCGGGTGCGGCCGTCGGCGACGATCCACACGCCGAGCACACCGGCCAGGAGTTCGTGTTCGTCCACAGCGGATGCATCGAACTTCAGTACGCAGACCAAACCGTCACGCTCGCCGCCGGCGACAGCGCGTACTTCGACGCGTCGATCAGCCACAAGATCCGCGCCCTGGGTACCGATGCGGCCGAGGTCGTCGTCGTCGCTCAGACCGAACCGCGCTAAACGGGCTGACTAGCCGGGATGGGCCGCGCAGGTGACGGTGGTGGTGGCGTCCTGGTGAGCGACGACCTGACCGTCGATCGCGAGCTCGCAGTGGAACTGCGCCGGGCCGTTGCCCGAATCTGGCCACTTCAGCATGCCGCTGGCGGTGACGCTCGCCCATTGGTTCGGGTTGGCCAGGGTGACCGTGTAGACGGCCGGCGCCCCACCGCTCAACGGAGCCTGCACGCTGGTCATGAACTTCGACGGATCCGCATTGTAGGCGGCCTGGCCTGGCGGGTCGGCGTTCACGTAGGAGACGTTGGCTGTCAGATTGTTCGGGCTGGTCACGGTGTAGGTCACCTGATGGCCCTCCGCATGCGCTGTGGCCGGGCCAAACATCGCGCCTGCCGCGGCCGCGACCAGTGCAAACGTTGCCGACGCGACGGGGAGCGCCCCATTCCGCAGGTTCGTCATCACCTTCGTCATATCGAAAACGCTACCGGATTCGTTACCGACGGTTCCGGCGTTCACCGCGCGATCTGCTCGCCGTTGCCTGGCTCCGGTATGAAGCAGGCATGACACTTCCTGAGTCAAGGCTGCGGTTTGCGGCTTTTGCGCGGCTCCGTGGAGGTTGGGGTTGTAGGGCTGGTGGGTGTGCCAGCAGCGGTAGATGACGCGGATCCAGGCTCGGGCGAGGATGCGTACGGCGTGGGGGTGGTCGTGTCCGCGGCCGCGGGCTGTGGTGTAGATGTTTGCGGCCCAGGGGCTTTCGTGGCGGCTGTTGTCGGCGAAGGTGGTCAGTGCCCTTCGGAAGCGTTTGTTGCAGGCCCAGCGGAAGTGCACCGCGTGTTGTTTACCGGAGGCTTTAGTTACCGGGGTGACCCCGGCCAGAGCGGCGATGGCGTCGGGTCCGTCGTAGGCTGCGCGGGAGTCGCCCCACTCGGCGAGCACCTGGGCGGCGTTGATCTGACCCGACCTTGGCAGCGACGTGAAGATCTCGGCGTCCGGGTGCTCCCCGAGGCGGGTGAGGGTCGACCGGTCGAGGGCCTTGCTGGCGTTGTTGAGTGCTTCCAGGATGTTGACCAGGGCTGCCACGGTGTCAGCGATGGCGGTGGTCAGGGCGGGGTCGGTGGTGCCGGCGGGTGCGCTGCGCAGTCGGGCGAGCAGTTCTTTGGCTGGTCGACGGCCGGAGTAGGCGTGTTTGGCCAAGAAGGCGGCCAGCCGTTTCTCGCCGAGGCGGGTGGCGCTGACGGCGGTCGGGTAGTGGCGCAGGAAGGCCAGGCTGATCGGGGATTCGACGTCGGCGAAGATCGCTTTGGCGCCGGGCCAGTGGTCCTCGAGCAGGGCGCTGAGTTGGTTGGTGGCCGACACCCGCATCTTGACGATGTCGTCGCGGGTGCGCACCACCGTGCGCAATGCCTTGGTCTGGGCGCTGTAGGGCGCCACCGGACGCAGTCGATGGTGGCGCAGCCGCAGGTACTCGGCGATCACCAG
>NZ_LQPT01000097.1 GCF_002102355.1 Mycobacterium sherrisii | reverse complement strand
GGGCTGATCAAGGGTCGTCGTCGTCGGGGCTGAGCAGCTGTTCGGGGTGATGGACGCTGTTGGTGCGGGGTTGGCCTCGGTCCTGGTGTGGTGGGGGGATCCATTCGGTGTCGCCGTTGGCGCGTTTGCGGGTGGTCCAGCCGCCGGGTTTGATCAGTCGGTGATGGGTTCCGCAGGCGAAGGTGAGGTTGTCGATGTCGGTCTCTTGGCAGGTGGCGTAGTCGTTGACGTGGTGGACTTCGCAGAGGTAGCCGGGGATGTCGCAGCCGGGGTGTGTGCAGCCGCGGTCCTTGGCGTGCAGGACGATTCGTTGGCCGGGTGAGGCCAGTCGTTTGGTGTGCCACAGTGCTATGGCGCGGCCTTTGTCGAACACGGCTAGGTAGTGGTGGGCGTGGCGGGCCAGCCTGATGACGTCGCTGATGGGCAGCCGGGTGCCGCCTGCGGTGACGGCGGTGCCGGTGGCGGTTTCCAGTTCGCGCAGTGTGGTGGTGACGATGATGGTGGCCGGTAGTCCGTTGTGTTGGCCGAGGGGTCCGCTGGCTAGTACGGCGCGCAGTGCGGCGTTGAGTGCGTCGTGGTTGCGTTGGCTTGTCGAGCGGGAGTCCTGTTGGATGGCTTGTTCGGATGGTGCGCCGTCGACGACGGGGGTGGCGTCGTCGGGGTTGGACATTCCGGGGGCGGCGAGTTTGGCCAGGACTGCCTCGACGGTGGCGCGGGTTTCGGGGGTGAGCCAGCCGCTGAGCCGTGACATGCCGTCGATGTCCTGTGTGCCTAGGGTCAGTCCGCGTCGGCGGGCGCGGTCGGTGTCGGTGTAGGTGCCGTCGGGGTTGAGGCACAGGGCGAGCCGGTCGGCGAGCTGGCGCAGCTGTTCGGGGCGGAACTGGGTGGCGTGGTGGGCCAGTTGTTGTTCGGCCAGCGCTTGGGTCTCGATGTCCACCCAGGACGGCAGTGCGGTGAAGAACTGGCGGATCACCGCGACGTGGCCGGCGCCAAGAGCGCCCTCGCGTTGGGCGGCGGCGGTGGCCGGCAACCGCGGCGGCACGGGTTCGCCGGTTAGTGCCTGGCGCGGCCCTAGGTCGCCGGCCTGGGCCACCCGCCGCGCGGACTCGGCGCGGCTGATGTGCAATCGCTCGGCCAAGGCGTGGGAAAGCTTTCCGCCCATTTCCTGGGCGGTGGCTTGATGCCCGATCCGGTTGATCAGCTGGTGACCGGGCGCCTGCAGCCGACGGGTCTGGTGTTCGAGCAGCTCCAACAGCCCAAAGCATTCCGGGGTGGTCAACGCCTCATAGGAATGCGCCTGGATACGCGAGACCGCCGCGCACAACGCGTCAAAGTCCGCCTGGATACCCTCGCGATCTGTCGAACGCATGTTCGAATGATAACGCGGACCACCGACAC
>NZ_LQPT01000096.1 GCF_002102355.1 Mycobacterium sherrisii | reverse complement strand
GGTTCCGGTGTCGGGGTCGATGGGCAAGGCCGCCTTGGTGGGCAGCATGTCGGTGCCCCAGGGCTGGACCGAGGCCGCCCCGGTGATACGCACCCTGGCCCAAACCCTGCCGGCCAACCTCGCTGCCGCCCCGGCGGCCACGCTGATGGGTCAAGAGGGCGTGTTTAGCCAGATGGCGTTGTCGAGCCTGGCCGGCCGCGCGGTGGCTGCCACCACCACCCGTTCGGTCAGCGCCAACACCGCCACCGCCGCCGCCTTGGGCGGCCTTGTCGCCGAAGCCGATCCGGCCGCGGCCACCATCATCGTCATCCCGGCCTTGGAGGACTAACCCATGTTCTATGCAGCGTTTCCCCCCGAATTCAACTCCGCACGCATCTACAGCGGCCCCGGCGCAGAATCGTTGATCAGCGCGGCCACCGCCTGGCAAAACCTAGCCACCGAATTACAGGCCACCGCCGACGCCTACTCCTCGGTACTGGCCAACCTGACCAGCGGCCCCTGGGTCGGTCCCTCCGCACTAGCCATGGCCGCTGCGGCCGCCCCCTACGTCGCCTGGATGCGCCAGACCGCCGCCCTGGCCGCCCAGACCGCGACCCAGGCCAGCGCGGCCGCCACCGCCTATGAGACCGCGTTCGCCGCCCACGTGCCCCCACCGGTGATCGCGGCCAACCGCGCGTTGCTGGCGCAGTTGATGGCCGCCAACCTCTTGGGCCAAAACACCGCCGCCATCGCGGCCACCGAAGCCCAATACGCCCAAATGTGGGCCCAAGACGCCGAAGCCATGGACACCTACTTCGCCTCCTCAGCCACCACCACCACCAACCTCACTGCATTCACCCCCGCCCCCCACACCACCAATGAAGAAGGCCCCGCCCTACAAGAGGCCGCGGTCACCACCGCCTCCTCCACCGGCGCTGGCACCGCCGCGAAAACCGTGGCCGCCGCGGCCACGACGCCGAGCGGGTTCAGTGGGCCGTTGGCGTGGCTGGCCCAACTGGCCACGGACTACCAGAACTTCTGGACCAACCTGCTCAACACCGTGCCGGGCGGAGCGAACTTCTACACCGCCATGTACAACGCCGTGAAAGTTCCGGTCGGGCTCACCACCACCTTCAACGACATCGGATTGCTGGTCAACTTCCCGCTGTCGCAGTGGTTGAAGTTCGCGCCTCCGGTTGCCTATGGGGCGCTGCCCAAGGAGGCACTCGGAGCGGGGTTGGGGGCGTTGGGATTTGGCCGCGGCACCCTCTACGGTGCGATCAGCCCGACCGCCGGCTTCGCCCGCGGCACCCTGGTGGGTGCGTTGACTGTTCCGCCCAGCTGGGCCTCGGCCACCCCGGCGATCCGGACCGTGGCCGCCGCGCTGACCGCGGCCGGCCCCCAAGCCATTCCCGCCGCCGCGCTGGGGGAGGGCAGCCTGTTCAGCTCGATGGGCATGGCGGGCATGCTCGGCAGCGCCCTAGGCGCCGGGAGCCCCACCGTGGTCGGAGCCGGCATCCGCAACCGGATGACCCCGCTCAAAGACCTCAAAGACAAAAACTCCCCCGAACACCTCAAACGGCTGGTCGCCCAGATCTCGGAGAAGCCCGAAACCGTGCAACACCACAACGTCGACCAAGAAGGCCTCGACACCCTCCTCGAACAACTCGCCAAAAAACCCGGCATCCACGCCGTACACCTCAAAAAGCACAAACCCCAAGTCATCCCCACCGAAGAAGCCCAAATCAGTTAAGGCACAAGCCCTTCCCCCTTCAGATCAGTACGGAAGAAGGTAGAAAATGAAACGGCTCGTAACGCTCCTAGGGGTCACCGCCATGGTCGCGCTCGCGGCGCCCGCCCACGCCGACCCCATCCCCGAACCCGACGGCGACGACGCAGCCTTCATCGCCGCCCTACATCAAGCGCACTTCAGCTTCTCCAGCGACGGTTCAGCCGTCACCGCGGGCCGCGCCGTGTGTTCCTGCCTCAACAACGGCGAAAACGCCTTAGAACTGCTCCACGACGTCAAACTGCACAACCCCGGCATGGACATGGAAATGGCATCCAACTTCGCCCTGATCTCCGCGAAATACTACTGCCCACAACAACTCGCCAAAGC
>NZ_LQPT01000095.1 GCF_002102355.1 Mycobacterium sherrisii | reverse complement strand
GCTGCCAAACACGCCGCGGCAGCACTTGCCAAACAACACCAAATCACCTAGCGTTCAACATGACTCGTTGATCGCAACGCGTGAACCACGCGAGATCCGAAGTCCACCACTCTCCGGGACGCTATCCGCCGGGGTGCATCGAGAAAGAAGAAATATCGCGTCCCGCAGCGGAGAGGATTCTGAACTCGACATTTCCGGCGAATAGCGGCGACCGAGCTACGGCGGGGTTCGTCGAGGTGCTCATAAATGTGATTACTAATTTCCTGATTCCTTTGTTGAAGCGCATTAGGTGCTGGCTATCTATCGGTCACAACGTCGATGCTAAACCAATCATTTGGGATTTGTTCGCGGAGCGATTTCTCCAGCTCGTTGAAGCTGGGAACAATTATGTGAGAACCTGCGACTGCATTATGCTCAGTCATCCAGCCTCGATCGATTGCTTCCTTATCAACTGTCAACCTTACGCGGCCCGGGTGATTTACCGGATCATCTTTCGTTAAAGTCACCCTCGGATCCAGCCCTTCTCGATACCAGTGGAAGCCTGGACTATCCGCATACCTGCCGGGGCGGACCATCTGACTTATTAAGAACAACATGTACTTTTCGGCGTCCTCGAAGCGCCGAAACATCCAATATCGACCTCGTGAGCTTCGAGACTTCTTATCGATGTAGTAGTGATCATTTTCGATCACGAGATAATAGGAAATTTCCCCATCGTTAAGGAAGCAAAGCTCGCCGTCGTTCGTCATCGCCGGAGGTCTAGTCGACCAAACTAATTGGTCAGACGTTATGTTGCGTCCTGGGAGAGCGCCTGATTTGTGCAAATCAACTGCCTGCCACACATACCACGTGCGGATAATCCGGTGCAGTGTCGGAGGGAATTTACCCAAATCGACCTGGATCTTGATCATTCATCTGCTCCCGAAGTCACGTGTCAACCCTCCGTTAAAAACCCGATGTCAAGTAGTTCTTGAACACTAGCCTCCGCATCTTTGGGCGGAATTAAGAGATATTGCGGCTCACCTCCGCGATGGCCAAACCAGGGCGCTGCCCTCGATAGTTCAATTTTCCATCCGGGCGGTAAAGGGACGTCAGCATGAACCGTATACACGTAGTAAGGCTTGTCCAAGCTAGTGTGGGGAAGCGAGCGTCCGCCGTAAGGGGCGCCTTCGGGAGCTAGCCATTCGCCGCCGGGATGGCCGATACGGTCGAGTTTCTTCCCGTCCATTGCTTTTATCTCTGCGTCGGTTAAATCATGGACAGTGCCGGGAATCGCATAAGGCTTTGCCGGATCATGGGCATCGGGATATGTGAGGTTTCCCTTTTCGTCTACAAAACGGTGTCGGTACTGGTCTTCGGTGAGGTCACCGTACTCGCTTGCGTCCGGGAATACTTCCCTCGCCTTCGGTGGCTCACCCTCGCCGCCACGGTCATGGGATTGATCCTTAGCAGGACCGTCGCCCCCGCCGGGTGTCCCATCGCCGGGTTCGTGCGGCGGGCCATCGGCCGACGGGTGGCCGTTGCCGCCACGCGGCCCGTGCGGCAGTTGACCATCGTCCGGGGGATACGGAGTCCTGTCATGGGGTTCGTGCAGTCCGTGTGCGCTCGGCTCGCTGCCGTGCGGGGTTGCCCCGTGGGCGAGTGGTACCTCACCGGGAGCGCTGCCGATCGGCGGCGACGGCAGATGTGGCGCCGACGGGAGATGCTGCGTCGACGGCACCGAAGCAGCTGGCGCGACGGCCGGGGCAGTGGCACTGCCAACCGGCTCGCCGGGACTCCGGCCGGCTGGGACCGTGGGGACGCGCTCATGCGGATGGGGCACATCAGCGGGCGTGGACAGCGGCGGTTTGCCGCCCGAACCGTGCGGCACCGCAGTCGGTTTGGGTTCGGTCGGGCCATGCGTCGTTGGCGCCGGGCCGGGCTTAGGCGGTGGTGCGGGGCTGCCGGGTTCCGGTGGCTTAACACCAGGCACCGCAGGCGGCTTAGGAACCTCCGGCGGCTTGACGGCCGGCGGATCGGGCAGCTTTGGCAGCGGCGGCGCCTTCAAGTCCTTGAGCGCGTCGAGGGCGGCGCGACTCTTGGTGCCGAGCTTGGAGAGCGGCCCGCCGGGCAGGGCAAGCGTGAGACCGTCGAAAGCCGTACGGCCGAGGGCGCCGGCCGGGTCGGTCGTCCATTGATCCCAGTGCGAGACGTCCTTGCCGAGCGTCTTCCACGATTCCAACACCCCGGGCCCGCCGTCGGGGCCCAGGCCAACGAGCGGCATGGCGCCACGTGCCATGCCGTTGATGTCGTGGAAGTAGCCAGCCGGGTCGAGCAGCAGCCGCACCTGGCTGATGTCGTAGAGCCCCTTGGCGAAGCCGCCGGCCTCGGAGAAAAACTCCTTGGTGCCGTGCCCGACGCGGTCGACGCAGTGCCCTACGGGCGTGGTGTGCAGGAACTGGTCCCATTGCTTGGCGGCGTAGCCGGCCATCGGGGTGACGATTGTGGTGGCCTCGGCGAGTGTGGAGGCGATCTCGGCTTCCAGTGCATCGACCTCGGACTTGAAGTTGTCGACCACCGTGCGAATGTCGTCGGCGATCTTTTTGATCTCGTCCTCGTCCTGGTCGGTCAGGATGTCCCAGACCTCTTTGAACCCGGTCAGCGGATCGCAGATCCGGGACAGCAGATCCAGGATCGCCGCATGAACCTTCTCGATCTTGGCGGCATAGCTGGTGAGTTGGGCGGCGATCTGCTGGCACTGCTGAACCACGCCGGTGGTGCTGCGGTACGCGTCGGCGAACGCGCGGTCGATGGCCGGGCCCTCCGGAATCTGTTGGGCGCGAATGGCTCCCATCGGAGTACCGGTCCCGACGATCTCGCCGATCCCGAATTGCGTGCCCGCCGCACTCCACGCCGTGGCCGCTACGCGCAACTTCGCCGAATCCCCAGTGGGCCAGATCATCCCGAGATACGGCGCCACCCAGCCCCACCCGGGCGGGGCGCTGTCGCTGCTTCCGACCGCTGACGGCGGACGGCCCGCCGAGATCGGTCCCGGCAACGCCGGCGCGGGCAGCGCTCCACCGCCAGCGCCGACGTTGGACTGCAATTCGGCAACCGAGTAGTTGCGTGCCGACATACGAACACCAATGCCAAGGCCGCACAATCCATTTCGTGTCGCCACCATCGCCTCGACGAGTTTGGCCGCCGAACTGTCGTAGCTGTGCCCGAGCGAAGCGCCGGCGGGATCATCGCCGGCCATGCCCGCGCATCCCGCCAGCGCCGCACTCAGCGTCGAGATCACCGAGCCCAAGCCCTCGCCGGCGGTGACGACCTGGTTGCCCGCGCTGTCCAGGGCCGTGGGATCGACCGTGAGCGGCGCCATTACCTCACGCCCACATGCTCAGATTCGTCGCCATAGCGTTGGTGTAGTTGTCGTGGGCCCCGGCGCCCGCCGTGCGCAACTGAGCCAACGCCGCGCGCATCATCGCTTCGCCGCGGGCCCAATGCTGATGTGCTTCGGCGTGCGCCGACGCCGCCTCGCCCGACCACGTCGCGTGCAAATTGCCTACCAGAGAATCGATTTCGGCGAGCATGCTTTCGGCATGCCGTTGAAACTCCGCCATTCGCTGCACGGCATCGGCCAGGGCCTCGGGGTCCACGCGGAACGCGTCAGACATCGTGCACCTGCCGAATCGCTTGCGCGGAAATAGCTTCGGTCCGCTGAAAGCCCTGACCGGCGTGCGCCACCGCCGCCGCCAGGATCGACAAACCAGCCTCGACCTCACTTGCCCCGCGATGCCACAGCTGCCAGGCCGCCGAGTAGGCGTGCCCCGAGCCGCCCTGCCAACCGCCCAGCATCTCGGCGACCTGCCCATCCAGCGTGGCCAGTTGACTCCGTAGGTTCTCGGCGGCACCCAGCAGCGCCTGGGCAAAACCGTTCATCATCCTCGCGTCGACACGCAGCTCGTTGCCTGCAGCCATAGCCGCAACCTAGTAAGTGCCCGGTCCGCCCACAATTCACCCTTGAGTGCGCACAGGCACACTGCTGCCATGCTCCGCCCGAGGGCGCAGCCGCTGACCCGCGCCGGGTACACCCTCTGCGCGCAGGCCTACGCCCAGCTGGCCGAACTGGCCGGCGACTTCGACCTCCTAGCACCGACGCCGACGCGCTTCGCTGGGTTCGGGTTCATGGGCGTACGCGCGCGGAGGCAAGACATGTGCGCTACGGCCGGGGGAACCCCAGTACTTTTCTGCGCTTGCATTCTCGAGCGCGATCAACGCCTCGCAGCTAGTAGCCGCCGATGCGTCGGAAATCGGGCTCTTCATGATTGACGGTGTAGTTGAGGTGTGAATCCGCCGGTTTCGAGCAGGGATCGGGCGATGTAGTGGGTGAGGTTGCGAAAGCCCAGGGCGGAGCCGCGGAGGTGTTCGAGACGACCGTTGATTGCTTCGGTCGGGCCGTTGCTGGTGCCGGGTCGGTCGAAGTAGGCCAGCACGTCGGCGGCTCGCTTTGTGAGGGTGTTCCCAAGGGTCATCAGCTCGGTCAAGGGCTTGGGGACACCGGTGCTCAGCGTGGTGATCAGCGCGGCCATCATGGTGCGGCCTTTCGTGCGGTCGGGTTCGCGGTAGGCGGCCACGGCGCGTTGGTACATGTGCCAGGTGGCTTCGACCTCAACATGAATGTCGCCGGTGAACAACCTGACTTTTATCAAACTAGTGCGCACGTAGCCCGTGGAGCTTGGCGAGGATTTCGGTGAGTTCGGGTGGTGGGGGTTCGGCGGCGGTGATGGTCTGGTTGCCGGCCTGGATGGTGACGGTGCGGTAGCGTCGTGCAGTCCGAACGAATTTCTTTATGCTCCAACCGGTTTGGTGCTCGATGTAGTGGCTGACAGCCATCGCGGCGAACACGACGCTCAGGTGGGCTTCGATGGAGTCACGGGTGCGGTGGTAGATCGGCCGGGCTTGTAGGTCGTGTTTGGACATCCGGAAGCTCTTCTCGATGCGCCACAGCTGGTGGTAGGCGTCGATGACAAAGGTGGCGGGCTGGCTGACGAGGTTGGTGGTGTAGCCCTTCCAGCCGGCCAGGGCGCGGGTCTTTGCCTCCAGCGCGCGGTTGACGCTCTTGGTCGCTGCGGTGAGCTTGATGAACCGGTTGCGCTTGACCGCGGCGTGCCCGTCGACGGCACGCTGGGCCTTGGCGACCTGTTCATCGATGCCGCGCAGGGTGCGCCGGGCCCGGTCGTGCCGGTACTGGTAGTGGATCACTCGGTCCGGGATGCCGCGGGCCTTCTCATTGCTGGTGGCCGGCCAGGGCTGGGTCAGCACGAGGCCGTCGGGGGTCGCCTCGTCGGGGTGTTTGTCGCGCCATTCGCGGACCACATCGGGAAGAAACGGAATCCGGGTGCCGAGGATGTAGGTCAGCCCGGCGGCCTGCAACGCGACCTGATTGGTCTCAGAGATCATGCCCGCGTCGGCGACCACGGTCACATCGGTGAGTTGGTGGGCAGCCTTGAATGCGTCGATCACCGGCACCATCGTGGCGGTCTCGGCCCGGTTGCCCTCGAACGCCGCCACCGACAGCGGCAAGCCGGCCGCATCAGTCAGCAGCCCGAGGGTGATTTGAGGGTCCAGGCGCTGTTCCTTGGAGAACCCGGGCTCCCGAAAGCCATCGCCGGCATCGGTCTCGAAGTGGAGCGTCGTCACGTCGTAGAGCACAAGGCTGGCCGGCCCCAGCCGGGTGTGGCTGGCGCATGCAGCCGAAAGTGTTTGCCGGAAGGCGGGTTTGGCGAACACCGGAAGACGACGGTTGAGCGTCGGATACGACACCGGCGCCACCCCGGTCTCGTCGATGACCCGCAGCGAATCGGCCTTGCTGGTCGGCTCGATGATCCGCGCCAACACCAGCTGACGAAACACCTCGTCACTGCCGGTGGCCTTGTCGAACCCCACCTGGGCGTAGGCCGCGCACAACGCCTCCCACAGCAGCGCGGACTTCGACGACGTGATCGGCAACGGCTCGGCCGCCGATCGTTCCTCCAGGCCCAGATCCAGTTGTGTCTGGCCGGCGGCCAAGCGCTGTGCTGCGGCGGCCTTCAGGACCGCAACACTGGCCTCGTCGTGCGCCGACCCGAGATGTTCGATCTTGCGCGAGCCCTTTCGGGTGGACCACACGATCTGCACGGCGGTCGCCCCCGAGGACGTCTTCACGGTGCGCACGTAGGCCACCCCGGCACCCTACGGCCCAACGGCTAGTGCACAAACCCGCACCAGGAAGACCCTTAATATCCAGGTCACAGACCTACAGAATCGCCGAATCACCAACAGTGATAAAAGTCAGGCCATCATGGTGCGGCCTTTCGTGCGGTCGGGTTCGCGGTAGGCGGCGGCCACGGCGCGTTGGTACATGTGCCAGGTGGCTTCGACCTCAACATGAATGTCGCCGGTGAACAAGGCTGCCAGCCGGGCTTTCTGGCGGTCGGTGAGCAGATCGGCACCGGTGTGCAGGGTGCGTCGGCAGGCATACAGCGGATCGGACTTGCGGCCGCGGTGCCCACAGGTGGCCACCTGGATGCGGCGGCGGCAGTCGTCGAGGGCGTTGCCGGCCAGCCGCACCACGTGGAAGGGATCCACCACCGCCGCCGCCTCGGGTAGTTCTTCGGCGGTGGCGGTCTTGAACCCGGAGAAGCCATCCCAGTCTTGCGGGCGCTGGGCCAGCCAGTCTTGGAATGCTTTCTTGGAGCGGCCTTCGACCATGTCGAGCAGCCGGG
>NZ_LQPT01000094.1 GCF_002102355.1 Mycobacterium sherrisii | reverse complement strand
CGCGCAATGGTGGTGGTACCAACCCTTCCAACCCCAACCACCACCCAACTAAACCACAACACCCAAACCCATTGGGAAACCCGGGCATTGGATACCCAACCCGCTATTCGGTGGCCGGTCGTTGCTTGAAAAACACGCTCACTCGAGCGATCAGGCCGTCGGCGTCTTGCTCGAAAAGGATGCATTCGGGCCAGGTGGTCGCGAGGTCGTCGATCTCGAATGTCTCGGACAGCTCCGCGTACGACACCCGGGAGTCCACGTGCGAGACCCGCTGCACGTCGAGGCGGTGTCCCTTGAGGCTGGTGCACACCTTGCGCAGGTAGGCGACGTAGTGCGCCTTGCCCTCGACGACGTCGCAAAACGGCCCCTCGCGGGTCAGGCCCTCCTCGGCGATGGTGTCGGCCAGCCCGTCCCAATCATGAGCGGCCAGGCATTCCAGGTAGCGCTCGACCACTTCATGTTGCGTGCCCACTAACTTCTCCGCTTCTCCGCTCGCTCGTGGGTCCACGGTAAGCGGGAGGTCGCCGCCAGGCTAGGTTCTGTGCTATGAGCCTCTGGACGGCGCACTCCGAACACGCGCTCTCAGAAGAAGTGCCCGCCCCGCCGGAGGCGGTGCGCGACTTCTACGTAAATCTGGACAACATCAGACTCGTGCACCCGCTGATCGTCTCGGTCGAGGCGCTCGAGCGCAGCGAAACGCCGGACGGCTACCGGCAGAGCTACCGCGTCGTCGATCGAATTCCGCTGGGACCCTTCACCAAGGAGATCACCTACCACGCGTGCGTGCATGTCCGCCGTACCGGAGACGTGCTCACCGAGGCCGATCAATCGCCCGGCGTTCGCCTGCGCGGAATGGTGAGCTTCGAACCGATCCGGGATCCCGTCACCGGCACGCGGATCACCGAGCGAATCCGGATATCGGCACCCCGGCCGCTGGCCCGGGTGACCAGGCGCGAGGGGGTCAAGGCGCACCTCGCGATGTTGGCCGGAATCCGCCGCCACTTCGAATCCGCTTGAGCTGCCGCGAATTTGGGGACGGTCAGCAGCCCGCGAAATCGATCACGCCGCGAATGTTGCGGCCCTCCCGCAGATCTGTCATCGCCTCGTTGATCTGGTCGAGCCGATAGTGGCGGGTGACCAGTTCGTCGAGCTTCACCGCGCCGGCCTGGTACAGCGACAACAGCATCGGCACGCTGGTCCGGGGATTCATCCCGCCGTACAACGCTCCCCGCGGTTGCTTGGCCGACAGCGTCATCTCCTGCAGCACCAACGGCACCGGCGGCTCGGTGAACGGGGTGATGCCGGTGAGCACGCAGACCCCACCCTTGCGCAGCAGAGTCAGCGCCAACGGCAGCAAGTCGACACGCACCACGCCGGGGCAGACCACCACGCGATCTGCCATCAGGCCCGCGGTGATCTCCTTGACCAGCGGGATCGCATCGAGCGCCGAGGCAGCGGAGTGGGTGGCACCGAAGATCTTGGCCGAATCCCGCTTGGCATCAACAGGATCCACCGCGACGACGTACTTCGCGCCGACGGCTCGGGCCCCCTGCATGGCATTCATTCCCACGCCCCCGGCACCGATGACGACGACGGTGTCGCCCGGTTCGGTACCCGCCGAGATCGTCGCGGAACCCCACCCCGTGCTGACCCCGCACGACACCAGGGAAGCGGCGCGGAACGGGATCGCGTCGTCGATCTTGATGACCGACCTCTCCGAGAGGACCGCGTATTCGGCGAACGTGCCGAGCTGCCCGTAAGCCAACAGGTCTTCGTCGCCCAGGTGCCGGCGGCAGGTTCCGTCGGTGGGCATTTCCCGCACGAACAGGCTGGCGCCGATGTCACAGATGTAGCTCTGCCCGTTCACGCAGAAACGGCAACTGCCGCAGGCCGGGATGAACGAGAGCGCCACATGGTCACCCGGCCGCACCGACGTCACGCCCGGCCCGACCTCTTCGACGACACCGGCGCCCTCGTGACCGCCCAGCAACGGGAACCAGTCCGGAGCCGGCTGGCCGCTTGCGTCGACGGCCTCGGGAGTGGGCACCACGTCGCCGGTGAACAGGTGGTCGTCGGAATGGCAGATTCCGGCGACGGCCATCCGCACCATCACCTCACCGGCGTGGGGTGGGTCCAGTTCGATCTCCCGGATCTCCCAATCCTGGCCGACTCCGCGGATGACAGCGGCGCGACATTTCATTTGCGACCTCCCTTTCGTGGCGGACCGGGCTCAGTGCGCCAGGCGCGCCCGCAGCTCGCGCTTGAGGACCTTGCCGTAGCTGTTTTTCGGTAGCTCGTCGACGAATTCATAACGCTTGGGCCGTTTGAACCGTACGATGCGTCGCAACAGGTGCGCGTCCAGGACTGCCGGCTCGACCGCGCCGACGATGAACGCCACCACCACCTCGCCCCACTCCGGGTCGGCGGCGCCGACCACGCACGCCTCCGCGACGGCCGGGTGCTCGAGCAGCGCCTCCTCCACCTCCCGGGGATAGATGTTGCTCCCACCGCTGATGACCACGTCCTTCGACCGATCCCGCAGGGTGAGAAATCCGCGGGCGTCGATCGAACCCAGGTCCCCGGTGTAGAGCCAGCCATCCTTGAGGGCGGCGGCGGTCGCGTCCGCATTCCGCCAATACCCCGACATGACCGCGTCGCCGCGGCAGACGATTTCGCCGATTTCGCCGACGGGCGCGCGGTCGCCGTCGGCGCGCAGCACCGCGACCTCCATCCCGGACCGGGCATAGCCGACCGACCCCAGGATCGCCTCGTCGTCGGTTTCGTGATCAATGCGGCGCAGTCCGGTGATGGTCATCGGCGATTCGCCCTGCCCGTAAATCTGGGCGAAGATCGGCCCGAACGCCGCGATCGCCTTGCGCAGGCTTTCCACGTACATCGAGCCGCCGCCGTAGACGATCGTCCGGAGATTGGCCGGCCGGGCGCGGCTCGTGGCCACCAGCCGTTGCACCATCGTCGGGGCCAGGAATGCGCCGGCGCCGGGGTGCTGCTCGCACAGATCGAGAAACTCGTCGGGATCGAAGCTGCCGGACTCGGGCACCACCGGGCGCGCGCCGCGCAGCACGTACGGCAGCACGTACAGACCGGAGCCGTGTGACATCGGCGCGGCGTGCAGCAGGCTGCAGCACTCGTCCGTGGTGTCGATGTCGGCCAGGTGCGCCACCGTCATCGCCGTGAGGTTGCGGTGCGACAACATCGCACCCTTTGACCGGCCCGTGGTTCCGCTGGTGTAGAAAAGCCAGGCCAACGTGCTGGGCTCGGTGTGCGGCGGCACCACCGGCGGGGCGGTGAGCCGACGCGAATACTCTTCGGAGGCAATGATTTCCAGCGGCGTCGTGGTGATCGAGGCGAGCTGGGCGCCGAGAGAGGACGAGGCGAACACCTCCGCGGCGCCCGCATCGTCGAGGATCTGCACCATCTCGCGCGGATGCAGCTTGTAGTTGATCGGGACGACCACGCACTCGGCGGCTCAGACCGCGAACATCAACTCGACGATTTCGGGACGATTGTGCGTGGTGATCGCGATGCGGGCACTCGCACCGTGCCGCTGCCGGATCGACCCGGCCAGCCGTAAGGCTCGGTCGCGCAACTGAACCCAACTGCACACCCGGTGCTGTCCGTAGTACACGGCGCCGCGATCGGGGAAGCGGCGCGCGGCCTGATCGAGCATCGCAAACAGATTCATCGCTGGATCCACTGTGCCGCCAAGGCGGACTCCGACAAATACTTGGTCGAGCTCCAGCCGCCGTCGACGACGATCGTTTGGCCGTTGATGAAACTTCCGCCTGGGGAGCACAGGAAGGCGACCGTGCTGGCGATGTCGTCGATCCGGCCGAGCCGCTGGTGCGGCGTCATCTCCGTGTTGATCTTGCGGAATTGCTCGTCCTGCAGGCGCCGCTGCACCATCGGCGTCACCGTCACGCCGGGCGCAACCGCGTTGCAGCGGATTCCGGACGCACCGTACTGGCAGGCGATGTGTGTGGTGAGCGCGGTGAGTCCGCCCTTGGCCGCGGAGTAGGCGCCGCCGCGCAGGCCGCCCACGACTGCGAAGGTCGACGTGACGTTGATGATGGCCGAGCCCGGTGCCATGTGCGGCAGCGCCTCGCGCGCCAGTCGAAACGGGGCCCGCAGCATCAAATCCAGGAAATAGTCTAGGGTTTCGTCGTCGGTTTCGTGTAGTGGTTTGGGGCTGCCCACCCCGGCGTTGTTGATCAGGAAGTCGATGCGGCCCCACCGGTCGACCGCGACGTCTACGATGCGGCGGGGCGCGTCGTCGTCGGTCAGATCGACCGCAAGGGTCTCGATGCGGTCCGGCGTGCCGACCGCCTCCTGCAGAGCGGCCAGCCGGTCCCGGTCGCGGCCGGTGCCGACGACCGCCATGCCCAGCTCTGCGAGCTTGGTGGCGCACCCCCAACCGATGCCGCTGCTTGCTCCGGTGACGATCGCGACTTGCATCTCAGCCATCCTTAGCCTCCGCCCGGATCAACGACTCCCGGATCCGACGCTTGAGAACCTTGCCGGCATCGTTTTTCGGCAGGGCATCCCAGAGCACAACCTGTTCCGGCGCCTTGAATTTGGCGACACCCTTGCTCACCAGCAGCTTCAGCAGGCTCGCGACGTCCGGTCGCGCCGCACCGCTGGGCACGATCACCGCGCACGCCCGTTCCCCGGTCCGGTCATCGGGCAGTCCGACGATGGCGATCTCGGCGATGTCGGGATGGTCGGCCAGCAGGTCCTCGACCTCCTTGGCCGAGATGTTCTCACCGCTGCGGATGATCACGTCCTTGACGCGGCCGGTGACGACGAGATACTGGCCGTCCCTCCAGCGTCCGAGGTCGCCGGTGCGGAAAAACCCTGCGGCGTCGAAGGACTCGGCGTTGTCCTCGGGACGGCGGTAGCCCGCGAACATCTGCGGTCCGCGCACACAGATCTCGGCGTCACCGGCGGGTGCGGCATCGTGCGCGACGAGCTCGATCTCGGCGATGCCGGGCCGCCCATCGGTGTCGGCGGCCCGGTCCGCTTCGTCAGGCCGTGGTGCGCCGACGGTGGTGACGGGCACTTCCGTGCAGCCGTACACCCGGGTGACGACCGCCCGGTCGAAATACCGTGCGGCCTGGCGGATCAGCGACGGCGGTACGGATGCGCCGCCGCAGACGAACACCTTCAGGTGGGGCAGCCGGGTGCCGGCGCGTTCGGCGGCGGACAACAGTTGCTGCAGAAAAACAGTGGCGCCGGCCATGTGGGTACAGCGTTCGGCGTCCATCAGCGCGACCGCCTCGGCCGCATCCCATCGGTCCATCAGCACCGCGGTGCTGCCCAGCAGCAGCGGGCATTCGAACGCGTAGATCGACCCCCCGATATGGGCGATCGGCGACGGCACCAGGAAGGTGTCGCCGGGGGTCACCATCCAGTGACCGCGGATCTGAAAAATCAGCGCATGCAGCGAATTATGGCTGTGCAGCACGCCTTTGGGACGACCGGCGGTGCCGGAGGTGTAGAGAATCATCCGTACCGCGTCGGGATCCAGCGCCGGCAGGGCCGGGACGCCCGGCGGCCGTTCGAGCAATTGCCGGAACGGTAGGTGCCGACCGGCGTCGCCGCGCAGCACCACCACGGCCGGGGCCGGTTTCATCGTGGCGGTCACGCGGTCGAGCATCGCCGCATAGTCATGCCCGCCGTAACTGTGCGGGACGAAAATGATGGCGCTGGCGGCATCTTCGAGAATGAACCGCAGGTCGTGCTCGCGCAGCGACGGCAGGATCGGGTTGACCACCATCCCGGCCAGGGTGGCCGCGAGATAGATGACGGCGGCCTCGTGCCAGTTCGGCAGCATGAACGAAACCACGCTGCCCGCCGGCAGCCGCGACACCAGGTCGCTGGCCAGTGCGGTGGCTTGGGCATATAACGTGGCACAATCGAGCCGAATATTCCTATCTACCAATACGATTCGCTCAGGCGACCGTTCCGCGGCCGTGCGCAGCGAATCGGCCAGGGTGGTGTGCACCCACAATCCGCGGCGATACGCCTCCGCCGCCTGCGCCGGGTCCCGCGGGGGCGAGACGCTCACGTCGACCTCATCCTGGGCGGCCTTACCCGGTCACCCGGCGCATCGTCATGGCGTAGCGGAATCTCGACGACAGGTGGGTGTTGATCGTCACCTGGGCCACCTCGCCATCGGAGGTGGTGTAGGTGCGCCGCATCTGCAGGGCGGCGGTACCGGCCGCCGCCCCGAGCCCGTCGGCCAGCTCGGGGGAGAGCACGACGGCGGCGATTTCCTGGTGCAGCGCAGCGATGCTCACACCGAACAGGTCCTCGATCAACGGAAAAATAGGTCCGGCGTGGCGTTGCAGCAGCCGGCCGACCGCGGCGAAACTCCGGCTGATGTAGTACTCGGTTCGACAGATTGGCACCGTCGTCCCGTCGGCCTGCCGGTAGCCGCGCACCGAGAGCCATTGGCTGCCGGCCTCGAGGCCGGTCCGGGCGGCCAGGTCGTCGTCGATGGTCACCATCGCGTTGGACTCGATCGTCAGCTGCGCGCCGGCCGCGAACGCGAGTAGATCGTCGATCGACATCGCGTCCTGGGCATAGGAACTCGAGGCAGGCCGAGGCACCACCCGGGTGCCCGCGCGCGGCCGGGACGCGATCAGGTTGTCCTCGCGCAGCCGCCGTAGCGCTTCGCGAATGGTGTAGCGGCTCACCGCGAACCGCTCGCACAGCTGGTGTTCGGTCGGCAGCTGCGAACCCACCGGGTACACGCCGTCGACGATCTCCCTACGCAGCGTGCGCGCGATCTGCAGATAGCGGTGGTCGGCCGCGATCGCCTGGGCCATCAGTCGGCCCCGGTCCGGCGTAGTGCCAGCACGCTGCCGTCGCCGTCGGCCGAGATGTAAAGCGTCCCGTCGGCCGCTGCGGCGATGCCGGCGAACGGGCCCTGCGGCCCGGAGAACGGAGGCATGCCGCGCAACGGTTTCGGCGTCACACCGGGTGGGGCGCCGATCGGCAACCCGGACGCGATCGATTGCCGGGTGCGGCCGGTCGGATCGAACGCGACCACCTCCTTGGCGCCCGCGTCGACGACGTAGAGGACACCGTCGTGAACCAGAATGCCCTGCGGTCGTTGCAGATCGTCGATCACGGTATCGATCGTGGCGCGATTCGCCCGGATCACCCGGCCCACAGCGGACTCCGCGATCAGGCATGACCCGTCGGTGTCGATCGTGACGCCGACGGGCTCCTGCAGATCGGCGGCCAGCACCGTGACGGCACCCGAGCGCAACGCCAGCACCCGGCCGGTGCCCAGCTCCGCAACGATTACTCCGCGGGGGCCGAGCGCGACACCGTAGAGCTGATCGAAACCGTCTGCCAGGAACTCGGTTTCGTTCGACGCCGGCCGGTAGCGGCCGACCTGGCCCCCGGAGGTGGTGACGACGAACTCGCCCGGGCCGGCCGCGGCCACGCCCCGCAGGAACCCCGGGTAACCGGGGCTGAACAGCATTCCCGCGGTGTGTAGCGAACCGTCGGGCAGCGCGGCATAGAAATAGGTGCCGTCGGCGATGTAGAGCAACCCGTCGTGGCCCACCGCCAGATCCAGCGGCCAGTTGAGTCCGCCCGCCAACACCGGTTGCGCGGTACCGTCCGGTGCTATCTCGGTGATCTCGCCGGTGAAGTTGGAGACGAACAGCCGATCTCCGACGAATGTGCAGTTGTCCAATCCCGGATTCAGCTGGGCGAGCACACGTTGTTCGCCGGTGCGCGGATTTATGCGCAGCACCTGCCCGCTGGCCACCTGCGTCGACACCAGGTAGCCGTCAGCGTCAAACTTGACCGAATCCGGGACGCCGAGATCCCGTGCCACGCAGTGCGGCTCGCCACCGTCGGGATCGATGCGCCAGATCTCGTTGGCGGTCATGACGGGGAAGTAGAGCAAACCGTCCGGGCCCACCTCCATCGCATTGGGTGAGGGCACGTTCTCCAACAGCACCCGCGCCTGCCCACCGGCCAGGTCGAATTCCAGCAGCCGTCCGCCGTCTCGACATTCACCGATGAACAGCCGATCCCGGTGGAAGGTGATGCCGTTGGCGCACGGCACGTCGGCGCGCAACACCCGCGTATGACCGCCGATGTCGCGCACGCTGACCCGGCCGTCCATCACCTCCGTGGCGTACAGGTTGCCGCGGGCATCGAAGGCGACGTCGTCGGGCGCGACGATATCGCCGCCCTTGGGGCTCGCGGTCACCAGCTCCCCGGTGCGGTGATCCAGCGCGCTGATCTGGCTGCCGGTCACCTGCGCGATGTAGATGCGACCATCGGGTCCGGTGCGCAGACCGTTGGCGCCGAACAGCCGGCTCGGCGCGGTGACGCGTTGCAACTCCCACCCGGCGGCGACGTCGATGGGCGCTGCCCCGGAATCCGCCGCGGCATAGCGCGACGGCAGCGTTGCGAAGGCCACCACTCGCCGGATCCTTCCGTCGGCCGTTTGGGCTGGACGCTATCAAAGTCCATGTAGTCCAGACAATAGTCGCGAAGCGTCGTCGCCCGACCTTGACGGCCAAGTCCACCGATCGGAATAGTGTTCTCCAAAGGACAGAACGCGATATTTGGTCCGGACGAATAACCTGGCTGAGGTAGGCGAACGGTTGTCATGAACGGTCACCCGGATCCTGGCGGTCTGCTCGGGCTGCACGGCCGCGTGGTCGTGGTCTCCGGCGCCGGCGGGGGCGGCATCGGCACGACTATTACCGCGATGGCCGCCCGGGCGGGTGCCACGGTGATCGCGGTGAGCCGGTCGAAGGCAAACCTCGACGAACACGTCGCCCCGCTGGCCCACCAGGGTCTGGCCGTGGTGCCCGTCGCGGCCGACGCGGCCACCGACGAGGGCATCGCCGCGGTGCTCGACCAGGCGCGCCGCGCCGACGGCAACCTGTACGGGCTGGTCAACGTCGCCGGTGGAGCCGAACCCTCGACATGGATGCCGTCCACCCGGGTGACGCGCGCCGACTGGCACAAGATTTTCGCCGACAACCTCGAAACGGCCTTCTTCATGAGCC
Organism: Mycobacterium sherrisii; assembly: GCF_002102355.1. Taxonomy (GTDB): domain Bacteria; phylum Actinomycetota; class Actinomycetes; order Mycobacteriales; family Mycobacteriaceae; genus Mycobacterium; species Mycobacterium sherrisii. Next base: position 36,598 of record NZ_LQPT01000094.1, on the reverse strand, counting down.
AAGCCGTGGCGCGCGAACTCGTCGCGCAGCGACAGGCGGGTTCGATCGTGTCGATCTCCTCGATCAGCGGCATGAACACCGCACCGTTTCACGTCGCCTACGGGACGGCCAAAGCCGCGATCACGGCGATGACCCGCACCATGGCGCTTGAATTGGCGCTGGCGGGAATTCGTGTCAACGCCGTGGCGCCCGGTATCACCGCGACGGCGGCCTCACGCACCTACGTCGACGAGGACCCCGAACGCGATCGGCGGGCGATCGCGATGGGTCGGCGCGGCCGTCCCGAAGAGCAGGCGGCGCGATTCTGTTCCTGCTGTCGCAGCTGTCCAGTTACATCACCGGCCAGACGCTGCTCGTCGACGGCGGCCTGGACCTGAAGTGGAGCCATCTCGGCGCCGACAACACGTCGCTGTTCCTACATGACGAATCCTTCCGCGCGGCGATTAGGAGGATATGATGACTGACCTCGCCAAAGATGCTGCGACCGAGGAACTTTCGACGCCGATGACGATCGGCGTGGAGGCCTACCTCTCCGAGGACTACGCCCGCGCCGAGCGGGACAAGCTGTGGCGCAAGGTCTGGCAACAGGTCGGCCGGGTCGAAGAGCTGCCCGAGGTGGGCAGCTACCTGACCTACGACATCCTCGACGACTCGATCATCGTGGTGCGCACCGGCGCCAAAGAGTGTGCGGCCCACCACAACGTCTGCATGCACCGCGGCCGCCGGCTCATCGACATCCCCGCGGGCGCCAAGAATGCCTGCGGGCGGGCCCGCAAATCCTTCGTCTGCGGCTTTCACGGCTGGACCTACGGCCTGGACGGAGCCTGCACCCACATCTGCGAGCAGCAGGACTGGCAGGGCGCGCTCACGGCCGACAACACCCGCCTACGGCCGGTGCAGGTCGACACCTGGGGCGGTTGGTTGTGGATCAACATGGACCCCGACTGCGAGCCGCTGGCCGATTACCTCTTTCCCGCCGCGAAGATCCTGGACCCGTTCGGGTGTGAGAACATGCGCTACAAATGGCGCAAATGGCTTGAATTCGATTGCAATTGGAAGGTCGCACTGGAGGCGTTCAACGAGACCTACCACGTCTACACCACCCATCCGGAGTTCAACCAGTTCGGCGAGTTCAAGGGCTGGGCGAAAGCACAGGGCAGGCACAGCCACATCGGCTACGACGCACCCGAGGACCTGGAGGCAACCAAGTCCAAGATCCGCCTCGGCACCGGAGCCGACCCGCGGGTGTCGACCGCCCAGATGCAGGTGTACACGATGGAGGAGACCAATGCCACCACCACCCAGACGCTGGTGAACGCCGCCAAGCGGCTGGTCGACGAATTGCCCGAGGGCACACCGGCCGACAAGGTGCTCGAGCACTGGCTGGCATCGGCACGCCGCGACGACGAGGCCCGCGGCGTGATCTGGCCGACGATTCCACCCGACGTCCTGGGCCGGGCCGGCACCGCATGGCAGATCTTCCCCAACTTCCAGATCGGGCAGGGCCTGACCAGCGCGCTGTGCTACGGCGCGCGGCCACACCCCAGCTACAACCCGGACAAGTGCATCTTCGAGGTCTCGGTCTTCGAGCTGTACCCGAAAGGCGAAGAGCCGCAGACGCAGTGGGAGTACACCCCGGTCGGCGACCCCCGGTGGCGGTCGGTGTTACCGCAGGACTTCTCCAACATGGCGGCGGTGCAGCAGGGCATGAAATCGCTCGGCTTCGTGCGGCACCAAGCCCAATCCGTACCGCGAGCGCAGCACCGTCAACCTGCACTACCAGCTGTCGAAGTACATGGGTACCGGCGAACCGCAGGAGCTTTCCGGTAGATGACAATGTTCGAGAATTGCGGACCGCCCCAGACGCCCGATGATTTCGACATCGACGTGCTGCGTGCAAAGTACCCGCACGAGCGCGAAAAGCGCCTCCGCAGCGAAGGTTCCAAGCAATACATCGAACTCGAGGACGACTTCGCCGGTTATTACGAGGTCGATCCCTACACCCCGGTAACACCCCGCGAGCCGATCCGTGCGGACATCGACGTCGCGGTGCTCGGCGGCGGGTTCGCCGGCCTGCTGTCGGCGGCGCAGCTGAAGAAGGCGGGCGTCGACGACGTGCGGATCGTCGAGCTCGGTGGCGACTTCGGCGGGGTCTGGTATTGGAACCGCTATCCGGGCATCCAATGCGACAACGAATCGTATTGCTACATACCGCTGCTCGAAGAGCTCGGCTTCATGCCGTCGAAGAAGTTCGCCGACGGCGCCGAAATCTACCAGCACTGTCGCAACATCGGTAAACATTTCGGCCTGTACGACTCGGCCATCTTCTCCACCCAGGTGCGCGAACTGCGTTGGGATGAACAGCTCAAGCGCTGGCGAATCAGCACCAATCGCGACGACATCCGCGCGCGGTTCGTCGTGCTCGCCTCGGGCCCGTTCCACCGACCGAAGCTGCCCGGCATCCCCGGTATCAAAGCCTTTCGCGGACACAGCTTTCACTCGTCCCGGTGGGACTACGACTACACCGGGGGCGACGTCACCGGGGGCCTGCACAAGCTGGCCGACAAGCGCGTCGCGGTGGTCGGTACCGGTGCCACCGGGATCCAGATCGTTCCCTTCCTGGCCCGCGACGCCAAACATCTGTACGTGTTTCAGCGCACGCCGTCGACCGTGGACCAGCGCAACAACACCGCGACCGATCCGGAATGGGTCAAGACGCTGCGACCCGGCTGGCAACGGGAACGGCAGCGCAACTTCCACTCCTGGACGTTCGAGGGAATGGCGCTGGGGCAGCCGGACCTGGTGTGCGACTTCTGGACCGAGTTGGGACGCAACACCGCCGCACGGGTGCTGGCCCTCGACGATCCCGCGTCGATGACACCCGAGCAGTTCATGGCTATCCGAGAGGAAGAGGACTACAAGATCATGGAGCGGCTGCGCCGCCGCATCGACGCCCTGATCGACGACCCGGCGACCGCCGAGGCCCTCAAGCCGTACTACCGATTCCTGTGCAAGCGGCCCTGTTCCAATGACGACTACCTGCCGAGCTTCAACCGCCCGAACGTCACACTGGTCGACGTGTCGGCTAGCAAAGGCGTTGAGCGGGCCACCGAAAGAGGCTTGGTGGCCAACGGCGTCGAATACGAGCTGGACTGCATCATCTACGCCAGCGGCTTCGAAATCACCACCGAAATCAGCCGGCGGTACTCGATCGAGGCAATCCAGGGACGCGACGGAGTGTCGCTGTTCGACTATTGGCGCGACGGCTACCAGACCCTGCACGGGATGATCAGCCGCGGCTTCCCAAACCAGTTCTATACCGGATTCACCCAGGTCGGTATCTCGGCCAACATCGCCGCGAATTACGAACTGCAGGGCGAACACATCGCCTACGTCATCGCCGAAGCGCTGAAGCGGGGGGCGGTCACGGTGGAGCCCAGCCAAGCGGCACAAGAGCAGTGGTGCGCGACCATCCGGGAAACCGCGGTGGACAACTCGGCGTTCGACGCCCAGTGCACGCCGGGCTACTACAACAACGAAGGCGGCGGTATGGGTGCGGCGGCGGGAGAGGGCATCCGGTCGCACCTGGGGGAGCCCTACGGCCCAGGCTTTTACGCCTTCGAGGATTTGCTGCGGGGGTGGCGCGACAAGGGCGACCTGGAAGGGCTGGTGCTCGGCCGTTGAGTGAAACCGTGGCGCCGCCACTGCGATTCGACAACCGCGTTGCCGTGGTGACCGGTGCCGGTCGCGGACTGGGTCGCGCATATGCCCACCTGCTCACCGAACGCGGGGCGAAGGTGGTCGTCAACGACGTCGGCGGCGGCCTCGACGGGACCGGCGTCGACGCCGGCCCGGCGCAGCAGGTGGTCGGCGAGATCACCGCGGCCGGGGGCACCGCCGTCGCGTCCACTGCGACGGTGACGACCCGCGACGGGGCCCATGACATCGTCGCGACCGCGCTCGAGCACTTCGGCGGGATCGACGTCGTGATCCACAACGCCGGCAACGTACGCCACGCCTCGCTGAAGGAGATGAACGACGAGGACTTCGACGCCGTGCTCGACGTGCACCTGCGCGGCGCGTTCAACGTGGTGCGGCAGGCGTTCCCGCTGATGTGTTCGGCGGGTTACGGCCGCATCGTGCTGACCTCGTCGATCGGCGGGCTGTACGGGAACCACAACGTGGCCAATTACGCGGCCGCGAAGGCGGGCGTGATCGGGCTGGCCAACGTCGCGGCGCTGGAAGGGGCCGCCGAGGGGGTGCGCTGCAACGTGATCGTGCCCGCGGCCGTGACCCGCATGGCCGACGGCATCGACACCTCGTCCTACCCGCCGATGGGCCCGGAACTCGTTGCCCCCGTGGTGGGTTGGCTCGCTCATGAATCGTGCTCGGTCACCGGTGAACTGTTCATCGCGCTGGCGGGCCGGGTGGCCCGGGCCGTCATCGCCGAGAGCCCCGGCGTGTGCTGGCCGGCGTGGACCATCGAGGACGTCGGCAGCCATCTCGACGCCATCCGGTACGTCGACGCGCCGCTGATCTTTCCGGCCGTCCCGAACGGACACAACGAACACATCCGCTACAGCTTCGAGCTGGCGCACCGCTGCACGGACCAAGGAGCGCTCAATGGCTAGCCAGACCGGCCCGATGTCCGGGGTGCGCGTGATCGACCTAACCGCGATGGTGATGGGGCCGTATTGCACCCAGATCATGGCCGACATGGGCGCCGACGTGATCAAAGTCGAACCGCCCCAAAGAGATAACACCCGCTACATCTCGGTGGGTCCGGCGCCGGGCATGAGCGGGGTATTCGTCAACGTCAACCGGGGCAAGCGCAGCGTCGTGCTGGACTTGCGAACCGACGCGGGAGTCCGGGCGTTACGCGCGCTGGTCGAAACCGCGGACGTGTTCATCCACTCAATGCGCGCCAAAGCGATCGCCAAGCTCGGCTTCGGCTACGGCGACGTTGCCGCGATCAATCCCGCGATCGTGTACACGAACTGCTACGGGTACGGGCGCCGCGGCCCCGACCGCGACCGCCCTGCCTATGACGACACCATCCAGGCCGAGTGCGGCCTGCCCGCCGTGCAACAGCAACTGACCGGCGAGGCCGACTACGTCGGCACCATCATGGCCGACAAGATCGCCGGCCTGACGGCGCTGTACGCGACGACGATGGCGCTGTTCCACGGCGAGCGCACCGGCGAGGGGCAAGAGGTCGAGGTCGCCATGTTCGAGACTATGGCCTCGTTCATGCTCGTCGAACACGCCAACGGTGCGCTGTTCGAGCCGCCGTTGGGTCCGGCGGTATATCCGCGCACCGTGGCACCCAACCGCCGGCCGTACCGCACCAGCGACGGCCACATCGCAGCGTTGATCTACAACGACAAGCATTGGCAGGCCTTCATGCAGGCCGTGCGGCCGCCGTGGGCCAGCGAGCTGTATTCCACGCTGGAACAACGCGCCCGCCACATCGACACCGTGTACGGCCTGGTGGCCGAGACCATGAAAGAGCGCAGTACCGCGGAGTGGTTGACGCTGCTGCGTGAACTCGAGATACCCGTCGCGCCGCTGAACACGCCGGATGCGTTGTTCCACGACCCGCACCTGCAGGCCGTCGGCATGTTCGAGACGGTGGACACCCCGCACGGGCCGGTGCGTTTCCCCGGCGTGCCGACCTGGTTTTCCCGGACGCCGGGCCGCGTTGCCGGGCCCGCGCCCGAGCTCGGCGCCCACACCGCAGAGATACTCGGCATGCTCGAACTGCAGGTCGAGTCGTGAACCGCCGCAGCATATTTCGCTGCAATCCGGAGACGTCGGCTTTCCGGCCGCTCACGGTGAGCTATCCCTAAGGAGTTTCCAGCATGGCCGTGCCCGTGTACCAGCGCATTCTCGACCTGTTCGAGGCCGAGGGGGTGAATACCCTGTTCGGCATCCCCGACCCGAACTTCGTGCACATGTTCGCCGAGGCCGACGCCCGCGGCTGGTCGGTGGTCGCGCCGCACCACGAACTGAGCGCGGGATTCATGGCCGAGGCGGCATCGCGCATGACGGGCAAGCCCGGCCTGTGCATCGGCACGCTCGGCCCGGGCATGGCCAACATGGCCGGCGCGATCCAGTGCGCCAAGGTGGAGAACTCGCCGGTGATCTTCCTCGGCGGCCAGCGCGCCCGCATCACCGAACGCCGCGTCCGGCGTGGTCGCATCCAATTCGTCCGCCAGGAACCGTTGTTCACGGCATCGGTGAAGTACAGCGCCGCCATCGAGTACGCCGAGCAAACCGACGAAATTATCCGCGAGGCATTCCGCCGCGCCATGTCCGGCACCCCCGGCCCGGCCTACGTCGAGTACCCGTCACACGTCATCCTCGCCGAGCTCGACGTGCCGGATCCGCTGCCGCCCCAACGGTATCGGCTCGTCAACCAAACCGCGGGCGAACGCGAGGTGACCGAGGCGGCGGAGTTGATCCGGGCGGCAGAAAGCCCGATCCTGTTGGTGGGTCACGGGGTTCACACCTCACGCACCGGTGCGGTGGTCAAGCAGCTCGCCGACCTGATGCAATGCCCGGTGATCCAGACCTCCGGCGGCACGTCGTTCATCGACGGCCTCGAGGATCGCACCTTCGCCTACGGGTTCTCGCCGGCCGCCGTCGAGGCGGTGGTGAAATCCGACCTGTGCGTCGCCCTGGGCACGGAGCTCGGCGAACCGAGCCACTACGGCAGAACCCGGCACTGGGCGGCGAACGACGCCAAGCGCAAATGGGTTCTGGTCGAACAGGATCCGCTGGCCATCGGCGTCAACCGTCCCATCGACCTGCCGCTGGTCGGCGACCTGCGTGGCGTGTTGCCCCAGCTGGTGAACGCGCTGCGCGACACGCCGCGCGCGCCGTCGGCAGATCTGCAGCGCTGGATCGGTGACGACGCCGCGGAGCTGGCGCAGCTGGCCGACACTGCCCCGGCCGGGCGGACGCCGGTTCACCCGGCGCGGTTCATCGTCGAGGCCACCCGGGCGTTCCCGGAGAATGGGATCATGGTGCGCGACGGCGGCGCGACCGTCATCTTCGGCTGGACCTACTCGCAGGCCAAACCGCACGACGTCATCTGGAACCAGAACTTCGGCCACCTGGGCACCGGTCTGCCGTATGCGATCGGCGCGTCGGTCGCCGACGGCGGTCGGCGTCCGGTGATGCTGTTGACCAGCGACTCGGCGTTTCTTTTCCACATCGCCGAGTTGGAAACCGCTGCGCGGCAAAACCTTCCGCTGGTCTGCGTGGTGGGCGTGGACCACCAATGGGGGCTGGAAGTCGGCGTCTACAAGCGCACCTTCCCCCAGCCGTCGCCGCAGCCCGGCGTGCACTGGAGCAAGGACGTCCGGCTGGACAAGGTCGCCGAGGGCTTCGGCTGCCACGGCGAGTACGTCGAGAAGGAGGAGGAAATCGGTCCGGCGATCGCGCGGTCCTACGCCAGCGGCAAGACCGCCGTCGTCCACGTCTGCATCGATCCGAAGGCCAACTCCGAGGAGATGCCCAAATACGACGAATTCCGCACCTGGTACGCCGAGGGCACCCAGTAGACCAGCCGGCGAGAAAGGGACGATCTGATGCGCGACTACCTGAAGTTCTACATCGACGGACAATGGGTCGACCCGGTGCGTCCCAACACTTTCGACGTCGACAACCCGGCGACCGAACAGGTGTCCGGCAGAATTTCGCTGGGGTCGGCGGCCGACGTCGACGTGGCGGTCAACGCCGCCCGGCGGGCCTTCGGCGACTGGTCGCAAAGCACCCGCGAGCAGCGCCTGGATCTGCTGCAGGCAATCCTGGCCGAGTACCAGAAGCGGGCGGACGATCTGGCCGAGGCCGTCACCGAAGAAATCGGCGCACCTCCGTCGCTGGCGGCCGGACCCCAGGTCTTTCTCGGGATCGGTCACCTGACCACGGCCATCGACGTGCTGAAGAACTTCCCGTTCGAGGAGCAGCACGGGGCGACGCTGATCGCCCGGGAGCCCATCGGGGTCTGCGGCTTGATCACGCCGTGGAACTGGCCGATCAACCAGGTCGCGGTCAAGGTGTACCCGGCGTTGGCGTGCGGGTGCACGGTCATCCTCAAACCCTCTGAGGTGGCGCCCTATTCGCCCTACATCTTCACGGAGATCCTCGACGCCGCGGGCGTGCCGCCCGGGGTGTTCAACCTCGTCAACGGCGACGGCGCTGGCGTGGGTGTGACTCTGACGAGCCACCCAGGCGTCGACATGGTGTCGTTCACCGGCTCGACCCGCGCCGGCGTCGAGGTGGCGAAGAACGCCGCGCCGACCGTTAAGCGAGTGACCCAAGAACTCGGCGGGAAAAGCCCCAACATCGTCCTCGATGACACTGGGTTCGCCGAGAGCGTCAGCGCCGGCGTGGCGAACATGATGCCCAACTCCGGGCAGAGTTGTAACGCACCGTCACGACTGTTGGTCCCGAATTCGCGGCTGGCCGAGGCCATTACGATCGCCCGAGCGATAGCCGAGAAAGTCGTGGTGGGCGACGCCGACGACGCGACCTCGATCGGACCGGTCGCCTCGAAGGCGCAGTTCGACAGGGTGCAGCGGCTGATCCAACAGGGCATCGACGAGGGCGCGACGCTGGTCGCGGGAGGTCCGGGCCGGCCGCCGGGGCTGGACAAGGGCTACTACGTCCGGCCCACCGTCTTCGCGGACGTCACCAACGACATGACGATCGCACGCGAAGAAATCTTCGGGCCGGTGCTGTGCATCCTCGGCTATGACGACATCGACCACGCCGTCGAGATCGCCAACGACACCGATTACGGCTTGGCCGGGTTCGTCTCGGGGGCCGACCTCGACAAGGCGCGCGAGGTTGCTCGCCGGATCCGCGCCGGATGGGTGACGATCAACCACGCGTTTGACCTGAACGCACCCTTCGGCGGGTACAAGCGCAGCGGCAACGGCCGCGAGTGGAGCGATTTCGGCTTCCGCGAGTATCTGGAAGTCAAAAGCACACTGGGTTACGCGCCCGACGCCGGCTGAATCCCGAACCCCAAATCCGAACGCGCCGCGGCCGAAAACCGCTGCGTGTCCTCCGCCCGATCGTGCACGGCCGCCTCTAAGCTTGCTGACGTCACGAGGAGGGGCGACGACGTATCGGCAGCAACTACCGCGCTGGGCGGCAGAGTGGACCGACCGCGCTGAAACCGAGAACTGAGCCGGGCGGGGAGCACCCCGCGCCGGAGCGCCCTGCTGGGCCGCGTCGTTGGGTCGCCCCGATGCGCCGCTCCGGGCGGCTCGCGATCTGGGACAAACCCGACCGGCACGCCGGTATTCCGGCGCTGGACGGGCTGCGTGCCGTCGCCGTCGCCCTGGTCCTCGCCGACCACGGCGGGATCCCGGGTGTCACCGGCGGGTTCCTGGGCGTCGACGTCTTCTTCGTCCTCAGCGGCTTTTTGATCACCTCGCTCCTGCTCGATGAACTGGGGCGTACCGGACGTATCGATCTGACCGGCTTCTGGATTCGCCGAGCGCGCCGACTGTTGCCGGCGCTGGTCTTGATGGTGTTGGCCGTGGGTGCCGGGCGGGCGCTGCTGCCGGCCCAGGCCCTGACCGGCCTGCGCGACGACGCGATCGCCGCGTTTCTGTGGGTGGCCAATTGGCGCTTCGTTGCGCAAAAGACCGACTACTTCACGCAGGGCACCTCGTCACCGCTGCGGCATGCCTGGTCGCTCGGGGTCGAGGAGCAGTACTACTTCCTCTGGCCGGTGCTGTTAATCGTGGTGACGCTGCTGTTGGCGGCGCGGGCCAAGCGTTACTTCATGCGGGCCACCGTCGGCGGGGTGCGGTTCGCCACGTTCGTGATCGCCACCCTGGGAGCACTGGCTTCCGCGGCGGCGGCCATCGTCTTCGTCTCCGACACCACCCGGGACCGGATCTACTTCGGCACCGATACCCGCGCCCAGGCACTGCTGGTCGGCTCGGCGGCGGCCGCTCTGCTGGTACGAGATTGGCCGTCGCTGAACCGCGGCTGGTGCATGATCCGGACTCGCTGGGGTCGGCGGGTCGCCCGCGTGCTCCCGGTGCTCGGCCTGGCCGGCCTGGCGGCGGCGGCTCACTTCGCCACCGGCAACGTCGGCGATTTCCGCCACGGCCTGCTGATCGGGGTAGCCGTCGCGGCCGTCTTCGTGGTGGCCCCGGTGGCCATGGAGCAGCGTGGGCTGATCGCCCGCCTCCTGGCGCTGCCACCGCTGGTGTGGCTGGGGACCATCTCCTATGGCGTCTACCTATGGCATTGGCCAATCTTCATGGCGCTCAACGGCGAACGCACGGGGTTGACGGATTGGCCGCTGTTCGCGGCTCGGTGCGGTGCGACGCTGGCCGTCGCCGCCGCTTCGTACTGGCTGATCGAGCAGCCGATCCGCCGCTGGCGACCGGCCCGGGTGGCGCTGCTGCCGCTGGCCGCCGCGACCGTGGCCAGTGCGGCGGCGATCACGCTGCTGGTTGTTCCGGTCGGAACCGGGACCGGCCTACGCGAGGGCCTGCCGCCCGGGGTCTCGGCCGTCGCCGCGGTGTCGCCGGCGCAGCCCGGCGGCAGTCGCCCGGTGGGACCGCGAAACCCTAACCGGCCGTTCACCGTTTCGGTATTCGGTGATTCCATCGGATGGACGTGGATGCACTTTTTGCCGCCGACGCCCGGGTTCGCCTTCCTCGACCACACCGTCATCGGCTGCAGCCTGGTCCGCGGCACACCGTATCGGTACCTCGGCCAGACCCTGGAGCAACGCCCGGAATGCGACACCTGGCCGAGCCGGTGGGCGGCCCAGGTCAGCCAGGACCAGCCGGATGTCGCGTTGCTGATCATCGGCCGCTGGGAGACGGTGGATCGGGTCAATGAGGGGCAGTGGACCCACATCGGCGATCCGACCTTCGACGCCTACCTCAACGGAGAGCTGGAGCGTGCGCTGAACATCGTCAGCGCCAGCGGGGATCGCGTGGTGGTCGCCACCGTGCCCTACAGCCGGGGTGGGGAGAAACCGGACGGCCGTCTATACCCCGAAGACCAGCCGGATCGCGTCAACCAGTGGAACACCATGCTGCGCAAGACCGTTGCCGGGCACCCGAATGTGCAAATTTTGGATCTGAACAAAAAGCTTTGCCCGGACGGTGTTTACACCGCCAAGGTGGACGGCATCAAGGTGCGCAGCGACGGCGTCCACCTCACCCCGGAAGGGGTCAAGTGGTTGACGCCGTGGCTCGAAGAGTCCCTGCGATAGCGGCTAATCGCCGGTGCGGCAGCTGATTTCCATGCTGTCGTTTTCCCGGACGAGCAAGTTGAAGCTGGTGTATCCGTTACTGGGCGTGCGCACCCGCTCCAGATAGGGCGCCATATCGGCCGCGCTGGCATTGTCGGCGATGACCAAAGCGCCTGTGCTGAGCCGGGGTTCGAGCAGCTTGATCAGCGGCAGATAAAGGTCTTTCCAGCCGTCGAGCAGGACGAACTCGACCGGCCCGTCCAGCCCCTGCAACGTGGTGAGGGCGTCGCCCTGCAGGATCGTGATCAGGTCGGCCAGCCCGGTCTCGGCGAACGTCTGCTTGGCTGCGGCGATCTTGCTCGCGCTGAGCTCGGTGGTGATTACCCGGCCGGCGCCATTGTCGCGGACGGCGGCCGCGAGATGAATGGCCGAGATGCCGAACGACATTCCGAATTCGACGACCGTGCTCGGTCGGGCCGCCCGCACCAGCGCGTACAACAGCCGACCGGCATCCGGAGTCACCGGAATGTAGAACTCGCGCATCGCCTCGCTGCGCTCCGCTGCGGTCATCGGTTTGTTGAACTCGTGCATACGTTCGCGCAGCAGCGACATTTGGTTCTTCGTCTCGGCGTACATCCGATCGAGGACCGCCTCGACCCGGGGGTCCAGCAATGTGTTACCCATGTCGTCGAGGGTAGGCGGCGATGCTGCGGGGGTGGCCGGCGCCCACGAACTTGCGCTGTGAGCCAGCACACCACCGAGGCGACCCGTTTGACGAGCGGCGCTCTCGGTGCCAGCATGGACGGGCAAGCACCTCGGTAGGTGAGGCGTCTGCACGGACACAGGCCACTGACCCCGAACGTCGAGAGACGCCCCGGGTCAGGACAGCTCTTCCCGGACCCAAGGGTTGAGCCCAAGTGGCTTCTGGAATCCAGATACGCCGTGTAGTGCCGAAGCTCCGACGAGAGGGGTGCGCACGACGGCCCGCCCGGTTGCCGTTCCTGCCCCTCCGCGTGCGAAACGTAACGACACCCGCGTGTGTCATGGCCGTGAGGAGGTGAGGGCGAGATGAGTCCCGGCGATAATCCGCATCCGAAATCCATCTTGTTCCGATCCGGTCACGGCACCTCCTACTGCTGACCCAGCTCTGAATTCGCCTGTCCCGCAACCGCGGTAGCGGTGCGTGGCGCGCGCCCGGCTGGGCTGGACGCAGCGCGCCGATGAGCCGATCAGACATCCGGCGAGGGGGAAATCATGACTTTTGTTGTTGCACAACGGTTTCACGGCGTCGCAGAGCGGTCGATGCTGCGCGCGGGCAGGCTACTGCGCGACAAGTGGTGCTCGCTGCGTATCCCCAGCTACGACGAGCGGCCGTACCGGTATGTCTCGCAGACGCCGGTCGCCGTGATCTCGCCCGGCCGGGACGGACTGGCACCGCCCGGCCGGGACGGACACCGGTGACCCGCCGCGCCTCGCAGCCCCAGCGGCAGGTCCAGATCAGCGGCAACCCCTGTGCTGGGGAAGTGTCGATCGTTCGAGCTTCATAGCCCTACTCCAGATTGTGAGCACACGATGAGTTCCATCTTCACCCCGCACCCCGGAGGTTCACGCTTTTTCGGCTTCGGCCGCAACGCCGCTGGATCACGACGTTCGACGCCTGATGGAGTCGTGCTGAATCCTGCGCATACCGACGACATCGTCGGCGCGCTCGGCCGCATTCGGCGCGACAGCGACGCCGCTTTCACAGGCCGCTTCCGGCGTCTGCGCACGCTGATGGTCATCACCGGTCCGGGGCTGATCGTGATGGTCGGCGACAACGATGCCGGTGGGGTTGCGACGTACTCCCAGGCTGGACAGAACTACGGTGTGGGCCTGTTGTGGACCCTGGCGCTACTGATCCCGGTGCTCTACGTAAACCAGGAGATGGTCCTGCGGTTGGGCGCCGTCACGCGGGCCGGGCATGCCCGACTGATCTTCCAACGCTTCGGCAAGTTCTGGGGCGCGTTTAGCCTGGGCGATCTTCTCGTGGTTAATGCCCTGACGGTCGTCACCGAATTCATCGGCGTAGCAATGGCTCTCGGCTTCCTTGGCTGTCCGAAGATCGTCGCGGTTCCGGCCGCCGCGGTGTTGCTGTTCGCAGTGGTGGCCGGTGGCTCGTTTCGGCGCTGGGAAGCGCTGATGTTCCTGTTGATCGCGGTGAATGTGTTGATCATCCCGATGGTCCTGCTGGTACATCCCGCACCGGGCCGCGTCGCGGCTGGGCTGGTACCGCAGTTCCCGGGCGGGCTGAATTCCACTGTCCTGCTGTTGACGGTTGCCATTGTCGGTACCACGGTCGCACCGTGGCAGTTATTTTTCCAGCAGTCCAACATCGTGGACAAGCGCATCACGGCGCGGTGGATCCCGTATGCCCGTGCCGATTTGGCCATCGGGATCGTCGTGGTCATGGTCGGAGCTATCGCGCTGATGGTGGTATCCGCATTCGGGTTGGCGGGCACTCCTGACATGGGTAACTTCACCGATGCTGGCGCGGTTGCCGTCGGGCTCGCCCACCACGTGGGCACTCCCGCGGGGGTGCTGTTTGCGATCATCTTGCTGGACGCCTCGTTGATCGGGGCTAATGCAATCGGGTTGGCCACTACCTACGCCATCGGTGACGCGATGGGCAGGCGGCACTCGCTGCACTGGAAGATCAGCGAAGCGCCGACGTTCTATGGCGGCTACGCTGCGCTTTTGGCAGTGTCTGCCGGCGTCGCATTCAGCCCCGACCATATCCTGGGCTTGGTAACCCAGGGGGTCCAGGCGCTGGCAGGTGTCTTGCTTCCCTCGGCGACAGTCTTCTTGGTCTTGCTCTGCAATGACCACGCTGTTCTCGGACCGTGGGTAAACACTGTGCGACAGAACATCATCGCGTGGACCATCGTGTGGTCCCTGGTGCTGCTGTCCTTGGCATTAACGGCCACCACTTTTTTTCCGAGCCTATCGACCGTTACCATCGAGGCCGGACTGGCGGGTGGAGCGCTGATCGGCATCGTGGGAGGTGCCGTCGCAATCGTTGTCGGTCGGCGGCATCGGGACCGGCAGCGGGCAGAAATACTCGTCTGCCAGTTCGGCGGCGGACTGAACGCTGAAGACATCGACGAAATCGATGACGCTCCATCGCTCACCCCGGCCGAACGAAACGCTGTCCGCCGGCAGGACCGTGAACGGTGGCAGACACCCGATCTCGCCGAGCTCGCGAAGCCGGCCATGTCGCCGATACGTCGGGCGGGGCTGCTGACGCTACGAGCTTATCTGGTGGTGGCGGCGGTGTTCGTCGTGATCAAAGTCGTCGATATCGCTATCGCGGGACCGGCTGGCCTACTGTGAACCATTCAGTGGCGGAACGATTTTCCCATGCGTATGCCCGCGAACGGGCTGGACAACACCAAGACGAACTATGTGCAAAAGGTCACCGGCGGAACCTGGCAGCCGGTCGCCGTCGGCACCAACGGCACAATCATTTCTGGTGTTTCGCAAAACAATTCGCAGACCATCACCGTGTTGCTGTTGGCCGAGGGCAGCGTGCGCGGCGATCCCACCTACCCGGACCTCGCCACCGAGATCGGCCGCAAGCAAGCCGCCGCGGTCAAGGTTCGGCTAAGCGACTAGATTAACCCGAGCAGCCGCAGGTCCGAGACGTACTTAGCGATCAGGGCTTCGGAAAGGTGCGGTATGTCGTTGTCCGCGCCGACTTGGGCCGACCGCACCGCGGCGCGAAATACATCCGTCGGCGCGGGCGCGCCCCGCAGCGGCGCCTCGGGCTTGCGGTAGGCGTCGAGCAACGGCAACACCGAATGGGCGCGCTGCTTGTCGGGCAAAGACCGTAGCGCCGTCTCGAAGCGTGCAAACCACTCGTCATGGTCGTCGATGCGCCGGATGTCGTGACCGGCGGCGATCAACCAGTCCACGAACACGTCCAACGAGATCCCGTCGTCGTGCGGGTTCATCACGTCGAACGATCGGTATTCGCCGCCGGTGGCGGCTACCTGGCTGCCCAGCGCGGTGACCGCCTCGGCGACGAAATCCGCGGGCAGACCGTCGTAGTGCGCGACGGCGCGGCGGCCATGCGCGTCGGTCTGGTAGAACGACCCCGGCGCGATTTCGGTCACCAACAGGCTGAAGATCAAGCGGGTGAACGCATCCGGCACGTTCAGCTGTCCGGCGTACCGGCTGTGGGCGAGGATCATGTCCGACCGGAACACCGCGACCGGCAACCCGCACAGGTCATGCGCCTCGCGCAGCAACACCTCGCCGCCCCACTTGCTGTTCGCGTACCCGTTGGCGTAGCTGTCGTCGACGGGACGTACCGCGTTGATGGTGCGGATGTCGCCGTCCTCGGCGAACTCTGCGGGACTGATCGGCATAGCCACCGCGACCGTCGACAGATAGGTCACCGGTTTGATCCGCGTCGTGATGGCCAGCCGGATGAGCTCGGCGGTGCCCACCACGTTCGGCCCGAACAACTGGTCGTAGGGCAACAGGTGATTGACCAAGGCCGCCGGGTGCACGATCAGATCGACCCGTTGCGCGAGGTCTGACCAAATCCGTTGATCCAAACCAAGATTCGGCTCGCCGATATCGCCGACGATGACCTCTAGATGCGCTGCGGCCAAGGTTCGGAACCGCTCCAGCAATTGGGTGTCCCCGCTGTCGAAAGCCTCCTCGAGCCGCTTTGTGGCGGCTTCGCTGTCGGTACCGCGGATGATCGTGATGAGTCTTCCGCCGGTCTCGGCCAGCCGCTCCAGCCACTCCAAGGTCAAAAAGCGGCCGAGGTAGCCGTTGGCACCGGTGAGCAACACCGTGTGTGGCGTGCCGGTCACGCGGGGCAGCGACGGGGCGCGGGTCAACGTCTCGGCGTCGATGAACTTGTCCAGGGTGAGGTCGGCCGCGCGGACCACGGTGACGCCACGACCGTGCACGGTCGAGAACGTCGGCCGCTTAGACCCCGACTCACGTTCGGAATCAACGTATTCCGCCAGCTGACCGAGATCCAAAGCCGGGTTGATGATCCGGCCGACCGGGACCTCGACACCGAAGATGTCTTGCAGCAGATTGGAAAAGGTCAGCGCGGACAGCGAGTCGCCGCCAAGGTCGAGGAAGCGCGTGTCCGGCGCGGGCGGCCCGTCCGGCAAGCCGAGCAACGCCTCGGCCGCGCGTACCACGGTGTCGATCACCGGGCGTTCGGCGGCGCCCTCGCGCAACGCACGCAGCTCGGCGGTCCGGGTGGCGTCCAGCTCGGCGTAGAGCTCCTCAAGCCGTTGCCCGTAGTGCTCCTTGAGTTTGGGCCGCAACAACTTACCGACGCCCGACAGCAGACCGTTGTCCTCGCTGAACGGTTCGGACTCGACCAGGAAATCGGCGGGCACTTCGTACGATTGCAACTCGGCGAGTTTCGCGGTGCGGCGCAGCGATTCGGCGAGCGCGGCCTTGAGCCCGTCGGGATCGCCGGCGAACCGTTCCTGGGCCTCGACCGTCGGGACGACGACCGCCAACAGGTAAGGCCGTTCGCTGTTGCCGTAAACGAAGACCTGGCGGACCAGCGCTGCGCTGCTGAAGACCGCTTCCAGGCGGGCCACCGCGACGAATTCGCCCTGCGCCAGCTTCAACACGTTGTTGCGCCGGTCGACGTAGACCAGACGATCCGGGCCGATCTCGGCCATCACGTCGCCGGTGCGGTAATAGCCATCCGGGTCGAACGCGTTCGCGGTGACGTCGGGCCGCTTGAAGTATCCGCGAAACGCGGTGAGCGACTTGACCAGCAGCTCGCCCCGCGGAAACGGCTTGTCGGTGTGGAAGTAGCCGAGCTCGGGGACGTCGATGAGCTTGTAGTCCAGCACCGGTGGCCGGGTCACCACGCCGTCCTTGAACACCATGCCGACCTCGGTCAGCCCATAGCCGTCCAGCACGTGTACGTCCAAGCAGGATTCGATGAAGCTCTTCATCTCAGCGGCCAGCGGCGCCGTGGTGGAGAAACTGGTGATCACGCGGCCACCCAAAAGCCCTTCGCGCAGTTCGGCTTTCGCTTGCACGTCGGCGGATTCGGGTTCGGCGCCCGCGCCGACGAGACGCTCCACCGCACTCTGATAGCGTTGGTACAACATCTCGACCACCCGGGGCACCATGCCCATCTCGGTGGGGCGCACCAAGTTCCAGTCGTCGAACAGTGTCGAAAGATCGCTTTCCGGGACGAAGTAGCTGGTGCCGCCCGCCTGGAACGCCGACGACAGCGGGATCCGGCCACCCACGTGATTGAGCGGCATGAAGTTGACGTTGAAGACCGGTACGTCGGCGAATTCGGGGTAAAGCTCGTTCGTCCACAGCTTGGCGACCATGCGTTCGCTGTACATGGCCCCCTTGGGCAACCCGGTGCTGCCCGAGGTGTACATGATCATCGCCAGTCGTTCGTCGGTCTCGCCGGTGTACATCGGCTCCGGCGGCAGCGCGCGACCACGTTCGACCAGCGCGCCGTAGGTCTCAACGCGCAGGGTCATGCCGGCCTCGGCCAGCTTCGTCCGCGCGTGCTCGAGGTTCTCCCGGTGGTCGTCGATTTCCGGCTGGCAATCAAACACCACCAGCCGGCGCAGCGAGGTGCTGCCCAGCGCCGCGTCGACGGCAAGGTCCAGATATCCCGCCCCGGTGGCCAGCACCTGCGGCTGCACCTCAGCGATGATCGGCTGCAGCCGAGAGGCCGTCGCGTTGTGTTGGAGCGGGACGGCGACCAGGCCGAGGTAGCCGGTCACCAGGTCCAACGTCAAATACTCCGGGCTCGCGAAACCCAACGTGGCGACCACGTCCCCGGGCGCAACGGGGATGTCGTCGTCGCGCCGCCATGCCGCGGCGACGGCGCGGACGTTGTCCCACAGCTCCCGGTAGCTGATGGTGTCGAAGCGGTGCAGCAACCGCGAACCGGTCCGGCCCGTCGCGGGGTCGGTGACCAGCTCACGCGCCCGCCAGCCCAACGCCGGCCGGTCGGCGTGGCCGTCGACGAACATCTGCAAGATTTGCGGGAGGCGAAGGCCGGGTTGGCGCGCCGCGCTCTGCAGCGCGAGATCGGGTTTGGCGTTGCGGTATTGGTCGTCGGTGGCGTCCAAGCGCTCGATGCGTTCGGCGACGCGTGCTCGTGGGCCGACCGGGGGCCCAGCAAAGGTCGCGGTTTCGGATTCCGGTGCTCCCGGCGCTGTACTAGTCATGCCCACACCTCTCGTTCGGACGACTTTTAAGCGCAACCTCCCGCCCGTTGCGAGTCTTCCATCGATGAGGTGTGACCGTGGCCACTTGCCTTCGCCGTGCGGCCGCTCGGATTGGCAGTACCGCTACGCCACGACCTGGATTGGGTCACCCACGTTCACATTGTTGAAGTACCAGGCCGCGTTGTCCGGGCTCAGATTGATGCAGCCGTGACTGACGTTGGAATGCCCCTGCGAATCCACCGACCAGGGGGCGGAATGGACATACACACCACTCCAGGTCACCCGCACCGCGTACTGAGCCGTGATCTTGTACCCCTCGGGCGAACTCAACGGGATCCCGATCGTCCGGGAGTCCATCACCACGCTGCGTTGCTTCTCCAAGGCGGTGAAGTTACCCACCGGCGTCGGCCGACTGGGCTTGCCCATCGAGGCCGGCATCGTGCGCAGAATCTCACCGTTACGGCTGACCGTGAAGGTGTGGCCGGAGATGCTGGCGACACCGAGGAACGCGTCACCGGTGTCGAACCCCGTGGTCAATTCCTGCACGCCCACCGAAACGTGGCTGTGCGCCGGCCAGAACTGATTCGGAACCCATTGCATGACATTGTTCTCCGGCCATTCGAAGTGCCCGGACATGTTGCTGGAAGACGTCACGTGGATGGACCGTTCCACGGCGCCGCGATCGGACACCGGCGCGGTGAATTTCACGACCACCGGGTGCGCAATTCCCACCGTCGCACCGTCGGCTGGCAAAATTGCGGCGATCGCGGGAGTCGGCTGGGGGACCGGCACCGCAGCGGCCGCGCGTGCCCCCGATGTCACGGTGCCCAACGCCGTGATCGCGACCATAACAAATAGATAACGAACCCCACGGCCCATGGCGTCCACCCTCCGAGACGGTGCGATCAACACGACGATATTCTACTGGCTGTTTGGCTGGTGCGGCCTTTAGCAAACTCTCGATCGATTTGAGACCTTCGCTGTGTGACACGATGTCGAGCCGGTCCGCAGCTCAGTTCCGATCAGTTCCGCTGCTTTTACCGGCTCGGATCGAGCGCCGCCGAATCGGCCGCCAAAGTCGTTGAGCCGGACCAGGACTTGTTGTCGGCCCCAGTCAGCTGAAGAAAGTCCCTGGAAGAAACTGGAAGAAAGCGGTGTGGCCCGCCGGTGATCCCGCAGTGCGCAGCTGGCCGGGTGAAAGTGGCGGCGGGACAGTGGTCTTCGACGATGACCGGCGGGGCGGTGGGCCGCGATCGTCGGGCAGGACTGGCTGGTGGGCCGGCCACGGGTTAACCTCAGCAAAATCATTGCCCGCAGGCCGAGGAGGGCCGTTGCTTTTTCGCCAGCTGGAGTATTTCGTCGCGGTCGCTCAGGAACGTCACTTCGCTCGGGCCGCCGAGAAGTGCTACGTGTCCCAGCCGGCGTTGTCCGCGTCGATCGCCAAACTCGAGCGCGAGCTGAACGTCACGCTGATCAACCGGGGACACAGCTTCGAGGGCCTGACGCCCGAGGGTGAACGACTGGTCGTGTGGGCCAAGCGGATTCTGGCCGAGCACGACGCGTTCAAGGCCGAGGTGGATGCGGTGCGGTCCGGGATCACCGGAACACTGCGGCTCGGCACCGTGCCCACCGCCTCCACCACGGCATCGCTGGTGCTCTCGGCGTTCTGTTCGGCACACCCGTTGGCAAAGGTGCAAATTCATTCCCGGCTGGCCGCCACCGAACTGTACCGGCGTTTGCGTGAATTCGAACTCGACGCCGCGATCGTGCATGCGGCCCACGGCGACGCCCACGACGTGGACCTAGTACCGCTTTACGCCGAGCATTACGTCCTGTTGTCGTCGGCGGACATGCTGCCCTCCGGGGTGTCGACCCTGTCGTGGCGGGATGCCGCACAGTTGCCGCTGGCGTTGCTCACCGCCGACATGCACGACCGTCAGATCATCAACGAGACGTTCGCCGGTCACGGCCTCACCGTCGGACCGCAAGTCGAGACCGACTCCGTGGCTTCGTTACTCGCTCAGGTAGCCAGCGGTAACTGGGCGTGCATCGTTCCGCACACCTGGCTGTGGACGTCGCCGCTGGGCGGCGAGATCCGCGCCGTCGAAATGGTCGACCCGGTGGTGACCGCCGAGATTGCGCTGGCCACCAACGCCACCGGGCCGGGATCGCCGGTGGCCCGGGCGCTCGTCGCGGCGGCGCATCAGCTTTCGCTGAAGGAGTTCTTCGACACCCAGCTGCCGGGAGTCACGCGCCGGCGTTGACCCGGGTGGCGACGCTGGTCGGATTGAGGTTGGCCAGGTGGCCGCTTTCCACCCCGGCGGCCGGGTCGAGTGCGCAGTCGATGACCGACGGCCCGTTCGAGGCCACGGCCGCCGCCAGCGCGGCCCGCAACTCCTCGGGCGTGGTGACGTGATACCCCTTGCCGCCGAACGCTTCTGCGATCAGCTCGTGACGTGCACCGGCGTTGAGCACGGTCGGCGCCGGACGATCCCCGGTGGGCTTCTCGTCGCCGCGGTAGACGCCGCCGTTGTTGAGGATCACGACGGTCACCGGCAGGTGGTAGCGACAGATCGTCTCGACTTCCATGCCGCTGAAGCCGAAGGCGCTGTCGCCCTCGATCGCGACGACCGGCTTGCCCGTTTCGACGGCGGCGGCAATCGCATAGCCCATGCCGATGCCCATCACGCCCCACGTCCCGGTATCGAGGCGGTGTCGGGGCAATTCCATGTCGATGACGTTGCGCGCCAGGTCAAGCGCATTCGCCCCCTCGTTGACGACGTAGACGTCCGGATTCGCGTGCAGCACCGAACGAATCGCGGCCAGGGCATTGTAAAAGCGCATCGGGTGCGGGTTTTCGGCAAGACGGTCCCGCATCTTGGCGTCGTTGGACGCTCGGCGGCGGGCCAGCTCGTCGATCCATTCTTGTGGCACATCGACGGGGCGGGCGGTCAGGCGCTCGCGCAACGCCGAAACCACGGACGCGATGTCGCCGGCCAGTGGTGCCGCGATGGGCTGGTTGCTGTCGAACTCCGATGCCGCGATGTCGATCTGCAGGAACTTGGCGTCGGCCGACCACTGCGGCGATTCCCCATGCCCGAGAAGCCAATTCAGCCGCGCGCCGACCAGCAGCACCGCGTCGGCGCGGGCGATGGCCAGCGACCGGGCGGCCGCGACGGACTGCGGGTGCGAGTCCGGCAGCAGTCCCTTGGCCATCGACATCGGCAGGAACGGAATTCCACTGGCCTGGACGAACTCCCGGATCTGGTCGTCGGCGCGAGCGTAAGCGGCACCCTTGCCCAGCACGATCAGCGGCCGGTGCGCCTGCCCGAGTACCTCGAGTGCACGGTCGACGGCCTCGGGTGCCGGCAGCTGGCGGGGCGCGGGGTCGACGACCCGCCACACGCTGCCGGCGCCGGCCGGCGCCTCAATGGCCTGGCCCAGCACCGCTCCCGGAATGTCGAGATACACCCCGCCCGGCCGGCCGGAGACCGCGGCGCGGATCGCGCGGGCCACGCCCCGTCCGATGTCCTCGACCCGATCGACCCGGAACGCCGCCTTCGCGAACGGCCGGGCGGCGTTGAGCTGATCGAGGTCCTGGTAATCACCGCGCTGCAGGTCGACCAGCGCTCGATTGCTCGAACCCGAGAGCTGGATCATCGGGAAGCAGTTCGTGGTGGCGTTGGCCAACGCGGGCAGGCCGTTGAGGAAACCGGGGCCCGAGGTCGTCAGACACACCCCGGGCCGCCCGGTGAGAAACCCGGCCGCGGCCGCGGCGTTACCGGCGGACGTCTCCTGACGGAAGCCGATGTAGCGCATGCCGGACGCCTGCGCGACGCGCGCGAGGTCGGTGATCGGGATGCCGACGATGCCGTAGATGGTGTCGACGTCGTTGGCGGCAAGGGCGTCGACGACGAGGTGAAAGCCGTCGGTCAGCTCAGCGCTGGTGGTCATGTCCCCGCTCCTCCTCGGCGATGCGCGCAGCTCGGCACGTGCCGCGCGGCGGCACGGCGTGGCATGGCGTGGCATGGCGTAAGTTCGATAGCTGGCGATTATCAATCGTCAGGTGAACAGTATTGGACGCACTGTCGGGTCGCTCGGCATCCTGCAGTCAAGTCCGCATCAACTCTGCAATCACGAGTTGTCGCACGAGCGAGGAGGCGGAAGGATCACGGCGATGTCTGACTCGATGACCCACCTTTCGGCAGCCGAATTGGCCGGCGAAGCGCCAAGCGTCGCCGACCTGGTCGCCGCGGTGGCCGGTCGCGCGCCGGAGAAGACCGCACTCGTTGTCACTTCCGAGCGCATTCCGGTGAGCTACGGCGTGCTGACCCGGCTGGTCGACGAGCTGGCCGAACAGCTCACCGAGGCCGGGCTGCGGCCCGGCGACCGGGTGGCGCTGCGATCCGGTAGCAACGCCGAATTCGTCGTCGCGCTGCTGGCCGCCTCGCGTGCGAAGCTGATTGCCGTTCCGCTCGACCCGGCCTTGCCGATCGGCGATCAACGTGCCCGCACCGAGGTCGCGGGGGCGAGCGTGGTGCTCGTCGACAGCGAAGGCCCTAGCGATGACCAGGACCCGGGGGTGGAGTGGTGGCCGTTGGCGGTGACGGTCGGCGACGGTGCCGCCTCGGTGCAACTGAACGCCGCAACGCCGCCCAACCGCGCGGTGTCGACGCCCCAGGGGCTGCACGACGACGATGCGATGATCATGTTCACCGGCGGTACCACCGGCACCCCGAAGATGGTGCCCTGGACGCACACGAACATCGCCGGCTCGGTGCGGGCCATCATCGCCGCCTATCAATTGGGGCCCGGGGACGCGACGGTCGCGGTGATGCCCCTCTACCACGGCCACGGTCTGGTGGCCGCGCTGCTGTCAACGCTGGCATCCGGTGGCACGCTCGCGTTGCCCGCCCGCGGAAAGTTCTCGGCGCACACCTTCTGGGACGACATCGGCGCCGTCAAGGCCACCTGGTACACGGCGGTGCCCACGATCCACCAGATCCTGTTGGAACGGGCCAAGAGCGGGCAATCCGGTGCCCAACACGCCGCGCTGCGTTTCATCCGCAGCTGCAGCGCGCCGCTGACCCCGGAAACTGCCCGGGCGTTGCAGGACACGTTCGGCGCGACGGTGGTGTGCGCGTTCGGCATGACCGAGGGCACCCACCAAGTCGCCACCACCGGCATCGACGCACTCGAAAACCCAGCCGAGACAACGGGTCTCGTCGGAAAGTCGACCGGTCCGGAGATTCGCGTCGCAACCCCCGACGGTGCGCCGCTGGCCGCCGACGCCACCGGTGAGGTGTGGCTGCGCGGCCCGACCGTGGTGCGCGGTTACCTGGGTGACCCGGCGATCACCGCCGCCAACTTCACCGACGGCTGGTTACGCACCGGCGATCTCGGTTCCCTGTCGGCCGCGGGCGACCTGCGGATCCGGGGCCGCATCAAGGAACTGATCAACCGCGGCGGGGAGAAGATCTCGCCGGAGCGCGTCGAGGGCGTGTTGGCGAGCCACCCCGATGTGCTCGAAGTTGCCGTGTTCGGGCGGCCGGACAAGATGTACGGCGAGACGGTGGCCGCGGCGATCGTCGCTCGGGACTCGACGTCGCTGGACCCCGAGCAGCTCACCGAATTCTGCCGCGAACGGTTGGCGCCCTACGAGGTGCCCGCGACGTTCCTGCAGACCAGCTCACTGCCGCACACCGCGAAGGGATCGCTGGACCGCCGAGCCGTGACCGAGCAGTTCGCCGGCTGATACCACCCGCGAAGATCGCTTGTACGGCAAGCGATTACGGGGACGAAGAGGCCACGCTGCCCCATGCGGCCCGGGCGCCAGAATCGCCGATGCGGTAAGTCTGCACCAGGGTCGCCACCGCGGCCGTCACCACCAGCACGCCGACCAGGATGTGCAGCGGCACTTTGACGGTGTCGCCACGCTGCTGACGAACATGGATGACGGCCAAGACTGCCACGGTCGCGGCCAGCGCGGCGACGATGTAGACGAGCGTTTCGCCGAGCTGTTCGTGGCGGGTCAGGATGGGCGCCGTGCCCACCCGCGCGGCGAGCCACGCGCCCGAGTTCTCGGTCAGCGGCGTCAAGACGAGGGTGGCGACGGCCAGGGCCACCACCACCCAGATCAGCCGCCGCCGCACCGTCGGCCACAACGCGCAGGGAATCGCCAGGATCGCCGTCAGCGGACCCAGGACGACGACGAAATGATTCAGCAGGATATGTGCGGGCAGTCCGTTGAACGTCGACATGATCGAATTAGGGATCCAATCTGGCTGGCTCGCAGGTGCTTTCGAACGACCTCAAACACTAGCCGTCATCTTGGTCGCCGCGTTCTCGGGCATCGGCTCATACCGGGCGAATGACCGGGTAAACGACGCGGCCCCATGCGCCAGTGAGCGCAAATCGATCGCGTACCGGGTCAACTCGATCTGGGGCACCTCCGCCCGCACCACTGTGCGGTCTTGGCCGGCGGTGTCGGTGCCCAGCACCCGGCCGCGCCGACCCGACAGGTCACCCATTACCGCGCCCACGAAATCGTCGGGCACCAGCACCGAAATCTCGTCGATCGGCTCGAGCAGGGTGACCTTGGTCGCGGCCGCCGCCTCGCGCAGCGCCAGGGAGCCGGCCATCTGAAACGCGAAGTCCGACGAGTCCACGCTGTGGGCCTTGCCGTCGAGCAGCGTGACCCGGATGTCGACCACCGGATAGCCGGCGTGTACGCCCTTCTCCATTTGCGTCCGGACGCCCTTCTCCACGCTCGGAATGAATTGCCGCGGCACCGCGCCGCCGACCACCTTGTCGACGAACTGAAAGCCGGTGCCCTCGGGCAGCGGCTCGACCTCGATGTCACACGCCGCGTACTGGCCGTGCCCGCCGGACTGCTTGACGTGGCGGCCGTGGCCTTTGGCCTTGCCGGCGAACGTCTCCCGCAGCGGAACGCGCAAGTCCACGGTGTCCACCGTGACGCCGTACCGGTTGGCCAACGCCTCGAGCACCACCCCGGCGTGGGCCTCACCCATGCACCACAGCACGATCTGGTGTGTTTCCTGGTTCTGCTCGATCCGCAGCGTCGGGTCCTCGGCGGCCAGCCGGCCCAGCCCCGCCGAGAGCTTGTCCTCGTCGGTCTTGGCATGCGCCGCAATGGCGATCGGCAGCAACGGCTCCGGCATGGCCCACGGTTTGAGCACCAGCGGCTCGGCCTTGTCGGAGAGCGTGTCGCCGGTCTCGGCGCGGCTCAGCTTGCCGATGGCGCAGATATCGCCGGCCACGACTTCCGGCGCGGGGCGTTGTTGCTTGCCCAGCGGGAACGACAGCACCCCGATCCGCTCGTCCTCGTCGTGATCGGGATGGATGTTGGCGCTGCCCGGCTGCCCGTTGCCGAAGAAGGACGAAAAATGGCCCGACACATGCACCGTCGTGTCGGGCCTGATGGTCCCGGAGAACACCCGGACCAGGCTGACCCTGCCGACGTAGGGGTCCGACGTCGTCTTCACCACCTCGGCCAGCAGGGGTGCTTGGGCGTCGCAGGCCAGCTCCGCGTGCGGGGCGCCGTGCGGGGTGAAGACCTCCGGGAGCGGATGTTCCATCGGCGACGGGAAACCACGGGTGGCGACCTCGAGCAGTTCCAGGGTGCCGACCCCGGTTCCACTGCACACCGGGATGACCGGGAAGAACGAGCCGCGCGCCACGGAGCGCTCCAAGTCGTCGATCAGCACGGACTCGTCGATCGACGCGCCGCCGAGATACCGCTCCATCAGAGATTCGTCCTCGGACTCCTCGATGATCCCCTCGATCAGCGCGCCGCGTGCCTGCGCGATCCGGTCGGCGTCGGCGGGATCGGGCGGCTCGATGGTGCGCCGACCGTCGGAATACCGGTAGCGCTGCTGCGACAACAGGCCGATCAGCCCGGCGCAGTTGTTTTCAGAGGTCGGCAGGTAGAGCGGTAAAACCTTGTCGCCGAAGGCATGCTGCGCGGCCGCTAGGGCTTGCAGGTAGTTCGCCCGGGCGTGGTCGAGCTTGGTGATGACCACCGCGCGGGACATCCCCACCTGGTTGCATTCCTGCCACAGCGACTTGGTCGGTTCGTCAATACCGTCGCAGCCTTCGTTGGCTGCGATCACGAACAGCGCGCAGTCCGCCGCGCGCAGGCCGGCCCGCAGCTCGCCGACGAAGTCGGCGTATCCGGGCGTGTCGATCAGATTGACCTTGATGCCGCCGTGCGCCAGGGAGGCGACCGCGACGCCCACCGACCGCTGCTGGCGGATTTCGGAGTCGTCGTAGTCGCAGATGGTGCTGCCCTCGGTGACCGAGCCCGGTCTGGTCAGCACCCCACCCGCCACCAGCAGGGCCTCCACCAGCGTCGTCTTGCCGCCGCCGGAGGGACCCACCAGCACGATGTTGCGGACGTCGCCGGGACGGTTCGCGGTGGGGGCGGCTCCGGCGCCCGGGGAATTGTTTGCCTTGTCCGCCATGACCTTCCTCCAAGTTCATCTGGCCGACCGATGTGTCGTGGCTCACAGCACGTACAGGCAACCTTTCTCCCAACGGACGCCCAACACAAGGCCGCAATCGCGACCCCGGCAGCAGCCGGTCAGGCGTGCCAGCTGGACCACCGTCGCACGGTGATCGCGATGACCGGCCCGTTCAGCGAAACCTCTTGGTACTGAGGGTATTTGGCGCGAAGGAGCCGATACCCGGTGTGCACCGGAGCGCCGTCGTGATGAATCGCCGCCACACCGTCGACCCGCACCCACCACAGCTGCGTCCAGTCGTCGGCGTAATGGTCGACCAGCAGGCTGATTTGAGCGTTGCTCGCGATGTTGGCCAGCCGACGTAGCTGCAGCGTGCTTTTCGGCTTGGCGTCGACCGCGGTGTACACCACCTCGTCCCCCGCGCCGGCATCCTCGGCGAGGGCGAACACGACGGGCACCAGGTGCGGTCTGCCGTCCGGCGTACTGGTGGCCAGCCGAGCCACCGGGGCTCGGGTGAAGCTGGTTTTGGGGTCGAATTCGCCCACCGTGCCAGCTTAGGGCCGCAATGACGGGCCGCCATTTTGTACGGCCGGAACCGGCTGCCTGCATTACGGTGAGGTACACATACGCTGTGCGGCCCAGATATCAAGGCTGGGCCGCTTATGATTCGGACCCCGACGCAGGAGGTACGGGATGGGCAAATGGCACCACCGCTCGGTCTGGTGGTCACGGTTGGCCGGTTTGCTGGCTGTGCTCGGACTGGGCCTGGGCCTGACCCTGAGCCCGACGGGGGTCCCGGCCGGCGCCGCGCCGCCGAACCTGGCGTTGGACCGCCACGCGGATGCGCCGATGTTCCCGCTCGACGCCGCCGCGATCGCCGCTCAAGTAGGACCGCAGCTCGTCAACATCAACACCAGGTTCGGCTACAACAGCGCGGTCGGGGCCGGCACCGGCATTGTCATCGACCCGGGCGGTGTCGTCCTGACCAACAACCACGTGATCTCGGCCGCCACCGACATCAGCGCCTTCGACGTCGGCAACGGTCAGACCTACGGCGTCGACGTCATCGGCTACTCCCGCAGCGCCGACATCGCGGTGCTGCAGCTGCGAGGAGCCGGTGGCCTGCCCGCCGCCGCGATCGGGGGCGGCGTCGCCGTCGGCGAGCCGGTCGTCGCGCTCGGCAACACCCACGGCCAGGGCGGCGCGCCCAGCGTCATCCCCGGCCGTGTCGTCGCGCTCAACCAGACCGTGTCGGCCAACGACACCCTCACCGGCGCAGACGAGACGCTGGGCGGGTTGATCCAGGCCGACACCGCGATCAAGCCCGGCGACTCCGGCGGACCGTTGGTAAACATGGCCGGACAGGTGGTCGGGGTGGACACGGCCGCGACCGACAGTTACAAGATGTCCGGCGGTCAGGGCTTCGCCATTCCGATCGGCCGCGCGATGAGCGTCGCCAACCAGATCCGATCCGGCGCCGCCTCCAACACCGTGCACATCGGGCCCACCGCGTTTCTCGGCCTCGGGGTGGCCGACAACGGCGGCAACGGGGCGCGGGTGCAGCGCGTGGTCGAGGGAGGTCCGGCCGCGGGCAGCGGAATCGGGCCCGGGGACGTCATCACCGGGGTCGACAACGTGGCGATCAACGGCCCCACCGCGATGACCGACGTGATGGTCCCGCATCACCCCGGCGACGTCATCACGCTGCGCTGGCAATCGGCGCAGGGCGGCGAGCGCACCGCGCCCGTGACGCTGGGCGACGGGCCGCCGGCCTGATCCCGATCGCGCGGAATGCCTGATCGGCGGTCAATTCGGTTGCCGCCGCAGCGGATTAGCTGTGTGATTCCCCGCTGCCCGGCTCGGGTACACGTGGCATCGTGGACTTGATGAACGACGCAACCTCTGACCCTGGAGCCGTTGAACACGATCCCGCGGAGGGCAGTCACGTCGAGGGGGGCGTCGTCGAGCACCCCAACGCGGAGGATTTCGAGAACGCGGCCGCGCTGCCCGCGGACCCGACGTGGTTCAAACACGCCGTCTTCTACGAGGTGCTGGTGCGGGCGTTTTTGGACGGCAACGCCGACGGGTCCGGTGACCTGCGCGGGCTGATGCAACGCCTCGACTATCTGCAGTGGCTCGGCATCGACTGCATCTGGCTGCCGCCCTTCTACGACTCACCGCTGCGCGACGGTGGGTACGACATCCGGGATTTCTACAAGGTGCTGCCCGAGTTCGGCACCGTCGAGGATTTCGTCGCGCTGCTCGACGCCGCCCACGAACGCGGGATCCGCGTCATCACCGACCTGGTGATGAACCACACCTCGGAATCGCATCCGTGGTTTCAGGAGTCCCGCCACGACCCCGACGGGCCGTACGGCGACTTCTACGTGTGGAGCGACACCAGCGAGAAGTACGGCGACGCCCGCATCATCTTCATCGACACCGAGGAGTCGAACTGGACGTTCGATTCGGTCCGCAAGCAGTTCTACTGGCACCGGTTTTTCTCCCATCAGCCGGACTTGAACTACGACAACCCCGCCGTGCAGGAGGCGATGATCGACGTCCTGCGGTTCTGGCTGGACCTCGGCATCGACGGATTCCGGCTAGACGCGGTCCCGTACCTCTTCGAGAGGGAGGGCACCAACTGCGAGAACCTGCCGGAGACCCACGCGTTCCTCAAGCAGGTCCGTAAGGTCGTCGACGACGAGTACCCGGGCCGGGTGCTGCTGGCCGAGGCCAATCAGTGGCCCGCCGACGTCGTCGAATACTTCGGCGACCCCAGCACCGGCGGCGACGAATGTCACATGGCGTTCCATTTCCCGCTGATGCCGCGCATCTTCATGGCGGTCCGGCGCGAGTCGCGCTTCCCGATCTCGGAGATCCTGGCGCAGACCCCGCAAATCCCGGAGCTGGCGCAGTGGGGCATCTTCCTGCGCAACCACGACGAGTTGACCCTGGAAATGGTCACCGACGAAGAGCGCGACTATATGTACTCCGAGTACGCCAAGGACCCGCGGATGAAGGCCAACGTCGGGATCCGCCGCCGGCTGGCTCCGCTGCTGGAAAACGACCGCAACCAGATCGAGCTGTTCACCGCGCTGCTGCTGTCGCTGCCCGGGTCGCCGGTGCTGTACTACGGCGACGAGATTGGCATGGGCGACGTCATCTGGCTGGGTGATCGGGACGGGGTGCGCACCCCGATGCAGTGGACACCGGACCGCAACGCGGGTTTCTCCAAGGCCAATCCCGGTCGGCTGTATCTGCCGCCGAGCCAGGACCCCGTCTACGGCTATCAGGCCGTCAACGTCGAGGCACAGCGGGACACCTCGACGTCACTGCTCAACTTCACCCGGGTGATGCTGTCGGTGCGCCGCCGGCACGAGGCGTTCGCCATCGGTTCGTTCGAGGAGCTCGGCGGGTCTAATCCGTCGGTGTTGGCCTTCCTGCGGGAAGCGCCGGGCGGCGGCGACATCGTGCTATGCGTTAACAATCTGTCACGATTCCCGCAGCCGATCGAGCTGAGCCTGCAGCATTGGAGCGGCTACACGCCCATCGAGCTGACCGGGCAAGTGGAGTTCCCGCGGATCGGACACCTGCCCTATCTGCTGACACTGCCGGGACATGGCTTCTACTGGTTCCAGCTGTGCGCATCGGAGGAGAATGCATGACGACTCGCGCCCGTGACGATGCAGTGGGGGTACCTCCCGCTTGCGGGGGACGAAGCGATGAGGAGGAGGGGCGCCGATGACCCAGTCAGCCAAGCTGCCGTGGATCGATTGGCTGCCGCAACAGCGTTGGTACGCCGGGCGTAACCGCGAACTAATCAGCGCCGAACCCGCACTCGTCGTTCCGCTGCGCGACAACCTCGAACTCGTCCTCGTCGACGCCAATTACCTCAGTGGCCCGTCCGAGCGCTATCAGGTGCTGGTCGGGTGGGACGCGGAGCCGGTCACCGAGTACAACACGGTGGCCACCATCGGCGCCGCCGACGATCGGACCGGCTACGACGCGCTGTACGGCGTCGACGGCCCGCGGTTCTTGCTGTCGCTGATCGACGGGTCCGCCGACCGGGAGGCCGCCGGCACCCGGGTGGTGTTCCGTAAGGAACCGGACGTCACGCTGCCGCTGGACGCGGAGCCGCGCGTCGCCGACGCCGAGCAGTCGAACACCAGCGTGATCTTCGACCGATCGGCCATCTTCAAGGTGTTTCGGCGGGTCAGCAGCGGGATCAACCCCGACATCGAGTTGAACCGAGTCCTCGGGCGGGCCGGCAACCCGAACGTGGCCCGACTGCTGGGCACCTACGAGATCGCCGGGACCGACGGCGCCGAGGACACGGCGTGGCCGTTGGGCATGGTCACCGAATTCGCGGCCACCGCCGCCGAAGGCTGGGCCATGGCCACGGCCAGCGTGCGCGACCTGTTCGCCGAGGGCGACCTGTACGCCCATGAGGTCGGCGGCGATTTCGCCGGGGAGTCCTATCGACTCGGCGAGGCGGTCGCGTCGGTGCATGCGACGCTCGCCGAAGTTCTCGGCACGGCGCAGGTGCCCTTCCCGGTGGACACCATGTTGGCGCGGGCGGCCTCCGCCGTCGCGCAGGTTCCCGAGCTGGCGGCGCACGCGGACACGATCGAGGAGCGTTTCCAGAAGCTGTCGGGCGAGACGATCACGGTCCAGCGGGTGCACGGCGATCTGCATCTGGGGCAGGTGCTGCGCACCCCGGAGAGCTGGTTGCTGATCGACTTCGAGGGGGAGCCCGGCCAGCCGCTGCAGGAGCGACGGGCCCCGGACTCGCCGCTGCGTGACGTGGCCGGGGTGTTGCGGTCGTTCGAATACGCCGCATACGGACCGTTGGTGGACCACGAGGGGGACAAGCAGCTGGCGGCCCGCGCACGGGAATGGGTCGAGCGCAATCGCGCCGCCTTCTGCGACGGCTACGCGGCCGCGTCGGAAATCGACCCACGCGATTCGGCAGCGCTGCTGGCCGCCTACGAGCTCGACAAGGCCGTCTACGAAGCCGGCTACGAGGCGCGGCACCGGCCGAGTTGGCTGCCGATCCCGCTGCGGGCCATCACCCGGCTGACCGGAGCCTCGTGACAGGCCGCGCGCCTGCGGCCGAGCTTTGAAAGCATGTGCGCGTGGCGAATGAGATTTTCGACAGTGAGGCCCGACTGTCCTGGGTGCTGGCCGGGCTGGCCGGCATCCTGGGGGCGACTGCGTTCACCCACTCGGAGGGATACTTCGTCACCTTCATGACGGGCAATGCCCAACGGGCGATGCTGGGGTTCTTCCGCCACGACGTGCTGCTGTCGATTTCGGCGGGCGTGCTGATGCTGTGCTTTCTCACCGGAGTCGTGGTCGCCTCGGTGTGCCGGCGCCGGTTCTGGGCGGCGCATCCGCACGGCCCGACGGTGCTGACGACTTTCAGCCTGATCGCGGCCACCGTGCTCGACGTGGTCAGCGAGGGCTGGCGGGAGAACATGCTCGATTTCGCGCCGATCATGCTGATGGTGTTCGGTGTGGGTGCGTTGAACACCTCGTTCGTCAAGGACGGCGAGGTCTCGGTGCCGCTGAGCTATGTCACCGGCACGCTGGTGAAGATGGGCCAGGGCATCGAACGGCACCTCGCCGACGGCACGGCCGCGGATTGGCTGGGTTACTTTCTGCTGCTGTCCAGCTTCATGCTCGGGGCGACGGTCGGCGGCTGCATCAGCTTCGTCGTCAACGGCACCTGGATGCTGGTGGTCGCGTCGGGGGTGTGCGCGGCCACCACCGCCATCACGTATCTGCACCTGGACCGGCGGGCCGTCCTCGACTAGCGCCTCCTGCGTTCCCCGTCAGGGCTTGAATGGCGTTTAAGTCCGGGCGGTCAACGTGATCCGGCGTGCCTGTTACGGTGCTGGACGATTGGTGATGCGCTAGTCGCACGTGCGGTGCCGAGTCCAACGAAGCCGTCGCGGCGCCAGGCTTTGCGGTGAGTTTAGCCCGGATCGCCACGCCGGTTGACTTCCAAGCGAGTCAGCTGGATTCGTGGTTGCTAGGTATGAGCGATTGGTCCGGCGTGCGAGTCGTTGGCAGTCTTCTCAAGGGTGGAGTAGCGCAGTAGCGCCCCAATCCCGTCTTCGGGCGCGATGCGGTGGTCGGCTCGCGCCAAAGAGGCGCCAATTGCGATGGCCGTGAAAGGTAGCGCCTCGTCGGCCCTTGCAACGAGTCTCACCGGTTCGCCGAATTCTGACAGTGCATCGGCGTTGGGCGCGATTGCGGTGAGCGCTTGCCGACGACCACGGTGGCATCACCAAGTTCACCGATGATCAGCGTGTCGACATCGCCGGAACGCAACGCCGCGCATACCGCCGCGAGCCCTTCGGCCGCCAGCCCCGACCCGCAGCCAATTTCGGCTTCAAACCGATCGGCAACGTCCATTCTTTCGCTACTGCGCCGTCGATCGAATTCCGCCGAAATAGTCTCGCGGACCTGCTTCTCGTCGATACCGGTCTTGCGTGAACCGGCGTGCAGCTGCGTCAGCCGCCGCGTTACTCGGTCCGGTAGTTCAGAAATCAAGCTCGCGCGGGAACGGACCTCACCGCACACGAACACCGCTCCGGGATCCACCTCGTCGACCAGCCGCGTAAGCTCGGCCGCGACCACACGGCAATTCACACGGATGGCTTCCTCAATCTCGTGTTCGAAGCTGCCATAACCGTTCCAGCCGGCAGTGGCCGGCTTGTGTACTGGGTAGCCGGCGCCCTCGATACTGGTGGAGGTGATGCTGCCAGCCCGGAACAAGGTGATGTCGGCGCCGGTGTGATCGACCGCGGCGAACACGTAGGTCGGTCGCTGCTGCGTCTCGAGTTCGATCAACGGGGTGATGTAGGGGTAATCCGATAACCGAACCACCGTGGCCTGGGGTGGGCTGATCAGATGCTCGTTGAGTAACACCCGCCCGTTGGTCGCGATCACCGCGCGGCCAGCTCGGCCGACGGCCGGCCGAAAGTGCCGCACGGCTTCCTCGAGCTTGTCAAGGATTTGCATGCTCGCGCCCAGATCCACGAAACGCTTCCGGATCTCGCACCATTTCGCGTCGAGCTGCTCGGCCGCGTTTGCGGTGTCGTGTGAATCGTCGAAATACACCGAGGCGAACGGGCCTTCTGCTGTTACCAGCCACTTGAATCGTTCCGATCTCATGCCCTGCCTCCGCGGCTTTGTCGGTTGTTTGCGGTGGTTCCACCGTACGAAGCGGGACGCAGGCACAACGAGAGCCATTAGCCCCTCGATAGGGGTCTTAGGTCCCAGTAAGGGCGACCTCGGTTTCCGACAGGGCGAGGGTCGAAGGGGCATGGGCAAACTCGGGACTCGGGCCCAAACGTCAACCGATCGATTCCTCGCTGTGTCACGAGCAGGTTGTTTCTGGATGGAGCCGGCTTTTCGGGCGGGCTATACCGTGCGTAGCTGTTGCCATCCGTTCGATCGCGTCAGGCTACTGACCTGGCGCCGCCTTCCTTGATCGCGGCTGGCAGATGCTTTAGTCTGCCTTCGCATCCGCCGAACTCCGCACTCGGACAGGATCTTTCGTCGCTCCATTGCGGCCGGCCAGTCCGATCGGCGATGGCCAGTGCGGCGTCGATTCATTCACTGTGCTTTTCCGAGTGGCCGGCGCTTCGCACGACGCTGCGGACGAACTCGATCTGCGTGGTGACTAGTTCGTCCGCCAAGTCCAGGGCGGCGTCGACAACGGTCTTGCGCCGCGACTGCTCGGGCAGGACAGGGCTGATCTGGTCGACAAACTTACGGACGGCGTCGGTAGCCTGTTTGCGTCCGACCTCTACCGATGCCAGCACGTCGTCGGAAAGCTCGGCCCAGCGTGGCGCGGGTTTCTGCGGTGCCTGCGTCATTGTCAGTCTCCTCGTACTCGGCGATATCGGCACCTCTTGGCCCAATGAATTTCGGGCCTTGTGGCGACGCTCCCACGTTAGGACTGCCGACTCACCGGCACGAGTGACCAAAGTCCCCTCTCGATCCGGTCATTCGTCCCAGCTCAGTCCCCCGCAGATCTGTGGTTGTGGGTCAAGGACTTTCATACCCTTTGCGGGACGACGGTCCCTAACGTGCGGAGCCGCTGAGGCATAGCGTGTCGCCATGACAGCTACCATCAGCATCGATCATCGATGACAGGATGATTTTGACGGAAGTACCTGTCAACGGCGGCCGAAAATTGACCCCTTTTCGACGGTTGAAAATTGGCCCCCTTGGTGTTCATTCTTCGGTGGTTGATCCCGGGACTCGCCCGAGGTCGCGGTCTTTGATGCGGTAGGAGTCGCCCTTGAGGGCGATGACCTCGGGGTGGTGGACCAGGCGGTCGATCATGGCGGCGGCCACGACGTCGTCGCCGAACACTTCACCCCAGCGCCCGAACGGTTTGTTCGACGTCACGATCAGGCTGGCGCGCTCGTAGCGGGAAGACACCAGCTGGAAGAATAGGTTGGCGGCTTCGGGCTCGAAGGGGATGTAGCCGACTTCGTCGACGACGAGCAGGGGGTAGCGGCCCAGCCGGACGAGTTCTTGTTGAAGGCGTCCGGCGTGGTGGGCCTCGGCCAGTCTTGCGACCCATTCGGAGGCGGTGGCGAACAGCACCCGGTGGCCGGCCTGGCAGGCTCGGATCGCTATACCGATCGCCAAGTGGGTCTTGCCCGTGCCCGGCGGGCCGAGGAATACGACGTTGTCGCGGGCGGTGACGAAGTCCAGGGTGCCCAGATGCGCGATCAGGTCGTGTTTGAGCCCACGAGCGTGGTCGAAGTCGAACTCTTCCAAGGACTTCCGGGATGGGAAGCGGGCTGCGCGGATGCGGCCCTCACCGCCGTGTGACTCGCGGGCGGAGACCTCGCGCTGCAGACAGGCGACGAGGAATTCCTCGTGGGTCCACGATTCGGTGCGGGCCCGATCAGCCAATCTGGCCACTGCTTCGCGCATCGTGGGTGCTTTCAAGGCGCGGGTCAGGAAGCTGATCTCGGCGGTCAGGTCGCGGTTGCTCGACGAGGCGGCAGCGGTCCGGGTGGCTTTGGTGGTGGTCATGAGGCGAACCCGTCTTCGCCGAGGTCGATACCCAACGCCGCGTCATAGTCGCTGAGGGTGCGCTGCTCGACGCTGATCTGGGCCTCGGATTCACGCACTGGGCGCAGTGCGCCGATGCGGTTGCGGCGCAGCATGTTCGCCGCCTGCCGATGCTCGGCGTCGGTAATGGTTTGATGCCAGGCCCCCACCCGCTCGTGATCGGCCACGGTCTGGCCGTCGCAGAACACCCGCACCCGGTCCAGATCAGCGAGGACTTCGATGCGCCGGCCGATCACGCTCGGGTGCACCGAGTAGTCATTGGAGTCCAACCGGATGTAGTGATCGCGCGCCAACCGCGTCGTGCTGCGCCAGCCCACTGCTGGTGGCACCGGCGGCAAGGTGAGCATCGCTTGGCGGTCCGCGCCGATCCGGTCGGTCGGGGCGCAGCCCAGCACGCGGCGGGTGCGCCCGTTGACCAGCGTCAGCCATTGTTGGAGTTGGTGATTGAAATCCCCAGGGCCAGTGAAGGTTCGGCCGGGCAGAAACGACCGCTCCAGATAGTCATGGGCGCGTTCGATGATGCCCTTGTGCTCCGG
>NZ_LQPT01000093.1 GCF_002102355.1 Mycobacterium sherrisii | reverse complement strand
CGCGACCACCATCCCCATCCTGTCCACCACCTACCAAAACCTGCACACCACACCAACATTCGACGCCCAACACTGGGCCACCAACATGCGCAACCCGGTCCACCTCCAACACGCCATCACCCACGCCGCCACCGACCACCACACCTTCATCGAAATCAGCCCCCACCCCCTACTCACCCAAGCGGTGCTGGAGACCCTCGAACACGGCGGGCGGAAGTTCATCAGCATCGGCACGTTGCAGCGCGACACCGACGACACCGTGACGTTCCGGACCAACCTGTACCGGACCGATCCCAACACCCCGCCGCGAACCCCACATCCCCCCGAGCCGCACCCCCAGCTTCCCGCCACCCCGTGGCAGCACACCCGCCACTGGTTCAGCGCCACCCCGGCGACACCCATGCCCGGGCGCAACGGCGTTGTGCCGCAGCAATTTCCATCCCTCGGCGGGCCGGTCGACGACTGGTCGCTGCGGGTGGCTTGGGAGCCGACATCCCTGCCCGAGGGCGGTGGCGCGGCCAGCGGGCGGTGGCTGGTGATCGGCGACGCCGCCCTGGCCGCCGAGCTGGGCTGTCTTGCGGACGTGCGGGACACCGACCGGGAACCCGCCACGCTGGGCACGGCGCTCGCCGGCGTCGATCACGTCCTGTACGCCCCGCCCGCACCGGTCGACCCCCTCGACGTGGGGACGGCCTACCAGTTGTTCCATCAGGTACGCCGGCTCGCCGCGGCGATGGCCGCCAGTAGTTCCCCCGTCACGTTGTTCGTGATAACCCGCAACGCACAGCCGCTGGCCGAGGGCGATCACGCCAGCCCCGCCCACGGCGCGCTGTGGGGCCTGGGACGCACCCTGGCCCTCGAGCACCCCGAAATCTGGGGCGGCATCATCGATCTCGACGCCTCGGTACCGGTTCAGCTGTTGGCACGGCAGGTGCTCGACGAGGTCGCCGCCAGTGACGGCGAGGACCAGGTGGTGTACCGGTCCGGGCGGCGCCATGTGCCACGGCTGCGCAGGCGTCCGCTGCCGGCCGACGACGTGACGCTGGACGCCGGTGCGTGCCAGCTGGTGATCGGCGCGACCGGCAACATCGGGCCGCACCTGATCCGGCAGCTGGCCCGGATGGGCGCCACCACCATCGTCGCGGTCTCCCGCAACCCCGGACAACGTCTGGCTGCACTCACCGAAGACCTTGCCGCACAAGGCGTTACCCTCATCACCGCGGCCGCCGACGCCACCGACGACACCGCGATGCGGGCGCTGTTCGACCGGTTCGGCGCCGACCTGCCCCCGCTGGAGGGCAGCTACCTCGCCGCCTTCGCGGGTCAGCCGGTGTTGCTCGGCGAGATGACGAACGACGACGTCACGGCCATGTTCGCGCCCAAGCTGGACGCCGCCGCGGTGCTGCACCGGCTGACCCTGGAGAAGCCGGTGCGCCATTTCGTGCTGTTCTCCTCGATCTCCGGGCTGACCGGATCGCGCTGGCTGGCCCACTACACCGCCACCAGCGGCTACCTGGATGCACTGGCCTACGCGCGGCGCGTGATGGGCCTGCCCGCCACCACCGTCAACTGGGGCCTGTGGCAATCACTGGCCGACGCCGAGCACGACTTCAGCCAGGTCAGCATGGGATCCGGCCTGCTGCCGATGGACGACGAAACCGCCATCGGCGCCCTGGCGCGGGCAATGAGTCCCGCCGCGGGCGTGCATTCGGTTGTCGTCGACGCGGATTGGCCGCTGCTGGCCGCGGCCTACCGCACCCGCGGGTCGCTGCGCATCGTCGACGAGCTGTTGCCCGATCCGCAGGACGCGGCGATACCGGACAGCGAATTCCGTATCGCGCTGCGCAATTGCCCGCCGGAACGGCGCCACCAGATGCTGCTCGACCGGGTCGCCCGGCTGGCCGCCAAGGTGATGGGGCTGCCCCCCGGCGAATCACTCGACCCTGCAGCCGGCTTCTTCCAGCTCGGCATGGACTCGCTGATGAGCGTGACGCTGCAGCGGTCATTGTCCGATACTCTCGGCGAATTCTTGCCCGCATCAGTCGTTTTCGACTATCCCAGCGTCTACAGCCTCACCGATCATCTGGCCACCACGCTGCCCGAGCTCGCCAAAACCGACGAACAGCCGGAAGCGGACGCCTACGACGAATTCAGCGAAGCCGAGTTGTTGGAACAACTTTCGGAAAGACTAAGAGGCACCTCATGACCACCTCGACACCGGATCGCCGGGCGATCATCGCCGAGGCGCTGCACAAGATCGACGATCTGTCCGCGCGTCTGGAGATCGCCGAGAAAACGGGCACCGAACCGATCGCGGTGATCGGCATGGGGTGCCGGTTCCCCGGCGGCGTCAACAGCCCGGACCAGTTCTGGGATCTGTTGCGCGACGGTCGAAGTGGCATCGTCCAGGTCCCCGCCGAACGCTGGGACGCCGACGCCCTCTACACCGAAGACCACACCGTACCGGGCACCATCTGCAACCGTGAGGGCGGCTTCCTGACCGACTGGGAGCCCGACGAGTTCGACGCGGAATTCTTCTCCATCACCCCGCGCGAGGCGGCCGCGATGGACCCGCAGCAGCGGCTGTTCCTCGAGGTGGCCTGGGAAGCGTTGGAGAACGCCGGCATTGCGCCGCACACCATCCGCGGCAGCCAAACGTCGGTGTTCGTCGGTGTCACCGCCTATGACTACATGCTCAAGATGTCGGGCACGGTGCGTCCCGAGGATCTCGACGCCTATGTGCTGACCGGTAATTCGGCGAACTTCGCGGCCGGACGGATGGCCTACCTGCTCGGGGCCCGCGGCCCGGCGATGGTGCTGGACACGGCCTGCTCGTCGTCTCTGGTGGCCATCCACCTGGCCTGCCAGAGCCTGCGCTGGCGGGAAAGCGACGCCGCGCTGGTCGGCGGGACCAACCTGCTGCTCACCCCGGGCACCAGCATCGCCTGCTCGCGCTGGGGCATGCTGTCGCCGGACGGCCAGTGCAAGACTTTCGACGCCGGCGCGGACGGGTACGTCCGAAGCGAGGGCGCCGGCGTGGTTGTCCTCAAACGGCTCGCCGACGCGCAGCGCGACGGCAACCGCATCCTCGCGGTGGTGCGCGGTTCTGCGGTCAACCAGGACGGCGCCAGCAGTGGGGTGACGGTCCCCAACGGCCCGGCTCAACAAGCGCTGCTGCACCAGGCGCTGGCCTGCGCCAAACTGACGCCCGCCGACATCGACTACATCGAGGCGCACGGCACCGGCACACCCCTGGGCGACCCGATCGAATTGGATTCGCTGGGCAAGGTTTTCGCCGACCGTGTCGACCGCGCCCCTTTGGTGCTAGGCGCCGTCAAGACCAATCTCGGTCATCTGGAGGCAGCGGCCGGGATCGCCGGATTCATCAAGACCGTGCTGGCCGTCGGGCACGGCCGCATTCCCCGCAACCTGAACTTCCGGCAGCTCACCCCGCACGCCGGCGAGGGGGCGTCCCGGCTGGCCATCGCCACCGACGACATGGCCTGGCCGACCACCGGGCACCCGCGCCGGGCCGGGGTGTCCTCGTTCGGCGTGAGCGGCACCAACGCACACGTCGTGCTCGAGCAGGCGCCGGAAGCGACGCCGGTCCCGTTGCCGCGGCAGGGCTCCGGCCCGGCGGTGTCGACGCTGGTGGTGTCGGGCAAGACCCGGCAACGGGTGGCGGCCACGGCGGCGGCGTTGGCCGACTGGATGGACGGCCCCGGCACGGACGTGGGGCTGGCCGACGTCGCGCACACCCTCAACCATCACCGGGCGCGGCAGCCCAAATTCGCCACGGTGGTGGCCGCCGATCGTGACCAGGCCGTCGCCGGGCTGCGTGCGCTCGGTGCCGGCGAACCCGCCCCTGGCGTCGTGGTACCGGCCGAGGTGCCGGTCGGGCCGGGCACGGTATTCGTCTACTCCGGCCGCGGCTCGCAGTGGCCCGGCATGGGCCGCCGACTACTGGCCGACGAACCGGCGTTCGCCGCCGCGATCGCCGAGCTGGAACCGACGTTCGTTGCCGAGGCCGGCTTTTCCCTGCACCAGGTGATCGCCACCGGCAAAACCCTCGACGGCATCGAGCAGATCCAGCTCGGTCTGATCGGCATGCAGCTGGCGCTGACCGCGCTATGGCGCTCCTACGGCGTCACGCCGGATCTGGTCATCGGGCACTCGATGGGCGAGGTCGCCGCCGCCGTCGTGGCCGGCGCCCTGACCCCCGCCGAGGGGCTGCGGGTGACCGCGACCCGGTCCCGGTTGATGGCCCCGCTGTCGGGGCAGGGCACCATGGCGATGCTCGAGCTCGACGCGGCGGCCACCGTGGCCCTGATCGCCGACCACCCCCAGGTCACCGTCGGGATCTACGCCTCCCCACGGCAAACGGTGATCTCGGGCCCCACCGCGCAGATCGACGAGCTGATCGAAAAGGTCCGGGCACAGGGCCGGTTCGCCAGCCGCGTCAACATCGAAGTCGCCCCCCACAACCCCGCCATGGACGCCCTCCAACCGGCCATGCGCGCCGAGCTGGCCGGACTGACCCCGAAGCCGCCGACCATTCCGATCATCTCGACCACCTACCAAAACCTGGACAGCACACCGGTTTTCGACGCCGAACACTGGGCCACCAACATGCGCAACCCGGTCCACTTCCAACACGCCATCACCCACGCCGCCGTCGACCACCACACCTTCATCGAAATCAGCCCGCACCCCCTACTCACCCAAGCCATCGACGAGACCCTGGCCGCGCGCGACGCCGACGGCAACGGCCATGGCGGCGTGGGTTACCTGAGCCTGGGCACCCTGCTGCGCGACGCGCACGACACCCTGACCTTTCACACCCACCTGAACACCGCGCACACCACCCACCCGCCGCAGACGCCGCACCCCGCCGAGCCGCATCCGGTCCTGCCGTCGACGCCGTGGCAGCACACCCGGCACTGGATCGAGCCGACGGTCGCCACCCACCACGGCGCGGACACTCACCCGTTGCTCGGCATCGGCGTCACCGACCCCACCACCGGCACCCGGATCTGGGAATGCGAGCTGCGGCCGGACCTGTTGTGGCTGGGCGACCACGTGATCGACGACCTGTGTGTGCTGCCCGGCGCGGCTTACGCCGAAGTGGCGCTGGCCGCGGCGACGGACACCTTCGACGGTGCCCCGGGGTGGATGATCCGCGAACTGCGCCTGCACCAGATGCTGCCCGTCGCCGACGACACCGTGCTGGTCACCACGCTCACCGGCGACGAGCAGACCTGCCGGGTCGAAATGCGCACGCGCAACGCCACTTCGGGATGGGTCAAGCACGCCACGGCCACCGTCGCGCGGGCCGACGCGGACCGGCCGCCGTCGCCGGTATTCGACGAGGTGACCGACGATCTCAACCCCGACGACCTTTACCAGCGGCTGCGCGGCGCGGGACAACAACACGGCCCGGCCTTCCGCGGCATCGTCGGACTCGTCGTCGCGCAATCCGGCGCCGCCCGCGCCGACGTGCAATTGCCTGCCGCGGCGCGAACCGGATCCCGCCGCTTCGCGCTGCACCCGGTGATGATGGACATCGCCGTGCAGGCCCTCGGGGCCACCCGGGTGGCGACCGATCTGGCCGGCGGTCAGTCCGCCCGCCAAACTCTGGTGCTGCCAATCCGTTTCGCCGGCGTGCACGTCTACGGTGACATCACCGCCGGCGTCCGCTCGAACGCGTCCCTGACCGCCACCGACACCGCGGACCGGCTGCGCGGCCAGGTCACACTCACCGATGCGGACGGCCGGGCGCTGCTCGTCATCGACGAGGTCGAGATGGCGGTGCTCGGATCACGGGGCGGCGCAACCGAACACGGCGGCCGGCTGTTCACCGTGCAATGGGAGCCCGTCGCCCGGGACAAGACCCCCGGCACGCTCGGGGCCGTGCTGCTGATCGGCGACCTCACCGTCGACGACGAGTTGCTGCCTGCACTGCGGTCGGCGTTGCGGGACGGAGCCGCCGAAATCGACCCCGAAATCGAGGTCGTCTCCCCCGCCGACGCCGCCGGCCTGCGTGCGGCGATCACCCGCACCCCGTGGGACAGCATCGTGGTGCTCTGCCCGCCGCGCGGCGCCGACGAAGCGCACGACGACGAGGCGCAGCTGGACCTCGCGCGCGAGCGCACCCTGCTGATCGCTGACATCGCCAAGACGGTGACCCGGATGGGTGCCAGGAACAGTCCCCGGCTGTGGATCGTCACCCGCGCCGCCCAGCAGGTCGCGGCCGACGAGCGAGTCACCTTGGCGCAGACCGCGCTTCGCGGGATCGCGCGGGTGCTGACCTTCGAACATCCGGAGCTGAAGACCACAATCGTCGACATCGACGCCGACGGTTGCGGCCCCGTCACCGCCCTCGCCGAGGAACTACAGGCCGGTGCAGACCACGACGAGGTCGCGCTGCGCGACGGCCGGCGGTATGTCAACCGGCTGACGCCGGCACCCGTCGACGCGGCCGGGGCACTGGTCGCCGAACCCCGCCGCGCCGTGGTGAACCTGGACCGCGGTGCCGCCGTCCGGCTGCAGATCGACCGGCCCGGACGGCTCGACGAGCTCAAACTGCATGCGGTTAAACGCAGTGCGCCGTCGGCCGGACAGGTGGAAGTGCGCATCGTCGCCGCGGGCCTGAACTTTTCCGACGTGCTCAAGGCGATGGGCGTGTATCCCGGGCTGGACGGCGCCCCGCCGGTGATCGGCGGCGAGTGCGTCGGCTTTGTGACCGCCGTCGGCCCGGGTGTCGACACGGTCGAGGTAGGCCAGCGCGTCATCGCGTTCGGCCCCGGCACGTTCGCCTCCCACCTGACCACCCTCGCCGACCTGGTCGCCCCCGTCCCGGACGCGCTGCCCGACGGGGAGGCCGCCGCCTTCGGCATCGC
This sequence comes from Mycobacterium sherrisii, assembly GCF_002102355.1. GTDB lineage: Bacteria > Actinomycetota > Actinomycetes > Mycobacteriales > Mycobacteriaceae > Mycobacterium > Mycobacterium sherrisii. The sequence continues at coordinate 133,679 of NZ_LQPT01000093.1, read as the reverse complement.
CTACCTGACCGCCTGGCACTCGCTGTGCGAGGTCGGCCGATTGGCCGCCGGGGAACGCGTGCTGATCCATTCCGCCACCGGCGGTGTCGGGCTCGCCGCGGTGTCGATCGCCACCATGATCGGTGCCCGCATCTACACGACGGCCGGATCGGACGCCAAGCGCGAGATGCTCGCCGGGCTCGGCGTCGAGTACGTCGGCGACTCCCGCAACCTGGACTTCGCCGACGAGATCCTCGACATCACCGACGGCTACGGTGTCGATGTCATCTTGAATTCGCTTCCCGGCCAAGCCATTCAGCGCGGGGTGCAGATCCTTGCTCCCGGCGGCCGATTCGTCGAGCTGGGCAAGAAAGACGTGCACGCCGACGCCAGCCTCGGGCTGGCCGCACTGGCCAGGAGCGCGTCGTTCGCCGTCGTCGACCTCGACCTGAACCTCAAACTCCAGCCGGCGCGGTACCGGGACATGCTCGGCCGCATCCTGGCACACGTGGCGGATGGGCAGCTGCGGGTGCTCCCGGTCACCGAGTTCCCCCTGACCGAAGCGGCCGACGCGTTCCGGCTGATGGCCGGGGGCCGGCACACCGGCAAGATCGTCGTGTCGATACCGGCCGGGGGCGACCTCGAGGCGATCGCGGCACCGCCCCCGCAACCCCTGGTGCGCCCCGACGGCGGGTACTTGATCGTCGGCGGGATGGGCGGTCTCGGCTTCGTCGTCGCGCGGTGGCTGGTCGCCCAGGGCGCGGGAATGGTTGTGCTCAACGGTCGTTCGGAACCCGGCGACGACATCCGGTCGGCGATCGCGGAGATGAACGCGGACCTGAACGGGGCCGGCACCCGCATCGAGGTGATCACCGGCGATATCGCCGACGCCGCCACGGCCGGCCGGCTGGTCGACGCGGTCCGCGACGCCGGCTTCCGGGTGGCCGGGGTGGTGCACAGTGCCATGGTTCTCGATGACGAGATCGTGCTGAACATCACCGATGCGGCCGCGCGGCGGGTGTTCACCCCAAAGGTGTACGGCGGCTGGCGTCTGCATCAGGCCACCGCCCGTCTCGACGTCGACTGGTGGCTGACGTTCTCCTCGGTGGCCTCCCTGTTGGGCGCCCCGGGTCAGGGCAGCTACGCCGCCGCGAACTCGTGGGTCGACGGCCTGGTCGCCCACCGACGCTCGCTGGGCCTGCCCGCCGTCGGAATCAACTGGGGGCCTTGGGCGGAGGTGGGTCGTGCGCAGTTCTTCGCCGACCTCGGCGTCGCCATGATCACCGTCGAGCAGGGCCTGGCCGCGATGCAGCAGGTGCTGGCCGCCGACCGGGCCCGCACCGGCGTGTTCAGCCTCGACGCCCGGCAGTGGTTCCAGTCCTTCCCCGCCGCCGCGGGTTCGGCGCTGTTTGCCAAGCTGCAGGAGGCGAGCACCGTCGAGCGGCGCGGTGGCGGGGCGATCCGCGCGGAACTCGACGCCTGCGAGTCCGCCGAGCGGCCACGGCGTTTGGCCGCCGCGATCGCCGGCGAAATCCGGGCGGTGCTGCGCTCGGCCGACCCGATCGACCCGGATCGGCCGATGGCGTCGCTGGGCCTGGACTCGCTGATGGCGCTCGAGTTGCGCAACCGGCTCGAGGCGAGCCTGGGCACCATGTTGCCGGCCGCGCTGGTGTGGGCCTACCCCACCATCACCGATCTGGCCGGCGCGCTGTGCGAGCGCCTCGGCTACGAGGCGGTGGCCGTGGCCCAGCCGGCGCCCCAGGACGAATCCGAGCTGTCGGATGAAGAGATGGAATTGCTGTCCGACCTCGTGGCGGCCAGCGAGCTGGAGACGGCAACCGGGGGCAGCGAGTAGATGACGAGTCTTGCCGAGCGCGCGGCGCAGATGTCACCCAAGGCGCGCGAGGTCCTGGCACGCGAATTGGTACGGGCGGGGACGGCGTTTCCCACCGATGTCGCCGAGCCGATCGCGGTGGTGGGCATCGGGTGCCGGTTGCCGGGCAGCGTGGTTGGGCCGGACAGCTTTTGGCAGTTGTTGATGGACGGGCGCGACGCCGTCGACGTGGTGCCGGCCGACCGGTGGGACGCGGCCGCGTTCTACGACCCCGACCCGCAGGTGCCGGGGCGAATGACCACCAAATGGGGAGGCTTCCTCGACGACGTCGCCGGGTTCGACGCCGACTTCTTCGGCATCACCCCGCGCGAGGCCGAGGCGATGGACCCCCAGCAGCGGATCCTGCTCGAAGTCGCCTGGGAGGCACTCGAACACGCCGGGCTGCCCCCGGATTCGCTGAGCGGCACCCGCACCGCCGCGATCATGGGACTCTCGGCGTGGGATTACACGATCGTCAACCTGGAACGTCGCGCCGAGATCGACGCATACATGTCCACGGGTAACCCGCACAGCGCCGCGGTGGGACGGATCTCCTATCTGCTCGGCCTGCGCGGACCGGCGGTGGCCGTCGACACCGCGTGCTCGTCGTCGTTGGTGGCGCTGCACCTGGCATGCCAGAACCTGCGTCTGCGCGAAAGCGACGTCGCGCTGGCCGGCGGGGTGCAGTTGATGCTGTCGCCGTTCACCAGCATCGCGCTGTCCAAATGGTCGGCGCTGTCACCGACGGGGCGCTGCAAGACGTTTGACGCGCTGGCCGACGGGTTCGTGCGCAGCGAGGGCTGCGGCGTCGTGGTGCTCAAGCGCCTGGCCGACGCCACCCGCGACGGCGACCGGGTGCTGTCGGTGATCCGCGGCTCGGCGATCAACCAGGACGGTCGATCCAACGGCATGACCGCCCCGAACGCCGCCGCGCAGCGCGACGTGATCACCACCGCGCTCAAGCTCGCCGATGCGACCGCGGACAGTGTGAGCTACGTCGAAACCCACGGCACCGGAACGATATTGGGCGATCCAATCGAATTCGAGTCGCTGGCCTCGACCTACGGACGCGGCAACGGCAGCTGCGCGCTGGGATCGGTGAAGACCAATATTGGCCACCTGGAGGCCGCAGCCGGCATCACCGGGTTCATCAAGGCCACCCTGGCCGTCAGCCGCGGTCACATTCCGCCGAACCTGCACTTCTCTCGGTGGAACCCGGCCATCGACCCGGCGTCGACCCGGCTGTTCGTCCCCACCGAGGCCACGCCCTGGCCCGCGGGCACGCGCCGCGCGGCGGTGTCGTCGTTCGGCCTCAGCGGCACCAACGCGCACGTCGTGCTCGAACAGGCTCCTGAGCCGTTGTCCGCCAACACATCCGAGAGCCGAGTGTGCACGCTGGTGGTGTCCGGCAAGACAGCGTCGCGGGCCGCCGCGCTGGCGACCCGGCTGGCCGATTGGCTGGCCGGACCGGGCGCGGCCACGTCGTTGGCCGACGCCGCCCAGACGCTGAACCATCGCCGGCCCCGGCACGCCACGGCCGCCGCCGTGATCGCGCGGGACCGCGCGGACGCGGTCGCCGGGCTGCGGGCACTGGCCGCCGGCCGGCCCGACCCGGGGGTCTCGGCGTGCCGGGACGGCTGCGCCGGCCCGGGAACGGTGTTCGTCTACTCCGGGCAGGGCTCGCAGTGGGCCGGCATGGGCAAGCGGCTGCTGGCCGACGAGCCGGCCTTCGCCGCGGCCGTCGACGAACTCGAACCCGATTTCGTTGTGCAGACCGGCTTTTCGCTGCACCGAGTCCTCACCGACGGCGCCGAGATCACCGGCATCGACCGCATTCAGCCGGTGCTGGTCGGCGTGCAGCTGGCGCTCACCGCGCTGTGGCGCCGCTACGGGGTGACGCCCGACGCCGTGGTAGGGCACTCGATGGGCGAAGTGTCGGCGGCCGTGGTGGCCGGCGCGTTGACTCCCGCCGACGGTTTGCGGGTGATCGCCACCCGCTCCCGGTTGATGGCCCAACTGGCCGGCCAGGGCGCGATGGCCCTGCTGGAGCTCGACGCCGAGGCAGCCACCGCGCTGATCGCGGGCTATCCGCAGGTGACGCTGGCCGTGCACGCCTCCCCACGCCAGTCCGTAATCGCCGGCCCGCCGGAAGCGGTGGATGCGGTCATCGCGGAGGTGGCCGCGCAAAACCGGTTGGCCCGCCGCATCGAGGTGGACGTCGCCTCCCATCACCCCATCGTCGACCCGGTGTTGCCGCAATTGCGTTCCGCGCTGGCGGATCTGGCGCCGCGGCCGATGACCATCCCGATGATCAGCACCACGGGCGAACCACCCCAGCGCACCCTGGACGCCGACTATTGGGCCGACAACCTGCGCAACCCGGTGCGCTTCCAGCAGGCCATCACGACCGCGGCCGGGCGGTACCACACGTTCCTCGAAATCAGCCCGCATCCGGTGCTGACCCACGCCCTGAACGACATCCTTGCCGACGTCCTTGCCGACACGCCGAACCGGGCCCAGTACCGGACCGTCGGCACGCTGCAGCGCGACACCGACGACACCGTCACCTTCCACGCCCAACTCGCAGCGATCGGCATGCTGCCTGAGCCCGACACCGGGCGCCGACTGGCCGACATCCCGGTAACCCCTTGGCAGCACACGCATTTCTGGGTGGCGGACCGTTCGGCGATCTCGGATTCGGTGGACGCGCACCCGCTGCTCGGCACCCACGTCGAGGTGCCCTCGACCCAGGACCACGTGTGGCAGGCCGATGTCGGCACCGACGTGTGCCCGTGGCTGGCCGACCACCGGGTGTTCGGCCAGGCCATCATGCCGGCCGCCGGGTTCGCCGAAATCGCCTTGGCCGCGGCCAGTCAGGCATTGGGAACGCCGGTCGACGCGGTGCTGATCAACCAGCTCGAGGTCGAGCAGCTGCTTACGCTGGACGGTCACACCCGGCTGACGACGCAGCTGACCCGCGGCGCCGACGACAAGACCCGCATCGAGATCTATTCCCGCACCCCGGCCGGCTTTACCCGGCACGCGACGGCCAAGGCCGCGGTGTCGCCGCCGGATAGCGCCCCGCAACCGCCGCCGTCCGGCACCCGCGACGACGCCGTGTCCCCGGCCGACCTGTACGCCGTGCTGCGCTCGACCGGCCAGCAGCACGGCCCGGCCTTCGCCGCGCTGACCCAAATCCATCGGCAGCCCGACGGTTCGGTGGACGCCGACATCGTCCTGCCCGACGCGGCGCCCCGCCATCCCGGTTACCGCATCCACCCCGCGCTGCTCGACGCCGCCCTGCAGAGCCTGGCCGCGGCGATACCGGACTCCCCGGACGAGACCGCGGCAACCGGTGCGGCAGCCGAGATCAGCTATCTTCCGGTCTCATTCGAGTCGATTCGGGTCTACGGGGACCCCGGCCGCCGCGCCCACTGCCGGGCCCGGCTGATGAATCTGGACGAGGGCGGTGCCGGCAAGCTCGGCAAGCTCACCCTGACCGACGACGCCGGCAACGTCACCGCCGACATCAACGACCTGTACCTGCGCCGGGTGGAACGACGCAGCACGCCGGTGCCGTTGGCGCAGCAGGTGTTCGACACCGGCTGGGTCGACGCACCGGTCACCCCGGCGGTGTGCGAGGCGCCCGGCAGCTGGTTGGTGCTCACCGGCGCCGGCTCCCACGCCGAGGCATTTGCGCGGCGCTGGCGTGCCCCGGTACGCCGGGTGCTCACCGCCGACCTTTACGACGAAGCCGCGGTATTGGCTGCCTTCGCCGAAACCTGCGGTGATCCCGAACGCCCGCCCGTCGGTGTGGTGGCCTTCGTCGACGACGACCCCGCCGACACCGCGCCGCTCACCGAGGCGAGCCTGAACCGGGCCCGGGATTCGGTGTGGGCGGTGTCGACGGTCGTCCGCGCCATCCTCGGCGGCTGGCACGGCCGCTCGCCGCGGCTGTGGCTGGCTACGCCGGGCGGTCTCGCCGTGCACGACGAACTTGGGCGGCCCGCCGTCGGCGCCCTGCGCGGTCTGGTCCGGGTGCTGGCGTACGAGCACCCCGACCTGCGCACCACGCTCGTCGACCTCGATTCCGCTGGGGATCCCGTCGCCGCCCTGGCCGCCGAACTCGAATCATCGGATTCGGCAAGCGCTTTCGACGACATCGTCGCGTGGCGCGACGGACGACGGTATGCCGAACGGCTGCGCCGCGCCGCCCTCGGCGAGCCGGTTCGCGACCCGGTCGTCGAGGCGGGCGGGTCCTACATCGTCACCGGAGGTCTTGGCGGCCTCGGCCTGGTGTTCGCCCGTTGGCTCGTCGACGCCGGCGCGGGCCGCGTCATCCTCAACGGGCGCAGCGAACCGGGCGACGAGCAGCGCGCGGTGCTGGCGGAACTCCAGAGCCGCGCCGAGATCGCGGTGGTCTGCGGTGACATCGCCGCCGCGGGGGTGGCCGAACGGCTCGTCGCGACGGCCGAAGACGGGCATCGCCGGCTGCGGGGCATCGCGCACGGCGCCGCGGTGATCGACGACAGCCTGGTGCTGTCGATGAGCCGGGAGAGTTTGCAGCGGGTGTGGGGCCCCAAGGCCGCCGGCGCGCTGCGGCTGCACCAGGCCAGCGCCGGCCGGGAGCTGGATTGGTGGGTGGGGTTTTCCACCACCGCCTCGCTGCTCGGGTCGGCCGGGCAGGGCGCCTATGCGTGCGCGAGCGCCTGGCTGGACGCGCTGGTGCACTGGCGCCACGCCGCGGGAATGCCTGCGGCGGTGATCAATTGGGGCCCATGGTCGGAGGTGGGCGTGGCGCAGTCGTTGGTCGGCAGCCCACTCGACCCGATCAGCCCAGGGGAGGGCGTCGCGGCCATGGCGGCGCTGCTGGCCACCGATCGGTGCCGCACCGGCGTCACGCGGCTGCGCGCCGACCGGGCGATGGTGGCGTTCCCGGAGATCCGCAACCTCGGCTATTTCGCGAACGTCGTCGCCGAGCTCGATTTGGCCGGCGAGGGCGGCGACTGGGCCGGGCCCGGCGCGCTCTGCGAACTCGACCCGGCAGCCGCCCGGGCCGCGGTGCGAGAACGGTTGTGCAGCCGGATCGCGGCGGTGATGGGCTACGCGGACCGGTCGGCGATCGACACGGCGACGCCGCTGACCGAACTCGGCATGGATTCCTTGATGGCCGTGCGCATCCGCAACACCACCCGTGCGGATTTCGGCATCGAACCCCCGGTGGCGATGATCCTGCAAGGGGCGACGCTGCAAGACCTCACGGTCGATGTGATCCGCCAGCTCGGCCTCGCCGAGCCCGCAGAGGACCCCGAGCGGGGCAACGCGGTTCGCGACCGAGCACAACAGCGCGCCGCGGCGCGCCAGGGAGCCGCGATGCGGCGAAAGCGAGGGCAACAGGCATGAGCAGTAGCACAGAAGCGTTGCCGGACAACGCGATTGCGGTAATCGGTATGGCCGGCCGCTTCCCCGGCGCCAACAGCGTTTCGGCGTTCTGGGACAACCTTCGCCGGGGCGAGGAATCGATCACCACGCTGTCCGAAGAGCAGTTGCGGGCGGCCGGCGTCGGTGACGAGGTGCTGGCCAACCCGGCCTACGTGCGGCGTGCGCCGCTCGTCGACGGCATCGACGAGTTCGACGCCGAATTCTTCGGCTTCCCACCGCAATTCGCCCGCATGCTGGACCCCCAGCACCGGCTGTTCCTGCAATGCGCGTGGCATGCGTTCGAGGACGCCGGCTGTGACCCAGCCCGTTTCGACGGCGCCATCGGCGTCTACGGAACCTGTTCCCCCAGCGGTTATCTGCTGCACAACCTGTCAGCACAGCACAACGCGTTCATGGGGACCGGACTCAACTTCGAACAGTTCAACCTGTTCCTGCAGAACGACAAGGATTTCCTGGCCACCCGGGTGTCGCACCAGTTCGACCTGCGCGGCCCCAGCCTCACCGTGCAGACCGCGTGCTCGTCGTCGCTGGTCGCGGTTCATCTGGCCTGCCAGAGCCTGCTGAGCGGGGAGTGCGACATGGCCCTGGCCGGCGGGGTGTCATTGTCGGTTCCGCACCACGTCGGTTACTGGAACTCGCCGGGCTCGATGGTGTCGGCCGTCGGACACTGCCGGCCCTTCGACGTCCGCGCCGACGGCACGGTGTTCGGCAGCGGGGTGGGCATCGTGGTACTCCGGCCATTGCAGGCCGCCCTGGACGCCGGGGACCGCATTCACGCCGTGATCCGCGGCTCGGCGATCAACAACGACGGCTCGGCGAAAATGGGCTACGCGGCGCCGAATCCGGCCGCCCAGGCCGACGTCATCGCCGAGGCGCACGCGGTGGCCGGCGTCGACGCCGCGACCGTGAGCTACGTCGAGACGCACGGCACCGGCACACCGCTGGGTGATCCCATCGAAATACAGGGGTTGAGGAACGCGTTCGCCGTGTCCGACACCGCGCGGCCGGGTCCCTGTGTGTTGGGTTCGGTGAAGTCGAACATCGGCCACCTGGAGGTGGCCGCCGGCGTGGTGGGCCTGATCAAGACGATCCTGTGCCTGCAGCACCGGGCGATTCCGGGAACCCTGCACTACACCAGCCCGAACCCGGAGCTGCGCCTGGACGAGACCCCGTTCACCGTGCACAGCAGCTACGGCCCCTGGGAGTGGGACGGCGTGCGCCGGGCCGGGGTCAGCTCGTTCGGTGTGGGCGGCACCAACGCGCACGTCGTTGTGGAGGAGGCGCCGGGGGTTTTCGCGCAGGCCGCCACGACCGGGCCTCAGGTGCTGCTGTTGTCGGCGCGAACCCGTGCGGCGCTAGACGAATCGCGCAAGACCCTGGCCGACGCGCTGGACGCACCGGACGCCCCCGAGTTGTCCGACGTCGCCTTCACGCTGGCCCGGCGCCGCAAGCACGCCGTCACCGCGGCCGTCGTGGTGCACGACCGTGAGCAAGCCGCGACCGTGCTGCGCGCCGTCGAGCACGACAACGCCTTCGTCGGGGAATCCGGCGGCGACGGTCAGCTCACCGGCGAATCCGCTTCGGAACGAGTCGTTTTCATGTTTCCCGGGCAGGGTGCTCAGCACGTGGGCATGGCCCGCAGGCTCTACGACACCGCCCCGGTCTTCGCCCTGCACTTCGACGCGTGCGTCGCGGGCTTCCGCACTGAGATGGGTATCGACCTGCACGCGCAGATCTTCGGCGACGCCAGCACCGATCTGGAACGCATCGATCGTTCCCAGCCCGCGCTGTTCACGGTGGAGTACGCGTTGGCCCGGCTGCTCGAGACCTACGGCGTCCGCGCCGGGGCGTACATCGGGTACAGCACCGGCGAATACATTGCCGCCACGCTGGCCGGTGTCTTCGACCTTCAGACCGCGATCAAGCTGGTGGCGCTGCGGGCGCGGCTGATGCACGAATCCCCGGCCGGTGCCATGGTCGCCGTCGCGCTGGGCCCCGACGACATCGCCCCGTACCTCTCGGAATTCGCGGCCCAGGGCGTCGAACTGTCCGCGGTGAACGACCCGGGCAACTGCGTCGTCGCCGGGCCCATCGACGGAATCCGCGCGTTCACCCAGCGCCTGCGCGCCGCCGACATCACCGCACGGCGAGTGCGCGCGACGCACGCATTTCATTCCAGCGCCATGGATGCGATGGCCGCGGAGTTCGGACAGTTCCTGCCCGGCGTCGAGCTGCGGCCGCCGACCACACCGCTGCTGTCCAACCTCACCGGCACCTGGATGACCGACGAACAGGTCACCGATCCCGGCACCTGGGCGCGCCAGATCAGCTCCACCATCCGCTTCGCCGACGAACTCGACGCGCTCCTGAGCGCCCCGGACCGGATCCTGGTCGAGGTCGGCCCCGGCGGCAGCCTGACGGGTTCGGCGATGCGCCACCCCAAGTGGTCGGACAAGCACCGCGGTGTTCGGCTGATGCGGCATCCGATCCAAAACGTCGACGACCGGGACACCTTCCTGCTCGGCCTCGGCCAATTGTGGTCGGCGGGTGTGCCGGTCGACTGGACGGCGGCGACCGGGACCAAGCATCACATCGTGTCCGTCCCCGGTTATTCCTTTGCCCGCGACCGGCATTGGGTTGATCCGCAGCCGGTCAACCTGACCGGCAGGGCCGTCGAGATGCAGTTGGTGGCCCAGTCGGTGACCGACGTGGGCAGCAACGGCAACGGTCAAACTCGGGGTCGAGCTGGGGGCGTTGGCGCTGGGCAGTCGCACACCGAGACGGTGCTGCGCCAGATCTGGATGCAGTGCCTGGGGCTGAACTCCATCGGCCGTACCGACAATTTCTTCGACCTCGGCGGCGACTCGCTGATCGCGATCGGGATCGCGACCAACGCCAGCAACGCGGGCCTGGACGTCAGCCCGCAGGACCTCTACGCCAACCCGACCCTGGCCGCCCTGGCGGCCCAGGTCGACGCGAAGTACGCCTCGGGCGGCCTGGCGAAACCGCCTGAGGCCGAGGCGAATCCGCCGATCCCGCCGAACATCGCACACTTCCTCGAAGACGGTGTGCGCGAGGCCGGACGCTGGCGGTTGCCGCTGATTCTGCGGCTCGACCCGAAGGTCGGCCTCGACGATGTTCGCGGCGTGCTCACCGCGCTGACCACTCACCACGACGCGTTGCGCGTGACGCTCGTCGAGCGCGCCGGGGTGTGGGAGCAACACATTGGGGCGGCACAGGAATTCGCGGCCCTGTCGTCGCGTGAACTGAGTGACTTTGACCCGGACGCGCAACGGACGGCGATCCAGGACATCGTCGCCGAACTGAACAGCGGTGAGCTGGGCACACCGGTGACCGCGGTGTACGTCACAGACCCGCACGGAGCGCGCTATCTGGTGCTGTCCCTGCACGAGGTCGTCGCCGACACCGCGTCGCGGGAGATCCTGATCTCCGACCTGTTCGTCGCGTTCACCCAACGCCTTGCCGGCGAGGACATTTCGCTGCCGCCCCGCACCACCTCGTGGCGGGACTGGTCACTGCGCTGCGCGGCGCTCGCGGCGCACCCGGCCGTCCTGGACACCCGCGACTACTGGCTGCAGACCGTGCGGCAGGCGACCGTGCGGGCGGCGTCCACCGACGTCACCGGACCGCCGCACGCCGACGATCTGGCCAAGATCTCGGCCCGGCTGACCGTCGAACAAACCACCGAACTCGACGCCGCCCGCCGGGTGCTCGGGTGGTCGGTCGAGGAACTGCTGCTGGCGGCGCTCGGCCGGACCCTCGCCGAAACCGTCGGCCCCGGGCTGGTGGCCGTCGACGTGGAAGGGCCCGGCCGCTCGGTGCTGCGACCGGACGTCGACCTGCGCCGCACGATCGGGCAGTTCACCACGATCTATCCGATCGCGCTGCCGTGTGCCACGAGCGCTGCCACCGGCGCCCGCGCACTGGTGGAAGCCGTCCACGGCATCCTCGGCGCCGTGCCGCACTACGGCATCGGGTACGGGTTGCTGCGCCACCTCTACGCGCCCACCGCCCGGCTGCTGGCGGACGCCGCCACGGCCGATATGCACCTGCGCTACGCCGGTGCGATCCCTGCCGTGCCGGCCATGGACGCCGCCGTGCAGTTCGACTCCGACACCACGGCGCTACTCGGGCCGGTGCGCGACACGATCCCGGGACTGGGTCATGCCGTCGAGTTGCGGGTGTACCGCCACTCCGGGGTGTTGCACCTGGATTGGTGGTACGACACCCGCCGGATTGCCGACACCCGTGCCGAGGCGCTGGCGCGGCGCTTCCCGGGCGCGCTGCTCGACCTGATCGCGGAGGCCCTCGCCGCGCGGCCCGACGACGACTCGGCGGCGCAGCCCGTCGAGCTGGCGCTGGTGGACCTGTCCGCTCTGGACGCGGGTTGAGCCGATGGTGAAGGCTGACGAAAAGGCTGACGAAAAGGCTGTCGTCGTCGACAAGGTCCGCAAGACGTTCGGCGATTTCGTGGCGCTGCACGAGGTCAGCTTCGAGGTCGGCCGCGGTGAAGTGCTCGGACTGCTCGGCCCGAACGGGGCGGGCAAGACCACGCTCGTCGACATCCTGTCCACGCTGAGCCGCCCGGACAGCGGCCGCGCGGTGGTCGCGGGATATGACGTCGTTTCCGAGCCGGCCGGGGTGCGGCGTTCGATCATGCTCACCGGCCAGCAGGTGGCGATCGACGACATGCTCACGGGCAGCGAAAATCTCGTGATGTTCGGCCGGCTGTTCGGGCTGGGCAAGTCGGCGGCGCGCGCCCGCGCCGAGGAACTCATCGACGAATTCGACCTGGCCTACGCCGCCGGCCGGCGGGTGAAGACCTACTCGGGCGGCATGCGCCGGCGCATCGACATCGCCTGCGGTCTGGTGGTGCGCCCCCAGGTGGTGTTTTTGGACGAACCCACCACCGGCCTGGATCCCCGCAGCCGACAGAGCATTTGGGACCTGGTCGGCAAATTCCAGGGTCTGGGCATCGCGACGCTGCTGACCACGCAGTATCTCGAGGAGGCCGACGCGTTGGCCGACCGGATCGTGGTGATCGACCACGGGCGGGTCATCGCCCAGGGCACCGCCGATGCGCTCAAGGAACGCACCGGCGGCAGTTACTGCGAGATCGTGCCGCGTAACCTGCAGGATCTGGCGGTCATCGCCGACACGCTCGGCGCGTTGGTGCCCGACAAGATCAGGGCCGCCCTGACCCCCGAGTCGGACCGCATCGCCATACCCGCACCGGACGGCGCCAACACGCTGATCGACGCCGTCGGGCGGCTGGCCGCCGCCAACATCGCCGTGGCCGACGTCGCCCTGCGGCGCCCCTCCCTCGACGACGTATTCCTCGCGCTGACAGACGATTCCCCGCGCACCCGCACCCCCGTCGCAACGCGGGCCGCCGGGTGACCGCGGCAAGCACCACCGAGCGACACCCGTCACCGATCGCCCAGTGGTGGGTACTCACCAAGCGTTTCATCGCGCCGACCCTGCGCAACGGCGAACTCGTCGTCACGGTCGCGTCCTCGGTGGTCTTCACGGCGGGCTTCTACATTCCGCTGCATCAGATCATGGGGACCGCCACCAAAACCCTGGCCAGTAGCTACGCGCAGTACGTGATGCCGCTGATCGCCTTGCAGGCCATCACGTTCGCCGCGATGTCGACGGCGTTTCGGGCGGCGACCGATTCGGTCCAGGGCATCAACCGCCGATTCCGCTCGATGCCCATGGCTCCCTTCGCGCCGGTGGGCGCCCGCATCTCGGCGGCGGTGTACCGGTGCACGATTTCGATCGCGGTGGCGATCGCGTGCGGTTACGTGATCGGATTCAGGTTCCACCACGGCGCGCCTTACATCGTTGCCTTCATGCTGCTGGTGGTGGCGATCGGGTCGATCCTGTCGTTCGGCGCCGACCTGGTCGGCACCGGCAGCCGCAACCCGGAGGCGATGACACCGCTGCTGATCCTGCCGCCGCTGATCTTCGGGTTGTTGTCCACCGGAGTCCAGCCCGCCCAACAGTTTCCGCAGTGGATTCAGCCGGTCGTGCGCAACCAGCCGGTCTCGCAGTTCGTCACCGCGCTGCGCGCCCTGGCCGGCGACGCCGCCCCGTACGGCGGGCTGGTGACCTGCTCGGTGCTGGCGCCCACGCTGGCGTGGCTGGCCGGGCTGATCCTATTTCTGATCCCGACATCGGCGGTCGTCCTGTCGAGGCGCGCCAAATGACCCTGACACACCAGCCCCGCGCCGATCTGGACGCCGAGCAATACCATGAGAATTCGCCGTCGGCGCTGCTGTCGCAAACCCTGGTGCAGACCCGGCGCATCCTGCTGCGCTGGGCGCGCGACCTCACCACCGTGATCGAGGCATTGGTGTTGCCGGTCCTGTTCCTGTTGACCCTGAACATCATTCTGGGCAATGTCATCTCGCAGGTCACCGGTCACAGCGCGCTGTACGGGACGGTCCCGCTCAACGCGCTGGCCGCGACGATCAACGGCGCGGCGGTCGGGGCGATCGGCCTGATCGGCGAACGCTCCGATGGCCTGCTGCGCCGGCTCTGGGTGGTGCCCGTGCACCGGGCGTCGGGCGTGCTGTCGCGCATCGCCGCCGAGGTCGTCCGGATCATGCTCACCACGCTCGTCGTGCTGGCAGTCGGGATGGTGTTGGGATTCCGCTTCCGGCAAGGCATTCCGGCTACCCTGCTCTGGTTTCTCGTCCCGCTCGTCTTCGGGTTGGCCTTCGCGACGCTGATCACGATGGTGGCGCTGTACACGGCCAACAACTTCCTGCTCGAGACGGTCACCCTGGTGCATGTCCTTGCCGTGGTGTTCTCCACCGGCTTCTTACCGGTCGACCAATTTCCGCGCTGGATTCGTCCGGTCGTCGCGCATCAGCCGATGAGCGACGCGATCGAGGCCATGCGCGGGTTGTCGATGGGCGGTCCGGTGCGCGCGCCCATGATCGCGACGCTGGTGTGGGCCGCCGGCATCGCCGCGGTGTGCAGCGTTCCGGCGTTCATCGGTTATCGGCGAGCCAGCACCAGCTGAACAAGGGGGTATGACGTGTTTCCCGGATCCGTGATCCGCAAGCTGACCCGCAGCGAAGAGGTCTTCGCGGTCAACGAGACCTATTTCGCGTTCACCGCCCACGTGCACGGTCCCGTCGACCTCGACGCGATGTCCGACGCGTTCGACGCGCTGCTGGAATCCCATCCGGTGTTCACCGGCAGGCTCGAGCAGACGCAGGACGGGCACTACCAGATCGTCGCCGAAGACCTTATGCACCCGGGCATTTGGGTGATCGACTCCGATGCTGCGGCAGACATCTCGAACACCCCGGGGATGCGGCTGGATCAGCGTCAGACATTGCTCAATCTGCGGCTCAAGCGCAGCGGTGAGCGCACCGAGCTCACGCTGTACACCCACCACAGCCTGGCCGACGCCCACCATGCGTTCGGCCTGCTGGAGGAGCTCTTCTCGCTCTACACCGACGTGGTCACCACCGGCGCGCCGGCGCCGGTGACACCGCAGCCCGCCCCCGAGTCGCTGGAGCTGTTGCTCGAACAACGCGGCGTGACCAAGCAGCAAAAGTCGGGGCTGGAAAAGCTTTTCCGGGCGATGTTCGCCTACGACCTACCCGAACCCGAGAAGCCGCCACAGCTGGCGGACCCGGACGCCATCCGGCCGATCCCGATCGCCCGCATCCGGTTCACCGAGGAGGAGACGTCGGAACTGGTGGAGTTCGGGCTCGCCAATCAGCTCAGCCTCAACTCGGTGGTGGCCGCGGCCATCCTGCTGGCCGAGTGGGAACTGCGCAACACCCCGCACGTTCCGATTCCCTACATCTACCCGGTCGATCTGCGCTACCTGTTGTCGCCACCGGTCAGCCTGACCGGCAGCACGCTGCCACTGGGCGTGGCCACCTATTTGGCGGAGATCAAGCCCGATACCGAGGTGGTGGATCTGGCCCGCGGCATGGTGGAGTCGTTCCGGACCGACCTCGCCGAGGGCGTCATCCAGCAGTCGGCCATGCATTTCAACTTGCAGTACCAAGGCACCCCGCCGGGGCTGCCGCCGGTGGTGCTGTGCACGGACACCGGGACGATCCCGCCGCTGCGCACCCCACCCGGCATGCGGCTCGACGACTTTCAGAGCGAACTGTGGTTCCCCACCCGCGCTCCCGTCGACCTGTACAGCTGCGGGACATTCGCCGGCCGGTTGTTCATCGAGCATCACGCCCACCTGCCCGGGCGGGAAAAGCCGTTGGAGGCAATACATTCCCGGCTGTGCGCACTGCTGAGCGAGGAGGACAGCTGGGTCGTGGAGTAACCACGGCCGGCCACTGATTCCGCGACACTTAAACCTCTGCGACGACACGCCGCGCTCACCCGCAGTGGATTAAGTCTCGCCGAAAGCGGGCGATCACGGCGGCCCGAGCAGCGGGCCGAGCCGATAGTCGACGAGCCGACGCATCACCAGACCGGTGGTGGTCTTCTCGACCCCGTCGATGTCGAGGATCTGACCCGCCAAACGATAGAGATCGTCGGCGTCGCGGGCCACCACGTGCACCAGCAGATCGGTGACACCGCTGAGGCCATGCACCTCGAGGACTTCGGGCACCCCGGCCAGAGCGTCGCCGATCTGGTTCAGCTTGCGCTGGGTGACGGTAACCATGACGAACGCGGTCAGCGGATAGCCGAGTGCCGCCGGATCGATCCGCCGCTCCAGCGACTGCAAGACACCGGCGGACTCCAATCGCGCCAAGCGCGCGTGCACCGTGTTGCGGGCCAGACCGGTGGTCTGGGCCAACGCCACCGCGGTCGCGCGAGGCGCCGCCACGAGCGCCCGCAGGATGCGCGCGTCGGTGTCGTCGACGACCCGTTGCGGATTGGCCATGTTGCAAACCACCGATCACTCAAAGGTCACCAATTTTGGGCATTCTGCTCAATACACAGAAAGCAGCTTGCCACGAGATACCGGAGACTGGTCAACTTTGTGATCTATCTGCGCAACCGAACCGGCAGGACATTATGACCACCCTGAACACCGTGGCCGTTGGCGATATTGATCCCGCGATCAGCGAACTCGACGCCCTGCACGCCATCGCCGAGCGGGTGCTGTGGCTGTCCACGGCGGTGGTGCATCACGCCAACCGGGTGCGGCCCAACCCCTCCGGACTGAAGGTCGGCGGTCACCAGGCCTCGAGCGCCTCGATGGTGGCCATCATGACCTCGCTGTGGTTCCGTCAACTGCAGCCCGGCGACCGGGTGTCGGTCAAGCCGCACGCGTCGCCGGTGCTGCACAGCATCAACTACCTGCTGGGCGAGCTGGACGAGAAGTACCTGACCACGCTGCGGGAGTTCGGCGGTCTGCAGTCGTATCCGAGCCGCTCGAAGGACCCGGACGTGGTGGACTACTCGACGGGTTCGGTCGGCATCGGTGCCACCGCCCCGATCTGGGGCACGCTGGCGCGCCGCTACGTCGGCGCGCAACTAGGTTCGGGCGGGCACGGCCGCCAGTACTCGCTGGTCGGCGACGCCGAGCTGGACGAGGGCGCGGTGTGGGAGGCCATCCTCGATCCGGCCATCGCCGAACTGGGCGAGGTGGTCTGGATCGTCGACCTCAACCGGCAGTCCCTGGATCGGGTGGTGCCCAACATCGCCGCGCGACGACTGGAGGCGATGTTCGGCGCGGCGGGCTGGCAGGTCATCACGGTCGACTTCGGCCGTCAGCTCGAGTCGGTGTTCGCCCGCCCCAGCGGAGATGCCCTGCGGCAGCGGATCATCGCCATGGAGAACGCCGAATACCAGCGGCTGCTGCGCTGCGACGCGGACGGGATCCGGCAGCGGCTGCCCGGTGCGGGTCCCGGCAGCGGCGCGATCGCCGACTTGATCGCCACGCTGGACGACGAGACGCTGACCGGGGCGATCCGCAACCTGGGCGGCCACGACCTGGCGGCCCTCACCGCGGCCTATCGCCAGATCGACGACACCCAGCCCACGGTGATCCTGGCGTACACCATCAAGGGGTACGGACTGCCCACCGAGGGACACCCGCAGAACCATTCGGCCCTGCTCACCGACGACGAATTCGCGGGATTGGCAACCAGACTCGGCATGGACACCGAGAAGCCGTGGGCCCGGTTCAGCCCGGACAGCCCGATGGGACGGCTGTGCGCCGCCACCGCGGCGCGGTTACGCCGAGCCCCCGTCCCGGCGCCGGTTGCGCCCGCGGTGCCTACCGATATCGGGCGCACCCCGAAGGGCACCTCGACGACGCAGGCCGCGCTCGGCCGCCTGCTGTTGGACCTGACCCGCGAGGCGCCCGACGTGGCCAAGCGCGTCGTCACGGTCAGCCCGGACGTCAGTTCGACCACCAATCTGGCCGGCTGGGTGAACAAGGTCGGCGTGTGGTCGGCCAGCGAGCGGCGCAATTGGTTCGCCGACGATGGACAAACCCTGATGCACTGGAACGAACGCCCGAGCGGGCAGCACATCGAGCTCGGTATCGCCGAGACCAACCTGGTGGGCTTGATCGGCGAACTGGGAGCGACCTGGAGTCGGTGGGGTGAGCCGCTGTTCCCGATCGGCGTGCTCTACGACCCGTTCGTCGAACGCGCGCTCGAGCCATGGTCTTTCGGGATTTACGCCGGTGGTCACTCCATCCTGATCGGCACCCCGTCCGGGGTGAGCCTGGCCGCCGAAGGCGGCGCACACCAGTCCATCAAGACCCCGTCGATCGGGCTCGAGCAGCCGGGCTGCATCAGCTACGAGCCGGCGTTCGCGATCGACGTCGAGTGGACCCTGCTGGCCAGCATCGCCCGGCTCGGCCGGCCGGACGGCAGCTCGGCGTATCTGAGACTGTCGACTCGCCCGGTTGACCAGACGGCCGCCGCCGTGCCGCAGGACCCCGCGGCTCGGGAACGCCGCCGTCGCCAGGTGGTGGCGGGGGGATATCCGTTGCGGCGCAACGGCTCCGCGAAGGTCACCATTGCGGCGATGGGCACCATGATCACCGAGGCGCTGGCCGCCGCCGATCGGCTGGCGCAGCTCGGAGTCCCGGCCGACGTGGTCTGCGTGACCAGTCCGGGCCTGCTGTTCCAGGCCTGGCAGGCCCGCCAGGGCCGGGGCCGCGCCGACAGCTGGATCCTCGATCAGGTCTTCCCCGTCGACCGCGCCCACCCGATGGTCACCGTCCTGGACGGTCACCCCCACACGCTCGCGTTCCTGGCTAACATTCAGCGAGTTCCGTTGACCGCCTTGGGCGTGTCGACGTTCGGTCAGGCCGGCGGCCTCCAGGACGTGTACCGCTACCACGGCATCGACACCGACAGCATCGTGCGGGCGGCACTCGACATCGCCGGCTAGCCCGGGGCCGCCAGGTGTGCCTCTTCGGCGGCCAGCGCCTCCGACAGGTGCGCCCCCAACGCGCGCGCCGAGTTGTAGGTGGCGATGGTTTTGGGCGTCAGGCGGATCCCGGTCTCGGCTTCGATGCGGGTGCGCAGTTCCAGATTGCCCAGCGAGTCCAGGCCGTGCTCGGCGAACGGCCGGTCCGGGTCGATGGCGCGGCGCAGGATCAGGCCGGTCTGGTCGGCGATCAGGCGGCGCAGCCGGGCCGGCCACTCGTCGGGCGCCAGGGCGCGCAATTCGTCTCGCAGCGCCGAGCTTTCGGCGCCGTGCTGATCGCCGGAGTCTCGGAAGGCCTCGGCGAACGGGCTGCGCGCCACCAGCGCGGCCAGCCAGGGCGCCCCCGTCGTCGGGACGTAGCCGGTGTAGGTGCGGTCGTAGCGCAACAACGTCTCGAACGCCCGGGCCCCCTCGTCCGGCGCGATCATCGTCGTGCGCCCGCCGGCGGCCAAGAAGGTGGCGCGGCCGATCTCACCCCACGCCCCCCAGGCGATCGCGGTCGCCGGCAGACCCTGGCTGCGCCGCCAGCGAGTGAACGCGTCCAGCCAGCTCGAGGCCGCGGCGTAGGCGCCCTGCCCGGCCGAGCCGAACAGCGCGGCCACCGAGGAGAAGGAGCAGAACCAGTCCAGCGGCTGCCCGGCGGTCGCGTGATGTAAGTTCCACACCCCGTTGACCTTTGGCGCCCAGTCCTTGTCGATCAGCTCGTCGGTGATGTTGGCCAGCACGGCGTCCTCGACGACGGCGGCGGCATGCAGCACCCCGCGCAACGGCAACCCGGTCGCGGTGGCCGCGGCCACCACCGCGGCGGCCGTCTCGGGTTCCGCGATGTTGCCGCTGTGCACCACCACATCGGTGCCGTTCGCGCGTAGGCGCTCGATCGCCTGGCGCGCCTTGGGAGTTGGGGCGGACCGGGCGGTCAGCACGATGCGGCCGCAGCCCGCCTTGCCGTTGCGCGAGGCCATCTGGCCGGCCAGGAACAGGCCCAGACCGCCCAGGCCCCCGGTGACGATGTAGGCGCCGTCGTTGCGGAACACCGGCGCCCGCTCCGGCAGCAGCACCGCGTCGGTCCTTCCGGCGCGGGGCACCGTGAGCACCAGCTTGCCGGTGTGCTCGGCGCCGCTCATCACCCGGATCGCCGTCGCCGCCTCCGACAGCGGATATTCGGTGCAGGTCGGCACCGGCAGCTCGCCGTCCGCGATCCGCTGGTAGAGCGTGCGCAGCAACTGTTGCACCCGGCCCGGATGGGTGTGCGTGAGCAGTGCCAGGTCGACGGCGTAGAACGACAGGTTGCGGCGGAACGGGAACAGGCCCAGCCGCGCGTCGGCGTAGATGTCCCGCTTGCCGATCTCCACGAACCTTCCGCCGTAGGCCAGCAGTTCGATCCCGGCCTGCTGGGCCGCCCCGGTCAGCGAGTTCAGCACGATGTCGACGCCGTACCCGTCGGTGTCGCGGCGGATCTGCTCGGCGAACGCGGTGCTGCGCGAGTCGTAGACGTGTTCAATTCCCATGCGCTGCAACAACTCTCGACGCTCAGGGCTGCCCGCGGTGGCGAAAACGTCGGCGCCTGCCCGCCGCGCGATCGCGATCGCGGCCTGACCGACGCCACCGGTGCCGGAGTGGATCAGCACCTTGTCCTCGGCGCAGATCCGGGCCAGCTCGCACAGCCCGTACCAGGCGGTGCCGTACGCCGTGGCCGCCGCGGCGGCCTGCACGGTGGTCACGGCGGCCGGCAAGCCGACCACCAATCGGGCATCGCAGGTGACGAACGTGCCCCAGCTGCCGTTGCCGAATCCGGCGAAGCCGCCCACCCGGTCGCCGACGTGCAGGCCGGTGACGCCGTCACCAACCCGGGCCACCACACCACCCACGTCGAAACCCAATTGATGCGGCCGACCCTCCAGATCCGGGTAACGACCAAGAGCCGCAATCACTTCGGCGAAGTTGACGCTGGCGGCGTCGACCGCGATCTCCACCTCCCCGGCGCGGGGCGCGGTGCGGTCGAGTGCGACGAACTCCAGGGTCTGCAGGTCGCCGGGGTGGCGCACGACCGCGCGCAGCTGCTCGGTCTCGTGGCGGACCGTGGTGGTCCGGCGTTCGTCGGCCGCCAGCGGGGTGCAGCGCAGCCGCGCCGTGTACCACTGGCCACCTCGCCAGGCCGTCTCGTCCTCGGGCGTACCCGACAGCAGTTCCTGGGCGACCAGCTCGATGTCGTCCTCGGCGGCCAGGTCGATCTGGGTGGTGCGCAGTTGCGGATTCTCCGCGCCGACCACGCGCAGCAGGCCGCGCAGCCCGGCCTGTACCAGGTTGGGATCGTCATCGCCCCGCACGAGTTGCGCCCGTCGGGTCAGGACGTACAGCCGCGGCGGCTCGGCCGACATCTCCGGCAGTTCGCGGATCATGCGGACCAGGTGGCGCACCTGCTCGCGGCCCGCCAGCAGCCCCGGCTCGTCGGGCGGACCGCCGGGCGGCGGGCACACGATCACCACCCCATCGAGTCCACCGCGCACCACCGCGGACAGCTCCGCGGTCTTCGCGGCATGGTCGGCCTGCCGTGGCCAGATCAGTGTGCAGGGTTGGGCGGCAAGGGATTTCAGGGCGTCGGCGAGACGGGACCCCAGCAGATCGGACTCGGCGGGGGTGATCAACAGCCAGCTGCCCACCGGCCGCTCGGGCACCGGCTGCAAGGTCTGGCGCTGCCACTCGACGGTCAACAGTCGCTCGGTCATCAGCTGGTCGGCGGCGCCGCCACCGGCCGTCATGCGCAGACCTTCGACGGCCAGCACGACGGCACCGGTCTCGTCGAGCAGGTCCAGGTCCACCTGCAGCGCCGACTCGCTCGCCGACACGATGCGCGCCTGGCAGTAGCGCGTGCCCCGGACCGGGGCGTAGCGGCGCAACCGCGCCACACTCACCGGTAGCAGCAGGCCGACGTGCGCCGCGTCCTTGATGGCAGGGTGGGCCAGCACCGTCTGGAAGCAGGCGTCCAGCAGCGCCGGATGTACGCCGTAACCGCCCTGCTGCGAGCGCACCGCCCTGGGCAGCTCCACCTCGGCAACGACGGTGCGGCTCTTGCCTGCTGCGTTACAAGCCGACACCAGGCCGGCAAAGGCCGGGCCGTAATCGACGCCGCGCTCGGCAAAGGCGCGCCGCAGCGCGGCGCCGTCCGTCCGCTGCGGGTGGGTGGCCAGCAGGGCCGCGATGTCGCGGCGCTGCGGTTGTTCCTCGGCGCCCGCGTCGGCGGCGCGGCACAACGTCGCCGTCGCGCTGCGGGACCGTTCACCGTCGCGATCGGTGTCCACCGCGAACGCGGCGACGCCGGCGTCCTTGATCGAAGCCACTGCGCTGACCGGGGTTTCGTCGTCCAACAGCAGCATCTGCTCGAACCGGACATCGCGCACCTCGGCGTCCGGCCCGAAGATCTGGGCCGCGCCGGCCAGGGCCATCTCGCAAAAGCCCGCGCCCGGGAACACCGCGACGCCGTTCACCCGATGGTCGGCCAGCCAGGGCAGCGTCGCGGTGCCGATCTCGCCCTGCCAGGCGTGCCGCTCCGGCTCCTCGGGCAGCCGGACATGCGCACCCAGCAGCGGATGCACCGCAACGGTGGGCTCCCCGCGCCCGGTCGACCCGTCGGACTCGACTAGCAGCCGCTGCCGGGTCCAGGTCGGCAGCGGCGCATCCACCAGCCGGCCCGCCGGATACAGCGCGGCGAAATCGATTGCGGCACCGGCACTGTAGAGGTCGCCCAGAAACCCCAGCAGCCCATGCGGAACGGGCTGCTCGCGGCGCAGGCCGGCCAGCGCTTGCACGACGATGTCGGCCGCGGCGGCGGTCTGTTCCACCGCGCGGGTCAGCAGCGGGTGCGGCGACGGCTCGGCAAACACCCGGTGCCCGTCGTCCAACGCGGCCTGCACGGCGGCGGCGAACTTCACCGAACCGCGCAGGTTGTTCACCCAGTACCCGGCGTCGAAGGTCGGCGCCACGCGCGGATCATCAAGCGTCGCAGAGTAACACGGCACCACCGGCGCGCTCGGCGCCAGGTCGGCGAGCCGCTCGGCCAGCTCGGCCAGGATCGGGTCGACCTGGGACGAGTGCGACGCGACGTCCACGGCCACCTCGCGCGCCATCACGTCGCGGGCTTCCCACCCGGCGACCAGATCGCGAACCCGGTGGGCGGCACCGCCGATCACGACGGAGTTCGGCGAGGCGATCACCGACACCACGACGTCGGCGATGCCGCGGGTCGCCAGCTCGTCGCGCACCTGCCGGGCGGGCAGCTCGACCGTGGCCATCGCCCCGGCACCGGCCACCCGGGACATCAGTTCCGAGCGTCGGCAGATCACCTTGACGCCGTCTTGTAGCGACAGCGCACCGGCGACGACGGCCGCGGCGATCTCGCCCATCGAGTGGCCGATGACCGCGCCGGGCCGCACCCCGTGGCACCGCATCGCCTCGGCCATCGCGACTTGGAACGCGAACAGCGTGGGTTGCACCCGCCCGATGCCGGTCACCGTCTCCGCTGCCGACATCGCCTCGGTGACCGAAAACCCCGACTCCGCCGCAATCAGCGGCTCGGCCCGCGCGACGGTCGCCGCGAACGCCGGCTCGTTGGCCAGAAGCTCGGCACCCATCGCCGCCCACTGCGAGCCCTGCCCGGAGAAGATCCACACCGGCCCGCGGTCGTCGTGCCCGGCCGCCGGCGGGTAAGGGGTTTGGCTGCAAGCGATTTCGCGGAGCTTATCAACCAGATCGTCGACGCTGTTCCCGGCGACCACCGCGGTGCGCACGGTGCGGTGCCCGCGCCGCCGCGCCAGCGTGTAGGCCAGGTCGACGGGCCGCACGCCGCACTCCTGGGCGGCCAGCCAGTCCGCCAGCCGCCCCGCGGTTCGGCGCAGCTCGCCCGCCGAGGTCGACGACAGCGGAACGACCAGCGCGCCGGGCGCGGGACGCTCGGCGGGCGCGCCGGAGGCGTCGGGCGCCTGCTCGAGCACGGCGTGCACGTTGGTGCCCGACATCCCGAACGACGTCACCCCGGCCCGTCGCGGCACCGGGCCCCGCGCGTCGCCTTTGTCCGGCCACGGCGTAACCTCTTGCGGCACAAACAATCCGGTGTCGATGCGGGCGAGTTCGTCGGGCAGGCGGGTGAAGTGCGCCATCGGCGGCACCAGGCCGTGGCGTAACTCGAGGACGGCCTTCACCAACCCGACGGCACCGGCGGCCGCTTCGGTGTGGCCGACGTTGCTCTTGGCCGACCCCAGCGCGACCCGGTTACCGGCGGCGCCGTAAACCTCTGCCAGGCTGGCGAATTCGAGTGGGTCACCCTTCGGGGTCCCGGTGCCGTGCGCTTCCACCACGCCCACCGTCGACGGATCGACCCCGGCCGCTTCCAATGCCGCGCGGTACACCGTGGCCTGGGCGGTGCGCGATGGCGTGGTGATGGTCTCGGACCGGCCGTCCTGGTTGGCCGCGGTGCCGCGCACCACCGCCAGGATCCGGTCGCCGTCGCGCTCGGCATCGGGCAGCCGCTTGAGCATCACCACGGCGCAACCATCGGAGCGCACGAAACCGTCGGCGGCGACGTCGAACGTGTGGCAGCGACCCGTCGGTGAGAGCATGCCCTGGCCCGACGCCGACGTTGACACCCGCGGGTCCAGCACCAGCATCGCGCCCCCGGCCAACGCCAGGTCGCTTTCGCCGCTGTCCAGGCTCCGGCAGGCCAGGTGCACGGCGAGCAGACCCGACGAGCACGAGGTGTCCATCGTGATGGCCGGTCCCTGCAAACCCAGCCCGTAGGCGATGCGTCCGGAGGCCATGCTGAACGGCGTGCAGGTGTAGCCGTAGGCGTCGCCCAGCACGCCCGCATCGCCGGTCATCAGCGTGTAGTCCTGCTGGCACAACCCGATGAACACGCCAGTGCGCGAGCCGCTCATCGACGCCGGCACGATCCCGGCGTGCTCGATCGCCTCCCAGGACGTCTCCAGCAGCAACCGGTGCTGCGGATCGATGGCCGTCGCCTCGCGTTCGCCGAAACCGAAGAAGGCGGCGTCGAAGCCGCCGACGTCGTCGATGAAGCCGCCCCAGCGCGACACCGACCGATCCGGGACACCGCGCTCGGGGTCGTAGTGGTCCTCGACATCCCACCGGTCGGGCGGGATCTCGGTCACCAGGTCGTCGCCGCGCAGCAGCGCCCGCCAGAAGGCGTCGGGTGAGTCGATACCGCCGGGGAGCCGGCAGCCCATCCCGATGACCGCAATGGGCGTGACACGCGACTGCATCGCCGTTCATACCTCGTCTCAGCTCTGCCGGCGGCGCCTCCCCAAGCACCACCAGATGTCGATACGCGCAACGGAACCCCCGTAGCAGCGCTCGCAGAACCACTAATCCGGGTATCGACACGGAAATACTCGAACCGCCCCAGCTTAGACGCCGGGCTTCGCGGCGGCGCGGGAATGGATGAATTGTTCCCGCGCCCGCCGGCGCGGTGCACAACCGGCACCGAGCACCGCGAACGGACGCGCCCGGCCCCGGTGGGCCATAATCACCGCAGCACGCAACCCACCGCGGAGATCAAAGTGACGAGCAAAGCGCCAGCGGCCCTGGGCCACGCCTTGACCTTGGCCGGGTCGATGACGTGGGAGATCACCTGGGCGCTGATCCTGGGCTTTTTGCTCTCGGCAGTGGTGCAGGCGGTGGTACGCCGATCGACGATCGTGAATCTGATCGGCGACGACCGGCCCCGCACGCTGGCCGTGGCCGCCGGGCTGGGCGCGGCGTCGTCGTCGTGTTCGTACGCCGCGGTGGCGCTGGCCCGGTCGCTGTTCCGCAAGGGCGCCAACTTCACCGCCGCGATGGCGTTCGAGATCGGCTCCACCAACCTGGTCATCGAACTGGGCATCATCCTGGCGTTGTTGATGGGCTGGCAGTTCACCGCCGCGGAGTTCGTCGGGGGCCCGATCATGATCGTGGCGCTGGCGCTGCTGTTCCGGATGTTCGTGCCCTCCCGGCTGGTCGACGCCGCCCGCGCCCAGGCCGAGCGCGGCATCGCCGGTTCGATGGAAGGCCACGCCGCGATGGACATGTCGATCAAGCGGGACGGATCGTTTCGGCAGCGGTTGTTCTCCGCCGAGGGCTTCACCTCGGTGTCGCACGTGTTCGTGATGGAGTGGTTGGCGATCGTGCGCGATCTGGTGCTGGGCCTGTTGATCGCCGGCGCCATCGCGGCGTGGGTTCCCGAATCATTTTGGCAGAGTTTCTTTTTCGCCAACCATCCCGGTGCGGCGGCGCTGTGGGGCCCGATCGTCGGCCCGGTCGTGGCGATCGTGTCGTTCGTCTGCTCGATCGGGAACGTGCCGCTGGCCGCGGTGCTGTGGAACGGCGGCATCAGCTTCGGCGGTGTGGTCGCGTTCATCTTCGCCGACCTGATCATCCTGCCGATCCTGAACATCTACCGGAAGTACTACGGCACCAGGATGATGCTGACGATCCTGGCAACCTTCTATCTCGCCATGGTCGGCGCCGGCTACGCTATCGAATTGCTGTTCGGCGCAACGGATCTCATACCCCACCACCGCAACGCCACCGTCATGGAGGCGGCGGTCTCGTGGAATTACACCACCTGGCTGAACATCGTGTTCCTGGCGATCGGGGCCGTGCTGGTGGCCCGCTTCGTCACCTCCGGCGGGCTGCCGATGCTGCGGATGATGGGCGGCTCCCCCGAACCCGAACCCGGCGGACACCACCACCACTGAACACCGGCGCGTCGCCTCAGGTGTCAACGCATTGTGGGCAGGTGCCGTAGAAGTCGATCTGGTGGGCGACCCCGGTGAAGTGGTGTTGCCGGGCCAGTTGGGTGGTGAGGCATTCGACGTCGTCGACGGTGAACCCGATCGCGAACCCGCACTGGCGGCACAGCAAGTAGTGGCGATGCCCGGACACGGTGCGTAGCCGATACAGCATCTCACCGTCTTCGGCGCGCTGGGTTTCCACGATGTCCTGGTCGGCGAACGCGTGCAGGATCCGGTACACGGTCACCAGCCCGATCCGAACGCCGTCGTCGTGACGGAGCTCGAGATGCAGCTGTTGGGCGCTACGGAAACGGTCGCTGCGCTGCAGCAGCTCGAGCACGGCTCGTTGCTGGGCGGTCATGCGCGAGCGATGTAGCAGCCGCGACGACGGCATTGTTGTGCTCCTCGGATGTGTTGTGTGGCAAGGCCGCCGGCCGGTACGAGCCCCGACGGTCGCGGGCACCGACGACGGCGGTGAGCAGGTAGATGAGGGCGGCGGTGCTCATGATGGTGAAGGTGGCCGGGGCCGCCGGAACGGCATAGGCGACGGCGACGCCGATCCAGACCGCGGCGGCGGCCAGCAGCGCGGACAGCCAGAACGCCCGCCAGGGATGATTGGTCAGCCGGGCGGCCGCGGCGGCCGGGGCGGCGAGCAGACCGAGGACGACGAGGGTGCCGATGATCTGGGTGGCTTCGGCGACGGTGATTCCGACGACGATCAAAAAGGTCGTGCTCAGCAGTCGGGTCGGCACGCCGGCAGCCCGGGCGATGCCCGGATCGATGGTGGCGAACAGCAATGGGCGGGCGATCGTGACCAACACCGCGGTCAACGCCGCCGCGCCGACGACCGCGAAGGTGCGGGCGTCGTCGTTGATCCCAAAGATGCTGCCGAACAAGACATTTACGTTCGCCGTGCCGTTGTGGCCGCTGCCGTGGCTGGTGTAGTAGGTCAAAAACAGCGCACCCAGTCCGAGTATCCAGGAGAAAAACGACCCGATCGCGACGTCGTCGGCACCGAGTCGGCTCATCGCGGCCAGCAGGACCGCCGCGATGATCGTCGACGCGAACAGTCCCACCCGTGGATCGATCCCGGCCACCAGCGCCGCCATGGCGCCCGAGTAGGCGACGTGTCCCTGCGCGTCCCCGGCGAAGACCTGGCCGCGCAGCACGAGGAAGTAGCCGGCCAGCCCGCACACCGCGGCCACCGCGGTCCCGGCCACCAGGGCGTGCTCGATGAACGGATGCGACAGCATGTTCGCCGCGCCGGTCAGTGGGTCCGACGCCCCGACGTACACGTCGATCTTGCTCATGCCGTCACCACCGGCCGTGCCGGGATGCCCTGCCGGTCGACCCGCAGCAGCGCCCGCTCGGCGGCCGTGCGATAACCGACGGCCAGCAGATAGCCGGCGAATGCGAAACTGCTGACCCAGAATCCGATTGGATAGGGCGAGTAGAAGGCGCACCCGATGCCCAGCCAGGTCACCGTGACCGCCAGCACGATGGACAGCACGATTCCCGTCACGGGCCGGGCGGTCAGTTGGAACGCGGCCGCGGGCGGGGCCACTAACAACACGAAAACCAGGAGGCTGCCCGTGATTTGGCTGGCGCCGGCGGTGGCAGCACCGAGCACCAGCAGGAACACCATGGCGACGCCGCGGGTGGGGACGCCGTTGGCGGTGGCCGCGTCGGGGTCGATCGAGGCCCACAGCAGCGGCCGCCCGATCGCGGCCAGCACCACCAGGCACACCAGCGCGGCGATCATCAGCGCGCCGAGCTGCCCGGTGGTGACGCCGGTGATGGCGCCGAACAGCAGGTTGGTCAACCCCGACAGGAATCCGTGATACAGGCTGACGAACAAAAACCCGGTCGCCAGTGCCAGGGCCTGGATCGTGCCGATGCCGGCGGATTCCTCGCTGAGGCTGCTCAGCGTTCCCGCGCGAGTTGACCTGGGCAGCAACGCGATTACCGCGGCAGCGCCGACGCTGGCGGCGAAGTAGCCGTAGCCGGTGGCGATGCCCAGCCACGCCGCGGCGGCGGCCCCGGGGAAGCCGACGATGGCCAGGGTGTGTCCGGCGAAGCTTTCCTTGCGCAGCACCATGATCCATCCGACGACACCGGCCAGCACGGCGACCACGGTGCCGGCCCGGAAGGCGGTCACCATGAACGGATAGACCCACATCTGCTGCACGTCGGCGATCACGTTCCAGCCCGGCTGCGCAATCATGCAGGCGCTCCGGCGATCTGGGTGGCTGCGGCCGGTCCAACGGCACCGGGCTGGCCGACGACGAACAAATGCCCCGCCCGGTCGTGCAGCACGTCGATCGGCATGCCGTAGAGCGCGGACAGTTGATCGGCGGTGATCACCTCTTCCGGTGTTCCGATCATCGCCGAACCGGCGGCAAGATAGATGACGCGGTCGAGGTAGGGCAGGATCGGGTTGACGTCGTGGGCGACCATGACCACCGCGACATTCTCGCGGCGGCAGACGTCGCCTACCAAGGCGCAGATCCCGGCCTGGCTGGGCACGTCCAGACTGTCCAGCGGTTCGTCGAGCAACAACAGTTTGGGCCGGCGGATCAGTGCCTGCGCGATCAGCAGCCGCTGTTGTTCGCCACCGGAGCAGCGGCCGATCGGACGCGTGGCATAGTCAGCGGCGCCGACCATGTCGATGACGTAGTCGAGCCGTTGCCGCCGTCGCGCCGAACGTCGCGGGGCCAGCAGGCGGGCCAGCCCGGGCACGGGTGTGCCCCAGCGTGCGCCGTCCAGTCCCAGGGACACCACGTCGATGCCGCGGATCCGCACGCTGGCGTCGAACGCGCGCCGTTGCGGCAGGTACCCGATCAGGTTCGCGCGCCGGCCGGGCCGCGCGCCCAGCACCTCAACCAATCCGCGCGTCGGAGTCAGGCCGATCAGGGATTTCAATAGCGTCGATTTACCGCAGCCATTCGGTCCGAGCACCGCGACGAATTCTCCGGCGCCGAGCTCCAGGGACACCTCCGACCACACGGTCTTGCCGCCCACCACGGCCGACGCGGCGCGCATCCGGACCACGGTCTGCTCGGACCCCACGGCGGTCATCTACTTGCCCGTCGCGCCGTGTAGAGCGTCGGAGAGCGCGGACAGTTGGCTGGACTGCCAATCTTGGAACGATGCGTTTTCCGGCGACAAGGTCTCGGTCACGGTGGTGACGCGGATGCCCTGGTTTTTGGCCGCGTCGACTTGGGCCTGCACATCCGGTGTGGCGTTTTGAGTGTTGAACACGTACACCCTGACGGCCTTGGTGGCGATCTGGTGGTCGATGGTGGCCTTGTCCGCCGGCGAGGGATCCGTGCCCTCGCTGATTGCCTTCAGAAATTCCGGTGGGGTGATCAGGTTGAGCCCCAACGCATCCGAGAGCGGAGCGAAAATCGATTCGCTGGCGCCGACCGGTGTCCCGGCGTATTTGGCTTTGATGGTGGCGATCAGACCGTGGTAGGTCGCCAAGGTTTGGTTGAGGAACTCGGTGTTGCGCTGGTCGAAATAGGCCGAGTCGGCAGGGTCCGCCTTTTTGTATGCGGCGGTGATCGCCCCGGCAACCTTGGTCACCGAGTCGGGCGAATACCACTGGTGCGGGTTCCCGCCCGCCGGGACCCCGACGGTGTCGCCGACGTTGACCACGGTGTGCTTCGAATTTGATTCGGAGGCAAGCATTTTGTCGGCCCAGGCGTCGTAGCCGATGCCGTTTTCGATGACGACCGTGGCATCCGAGACGGCGCGGGCGTCGGCAGCCGACGGCTCGTAGCTGTGCGGGTCGGTGTTGGGATTGGTGATGATGCTGGTCTCCTGCACGCGATCGCCACCGAGCTGAGCCGCGATGCTGCCCCACGCGTTGATGGTGGCGACCACCGCCAACTTGGACGCGGCCCCGGGGCCGCTCGTGCCGGTGGGCCCCGATTGCGCCGGATTGCCACCGCCGCACGCGATAACGCCGAACAGCACCGCGACCGTGTTCACCGCCACCCATGCCGCGCTGCGCCGCCGACCTGCCATCACATCACTCCCCTGACTTTATTGAAAATGATTTCCATTAACATGGCGACGGTAGCACGCCGCCGCGAGCTTTGCACTCGACCGGTCCGGGCACCGGTGACAAGGCCGATGGTCAGCCCGGCTGGCCGTCGACATTGGCGGCGTCGCCGTCGGCGGCCAGCCGGTCGGGGCAGTAGGCGCTGGCGGCCGCTTTCGCAAACCTGGCAGCGCTGGTCATGGTGAAGGCGGGGTTGAGATCTCGGATGTCGCGGATGATGTCGAGCTCAGACGCGCCGGAATTGGCTAAGTCGCAGACCTTTTGGCCGGCTTTGATCACATGCTCGCGGTCGTGATAGGTGATGTGTGCGTCGGCGAGCGCGGCGAGGAATGCCTGGTCGGCCTCGTCGCCCGGGTCGGCGTGTGCCGCGGCGGCCAGGCCAATCGAGGCGACGACGGCGGCGAGCCCTGGTGCGAATCTCATATGCGGTTATCCTGCGGCGGGCGGGCGTCCGATGACGCGGGGGCGGAATCCGTAGATCGGGTCGGCGAACTCGTCCTCGGGGGAACCCGGGATACCGGCCAGCGGCACCCCCGGCATGCCCACCGCCCCTGCGCCTTCCATCACCATCGGGGTCGCGGCGCCGAAGCCGTGGTACGCCGCGGCACCCACCTTCGTCGTCGCCGCTACGGTGCTGACCGTCGCCCCGGTGTCGGCCCAGGTCGTCGGTACGGACAAGGTCCCCACCAAACTCGCCTGTCCCAACCCCGCGGTGGCGGCGGCACCGGGCAGCTTCGCGACCGACGACGCCAAGCCGACATTGCCGAGCCCGGCCGCCAGATCTTCGAGCCCCGAGGTGGTCGCGCTTGTGATGGCACCATTCGCGGCGGCCGTGGCTGCCGGATCGATGAACGTCGTCGGATTCAGAATTCCGTTGGTAGTGAAGGCGTTCGACAATCCGCCTACGCTGTTGTTGTTGAGGAAGGCGCCCAGGAGATTCTCGTTGGAATTGCTGAACAGGTTCATGACGCCGGCCAGCCCGGTGGTGGAGGTGTCCGAACCGGGAGCTAGACCGAGCCACGACCAGATGCCGGTCGGTGCAGGGGCCGCCGCGGCACCGGCGGCGCTGCCGGCCTGGTTGACCGCGGCCGCCTGCCCGGCTGCGGCGTCCTGGGCGGTATCGGCCCGAGGCTGGCTGAACGGCGTCATGTCACCGGCCGCGCGCGCGGCGATCGCGTAGCTGGTCATCGTGGCGCTGTTTTGCGCCCACATCTCGGCATACTGGGCGTTGGCGGCCGCGATCGCCCCGGCATTCTGGCCAAACAGGTTGCTCGCCAACAGGTTCGCCAGCAAGGTCCGATTGGCCGAGATGACCGTGGGCGGGACCGTCGCGGCAAACGCCGCCTCGTACGCTGTCGCGGCGGCGGCGGCCGAAGCGCCGACATGCTCGGTCTGCACGGCGGCTGCCGCCAGCCATGCCAGGTACGGTTGGACCGCCGCCGCCATCTTCTCCGCGGACGGCCCCAGCCAGTTTTCGGCGACCAGCGACGTGATGACTGATTCGTAATTGCCGACGGCCGAATGTAATTCAGCGGATAACGCATTCCACGCCGCCGCGGCCGCCAGTAGTGATCCCGATCCGGGACCTGCGTACATTTTGGCCGAGATGATTTCCGGCGGTATCGCCCCAAAATTCAGCATGACATCTTCTCCTGGTTTCTCAACCGGCGGCCGGCGGATGTGGCATAACGATCGGCCGAAATCCGTACCGTGGAATGGCTCGGCGGAGCCTGCGGCCGTTGCCGCCGAGCGGACCCGCGACGCCACCGGGACCTCCCGCGGCCGGCGCCGCGGCCGAACCGATATCGCTGAGCCCACCAACGGGCACTGCAGTCTGACTGGGCGTGATGTTGGTTGCCGATGCCCAACTCGGTGGCACCGACATCGATCCCACCAGGTCCGCGCGACCCACCTCCGCCGCGGCACCGGTCAGACCCGCTGCTTCCGTCGTGCTGGACGACAAACTCACGGTGGCACTTTCGGCCCCGTCCGCGAAGTCGTCCAGGCCGCCGAGCGTGGTGGCAACCGTCTGAAGGAAACTGAAGCCCTGCGCGGTGGAAACAATCGTCTGCGGGTTGAACGGTCCGCCGGCAAGCGAGCCGTTCAGCAGTGAGTTGCTGAAGAAATTGCTATTCAGGAAGCTGCCCAGCGCGGTATCGTTCGACCCATCCAACAGGCCCGTCAGGAAATCACCCGCCGACCCCGGCGTGGCCGCGCCGGCATCCGACGTTGCCCCCGCTGCCGAAGTGGGGTTGGCCGATAACGATGACTGTGCAGTGCCAGCGGCCGTGTTCGCCGCCTGACCGACGGCCTGGTTCTGTCCGGCCACCCCCTCGGCGGTGGTGTTCGTGCTCGGCGAGGTGAACGGCGTCATCTGCGACGCGGATCTCGATGCGCTGGCGTAGCCGGTCATCGCTGCGACATCTTGCGCCCACATTTCGGCGTACTCGGCGTCGGTGGCCGCGATGGCCGGGGTGTTCTGCCCGAAAATATTGGTGGCCACCAGGTTTGCCAGCAGTGTGCGATTGGCCGCAACGGCCGCCGGGCTGACCGTCATCGCGTACGCGGCCTCGAAAGCCGCCGCGGCCGCGGTAGCCTGCACCCCGGTCTGTTCGGCCTGGCCCGCCGTGGCTTGCAGCCAGGCCACAAACGGCGCCGCGGCGGCCGACATCGACACCGACGACGGCCCATGCCAGGTGGCGCCGGTCAAGTCTCGCAGCACCAAATCGTAATCTGTTGCCGCGGACCGCATCTCGGCGGCCAGCGCCCGCCAGGCCCCCGCGGCGGCCAGCATGGGTGCCGACCCGGGACCGGCATACATCCTGGCCGAGTTGACCTCCGGCGGCAACGCCGCGAAATCCAGCATGAACTCCCTTTCAGCGCCGGCCCGACCTGTTGTCGGCGGCCCAAGCTTATTGATAATCGTTTTCATTAAGCAAGCCGTACCATACCGCCTGCGCCGCACATGTCGACATGACGTAGGTCACCCGGCCGCCCCCGAACGGGCACCCCGCGCCGGCGGTATGCCAAACGGCCGATCGCCGCTACGCACCGCGGGCAGCGCGCGTCCGGCTTGTCGAAGATCAGCTACCTGCGGCCGGTACCGCGATCGCTACTTCGGCGTGCCCTTCCCGCCGGCCCACTTCGCGCCCTATCAATTCGAGCAGACTCGGCAGTTCGCTGTCGATCTTGCTGATCGGTTGTCGCAGAAGGCAATTCGCTAGGGGGTCAGCCGCACCGTGTTCATCGCCACCCCGGCGTCCGGCAGCCGCGTCAGCAACGCCTCCCCCATCGCGGCGGCCGGGGTGAGCACGCCGCGCACGTCGGTGAGGCGATCACGGTCGAGGGCCAGCGCCAGACCGCACTCGGCGAGCAGCACTCCGGTGCCGCTGTAGGCATCCAACTGCTGGCCGAAGGTCGCCAGGTAGCGGGCCCCGGTCGTGGTGGTGGTGTAGGTCTGCGCCGTGTAATGGCCGCGCTGACGCAGCGATTCGCCCGGACCGCTGCCGGGCTTCACCACCCGCTGCACCCATCGCCGCGGTATCCGGCGAAAGTGCCTGGCGCCCAAGCCGAATGCAGCCGCCACGGTTCCGGTCAGCGCAGCGGCGGCCACCGGCGCGGCGAACGACCTGCCCAGACTCATGGTCTCCGCATAGCGAAACCGCCGGCCGTAGGCCCAATTCTGTAATGCGTTGCTGCGCCGGACGATTCGGGTGTTGTGCGGCGCCCACAGCAGGCCACCCACCCAGAAGCCGGCGAGTTCGGGTGCGATCCGGCCGCCCGGCCGGCACCCGAAGTCGGGCTGGCGCCCCAGCTCCGGTTCGGCCCCGCGGTCGGGGGTCAACGTGTACGGGTCGGCCATCAGCCGTCGCGCCTCGGGGTCGCTGGAGGCGGTGCGCATCGACTCGAATTCCGAGGCGACGGTGCCGCCCGATCCCCCGCCCTGGAAGAAGGACCGGAACACCAGGGTGGTGTCGCACAATTCGCCCGCCCCGTCGTCGAGTGCCCGGCGGTACAGCTGGTATACGTTCAGATCCGAAGGCAGCGAAGCGAATCCACACGAGACGACGATCCGGGCTCCGGTGTCGGCGGCCTGTTTGTGGTAGCGGTCGATGCTGGTGCGCACGAACATCACCTCGCCGGTCAGGTCGGCGTAGTCGGTCCCGGTCTTGGCACACGCCGCCACGACCGGTAAACCGTGCGTCGTGTAGGGCCCCACCGTGGTCAGCACCACGCGGGTGCGGGCCGCCATCGCCTGCACGGCGGCGGGGTCCGCGGCGTCGGCCACGATCAGCGGCCAGTGTCCCGCCGTGGCGCCGAGGGATTCGCGCACCGCCAGCAGCCGCTGCCGGGAGCGCCCGGCCAGCGCGACCCGCGCGCCGCCCGCCACCCGGGCCAGGTATTCGGCCGTCAGCCGGCCGGAGTAGCCCGTCCCGCCGTAGACGACGATGTCGAACTCGCGTTCGTCCGCACTCACGGGTCAGGCTCCTGGCGGCACCGCCATCGGCGCACGACCGTGTCAGTACGCATCCGAACGTCGCTCCCGCAGCCGGCGGTTCACCGGGTCGGGCAACAGCGCGGTGACGTCGCCGCCCAGCATCGCGACCTCCTTGGCCAACGACGACGACACGAAGGAGTACCGCGGCGAGGTCGCCACGAAAAATGTGTCCACATTCGCGACGTGCTTGTTCATCTGCGCCATCTGCAGCTCGTATTCGAAATCGGTGCCGGTGCGCAGACCCTTGACGATCGCGGTCATCCCGTGGGACGTGACGAAGTCCACCACCAGGCCTTGTCCGACCTCGACGCGCAGGTTGGGCAGGTGCGTGGTGGACTCCTCGATCATCGCGATCCGCTCGTCGATGTCGAACATGCCCTTTTTCGCGGGGTTGGTCAGGATCGCGACGATCACCTCGTCGAATTGCGCCGCAGCGCGTTCGAAGACGTCGATGTGACCCAACGTCACCGGGTCAAACGAGCCAGGACATACGGCGCCGCTCATAAGCGATCAAGGTAGCAGGGCGTCTCGGTCAAACTCGGCGAGCTCCAGCCGGGTGTCGCCATACACTCGCTGCGGCCACGGTGTCCAGCCGTCCGGCCAGGTCAGCTCCGTCGCGGCGGCGGCACGCTCGACGACGGCGAGCGACCCGGAGCGCACCCACCCGCGCTCGCCCAGCGCGGCCACGACGGACTGGACCTCGGCGGTGTCGAGGTCATAGGGCGGATCGGCGAGCACCAGATCGACCGGGGCCGCGGCACCGCCGGCGAGCACGGCCGCCACCGTGCCGCGGCGCAGCGTCGCACCGGGCAGACCCAGCGCCTCGATGTTTGCGGCGATGACGGCCGCGGTGCGCGGGTCCGCCTCGACGAACAGCGCCGACACCGCGCCGCGGGACAGCGCCTCCAGACCCAGCGCGCCCGAGCCGGCGTAGAGGTCGAGCACCGCCACGCCGGTCAGATCCCGCCGCGCGGTGACGATGTTGAACAGCGACTCGCGGACCCGGTCGGTGGTGGGCCGGGTCCCCCGCGGCGGCACCGCGATGCGCCGCCCACCGGCCGACCCGCCGATGATCCTGGTCACGTCCGCCGGCGTGTCAGCCCAGCACCACCAGCAGGTCTCCGCCCTCGACCTGCTCGGTGCTCGAGACGGCGACCCGCGCCACTGTGGCGTCCTTCGGCGCGGTGATCGGAGCTTCCATCTTCATCGCCTCGATCGTGGCGATGGTCTGGCCGGCGCTGACCCGATCGCCCTCGGCCACCGAGACGCTGACCACGCCGGCGAACGGCGCGGCGACATGGTCGGGGTTGCCGCGGTCGGCCTTCTCCGCGGTGGGGACGGTGCTGGCAATGCTGCGGTCGCGCACCAGCACCGGGCGCAGTTGGCCGTTGATGATGCACATCACCGTGCGCATGCCGCGCTCGTCGGGTTCGGAGATCGCTTCGAGTCCGATCAACAGGTCGACCCCGCGCTCCAGCTTGACCCGGTGTTCGTCGCCCTGCCGCAGCCCGTAGAAGAATTGGTTGGCCGACAGGTGCGAGGTGTCGCCGAATGTCTCCCGGTGCTCCTCGAATTCCTTTGTCGGGCCGGGGAATAGCAGACGGTTCAGGGTGGCCTGGCGTTTCGGTCCGGTCAGCGCCAACCCGGCCTCGTCCTCGGCGCTGAGCTGCTCGACCGGTTTGGCCGGTCCACGGCCGGCCAGCGCGGCACTGCGCAACGGCTCCGGCCAGCCCCCGAGCGGATCGCCCAGCTCGCCCCGCAAGAATCCCAGCACCGATTCCGGGATGTCGAATCGGCCCGGGTCGGAAGCGAATTCGTCCGCACTGGCGCTCGCACCGACCAGAGCCAGGGCCAGATCGCCGACCACCTTCGACGACGGGGTCACCTTGATCAGCCGGCCCAGCACCCGGTCGGCCCCGGCGTAGGCCTCTTCGACCTCCTCGAAGCGGTCGCCGAGCCCCAGCGCGATCGCCTGCTGCCGCAGGTTGGACAGCTGCCCGCCCGGGATCTCGTGGCGGTACACCCGCCCCGTGGGTCCGGGCAAGCCGGATTCAAAGGGGGCGTACACCTTTCGCAGCGCCTCCCAGTAGGGCTCCAACGCGCACACCGCCGCCAACGACAGGCCGGTGTCGTGCGGGGTATTCGTCGCGGCGGCGACGATCGAGCTCAGGGACGGCTGGCTGGTGGTGCCAGCCATCGGCGCCGCGGCGCCGTCGACCGCATCCGCCCCGGCCTGCCAGGCGGCCAGGTAGCTGGCCAACTGACCGCCCGGGGTGTCGTGCGTGTGGACGTGGATGGGCAGATCGAAGCGACTGCGCAGCGCGCTGACCAGCCGGTGCGCGGCCTGCGGGCGCAGCAGTCCGGCCATGTCCTTGATGCCCAGCACGTGCGCACCGGCTTCGACGATCCGCTCGGCCAGATCGAGGTAGTAGTCCAGCGTGTAGAGCCGTTCGCCCGGATCGCTCAGGTCGCCCGTGTAGCACATCGCGACTTCGGCTATGGCCGAGCCGGTTTCGCGCACGGCGTCGATCGCCGCGCGCATCGAATCCAGGTTGTTCAGGGCATCGAAGATGCGGAAGATGTCGATCCCGGTCGCCGTCGCCTCCTCGACGAAGGCCGACGTGACCGATTCGGGGTAGGGCGTGTACCCCACCGTGTTGCGACCCCGCAGCAACATCTGCAGACAGATGTTCGGGATCTCCTCGCGCAGTGCGGCCAGTCGTTCCCAGGGATCTTCCTTCAAAAACCGCAGTGCCACATCGTAAGTCGCACCACCCCAGCATTCCACGGACAACAGCTGCGGCATCGTGCGCGCCAGGTATGGCGCCACCATCAGCAGGCCGCTGGTGCGCACCCGCGTGGCCAGCAGCGACTGGTGCGCATCGCGGAAGGTGGTGTCGGTGACGCCCACCGCGGGCGACTCACGCATCCAGCGCGCGAAGCCTTCGGGCCCCAACTCGACGAGGCGCTGCTTGGAGCCGACCGGCGGGGCGGTCTCCAGGTCGATCTCGGGCAGTTTGTCATGTGGATACACCATCGACTGCCGCGGGCCGTGCGGCTGGTTGACGGTGACATCGGCCAGATAATTGAGAATCTTGGTGCCGCGGTCGGCCGAGGCCCGCGCCGTCAGCAGGTGCGGCCGGTCGTCGATGAACGACGTGGTGATCCGGCCGGCCTGAAAGTCCGGGTCCTCCAAAACCGCTTGCAGGAACGGGATATTCGTCGACACGCCGCGAATCCGGAACTCGGCGATCGCGCGCCGGGCCCGGGCGACGGCGGCGTGAAAGTCGCGACCCCGGCAGGTCAATTTGACCAGCATGGAGTCGAAATGGGCCCCGATCTCCGCCCCCAGGTTGGTGCTGCCGTCCAGGCGGATGCCCGCGCCGCCGGGGCTGCGGTAGGTGCTGATCCGACCGGTGTCGGGTCGGAACCCGTTGGCCGGATCCTCGGTGGTGATGCGGCACTGCAGCGCGGCGCCGTGCGGGGCGATGTTCTCCTGCCGCAGCCCGAGATCGTCGAGGGTCTCGCCGGATGCGATGCGCAGCTGGCTGGACACCAGGTCGACGTCGGTGATCTCTTCGGTGACGGTGTGCTCCACCTGAATTCGGGGATTCATCTCGATGAAGACGTACTGGCCGCTCTCGTCCAGCAGGAACTCCACCGTGCCCGCGCAGCTGTAACCGATGTGCCGGGCGAACGCGACCGCGTCGGCGCAGATTTTGTCCCGCAGCTCAGCGGAAAGGTTTGGCGCAGGCGCCAATTCGACGACCTTCTGGTGGCGTCGCTGCACGCTGCAGTCCCGCTCGTACAGGTGGATCACGTTGCCGGCATTGTCCGCCAGGATCTGCACCTCGATGTGTCGTGGCTTGAGCACCGCCTGCTCGAGATAGACGGTCGGGTCGCCGAAGGCCGACTCGGCCTCGCGGCTGGCCGCCTCGATGGCCTCGGGCAGCGCGGCCAACTCGGTGACCCGGCGCATCCCCCGGCCCCCGCCGCCGGCAACTGCCTTGACGAACAACGGAAACCGGATGCCGTCGGCCTCGGACTCGGCCATGGCAACCAACTCGTCGACCGACGCCGACGGCGCCGACGAGCGCAGTACCGGCAGCCCGGCTTCCCGGGCGGCCTGGATGGCTCGCGCCTTGTTTCCAGTCAGCTCAAGGATTTCCGCGCCCGGACCCACGAATGTGATGCCGGCCGCCGCGCACGCCGCGGCCAGGTCCGGGTTCTCCGACAGGAAACCATAACCGGGGTAGACGGCGTCGGCGCCCGCCCGGCGGGCGGTTTCCACGATCTCGTCGATGGACAGGTAGGCCCGCACCGGATGGCCGACCTCGCCGATCTGATAGGACTCGTCGGCCTTGAGGCGGTGTTGGGAATTGCGGTCCTCGTAGGCATACACGGCGACGGTGCCCACCCCGAGTTCGTAGGCCGCGCGGAAGGCACGAATCGCGATCTCACCGCGATTGGCTACCAGCACCTTGGAGATCACTTTTGACTCCTCACAGCAGCGTCGACCAATAGTCCCAGAATCGCACCATGATCAGCAGAAACACTCCGGTAAACCATAGCGTGACCAGCGACCACCGCCATTGGTCGAGCAGCCGCGCCG
The DNA here is from genome assembly GCF_002102355.1 of Mycobacterium sherrisii. GTDB lineage: Bacteria > Actinomycetota > Actinomycetes > Mycobacteriales > Mycobacteriaceae > Mycobacterium > Mycobacterium sherrisii. The sequence goes on along the minus strand of NZ_LQPT01000093.1, from coordinate 94,016 downwards.
CGGCGCTGTCCCGGCTTTGCAGCGCCGGGCGGAACGCGATGGACGCGAGCACCACCAGCAGGGTAATCGTCATCGCCCAGACCACCATGCAGTACGGGCACAGCGCACCGATCCGGTACAGGCTTTCAAAGATCAGCCAGTGCACGAACACCGCCCCCAGCAGTGTCCCGGCGGTCAGCGCCAGCCAAAACCATTGCGGTATTTGCACTTTCGCCACGGCCAAGACCCCGGTGACCAATACCACGGTGAAAGCCACCATGCCGAGCAACGGATTGGGAAAGCCCAGCAGCGACGCCTGCGGCGTCACCATCACCGAGCCGCACGAGATGATCGGGTTGAGGTTGCAGGACGGCACGTACAACGGGTTGAGCAAAATGTCAATCTTCTCCACCGTCAGCGTCGCCGACGCGGCCAGGCCGATCGCACCGGCGATCAGCACCCACCAGGCAGCCGGCGTCGGTACCGCACGAGTAGTAGCCGGTGCCGGATCTGCGCAGGGCTCGGCGGGTTGGTCCGACACCGCAACGCCTAGGCGGCCGCGGGGGCGACGGCCGTGTCGATGCCCGGTATGTCGCCCACGATGGTCTTGATCTTGGCAACCAGCGCGTCCGGCGTGGACGGGTCGTAGTTCTCGCCGTTGATCTTGACCGTCGGCGTGGCGGTGATGCCCGCGGCCGAGGCCTCCCCACCGACCTTGGCGAGGTACTTTCCGCTGTTGATGCAGTCCGGCACCTTGCCGACGACGCCGGCCTGACGGGCGTATTCGATCAGCTTCGCGTTGTCCGGGAAGTTCGGGCCGCGTTCGTCGGGCTGGATCCCCGTGGAGAACAGCGCGGTGTGGAAGCGCCGGAACGCGTCCATGTTCTCGTCGGCGACACACAGCGCGGCCGCCCCCGCCCGCGAGGAATAGTTCTGGTTCTTGTTGCTGTCCAGGATGGCCACCATCGCGTAGTCCGCCGCGATGGCGCCGGCGTCGATCAACCTGGACACCGTCGGCCCGAAGGTTCGCTCGAAGTTACCGCAGGCCGGGCACAGGAAGTCCTCGTAGAAGGTGATCACGGCCTTGGGGTTGTTCGTGCCCGGTTGGGTGATTAGCTTGCTCGACGTCACCCGGACCGTGTCGCCCTCGCCCGGCACGCCGCCCTTCTTGTCGTGATGCGACGTCACGATGTAGAACACGAGCGCCACGGCGAAGATGACGATGAACGCGGTGCCACCGATCTGTATGAGTCGGCCGGACTTACCGTCGGAGGCCTTCAGGTCGAATCGGGGGGGACGTTTCGATTTGTCGGCCACGGTCCGGAGGTCCTTTGTGTGCTGAGTCGGCTTGCGAGCAGGTCCGTCGGTCGGCCCGGCGCGCGATGGCGCTTCTAGGTTACCGGCGCGGGGCCCCGGGCGGATCAGGCCCGGCTCAGGTGAGCACGCAGCGCCGAGATCAGATCGCTGGTCGCGGCCGCGCTGTCGCCGCCGAGCTGGAACAGGCTGGCGAATCCGTGCGTCAGCGAACCGAGGTAGCGCAGGTCAACCGGAGTGCCGGCCTCCTGTAACGCTGCCGCGTAGCGCTGTCCCTCGTCGCGCAGCGGGTCGAACCCGGCGACGGCGATCAGCGCGGGCGCCAGCCCGGACAGCGACTCGGCGTACGCCGGCGACACCCGGGGATCCGTCAGGTCGATGCCGGTGCCCTTCAGGTATTGGTCGGAGAACCAGTCGATGTCGCGCTTGGTCAGTAAGAAGCCGCGGACGAACAGGCTCAGCGACCGGGTGTAGGCGGTGAAGTCGGTCCGCGGGTACATCAGCCACTGCAGCAGCGGCGCCGGGCCGCCCTCGTCACGGGCGAGCTGGCACACCACGGCGGCCAGGTTGCCGCCGGCGCTGTCGCCGCCGACCGCGACCCGTCCGGGCACCGCGCCGAGTTCGGCGGCGTGCTCGCACGCCCACCGATACGCCGCATAGGCGTCGTCGAGGCCGGCCGGTGCCGGATGCTCGGGAGCCAGCCGATAACCGACCGAAAGCACGTGCACCCCGGCGTCGCGGCTGGTGAGCCGGCACAGCGCGTCGGCGGTGTCGAGGTCGCCCAGCACCCAGCCGCCGCCGTGGTAGAAGACCAGCAGGTCGGTGGCCACGCCGCTGGCGGGACGGTAGTGCCGCGCCGGAATCGGGCCGGCGGGCCCGGGCAGCGTCAGCTCGTCGACCGTGACGTGAATCTGCGGGCCGGGCAGCGCCAGCATTGACTGGCGCAGTTGCGTCCGCGAGGCCGCCGGGTCGCTGTCGACGACCAACCCGTCGATGCCGCCGAGCCGCAGTCCGGACAGCATCAGCTGCAGGGTGGGATCCAGGGTGTTGCCGTCGATGATGATCGCCCGGCCGGCGAACATCACCCGCTTGGCCGGGGTCGGAATCCACGGAATCGCCTTGACACCGACCGTGGTCACTGCGTCCTGCACGCGGTCGGCCCAGCGGGTCGATCCGCGCCGCGCTCCAAGACCCACCTCCGGTGCGCCTGGCAGACTCTGTGTCATGTCCGGTCCCCTCGAACGAAACTCTGAACAAAACCCTGCCCAGAACCCTGCCCAGAAGATAGTCACACTCAACGACGGTCGTGCGATCCCCACCGTAGGGCTCGGCGTCTTCCAGGTTCCCCCGGCGGAGACCGAGCAGGTGGTGAGTGCCGCGCTACGCAGCGGCTACCGGCATATCGACACCGCCGCCGCCTACCGCAATGAACGAGAGACCGGCCGTGCGATTGCCAATTCCGGCGTGCCGCGCGATCAACTCTACGTGGTGACCAAACTGTGGAACGCGGACCAGGGTTACGACAGCACGCTGGCCGCATTCGACGCCAGCATGGACCGGCTCGGGCTGGACTATCTCGACCTGTACCTGATCCATTGGCCGGTTCCCGCGCTGGGAAAGTTCGTCGAGACGTTCAAGGCTTTCGCCCACCTGCGCGATCAGGGCCGCATCCGCTCGATCGGAGTCAGCAATTTCGAGCCCGAGCACCTGATGGTGCTCATCGATGCCACCGGCATGGTGCCCGCGGTCAATCAGGTCGAATTGCATCCGCGGTTCTCCCAAGCGGAATTGCGGAAAGTCCACGCGCAGCACGGGATCGCGACCGAGGCGTGGGCGCCACTGGGCCAGGGCGCGCTGCTGACGCACCCCGGCGTCACCGCCGTCGCCGAAGGTTTGGGACGAACACCGGCCCAGGTGTTGATTAGGTGGCATATACAGCTCGGTAATATCGTGATCCCTAAGTCGGTGAACCCTGCACGGATTGCGAGTAACTTCGACGTGTTCGATTTCGAACTGAGCGCCGATGAAATGGCGTCGATTTCCTCGCTCGACGACGGAACTCGGCTTGGCCCGGATCCGAAAACCTTCAGTTTCACAGGTAGGTGAATGACGTTGACTGGCGACTCGAGCGCCGCCGTACCCTCGATTGCTCTCAATGACGAAAACACGATGCCGGTGCTCGGCCTCGGTGTCGCGGATTTGTCAGAAGAGGAAACCGAGCGCGCCGTCACCGCGGCGCTGGAGGTCGGCTGCCGACTGATCGACACCGCCGCGGCGTACGGCAACGAGGCCGCCGTCGGCCGCGCCATCGCCGCCTCCGGGATCCCCCGCGCGGAGATCTTCGTGACCAGCAAGCTGGCCACCGCCGACCAGGGCTTCAAGGGCGCCGAGGACGCCTGCGTGGCCAGCGTGCAGCGGCTGGGCCTGGACTACGTCGATCTCTACCTGATCCACTGGCCGGCCCCGGCATTGGGCAAGTACGTCGACTCCTTCGGCGGGCTGCTGCAAGCGCGCGGGAAGGGACACACCCGCTCGATCGGTGTCTCCAACTTCACCCAGGAGTACCTGGAGATGGTCATCGACCTGGTCTTCACCACCCCGGCGGTCAACCAGATCGAGCTGCACCCGCTGCTCAACCAGGCCGACATGCGCAAGGTGAACGCTCAGCACAATGTCGTGACGCAGTCCTACACGCCGCTGGCGCTGGGCAAGCTGATGGACAACCCGACGGTGACCTCGGTGGCCGGTGAATACGACAAGACCCCCGCGCAGGTGCTGCTGCGGTGGAACGTGCAACTGGGTAATTCGGTCGTCTTCCGGTCGGCCTCGGCCGAACACATCGCCAAAAACCTGGACGTGTTCGACTTCGAACTGGCCGCCGAGCACATGGACGCGATCAACGCGCTGCACGACGGCACCCGGCTGCGCCCGGACCCGGACACCTACGAGGGCACCTGAGCGGCGTGCGTCATCCTCCCGTCGGGCAGGTCGCCGCGGCCCGCCGCAACACCTCCGCCGACGGCTGGTCCACGGGTAACTGATAGCCGCGCAGTACGGCGATGAACTGCACCGCGTATTGGCAGGCGAACGCCTTGTTCGGCGGCATCCACAGCGCCGGTGGCTGGTCGCCCTTGTCCTGGTTGGCCTGGCCCTGGACGGCCAGCAGGTTGGCCGGGTCGTTGCCGAAGCGCCGTCGTTGCGAGTCCGGCCAGCCGAAAGCGCCCATGTCCCAGGCGTAGGCGAGCGGGACGATGTGGTCGATCTGCACCGATTCCCCGATCTTGGCGCCGCGCCGGAAGTCGATGGTGGTGTTGGTGTACGGGTCGTGCAGGATGCCGGTGGCCACGGCGGTGGGACATCGCTTGATCGACACATAGGTCTTGTCGACCAGGTCGCGGTCGAGGATGTCGTCGCGGGTGTCGCAGCCGTTGTGCCCGCCCGGAGCGTCGTTGTCGTCGTCCCAGGCGTCGCCGAAGGCCGCCCGGCGGTAGTCGTAGCGGTGTGTTCGCTGTGGCAGTACCGCGACACCGGCCAGCACGTCGATGCCGGGCGCGACCGTGGGCACGTCGGCCCGGGCGGTGATCTCGGCGTGTCTGGCCGCCGTGGCATCCAGCGTCTGATAGGCGACCAGCACCGCGAGCACCGCGGCCAGCGACAACCACAGCAGCGTTCGGCGGGTCACGACTTGTCCAAGTATTCGATACGGTCGGTGTTGGTGAATTGTGCTGCCAGCAAATCCAATCCGGGGCGGTCGCTGCTGTGCTCGTAGGCCGTGGTGCAGTACTCGCGCGCGGCTTCGATGTAGGCCAGGTGGTCGGCCAGCGACAGCAGCCGCAGCGCGATCGCCCGCCCGGACTGGTTGCGGCCCAACACATCTCCTTCGCGGCGCTCCTTGAGGTCCAGCTCGGCGAGGGCGAAACCGTCCAGGGTCTCGGCGACGGCGCGCAGCCGCCGGCCGGCCGGCGAGCCCGGTGAGCTCCAGGTGGCCAGCAGGCACAGGCTCGGATGCTCGCCGCGGCCGATACGGCCGCGCAGCTGATGCAGCTGGCTGATCCCGAACCGGTCGGCGTCCAGCACCAGCATCACCGTCGCGTTGGGAACGTCGACGCCGACCTCGATGACGGTGGTGCACACCAGCACATCGATCTGCCCGGTCCGGAAGGCCGCCATCGCGGCGTCCTTCTCCTCGGCGGGCAATCGGCCATGCATCAGTCCCAGGCGCACCGTCGCCAGCTCGCCGGAGCGCAGCCGGGCGAACAGCCCCTCGGCGGTTTCCGTCGGCCGCGCGCCGTCGCCACCCTTCTCCGACTCGTCGGACTCGTCGATGCGGGGCGCCACCACGTAGGCCTGCCGGCCGGCCGCGACCTCCTCGCGGATGCGCTGCCAGGCGCGGTCCAGCCAGGCTGGTTTGTCCTTGACGAAGATGACGTTGCTGGTGATCGGCTGGCGCCCGCGCGGCAGCTCGCGCAGCGTCGAGGTTTCCAGGTCGCCGTAGACCGTCAGCGCGACCGTGCGCGGGATCGGCGTCGCCGTCATCACCAGCAGGTGGGGTGTGATGCCCGCAGGAGCCTTGGTCCGCAACTGGTCTCGTTGCTCCACCCCGAAGCGGTGCTGCTCGTCGACCACCACCATGCCCAGATTGTGAAACTCCACCGAATCCTGCAGCAGCGCGTGCGTGCCGATGACGATGCCGACCTGGCCGCTCGCGATGTCCGCGCGGACCTGGTTTTTCTGCGCGGTGGACATCGATCCGGTCAGCAGCGCGGCCCGGGTCGCGTTATCCGCCCCGCCCAGCTGGCCGGCCATGGCCAGCGGGCCGAGCACGTCGGTGATCGACCGCAGATGTTGTGCGGCAAGGACTTCAGTGGGCGCCAACATCGCGCACTGGTAGCCCGCGTCGACCATCTGCAGCATCGCCAGCACCGCGATGATCGTCTTGCCGGAGCCGACCTCGCCCTGCAGCAGCCGGTTCATCGGCCGGGTCGCTGCGAGCCCGTCGGAAAGCACCGCGAGCGTTGCACGTTGCCCCTCGGTCAGCTCAAAAGGCAAGCGCTGCAACAGTTCTGCGACCAGTCCAGCGGGCCGGGGCGGCGCCGGGGGCCCGGACTGGGACAGCTCGCCGTGCCGGCGCGAGACCAGCGCCCACTGCAGGCCGACGGCTTCGTCGAAACTCAGCCGTTCCCGCGCGCGGCGGCGGTCCGCCTCGTCCTCGGCCAGATGGATGGCGCGCAGCGCCTGGTCTTCGGAGATCAGGCCGTGGGCGGCGATCAGCTCGGCGGGCAGCGGATCCTCGACGGGCTCGAGGACGTCGAGCACTTGACGCACGCAGGCGAAGATGTCCCAGCTCTGCAGTTTGGTGCTGGCCGGATAGATCGGGAAGAAACGACGCTCGAACTCCGACATCAACACCTCGCCGCTGACGGCCTGCGAGGCGTCGGCGATGGATTTGAGTGCCTTGCTGCCGCGGTTGCGCCGCCCCGGCGCGTCGAGCAGGAGAAAGTCCGGGTGGGTCAGCTGCATGACGTTCCGGAAGTATCCGACCTCGCCGGCGAGCATCACCTTGGCGCCCTTGATCAGGTCCTTGCTGAGGTAGTCGGCGTTGAAGAACGTCGCGGTCACCTTGTGACGCCCGGAGCCCACGGTGATGCGCAGGCATTTGCGCTTCGGGTTCTTCTTCATCGGGAACGTGTGGGTGTCGGTGATCGTGTCGACGAGGGTGATGTGCTGGCCCGTTTCCGGGCGGTCGTCGTCGCTGTCCCAGCGCGCGGCGCCCTCGGAGTAGCTGCGCGGGTAGTGGCGCAGCAGGTCGTCGACGGTGCGGATGCCGAACACCTCGTCGAGGGGGTCGGCGGCCTTGGCGCCCAGCACGTAGTCCAGCCGATCACGCAGGGACACCACGGCTACTCGACCCCGATCAGCAGGGCGTCGCCGCGATGCCCGGTGCGGTAGGTCACCAGCTCGGTGCCCGGATGGTGATCGTGCACGTGCTCCTGCAGCACGTCGGTCACCGCCGCGCCGGCCGCCGCGTCCAGGCCGGCGCCGACCAGCACGGTCACCAGATCACCACCGGAGGCCAGCAGCAGGTCCAATAGCCCGATCGCCGCCCGGGTCACGTCGTCGGCGACGATGAGCACCTCGTCGCCGGCAATACCCAGGCCGTCGCCCGGCTGGCAGCGGCCGGCCCAGGTCAGCGCGCTCTCGGTGGCGACGCGCACCGAACCGCAGCGGGCGCTGCCGGCCGCGCGGGCCATCGTGTAGCCATCGTCGACGGCCTGGCGGTCCGTTTCGTGCACGGCCAGCGCGGCCAGGCCCTGCACCATCGACCCCGTCGGTATCGGCACCACGTCGATGCCCCAGCCGATGGCCGCGGTGCAGCCGGCGACCAGCTCCTCGGCGGCCACATACCCGTTGGGCAGCACCATCACCTGGGCGGCCCCGGTGTCGACCACCGCCCGCATCAGCTGGTGGGCGCTGACGGTCGTGGCCTGGTCGCTGCCCCGCCGATCCAGTCGCAGCACATGAGCGCCCTCGCCGGCGAACAGCGCGGCCGCGCCGTCGCCGTCCACCACGGCCACCACCGCCCGCTCCCGGGTCCAGCTGCCCACCGGCAGCCCGACGGCCCCCGAACTCAGCACGGAGATCACGATTCGGCTCGGTTGCCCGGCCGCCAAACCCGCTTCCACCGCCGCGCCGGCGTCGTCGGTATGCACGTGCACCGAGTAGCTACTGGACGACGCGGCCGAATCGGTGGCGATCGCCACCGATTCACCCAGCTCCTCGAGCCGCTGCCGCAATCGGTCCGCGGTGCGTGCATCGCACCCGGACAGCGCGTACATCACCTCGAACTGCGGCGCGGGCCGGTCGGCCGGTTGCGCCCGCGGCGAGGGCTCATAGACCGTGCGGACCGGCGGCGGCGCGGTGACCGTCGAGCGCAACGCATCCAGCAGGACCAGCAGGCCGCGGCCGCCGGCGTCCACGGCACCCGCGTCGGCCAGCACTTCGAGCTGCTCGGGGGTCTTCTCCAGGGCGACGACCGCCGCGTCGCCGGCGGCCGTCACCGCAGCGGCCAAGCCGTCGTCGGCGCATCCCTCGACGGCCTGCGCGGCGGCCCGCAACACCGAGACGATGGTGCCCGGAACCTCCTCACCACCCATCGAGGCGATCACCAGCTCGACCCCGCGCTGCAGCGCCGCGCCGAGCAACGCGGCGTCCAGGTGCGCAAGTTCGCCGCCGGATTCGGCGGCCGCCGTCGCGGTGACGTCGGCGATGCCGCGCAGGATTTGCGACAGGATCACCCCGGAGTTGCCGCGCGCGCCGTTGAGGGCGCCCACCGAGAGGGCTGACGCGGTCCGGGCCACGCAGCCGGGCCCGCCGTCGGCGCCGATCCCCGCATTGGCCTCGGCCAGCGCGGAACGCATCGTGAACAGCATGTTCGCACCGGTATCGGAATCGGCGACCGGGAACACATTGAGGCGGTTGATCTCGTCGATGTGGGTGATCAGGTCGGAGACGGCGGTGTGCGCCCAGTCCCGCAGAGCCGGCGCATCCAGCAGACGATCCGGATTGCCCACGTGACCCCACCTCCTCGAACGATTCGAGCCAGCCGACGGTCTATTGAGCCTAGCCAGCGGCCGCGACAGTGTCGGAGTTCAGCCGACCGTCGGTTGTGCAGCGTTTTGGAGGTTGCCCACCCCTGTCGGTATCCTGGACCGGCCCGGGTAACCTGGGCCGTTCCGGCGCGCGAGCTGACCGTGCCGGATCCCCGAACATTTGAGGAGCTAGAACGATGGCCGCTGTGTGCGAAATCTGCGGGAAAGGCCCCGGCTTCGGCAAGTCGGTGTCGCACTCCCACCGGCGCACCAGCCGGCGCTGGGACCCCAACGTTCAGACCGTGCACGTGGCGGCCCGCCCGGGCGGCAACAAGAAGCGGGTCAACGCGTGCACGTCCTGCATCAAGGTCGGCAAGGTCGTCAGGGGCTAGCCCGGCCACTCGCCTACATCACGATGTGCCCGGCATCCACGGGTATCGACACCCCGGTCACATAGCGTGCCCGGGGACTGACCAGCCACAGCACGGCTTCCGTCACGTCCTGCGCCTCGACCAGCGGCACATCGGGCAGCAACATCTGGGCCACCGCCGGATTCGGGTTCTCCAGCATCCGGCTGACCACGAAGTCGTTGATGATCATCGGTGTCGCAACCCCGGCCGGATGTACCGAGTTGACCCGAATCTTATGCGGCGCATAGGCATTGGCCGCCGACCGCATCAGCCCCACCACACCGTGCTTGGACGCGGCATAGCCGAACATCGCCGCGCTGCCGTCACCGCCGCGGCCGGTCAGGCCCTGTGACGAGCTGACCATCACGATCGATCCGCCGCGCCCCTTGCGGACCATCGACGGCACCGTCGCCAGCAGCGTGTGCCAGACCCCCTTGAGGTTGGTGTCGACGATCGAGGTGAACACCGGCTCGTTGTCCGTCTCGTCGTTGCCGATCGCCACCACCCCGGCGTTGGCGACGACGATGTCGATGTCGCCGAGCTCGTCGATGCCGCCGCGCACCGCGGCCGCCAACTGCTGCAGGTCGCGAACGTCGGCGACGACGGGTGCCGCCCTGCGGCCGGTCGCTTCGACCAGTCGCGCCGTCTCCTCGAGGTCCGCTTTGGTCCCCAGCGGATAGGGAATCGCGTCGATGTCGGCGCAGATGTCCACCGCGATGATGTCGGCGCCCTGTTCGGCGAGCGCCACCGCGTGGCTGCGGCCCTGCCCGCGGGCCGCGCCGGTGATGACGGCGACGGTGTTGTCGAGTTCGCCCATGGCTATACCTCCAGCTGCGTGCCGGTCTGTTCTTCGGCGAAGGCCACCAGGCGGGCGGCCGTGTCGTAGTCGCATGCCAGCGCCGAACGCCCGGCCAGCACCGGGCCACCGCGCAGGCCGAGCCGGCCGCTGACGCCGACGAAGCTGCCCGGCGGCACCGGTTCGCTGATGCAGTACAAGGTGGGCGCCGCGCCTTCGTCGATGTCGTTGGCGAACCGGTCGGCCACCACCGTGACGGCCCTGTGGGCCAGCGACAGCAGCGGGGTCTGCCCGACGTGTGACAGGTTGGAGGCCACCCATCCGGGGTGGGTCAGTTGGCTGACGATCGTCGACCCGGCGGCGCGCAGCCTGCGGTCCAGTTCCAGCCCCCACAACATGACCGCGAACTTCGAGGACGCGTAGCTGCCCAGCCGCGTCCACTTGGTGCGGCGCAGGTGCATGTCGTCGAGGTGCAGGACGGCCGATTTGTGGGCGTCGGAGCCGACGATGATGATCTGCGAACGCACCCTCGGGCGCAGCAGATTGGTCAAGGCGAATGGCCCCAGCAGGTTGGTGCCCAGGGTCGTCTCGAAGCCGTCGACGGTCTCGGTGCGCCGGTCGGTGAGCGTGCCGGCATTGTTGATCAAGATGTCGATGTCGCCGTCGAGCTGATCGGGAAACGCCCGCACCGACGCCAGATCCGACAGATCGAGCTTGAGCACCGACGTGGGGCCGCGCATGTCGGCCGCGCGCTGCTTACCCAGGTCGGTGTTGCGCACGGCCAGCACCACGTGCGCGCCGGCCGCGGCCAGCGCCCGGGCGGTGCCCAGCCCGACGCCGCTGGTCGCCCCGGTCACGACGACCCGTTTGCCGGTCAGGTTGCCGAGCCGGCTCGGCGTCCACGGAATGGCCACGGCGACTAACAGTAATGGGCGGTTCTATGTAAGTCGGGTCAGTTCTGCCAACATGGTCTGCGACACGGCCGACGAGTTGATCCGGGATGGCTTGGCATGAGCGACAGCGCACGAGAAATCACCAACCTGATCTACACCTACGCCGAGTTCCTCGACGGCGGCGATCTGGACGCGGTGGCCGGCCTTTTCACCCACGGCCGCATCTGCGGCGTGGCCGACGGACCGCCGGAGACGGTGTTCGAGGGACCGGCGCGGGTGCGGCAGATGTACGAAATGGCCACCCGGTTCTACGACGACGGCACGCCCAAGACCCGGCACCACACCACCAACGTGCAGCTGTTCATCGACGAGGACGCGGGCACCGCGCGCAGCACGTCGTATTACTGTGTCACGCAAGCAACCCCGGACCTGCCCCTGCAGGTGATCGTCACCGGGCATTACCGGGACACCTTTCACCGCGTCGACGGCGCCTGGTGGTTCGACAGCCGCACCATGTTCGTCGATCAGGTCGGCGACGTCAGCCGGCACCTGAAGTTCTGACCGGGTTTCGGCATGTTGCGCGTAGGCCTGCGACCGGTTTGCTTTGTGCCCCAACATTTTCGGACGAATATAGGAGCGGCTGATGGTTGAACACCCCGTCGCGACGGCCGCCCAACACGAACAGGAACTGGCCGCCCTCGACCTGATCGAGCACCCCACCGTCAAGTCCACCTATCGCAGCGTCGCCGGGACCTGGCTGAGCCGGGCCCGGGCCTCCGCCGCCATGCGCGAACGGTTCGACGACGCGTTCGCCGAGGTGATGTTCTCGGCGGCGATATGGTCGTGCAACCAGGACAAGCTGCGGCCCAAGGTCAGCTGCATCACCCGGCTGGCGCATCCGGTGTCAGGCCGTCAGGTCCCCGGATCACGTTGGGGCATCGACAATCCCGACAGCGTGTACCGGGTCATCCCGATCTGCGGCGACGAACGCTACGAAATCCACGGCCGGGTCGGCACGCACCGCATGACCGAGAACTACTTCACGCTCTGGGACGCGAACATGGGCACCGTCGCCGTGCTCAACGGCCGCACCATGCACGTCGAGTCCGACGGCAGCTTCACCATCACCGTCGACTCCGCACCCGCCGACGGCCGCCCGAACCACGTGCGGAGCTCACCGGCGGCGCACGAGTTCTACATCCGCGACGTGCTGCTGGACTGGGACCGCGACGACCCCAATTACCTTGAGGACAACGACTCGGCGCCACGACGTCGACGATGCGGCCGGCGCGCACGCTCGACGAGCAGGCCGAGGCCACCGCGGCGATGATGGCACACTTCGCGAACTTCACCGGCAAGCTCAGCCACGGCGTGTACAAGATGCCGGCCAACCACTTCGACCTGGCCTGGTCGGCCGACAAAGCGGGAGCGATGCGCAACCAGGTTTACGTGATGGGACGCGTGGACCTCGGGCCGGGCGAGGCGTTCGTCGTCGACGTCAACGACGGTGGCGCGGAGTACTTCACGGTTCCGCTGAGCAACATCTGGGGCACCACGCTCGATCTTGTCGACCGCACCGGCAGCCTGAACAAGGCGCAATCGGTGGCCAACGACGACGGCACCTACACCTACGTGATCTCCCCGGTGGACCCGGGCGGGGCGAATTGGATCGACTCCGACGGCCTGGCCGAGGCCATCCTGACGCTGCGGATGGCGGAGTTCGGCGAGTCCGGTCCCCGCGCAGGTCTCGGCGCGCGCGGCCGGGTCATCGAGCTCGACGATCTGGACCGGGAGGTGCCACACCTGCCGCGGGTCACCGCCCCGCAGCGGGCAACTGAACTGGCCCGTCGACGCGCGGCCTAACTGCGCCGGCTACCGGAAGGGACCAGCTAGCGATGTCGCGCTGGCTGATCACCGGATGCTCCACCGGCTTCGGCCGCGAAATCGCCCGTGCCGCTTTGCAAGCGGGCCATCGCACGGTGGTGACCGCGCGGCGGCCCGAGACGGTGGCCGATCTCGCCGACGAATTCGGCGACCACGCCCTGACCGTGGGGCTCGACGTAACCGACGCGGCCCAGATCGCGGCCGCGGTGTCGGCGGCGCACGACGCGTTCGGCGGGATCGACGTCCTGGTCAACAACGCCGGCCACGGTTACCTGTCCTCGGTCGAGGAGGGCGAGGACGCCGAGGTGCGAAAGCTGTTCGACGTCAACTACTTCGGGGCGGTCGACATGATCAAGGCGGTATTGCCCGAGATGCGCGCCCGCAGGTCGGGACACATCGTCAACATCTCCTCGATGACCGGGCTGGTGGCCAACCCGCCCAACGCCTACTATTCGTCGACCAAGTTCGCGCTCGAGGCGCTCACCGAGGCGCTGGCGACCGAGGTGCGTCCGTTGGGTATCAAGGTGACCGCCATCGAGCCGGGCGCCTTCCGCACCGACTGGGCCACCCGGTCGATGAAGGAATCGGGCCGCCCGATCCCCGATTACGTCGAGGTCGCGGCGCGCAAGGATTTGATCAAGCAGTTCGCCGACCAGCTGCCGGGCGACCCCAAAAAGGTGGCGGCGGCGGTGCTGATGATCACCACGCTCGATGATCCGCCGCTGCGGCTGCTGCTGGGCCGCGACGTGCTGAAAGCCGTGCGGGACAAGATCTCCGCGATGTCGGCGTCGATCGAGGAGTGGAAGGCCGTCACCAAAGACGTCGACTTCCCGGACGTCTAGGCACCGCTCAGGGCAATCGCCAGTCGATCGGTTCGGCACCCATCCCGGTGAGCAACTCGTTGGCGCGGCTGAACGGGCGCGAGCCGAAGAAGCCGCGCGAGGCGGATAGGGGCGACGGGTGCGGCGACTCGATCGCGACACAATTCCCCTCGGCCAGAATGGGTTTGAGCGTCGACGCATCGCGGCCCCACAGGATGGCCACCAGCGGCCGGGACCGGGCCACCAGCGCGCGGATGGCGCACTCGGTGACCGCTTCCCAACCCTTGCCGCGATGCGAGGCGGGATTGCTCGGCCGCACCGTAAGGACCCTGTTCAGCAGCAGCACCCCGCGCTGCGCCCACGGCGTCAAATCGCCGCAGCTGGGTCGCGGGTGGCCCAGGTCGGTTGAATACTCGTCGAAGATGTTGGACAGGCTCCGCGGCAGCGGATGCACATCGGGAGCCACCGAGAAGCTCAGGCCCACCGCGTGCCCGGGGGTCGGGTAGGGATCCTGGCCGACGATCAGCACCCGCACCTGATCAAACGGAAAGGTGAAGGCGCGCAGGACGTTCGGTCCGGCGGGCAGGTAGCGGCGGCCCGCGGCGATTTCCTCTCGCAGGAACTGCCCCATCCGGGTCACCTGGTCGGCGACCGGTTCCAGCGCCGCCGCCCAGCCGGGCTCCACGAGTTCGGGTAACGGACGCGCAGTCATCCCACCACCGTGTCGGTCACGTTGTTATTAAAAAGCACGTCAATCCTGGAACGACTGCCAGCCCGGGTATCCCTGCCACGGCGCGCCGTCGACCAACACCCGGGCCGGGCCGTCGAGCACCCGCCCGATCACGCGCCAGCCCGGCGGCGGCGGACCCGCGAAACATGCCGCCAGAGCGTGATCTTCGCCACCGCCCAGCACCCACGAGAAGGGGTCCTCGGCCACGGCGGCGGCGGCCGCGCGCAGCGCCTCGCGGTCGGGGTCCAGGGCCGCCGTGGATAGGTCGATACCCACACCCGACGCCTCCGCGACGTGCCGCAGGTCGGCGACCAGGCCGTCGGAGACGTCGATCATCGCTTGCGCGCCGTGCGCGGCGGCCACCGCGCCCTGACCATACGGCGGTTCCGGCACCAGATGACGCGACCGCAACGGCTCGAACCCGCTAATACCCTTGTGCCACAACGCATATCCCGCAGCCGAACGCCCCAGCTCACCGGCGACCGCGAGCACGGCCCCGGGCTGGGCACCGGAACGCAGCACCGGGGCCCGGCCGGCCAGGTCGCCCAGCACCGTGACCGAGAGCACCCACTGCGGCGAACTGACCAGGTCACCGCCGGCGATGCCGGCGCCGACTCGCGTTGCCTCTTGCCACATTCCGTCGGCCAGCGCTTCCACTTGCGCGGTCGGCGTGTCTGCGGGCGCGCCGAAGCCGACCACGAACGCCGTGGCCCGGCCGCCCATCGCCTCGACGTCGGCGGCGTTTTGTGCGATGGCCTTGCGGCCGACGTCGTGCGGTGTCGACCAGTCCAGCCGAAAATGCCGGCCGGCCACCAACATGTCGGTCGACACCAGCGCGCGGCCGTCGCCGACGGTCAGCACCGCCGCATCGTCGCCGGGTCCCACCAGCACGGCATCGGGCTGTCGCCGACCGCGCACCAGCCGGTCGATGACGGCGAACTCGCCCAGCCGCCCCAATGTGGACGGCGGCGCGCCGACCACCTCGTCGGGCATGTCCACCTCCTCTGCCGCGTCCGGTGCCCGTCGGCCCCCTCGTCCGGCGGCCCGACCTGCGGTAAGTTTGGTCCCTGCCCGCGCGAGCGGACCGCGCCAGTGTAGAGCGCCGTGGCGATGCGGGCCGCGTGCGGCCCGAGAAAGCGCGAATGCGAGGAAAAACAAAGAGGGGAGGTGGCCGGTCTTCGGCGCGCTGTGTCGACGACGGGCGAGGATGGCGACTTCGGATACCGACGACGTAGCCGGCACCGGCGATCTGGGTGGACCCCCGCGCGGCATGCTGATCGCCGCGGTGGTGATCGCGGTGGTGGCGGTCGGCGTCGTCCTGGGGATCGCGGCCACCCGTCAGGCACCACCGCAACCGGTCGCTCTCCCCGGTGTCCAGGCGCCGCAGGCCGGCAGTCCCGCATGTCGGGCGCTGGCCGCGGTGCTCCCGGACCGGCTCGGCGATTACCAGCGGGCACCGCTGGCCCAACCGGCGCCCGAGGGTGCAACGGCCTGGCGCGCCAAGCCCGACACCGAGCCCGTGGTGCTGCGCTGCGGCCTCGAGCGTCCCATCGGTTTCGTGGTGGGGTCCCCGATTCAGGTGGTCGATCAGGTGCAGTGGTTCGAAGTGGCCGGCGAAGAGCAATCCGCCGGTGACGCAGGCAGATCCACCTGGTACACCGTCGACCGGCCGGTCTATCTGGCGCTCACATTGCCGACGGGGTCCGGGCCGACGCCGATTCAGCAGCTTTCCGAGGTCGTCGCCCGCACCCTCACGGCGGTACCCATCGATCCCGCTCCCGCGGCGCAGCCCTAGCGCAGGCCCACGCCCCGGGCCAACGCCGTTTCGACCATCGTCGCCAGCAGGGTGGGATAGTCCACGCCGCTGGCCGCCCACATCCTCGGGAACATCGAGATCGTGGTGAACCCGGGCATCGTGTTGACCTCGTTGATCACCGGTCCGTCGTCGGTCAGGAAAAAGTCGACGCGGGCCAGGCCCTGGCAGTCGATGGCGTGGAACGCGCGGATCGCCAATTGCCGTACCGCGTCGGCGATGTCGTCGTCGACCTTGGCGGGCACATCCAATTCGGCTGCGTCGTCAAGGTATTTGGTCGCGAAATCGTAGAAGCCGTCCTCGCGGCCGCGCACCCCCGCCACCCGGATCTCTCCGACCGTGCTGGCTTCTATTGTGCCGTCCGGCATTTCGAGCACGCCACACTCCAGCTCGCGTCCGTTGATCGCGGCCTCGACGATCACCTTCGGATCGTGCCGGCGGGCGTCGGCGACCGCGGCGGCCAGCTCGTCCCAGTTCGTCACCCGGTTGACGCCGATCGAGGAACCGCCGCGCGCGGGTTTGACGAACACGGGCAGGCCGAGCCGTTCGCACTCCGGTGGGGCCAGCGTCGGTTGCGACGGGCGCAGCACGGCGTGCGCCCCGACCGGAAGTCCGGCGGCGGCCAGCAGCTTCTTGGTGAACTCCTTGTCCATTCCCACCGCGCTGGACAGCACGCCGGCGCCGACGTAGGGCACCCCCGCCAGTTCGAGCAGGCCTT
Organism: Mycobacterium sherrisii; assembly: GCF_002102355.1. Classification (GTDB taxonomy): domain Bacteria; phylum Actinomycetota; class Actinomycetes; order Mycobacteriales; family Mycobacteriaceae; genus Mycobacterium; species Mycobacterium sherrisii. Next base: position 77,069 of record NZ_LQPT01000093.1, on the reverse strand, counting down.
GGATGGTGCCGTCCTCGCCGTAAGGACCGTGCAGCACGGGGAACACCACGTCGACCGAGCCCAGCACTTCGCCGGCACCGGTCGACAGGGACACCAACTGGCCGCTGCGTCGCGGGTCGGCCGGCAACGCCAACTCGGTCCCCGACTCCACCGTCACCCCGGGCAGTTGCCGGTTGGTGATCGCCAATGCATCCGGATCGCCGTCGGTGAGTACCCACGAGCCTTCGGGGGTGATGCCGATCGCGACGACGTCGAACCGCTGCGGGTCGAGGTTGCGCAAGATGCTGCCCGCGGACACGCACGAGATCGCATGCTCGTTGCTGCGCCCGCCGAACACGATCGCCACGCGCACCCGTTCGGGTGACACAGGGGACCCGCTCGTCCCGTCGCCGGCGTTCACAACCTAAAGAGGCTACCGGGTGAGCCGCACACCGGCCGGGCCGCCGGTCCCCGGGTGGGGGTTATTCCGGCTTGGTGCTGCGACCCAGCAGCAGCGCGATCGCCTGGTCGACCGAGAGGCCCTTGTGACAGACCCGATGCACCGCGTCCGTGAGCGGCATCTCGACGTCGTAGCTGGACGCCAGTGCGAGCACGGATTCACTCGATGTCACGCCCTCGACCACGTGTCCGTCCTTCCCCTTCAGCGCGGACTGGATCGTCGCGCCCCGCCCCAATTGCTCGCCCATCGACCGGTTGCGCGAATGCGGCGACGAGCAGGTGGCCACCAAGTCGCCCACGCCGGCCAGGCCGGCCAGCGTCGCACCCTTGGCGCCCAGCGCGATACCCAGCCGCATGATCTCCGCCAGGCCGCGGGTGATGATCGCGGCGACGGTGTTTTCGCCCAACCCCACGCCGACGGCCATGCCGCAGGCCAGAGCGATGACGTTCTTGCAGGCACCACCGATCTCGGTGCCGATGACGTCGCTGTTGGTGTAGGGGCGGAAGTAGCCGGTGTTGAGCATCCGCTGCAGGGCGACGGCGCGCCCGGAGTCGCTGCACGCCACGACGGTGGCGGCGGGCTGGCACGCGGCGATCTCACTGGCCAGGTTGGGCCCGGAGATCACCGCGACCTGCGCGGGGTCGACGCCGGTCACCGAGACGATGACCTGGCTCATCCGCATCAGCGTGTCCAGTTCGATGCCCTTGGCCAGGCTCACCAGCGTCGCCCCGTCGACGATCAGCGGGGCCCACCGCTCGAGATTGCCGCGCAGCGTCTGCGCCGGTACGCCCAACAGCACCGTGGTGACGCCGTCCAGCGCGTCGGCGGCGTCGGTGGTGGCGCGGATGCGCGACGGCAGCAGGGTGCCGGGCAGATAGGTCGGGTTGTAGTGGGTGGCGTTGATCTGCTCGGCCACGTCGGGCCGCCGCGCCCACAGCCGGATCTCGGCGCCCGGCGCCCTGGCCTCTTCGGGGGTTGCCTCAAGGACCTCGGCAAGCACCTTCGCCAGTGCCGTGCCCCATGCTCCGGCGCCCATCACCGCAACGGTGCCCGCTGTGCTGGCCATGTCCCCAATCCCGATCTGTCCCGACGCCGCATCCGCGGCCGCTACACCCTAGACCAGCCCGCCGGCGTCGTCACCATGATGCGCGCGCCGATGCTCCCGAGTGCATCGCGCGGCGGCGCTGGCAGGATTGACGCCATGAGCGGCACACGGGCCGACGGTGCCGGCGACATCGCGCTGATCATCGCCGTCAAGCGGTTGACCGCCGCCAAGACCAGGCTGGCCCCGGTGTTCTCGGCGCGGACCCGGGAGACCGTGGTGCTGGCCATGCTGGTGGACACCGTGACGGCCGCGGCGCGGGTCGACTCGGTGGGTTCGATCACCGTCGTCACACCCGACGAGGCCGCCGCCGCCGCGGTGGCACAGCTGGGCGCGCACGTGCTCAGCGACCCGACCCCGCAGGGCCATCCCGATCCGCTCAACCATGCGATCGCCACCGCCGAGCGATCCGTCGCCGGATCATTCGCCAATGTTATTGCGCTACAAGGAGATTTACCCGCGCTGCAATCCCAGGAGCTGGCCGGCGCCATCGCCGCAGCGCGCCAGCACCGGCGCAGCTTTGTCGCCGACCGGCTGGCGACGGGCACCGCGGCGCTGTGCGCCTTCGGCGGGGCGCTGCAGCCGCAGTTCGGTTCGGATTCCGCGGCGCGCCATCGTCGTTCGGGCGCCATCGAGTTGACTGGGCCGTGGCCGGGACTGCGCTGCGACGTCGACACCCCCGCCGACCTGGCCGCCGCCCGCCGCCTGGGCGTCGGACCGGCAACCGCCCGCGCCATCTCGCAGCACTGAGAGCGACGGTGTAGCAAACCTGTCCGTGCGATGAACGCCGCACCAACGACGGATGGATGTCTACCATGCGCTAGCAGCACCGGCGGGTGATGCGCCATGATTTCAGGGTGACCGAAACCGAAGCCCAAGCACGTCTCGACGAAACCGTGTGGCAACCTTCCGAAAGCGCGGTCGGAGCGCCGCCAGCGACGACCCAGGCCGCAATCGACGACGCACTGCCGGAGGATCGGTACCTCAACCGCGAACTGAGCTGGCTGGACTTCAACGCGCGGGTGTTGTCCCTGGCCGCTGACACCTCGCTGCCGTTGCTGGAACGAGCCAAGTTTCTGGCCATCTTCGCGTCCAACCTCGACGAGTTCTACATGGTCCGGGTGGCAGGGCTCAAGCGCCGCGACGAGATGGGGCTGTCGGTCCGCTCGGCGGACGGTTTGACGCCGCGCGAGCAGCTGGCCCGCATCGGCGAGCAGACCCAGCGGATCGCGACTCGGCATGCCCGGGTGTTCCTCGACGCCGTGCGACCCGCGCTGGCGCAGGAAGGCATTTATATAGTCACCTGGGCGGATTTGGATCAGGCTGAACGAGACCAACTCTCGGTCTACTTCACCGAGCAGGTCTTCCCGGTGCTGACCCCGCTGGCCGTCGACCCGGCTCACCCGTTCCCGTTCGTCAGCGGGTTGAGCCTGAATCTGGCGGTCACCGTCAAGGACGACGGCGGCCAGCACTTCGCCCGAGTCAAGGTTCCCGACAACGTCGATCGTTTCGTGGAACTCGAAGAACTCGAAGGACGAAGTGACGGCGACGGAAGCGACGGGCACGCCGTCATCCGTTACCTGCCGATGGAAGAGCTGATCGCCGCATTCCTCCCGGTTCTCTTCCCGGGCATGGAAATCGTGGAGCACCACGCGTTCCGCATCACTCGTAACGCCGACTACGAGGTCGAAGAGGATCGCGACGAAGACTTGCTGCAGGCACTCGAGCGGGAACTGGCCCGCCGACGCTTCGGGTCGCCGGTACGGCTGGAGATCGCCGATGACATGACCGAGAGCATGCTGGAGCTGCTGCTGCGCGAGCTCGACGTGAATCCCGGTGACGTCATTGAGGTTCCCGGCCTGCTCGACCTGTCGTCGCTGTGGCAGATCTACGGCGTCGACCGGCCGGCGCTCAAAGACCGCGCCTGGGTCCCGGCCACCAGTCCCGCCTTCGCGGATCGGGAGACACCCAAGAGCATCTTCGCGACCCTGCGCGAAGGCGATGTGCTGCTTCATCATCCGTACGAGTCGTTCTCCACGAGTGTGCAGCGATTCATCGAACAGGCGGCCGCCGACCCGAACGTGCTCGCCATCAAGCAGACGCTGTATCGCACGTCCGGTGATTCGCCTATCGTGCGGGCGCTGATCGCCGCGGCCGAGGCCGGCAAGCAGGTGGTGGCGCTGGTGGAGATCAAGGCGCGGTTCGACGAGCAGGCCAACATCCGCTGGGCGCGAACGCTGGAGCAGGCGGGCGTGCACGTGGTCTACGGGTACGTCGGACTCAAGACGCACTGCAAGACCTGCCTGGTGGTGCGGCGCGAAGGTTCCACGATCCGGCGCTACTGCCATATCGGAACCGGCAATTACAACGGCAAGACGGCGCGCCTGTACGAGGATGTCGGTCTGCTCACCGCCGCACCGGACATCGGCGCCGACCTGACGGACCTGTTCAATTCGCTCACCGGATATTCGCGCAAGGTGTCCTACCGCAATCTCTTGGTTGCCCCACACGGGATTCGGACCGGGATCATCGAGCGCGTCAACCGCGAGATCGAGGCGCACCGCGCGCACGGTGGCGGCCGCATCCGGATGAAGATGAATGCATTGGTCGACGAGCAGGTCATCGATGCGCTGTATCGCGCGTCGCGGGCCGGTGTGCAGATCGAAGTCGTGGTGCGCGGCATCTGTGCTTTGCGGCCGGGCGTGGAAGGCTTCTCGGAGAACATTTCCGTGCGGTCGATTCTCGGGCGATTCCTCGAGCACTCGCGCATCATGCATTTCGGTGCAATCAACGAGTTCTGGCTCGGCAGCGCGGACATGATGCATCGCAATCTCGACCGGCGCGTCGAGGTCCTGGTTCAGGTCAAGGACCCGAAGCTGACGGCGTATCTGAACGATTTGTTCGAGTCGGCGCTGGACCCCGCGACGCGATGCTGGGAACTCGAGGCCGGCGGCAAGTGGATCGCGGCGCCTCGAGACGGCCACACCGTCCGCGATCACCAGGAGTCACTCATGGAGCGGCACCGCAGCGCCTGACGTCGTGTGGTAACTTTCCAGGCCATGTCCATGGCCGGCGGTGCTGGCCGAATTGACCTGCAGGAGTGAGGTGCCGGACCAGAACTCGTCAGCAGGTCGCCGCACAAGTAACCGGGTCGTCTACGCCGCGGGCGCGGTGTTGTGGCGGCCGCGTCGCTCCGATTCGGCCGACCCCGAACTGGAGATCGCCGTCATCCACCGTCCGCGCTACGACGACTGGTCGCTGCCGAAGGGCAAAGTCGACCCCGGCGAGACGGCACCCGTGGCCGCGGTGCGCGAGGTGCTCGAAGAGACCGGACACCGCTGCGTCTTGGGCCGGCGACTCAACAAGGTGAGCTACCCCATCGATCAGGGCGTCAAGAAGGTCTACTACTGGGTGGCCCGCAGCACCGGCGGCGAATTCACGCCGGGTAAGGAGGTCGACGAACTCCTCTGGCTGCCGGTCGCCGACGCGATGCACAAACTCGACTACGCACAGGATCGAAATGTGTTGCAGCGCTCCACAAAACACCCTGCGGACACCCATACCGTGTTGGTGGTCCGGCACGGCACGGCGGGCCGGAAGTCGCGCTTCTCCGGCGATGACACCAAGCGCCCGTTGGACAAGAGGGGCCGCGCCCAGGCCGAGGCACTCGTCCCGCAACTGCTGGCGTTCGGTGCCACCGAGGTGCATGCCGCCGATCGGCTGCGCTGTCACCAGACGGTGCAACCGCTCGCGGAGGAGCTCGGTGTGACGATCGAGAACGAGCCCGCTCTCACCGAAGAGTCGTACGCCAAGAATCCCAAACGCGGCCGGCATCGCCTGCTGGAAATCGCCGAACACCCGGGCACCCCGGTGATCTGCTCACAGGGCAAGGTGATTCCGGGTCTGGTCCAGTGGTGGTGCGAGCGCGACGGGGTGCATCCCGATAAATCACGTAACCACAAGGGAAGCACCTGGGTGCTGTCGTTGCATGACGGCCGGCTGGTCGGCGCCGATCACATCGGCGGGGCACTGGCCGCGAACGTGCGGGCCTGAAAAGCGAAATACCCTTCGGGGGCAGCGATGCCGCCCGAAGGGTATTTGCGTCTGAACTGGTTTACTTGCGACCGCGCTTGGCAGCGGTCTTCTTGGCCGGCGCCTTCTTGGCCGCGGTCTTCTTGGCCGGAGCCTTGGTCGCGGCCTTGCGCACCGGCGCCTTGGTCGCGGCCTTCTTCGCCGGAGCCTTGGTGGCGGCCTTCTTCACCGGGGCCTTGGTCGCGGCCTTCTTGGCCGGGGCCTTGGTGGCGGCCTTCTTCGCCGGAGCTTTCGTCGCGGCCTTCTTCACCGGAGCCTTGCTCGCAGTCTTCTTGGCTGCAGTCTTCTTGGCTGCGGTCTTCTTGGCGGCAGTCTTCTTGGCTGCGCCTCCTACAACACCACGTTTCACGGCCGGTCCTTCCGACGGGAGGCGCTGTGCGCCAGCGACAACCGCTTTGAATTGGGCGCCCGGGCGGAATGCCGGGACAGACGTCGGCTTTACCTTCACCGTCTCACCGGTACGCGGGTTGCGGGCCACACGCGCTGCGCGGCGCCGTTGTTCAAACACACCGAACCCGGTGATCGTCACGCTGTCGCCCTTGTGCACCGCACGCACAATGGTGTCGACAACATTCTCGACGGCGGCGGTCGCCTGCCGACGGTCCGAGCCCAATTTCTGTGTGAGCACATCTATGAGCTCTGCTTTGTTCATCCAAACCCTCCGAAGCCAGTGGTTCCATTTTTGGCAACCGACTAGCGAACACGGTAAACCCTCACCCAGCAAATTGCCAAGCGCCACGCGCAATTTCACGGCCACTCGACAGGGAATTTGGGAATCCGGTTGCCGCCCTTGGAAGGTGACGCCGGCGAAAAATAAGCCTTGCTAGCTAAGGCGATCGGAGTGAAATCTCACTCCGATCCGGGGTTCACGGGGCGGGGAGAGTGCGTGGCCTCCAGTCCGGGCGAGCCGCCTCGAAAGACTCGATCTCGTCGAGTTTCCGCAGCGTAAGGGCTATATCGTCGAGTCCTTCGAGCAGTCGCCAGGCGGTATGGTCGTCAATCCTGAACGGCAGCACCGTCGTTCCCGCGGTGATATTTCGATCTTGAAGATTGGCAGTGATTTCCAGCCCCGGGTGCTGCTCGATGAGCTTCCAAAGCAGTTCCACGCCGTCTTGGTCGACTTCGGCCGCCAGCAGTCCCGCCTTGCCCGCGTTACCCCGAAAAATGTCACCGAAACGAGACGAGATCACCACTCGGAATCCGTAGTCCATCAGTGCCCACACCGCATGCTCGCGCGACGATCCGGTCCCGAAGTCGGGCCCGGCCACCAAAACCGAGCCTCGGTCAAAGGGACTGAGGTTGAGCACGAATGACGGATCCGTCCGCCACGACGCGAACAAGCCGTCCTCGAATCCAGTTCGGGTGACGCGCTTCAGGTAGACCGCGGGGATGATCTGATCGGTGTCGACATTGGAGCGGCGCAGCGGGACGCCAATCCCGGTGTGGGTCTGAAAGGGTTCCATCTTCGTCCTCGATTTCGTTTTCAGTTCAAATCAGCCGGAGCGGACAAGGTGCCACGGACCGCAGTTGCCGCCGCGACAGCCGGCGACACCAAATGCGTACGGCCGCCTTTGCCCTGCCGCCCTTCGAAGTTGCGGTTGGACGTCGCGGCACACCGCTCGCCCGGCGCGAGCTGATCGGGGTTCATGCCCAGGCACATCGAGCAGCCCGCCTGGCGCCATTCGGCGCCGGCGGCGGTGAAAATCTCGCCCAGCCCTTCGGCTTCGGCCTGCGCGCGCACCCGCATCGAGCCCGGGACGACCAGCATTCGCACGCCCGGCGCCACCTTGCGACCGCGCAGCACGTCGGCGACCACGCGCAGATCTTCGATACGACCGTTGGTACAGGAGCCGACGAACACGGTGTCGACCGCTATCTCCCGCATCGGCATGCCCGGCCGAAGGTCCATATACGCCAACGCTTTCTCGGCCGCCTGCCGTTCCGCGTCGTTGGTCATCAACTCGGGATCAGGCACCGTCGCCCCCAGCGGCACGCCCTGGCCGGGATTGGTTCCCCAGGTGACGAACGGCGTCAGCGACTCGGCGTCCAGGGACACCTCGGTGTCGAAGACGGCGCCCTCGTCGGTGCGCAGCTGTCGCCAGTACCGCACCGCGGCATCCCATTGCGCGCCCGTCGGGGCGTGCGGCCGGCCGCGCAAAAATTCGAACGTGGTGTCATCCGGTGCGACCATCCCGGCCCGGGCGCCGGCCTCGATGCTCATATTGCAGACCGTCATGCGGCCTTCCATGGACAGCGATTCGATGGCGCTGCCGCGGTATTCGATGACATGGCCCTGCCCGCCGCCGGTGCCGATCTTGGCGATCAGCGCGAGAATGATGTCCTTGGCCGTCACGCCGGGGGGCAACTTTCCGTCGACCCCCCCATCTACATTGACCGCCATTGTCTTGAACGGCCGCAGCGGCAAAGTCTGGGTCGCCAGCACATGCTCGACCTCCGAAGTGCCGATGCCCATTGCCAATGCGCCGAATGCGCCGTGCGTAGAGGTGTGACTATCCCCACAGACGATCGTCATTCCCGGTTGGGTGAGTCCCAATTGCGGGCCGACCACATGGACGATGCCCTGCTCGATATCGCCCATGGGATGCAGGCGCACACCGAATTCGGCGCAGTTCGTCCGCAATGTCTCGACCTGAGTGCGCGATACCGGGTCGGCGATCGGTTTGTCGATGTCGACGGTGGGCACGTTGTGGTCCTCGGTCGCCAACGTCAGGTCGGGCCGGCGCACGCGACGGCCGGCCAAGCGCAGACCGTCGAACGCCTGCGGGCTGGTGACCTCGTGCACCAAATGCAGGTCGATATAGATCAAGTCGGGCGCACCGGCGCCCTCGGCTGCGGCGCCGGATACCACAACGTGGTCCTCCCAAACCTTTTCGGCCAAGGTGCGCCGCCGGCCGTCGTCCGGCCGCTGTATTCCGCTTCCCACCGTGAACTCGCCTCGATTCGCCTCGTGCGCGGCTCGCCGATCCTCTGGGCTGTGATCTCAGAATGCGAGACGCTAATATCTCTTTATGAGACAGCATAGCGGCATCGGCGTCCTGGATAAAGCCGTGGATGTGCTGCACACGATCGCGGAATCCCCCTGCGGGTTGGCCGAACTGTGCGAGCGGACCGGATTTCCGCGGGCCACCGCCTACCGGTTGGCCGCCGCCCTAGAGGTGCATCGGCTGGTTGCGCGCGATGACGACGGGCGTTGGCAGCTCGGGCCCGCGCTGACCGAACTTGCGGCCCACGTTGACGATCCGTTGCTGGCTGCGGGCGCGGCGGTCCTCCCCCAACTGCGCGAGACCACGGGCGAGAGCGTGCAGTTATACCGCCGCGAGGGCAACTCGCGGGTCTGCGTGGCGGCCCTGGAACCGTCGGCGGGTTTGCGCGATACGGTCCCGGTCGGCGCTCGGCTGCCGATGACGGCGGGTTCGGGCGCCAAAGTTTTGTTGGCGCACAGTGATGCCGCCACGCAGAAGGCGGTGCTGCCCAACGCGATGTTCACCGAACGGACGCTGGCCGAGGTACGCCGGCGCGGCTGGGCGCAAAGCGTTGCCGAGCGCGAGCCCGGGGTGGCCAGCGTCTCGGCGCCGGTGCGCGACGGCCGCGGTGTGGTCGTCGCGGCCATCTCCGTGTCGGGGCCCATCGACCGGATCGGGCGTCGCCCGGGTGCGCGCTGGGCGGCCGACCTGCTGGCAGCGGCCGAGTCGATGACCCGGCTGCTCTAAGCCGCGGCGTCCGGTGTGCAGTCGCGGCCTTGGGTGTGTAGCCGCGGCGTTGGGTGTGCAGCCGCGGCGTTGGGTGTGTGGGTAGGGCTGCCCGCCTCGGCGTGTCCCCACCGCGGCTGCACAGCCAACGCCACCAGCGCACAGTCAACGGCAACCGGCCTGTCAGACTGACCGCCATGGGAACCAATCAACGCGCGAGCATCGTCATGTCGGACGAGGAGATCGCTGATTTCGTCGAAAAGAGCCGCACCGGAACGCTGGCCACCGTCGGTCCCGACGGCCACCCGCACCTGACCGCCATGTGGTACGCCGTTGTCGACGGCGAAATCTGGCTGGAGACAAAAGCCAAGTCGCAAAAGGCGGTGAACCTGACCCGCGATCCGCGGGTGAGCTTCCTGATCGAGGACGGCCACACCTACGACACGCTGCGCGGCGTCTCGTTCGAGGGCGTCGCGGAGATCGTCGACGACCCGGACGTCTCACACCGGGTCGGGGTCAGTGTCTGGGAGCGCTACACCGGGCCGTACACCGACGAGATGAAGCCGTTCGTCGAGCAGATGATGAACAAGCGCGTGTGCGTGCGCATCGTCGCCCGGCGCGCACGCTCGTGGGATCACCGCAAACTTGGCTTGGCCGCGATGCCGGTGGGCGGTTCCACCGCACCGGCCGTGCTGGGGACCGGCCAATAACTTGTAGCCCCGATGGGATTCGAACCCACGCTACCGCCGTGAGAGGGCGGCGTCCTAGGCCGCTAGACGACGGGGCCAGAACCGATCCGAGCTGCCAGCATAGCTCACCCGGCGGGGGCGACCTAATCGCTCGGCAGCCGTGCGCAGCTTGACGGACTTGGCTGGGGTACCAGGACTCGAACCTAGAATGGCTGAACCAGAATCAGCTGTGTTGCCAATTACACCATACCCCATTGGCTGCCTAAAACTGCTGGTCAGAGCGGTTTCTGCGAGCCAGTGCCCGCCGGAAAGGCCGCCGCTGCCAGCCGTTGTCGGCCTTTGCAAACCGCAGTGCAGACTACCAAAGACTCACCGGTCCGTCCGAATGCGCGGTCGGCTTGTCCGGCCGCCGGGCCTACGGCGCGGCGGTCTGCGCACGCGCGACCCGCAGCCGGGCCAGGCTGCGGTCGCGACCGAGCAGCTCCAGCGACTCGAACAGGGGCGGGCTGATGGTCGTCCCGGTGGCGGCGACCCGGATGGGGCCGAACGCCTTGCGCGGTTTGAGGCCCAGACCGTCGATCAGGGCGGTTTTGAGCGACTCCTCGATGCGGGCCGCGGTCCAGTCCGTCACGGCGTCCAGCGCCGTCAGGGTGGCCTCCAACACGGCAGCCCCGTCGGGTCCCAGCTCCTTGGCTGCGGCCTTGGGGTCGATCGCGTACTCGTCGTCGTTGAGGAACTTCAGCAGATCCCACGCGTCGGCCAGCACGACGATGCGCGTCTGAACCAACTCCGCCGCGGTGACCAACGCCGTCGCGTCCAGCGGCAGCCGATGCCCGTGCGCGTCGAAATAGTCCCGCAGCCGGGCGGCGAAATCGCCGACCTCGAGCATCCGGATGTGTTCGGCGTTGATGGCGTCGGCCTTTTTCTGGTCGAAGCGGGCCGGGTTGGAGTTGACGTTGACCACGTCGAACGCGGCCACCATCTCGTCCAGGCTGAACACGTCGTGGTCGTCGGCGATCGCCCAGCCCAGCAGCGCAAGGTAATTCAGCAGACCTTCGGGGATGAAGCCCCGGTCGCGGTGCGCGAACAGGTTGGACTGCGGGTCGCGCTTGGACAGCTTCTTGGTGCCCTCCCCCAAAACCGTTGGCAGATGGGCGAATTCCGGAACGCGCTCGGCCACCCCGATACGGATCAACGCCTGGTACAACGCGAGCTGACGCGGGGTGGAGGGCAGCAGGTCCTCGCCACGCAGCACGTGGGTGATCTTCATCATTGCGTCGTCGCACGGGTTGACCAACGTGTACAACGGATCTCCGCTGGCGCGGGTCAACGCAAAATCGGGCACCGAGCCGGCCGCGAACGTGGTGGTGCCGCGCACCAGATCGGTCCAACTGAGGTCCTCGTCGGGCATCCGCAGGCGCACCACCGGCTTACGGCCCTCGGCCAGATACGCGGCGCGCTGGGCGTCGGTCAGTTGCCGGTCGAAGTTGTCGTAGCCCAGTTTGGGATTGCGGCCGGCGGCGATGTGGCGGGCCTCGACCTCTTCGGGTGTGGAAAACGCGTAGTACGCCTCACCCGCCGCGAGTAGCTGGTCCGCCACGTCGCGGTAGATATCGCTGCGCTGCGATTGCCGGTATGGGGCATAGGGGCCGCCGATCTCGGGCCCCTCGTCCCAATCCAGGCCGAGCCAGCGCAGCGCGTCGAGCAGGGCCAGATAGCTTTCCTCGCTGTCTCGTTCGGCGTCGGTGTCCTCGATACGAAAGACGAAGGTGCCGCCCGTGTGCCGGGCGTACGCCCAGTTGAACAGCGCGGTGCGGACCATCCCGACGTGCGGCGTGCCCGTCGGCGAGGGACAAAACCGAACCCGGACCCCGCTCGAAGCGGTCACGACTTTCCTTTTCGGACCACGGGATTGGACAGGGTGCCGATGCCCTCGATGGTGATGGCGACGGTGTCACCGTCCTCGATGGGGCCGACCCCGGCGGGCGTCCCGGTGAGGATGAGGTCGCCCGGCAGCAACGTCATCACCGCCGAAATCCACTCCACGATCGCGCCGACGTCGTGGATCAGCAGCGAGGTACGGCTGTCCTGTTTGACCTCCCCGTTGACCTCGGTGCGCAGCGCGAGGTCGGACGGGTCGACATCCGTGACGACCCATGGGCCGACCGGGCAAAAGGTGTCGTGCGCCTTCGCGCGGGTCCACTGCCCGTCGGCCTTTTGTTGGTCGCGGGCAGACACGTCGTTGGCGATGGTGTAGCCGAGGATGTTGTCGGCGGCCTGGGCCGCGGGGACGTCCTTGCACGGGCGGCCGATGACCACCGCGAGCTCCCCTTCGAAGTGCACGGGAGATGCGTTGGCCGGCAACCGAATCGGCACGTTCGGCCCGATGATGGCGGTGTTGGGCTTGAGGAAGATGATCGGATCCTCGGCGGCCGGCCCGGTGGCGAATTTCGCCATCTCGGCGATGTGATCCGCGTAGTTCTTGCCGATGCAGACCACCTTGCCGGCGAGCATCGGGGCTAACAGGCGGACGTCGGCGACGGGCCACGAGCGGCCGGTGAACGTCGGGGTGCCGAACGGGTGTTCGGCGATTTCACGGGCAACCATCGCGCTGGGGTCCTCCAGCGGACCCTCAATGCTGACAAAGGAAACACCGTCCGGACTGGCGATTCGACCAAGGCGCATTCCGTCGAGCCTAGTGGCGGTCGCGAGGCCGGCAGCAGCCGGGCGACGCGGGCCGACACCATCAACCCCGTGGCGGTCGCGAGGCCGGCAGCAGCCGGGCGACGCGGGCCGACACCATCAACCCCGTGGCGGTCGAAACATGATGCGCCGTCCCAAATTGCCATCCGCCGCGTTCGAACAAACTTGTGGAAACATGGACAAATGGCGAAGGAGCCGACGGCGCCGCAATCACCGAATGCCGGCACACGCTGGTCGATCATGATCGTCGCCCTGGTCGTGACGGCAAGCTCGTTCCTGTTCATCAACGGAGTTGCATTCCTGATCCCCGCGCTGGAAGCCGAACGGAAGACCTCGCTGGCACAGGCCGGCCTGTTGTCGTCGATGCCCAGCTGGGGCATGGTCGTGACACTCATCGCGTGGGGCTACGTACTCGATCGCGCCGGCGAGCGAGTGGTTTTGACTGTCGGTTCGGCGCTGACGGCGGCCTTGGCGTATGCGGCGACCGCGACGGACTCCCTGGTGTGGATCGGCCTGTTGCTGTTTTTCGGCGGAATGGCTGCGGGCGGTTGTAACGCCGCCGGTGGCCGGCTGGTCTCGGGCTGGTTCCCGCCGCAGCAACGCGGTCTCGCGATGGGGATTCGCCAAACGGCCCAGCCGCTGGGGATTGCCTTGGGCGCCTTGGTGATACCCGAGTTGGGTGAGCACAGTCCGCACGCCGGCCTGATGTTTCCCGCGATCGCGTGCACGCTGGGCGCGCTGATCAGCCTGGTGGGGATCACCGACCCGCCGCGCAAATCCCGCGAGTCGGCCACCGACAAGGAACTGGCCAGCCCGTATCGCGGGTCGTGGGTGCTGTGGCGAATCCACGCGGCGTCGGCGCTGCTGATGATGCCGCAGACGGTGACCGTGACGTTCATGTTGGTCTGGCTGATTCGCAACGACGGCTGGTCGATCGCGTCCGCCGGCGCGGCGATGACCGTCTCGCAACTGCTTGGCGCGCTGGGCCGCATCCTGGTCGGACGATGGTCGGACCGCATCGGTTCGCGGATGCGCCCGGTCGCCCTGATCGCCGCCGCCGCAACCCTCACCCTGTTTGCGCTGGCGTACGCCGACGGCCACACTTCCCGCTACGAAGTACCGCTGATGATCCTGGTCTCGGTGATCGCGGTGCTCGACAACGGTTTGGAGGCAACCGCGATCACCGAGTTCGCCGGCCCGTTCTGGAGTGGGCGGGCGCTGGGCATCCAGAACACCACCCAGCGGCTGATGGCGGCGGCGGGTCCCCCGCTTTTCGGTGCGTTCATCAGCGCGGCGCGTTATCCACCGGCGTGGGCGTTGTGCGGGCTGTTCCCGCTCCTGGCGATCCCGCTGGTGCCAATCCGTTTGCTACCACCGGGTTTGGAAACTACAGCGCGGCTGCAATCCGTTCGCCGACTTCGCTGGTGGCGAGCTGTTCGCCGCCCCGCGACGCCAGGTAGCTCTCGACGGCCCGCTCCACCCGACTAGCCGCGTCGGCCTCGCCGAGATGGGCGAGCAGCAACCCCACCGAAATGATCGCCGCGGTGGGATCGGCGACGCCCTTGCCCGCGATGTCGGGCGCGCTGCCGTGCACCGGCTCGAACATCGACGGATTGGTTCGGGTGGCATCGATGTTTCCGCTGGCGGCCAACCCGATTCCGCCGGACACCGCGGCGGCCAGGTCGGTGATGATGTCACCGAACAGGTTGTCGGTGACGATCACGTCGAAACGCCCCGGGTCGGTCACCAAAAAAATGGTGGCGGCGTCGACGTGCTGATAGGCCACCTCGACATCGGGATACTCGGCCGCCACCTCGGCGAAGACGCGCGACCACAGTTTCCCGGCGAACGCCAGCACGTTGTTCTTGTGCACCAACGTCACATGCTTGCGCCGCCGTTGGGCTCGCTCGAACGCGTCCTTGACCACGCGGCGCACCCCGTACGCGGTGTTGACGCTGACCTCGGTCGCCACCTCGTGCGCGGTGCCCGCCCGGATCGCCCCGCCGTTACCCGTGTACGGCCCTTCGGTGCCCTCGCGCACCACCACGAAATCGATGTCGGGGTTTCCCGCGAGCGGACTGTTCACGCCCTTGTAGAGCCGGGCCGGGCGCAGGTTGACGTGGTGATCGAGCTCAAAGCGCAGTCGCAGCAACAGTCCTCGCTCCAGCACGCCGCTGGGCACCGAGGGGTCACCGATCGCGCCGAGCAGAATCGCGTCGTGCTCACGCAGTTCGGCCAGCGCCGACTCCGGCAGCAGCTCGCCGGTGGCGTGATAGCGCCGCGCGCCGAGGTCGTATTCGGTCTTCTGCACACCCGGTTTGACGGCGTCGAGGACTTTGACCGCCTCGGCAACCACCTCCGGGCCGATACCGTCACCGCCAATGATCGCCAATTTCATGACAGGTCAACCACTTCCAGTTTGTTGGCGCCGACGGCGGCCGAGATCGCCGATCGGACATCGCTGGGTACATCTTGATCGAGCCGCAGCAGGATCGTCGCGCTCGGCCCCTCGGTGTCCTCAGAGAGCTGCGCGGCTTGGATATTCACGCCTGCCTCGCCCAGGATAGTGCCGATCTTGCCGAGCGCGCCGGGCGCATCGGCGTAGTTGATCACCAGGTTGGTGCCCTGCGCGCGCAGGTCGAAGTTGCGGCCGTTGATCTGAACGACCTTCTCCACCAGCTGCGGACCGGACAGCGTGCCGGCCACGTTGACGGTCGAGCCGTCGTGGGCCACGGCGCGCACGTCCAGGACGCTGCGGTGGTTGGGACTTTCGGTGGCCGTGCTGATTTCGGCCGTCACCCCGCGTTCGGCGGCCAGCGCCGGGGCGTTGACGAAGGTGACGGGGTCTTCGATGACCGCCGAGAACAATCCGCGCAGGGCCGAAAGCTTCAGCACCTCAACGTCTTCGGCGGCCAGCTCGCCGCGCACCTGCACCGACAACGAGGCCGGCAGGCCGTCGGACAGCGCGGCGGCCAGCACCCCGAGTTTGCGCGCCAGGTCCAGCCACGGCGCCACCTCTTCGTTGACCACGCCGCCGCCGACGTTGACCGCGTCGGGGACGAACTCCCCGGCCAGGGCCAGCCGTACGCTTTCGGCCACATCGGTGCCGGCACGATCCTGCGCCTCGGCGGTCGACGCGCCCAGGTGCGGTGTCACCACCACTTGCGGCAAGTCGAAAAGCGGGCTGTCCGTGCAGGGCTCGGTGGAGAACACGTCGAGCCCGGCGGCGCGGACGTGGCCGCTGGTGATCGCTTCGGCCAGCGCCGCCTCGTCGACCAAACCACCCCGCGCCGCATTGACGATGATGACGCCGGGCTTGGTCTTGGCCAGCGCGTCCTTGTCGATCAGGCCCGCGGTCTCCGGCGTCTTCGGCAGGTGCACCGAGATGAAGTCGGCGCGCGCCAGCAGGTCGTCCAGCGCCAGCAGCTCGATGCCCAGCTGCGCGGCGCGCGCCGCCGAGACGTACGGATCGTAGGCCACGATGTGGGTGCCGAACGCCGCAAGCCGCGCCGCGACCAATTGGCCGATCCGGCCCAGCCCGACGATGCCGACGGTCTTGTCGAATAGCTCGGTGCCGGAAAACGACGAGCGTTTCCAGGTGTGTTGGCGCAACGTGGCGTCGGCCGCCGCGATTTGCCGGGATGCGGCCAGCAACAACGCGATCGCGTGCTCGGCGGCGCTGTGGATGTTCGACGTGGGCGCGTTGACCACCAGCACACCGCGTTCGGTGGCGGCGTCGACGTCGACGTTGTCCAGTCCGACGCCGGCGCGGGCGACGATCTTCAGCTTGGGCGCGGCCGCCAAGACCTCGGCGTCCACGGTGGTCGCCGACCGCACCAGCAGCGCGTCGGCCTCGGGCACGGCCGCCAGCAGCTTCTCCCGGTCCGGTCCGTCTACCCAGCGCACCTCGACCTGGTCACCCAGGGCGGCGACGGTGGATTGAGCGAGTTTGTCGGCGATCAACACAACAGGCAAGTTCACCCGACCAGGCTATAGGCCGGGATCCGCAGCCACCCCGCCGGGCGGCGGGGTGGCTGCCGCCGAGCGCCGGTTGGGCCGCGAATTCGGTAGCACGGCGATGCCCGCCCCGGCGCCTTAAGCTGACCCGCGTGACCAAACTCGCAGTCATCTATTACTCGGCCACCGGCCACGGCACCACGATGGCCAACCGCGTCGCCGCCACGGCCGAGGCGGCCGGCGCCGAGGTGCGCGTCCGCCCCGTGGCCGAAACGCGCGACCCGGCATCCATCGCGCAGAACCCCGCCTGGACGGCGAACTACCACGCCACCAAGGACCTGCCGAGCGCCACCGGCGAGGACATCGTGTGGGCCGATGCCGTCATCTTCGGCTCCCCCACCCGCTTCGGCTCGCCCGCCGCTCAGCTACGCGACTTTCTGGACTCGCTGGGCGGACTGTGGGCCGAGGGCAAGCTGGCCGACAAGGTCTACGCCGGGTTCACGTCCTCGAACACCCTGCACGGCGGCCAGGAAACCACGCTCGTCTCGCTTTACCTGACGCTGATGCACTTCGGCGGCATCCTCGTCCCGCCGGGTTACACCGATCCGTGCAAGTTCGTCGACGGCAACCCGTATGGGGTGAGCCTGGTCAGTACGCACGACAACATCGAGGACATCGGTGAGGTCACGGTCGCGGCGTTGGAACACCTGGCGCGCCGGGTCGTCGCGATCGCCGACCGCCTGGCGTCCTAGCGCCCGCCGCGACACTTAAACCACGCACACGACACGCCGAAGCTTCTCGCCGTGGTTTAAGTTTCGCGGACGCCGCGGACGCCGCGGACGCCGCGGACGCCGCGGACGCGGCGGACGCTGCGGGCGGACGCTGCGGGCGGGCTGACCGAAAAGCGTTATGCCGTTTCGGTGATCGGGCGGTCGACCCAGCTCATCAGGTCGCGCAGCTTCTTGCCGGTGACCTCGATCGGGTGCTCGGCGTTCTCCTTGCGCAACTGCTCGAGCTGCTTGTTGCCACCCTCGACGTTCGCGACGAGTTTCTTGGTGAATTCGCCACTTTGGATGTCGCGCAGGATCTCCCGCATCCGCTCCTTGGTGTCGGCGTCGATGACACGCGGACCCGACAGGTAGCCGCCGAACTCCGCGGTGTCGGACACCGAGTAGTTCATCCGCGCGATGCCACCCTCGTACATCAGGTCGACGATCAGCTTCAGCTCGTGCAGCACCTCGAAGTACGCCATCTCCGGCGGGTAGCCCGCCTCGACCATCACATCGAAACCGGTCTTCACCAATTCCTCGGTGCCACCGCACAATACGGCTTGCTCACCGAACAGGTCGGTCTCGGTCTCGTCCTTGAAGGTGGTCTTGATGACGCCGGCACGGGTACCGCCGATCGCCTTCGCGTAGGACAGCGCGAGCGCCTGGCCGTTGCCGGTCGGGTCCTGGTCGATCGCGATCAGCGCGGGCACCCCCTTGCCGTCGACGAACTGCCGGCGCACCAGGTGCCCGGGGCCCTTCGGCGCCACCATCGCGACGGTGACGTTGCCGGGCGGCTTGATCAGGTCGAAGTGAATGTTGAGGCCGTGACCGAAGAACAGTGCGTCGCCGTCGTTGAGGTTGGGCTCGATGTCGTTCTTGAAAATGTCGGCCTGCGCGGTGTCGGGGGCGAGCAACATGATCACGTCGGCCCATTTGGCGACCTCGGCCGGGGTGTCGACCTCGAGCCCCTGCTCGGAGACCTTGGGCCGCGACTTGGAGCCCTCCTTCAGCCCGACCTTCACCTGCACGCCGGAGTCGCGCAGGCTCAACGAGTGCGCGTGCCCCTGACTGCCGTATCCGATCACGCCGACCTTGCGACCCTGGATGATCGACAGGTCGGCGTCGTCGTCATAGAACATCTCTAATGCCTCTGGCACGGTGAATTTCTCCTTCTTATTTGCCTTCTCGGGCAGCCTTTTCGGGTGCGCGGCCTTACTTGGCGGTGCCGATGCCGCGTGGGCCGCGGGATAGCGACACCACACCCGATTGGACAATCTCTCGGATACCGAACGGTTCGAGCACACGCAGCAGCGCCTCGAGCTTACCGCGCGTACCGGTGGCCTCGACCGTCAGTGACTCGGGGGAAACGTCGATGACCTTGGCGCGGAACAGGTTTGCTGCCTCGACTACCTGTGCCCGGGTGGCCGCGTCGGCGCGTACCTTGATGAGCGCCAATTCGCGAGCCACCGAGTTGTCCTCGTCCTGCTCGACGATCTTGATGACGTTGATCAACTTGTTTAGCTGTTTGGTGACTTGCTCGAGCGGAGTTTCCTCGGCGGAAACGACAATTGTCATCCGCGACATGTCCTTTTGTTCGGTGCCACCCACCGCCAACGACTCGATGTTGAAGCCCCGCCGCGAGAACAGTGCCGCGACGCGCGCGAGCACACCGGGTTTGTCTTCCACCAACACCGACAAGGTGTGCGTCTTGGCGTACATGTCTAGCGCCGCTCCTTCTCATCGCTACGTCCCCCGCGAGGGGGAGGTGCCCCCACTGCATCGTCGCCGGCGCGCATGTCAGGCGTGCCCCTCGGTCTCGTCGTCGAACAACGGCCGGATCCCGCGGGCGTGCTGAATCTCGTCGTTGCTGGTGCCGGCGGCCACCATCGGCCACACCTGCGCGTCGGCGCCGACGATGAAGTCGATCACCACCGGGCAGTCGTTGATGGCACGCGCCTGGTTGATCACGTCGACCACGTCTTCCTCACGCTCGCAACGCAATCCGACGCACCCCAACGCCTCGGCCAACTTCACGAAATCCGGGATGCGGCGCGAGTGCGTGGCCAGGTCGGTCTGGGAGTAGCGCTCCTCGTAGAACAGGCTCTGCCATTGCCGCACCATGCCCAGGTTGCCGTTGTTGATCAGCGCCACCTTGATCGGTATGCCCTCGACCGCGCAGGTGGCCAACTCCTGGTTGGTCATCTGGAAGCAGCCGTCGCCGTCGATCGCCCAGACCTCCGCCTCGGGCCGAGCGACCTTGGCGCCCATGGCCGCCGGGATCGCGAAGCCCATGGTGCCCAGGCCGCCGGAGTTGAGCCAGGTGCGGGGGTTCTCGTAGGAGATGAACTGCGCCGCCCACATCTG
Source organism: Mycobacterium sherrisii (assembly GCF_002102355.1). Classification (GTDB taxonomy): domain Bacteria; phylum Actinomycetota; class Actinomycetes; order Mycobacteriales; family Mycobacteriaceae; genus Mycobacterium; species Mycobacterium sherrisii. The sequence continues at coordinate 57,243 of NZ_LQPT01000093.1, read as the reverse complement.
GTGCTGACCGACGCCGGCGACGTAGACGGCCTCGGGCCCGGCAATCTTGCCGAGCTGCTCGATCACGTACTCCGGGCTCAGGCTGCCGTCGCTTTGCGGGCCGTAGCTGAGCGGATAGGTGGACTGAACGTCGTCCAGGTAGGCCCACCACGCATCCATGTCCGGGACCTTGGCGGCACCGCCGTCGCCGTCCTGGCGAAGCATCGCGATCAGGTCGGTGATGACGGCCTTGACGTCGCCGACGATCGGCACGTCGGCCGCCCGGTTCTTGCCGATCTCGGCCGGGTCGATGTCGGCGTGGATGACCTTGGCCTCGGGCGCAAAGGAATCGAGCTTGCCCGTCACGCGGTCGTCGAAGCGGGTGCCCAACGCGATCAACAGATCGCTGCGCTGCAGCGCGGCGACCGCGGCGACCGTGCCGTGCATGCCCGGCATGCCCAGGTTCTGCCGGTGACTGTCCGGGAACGCACCCCGCGCCATCAGCGTGGTGACCACCGGAATCCCGGTCAGCTCGGCCAGATCCCGCAACTGTTCGGTCGCCTCGCCCCGGATCACGCCGCCGCCGACGTACAGCACCGGCTTGCGCGCCCGCGCGATCAGCTTCGCGGCCTCCCGGATCTGGCGGTTGTGCGGCTTGGTGTTCGGCTTGTAGCCCGGCAGGTCCATCCGCGGCGGCCAGCTGAAGGTGCACTGGCCCTGCAGCACGTCCTTGGGAATGTCGACGAGCACCGCGCCCGGGCGTCCCGATGACGCGATGTGAAAGGCCTCGGCCAGCACCCGGGGAATGTCGTCGCCGGAGCGGACCAGGAAGTTGTGCTTGGTGATCGGCATGGTGATGCCCGAGATGTCGGCTTCCTGGAAGGCGTCGGTGCCGATCAGGCCCCGTCCCACCTGCCCGGTGACCGCGACCACGGGAATCGAGTCCATCTGCGCGTCCGCCAGCGGGGTCACCAGGTTGGTGGCCCCCGGGCCGGAGGTGGCCATCATGACGCCGACCTTGCCGGTGGCGTGCGCATAGCCGCTGGCCGCGTGACCGGCGCCCTGCTCGTGTCGAACCAGCACGTGCCGCAGCTTCTTCGAGTCGAACAGCGGGTCGTAGACCGGCAGCACCGCACCGCCCGGGATCCCGAAAATGACCTCCACTCCGAGTTCCTCAAGTGACCGGATCACCGACTGGGCACCGGTAAGTTGTTGCGGTGCAACGTGTTTGGCTTGTGGGGCCGGGACTTTCGCGGCGGTGGCGGCGGTAGCGTCCGGGTCGTCCGGCGCCCAGTCGCCGTTCGCCGACCCGGCTCGCTGATGCCTGGTGGGTGCGCTCACTCTGGTCCTATCTTGTTGGGCTGGCTGTGAAAGTTTGGTCGACGCAAGAAAAAACCCCCGTCAGCTCCCGCTGATCGAGGGTTGCGCGTTGGTTCCGGATCGCTTCACATGCTGAAGGAGCTAGTCAGGCACCAACGCGCCGACTAATTACTACGAGCATCCCGGGGTTTCCGGCGGTATCCATAGCCCTCGACGGTAGCCTTCGCACTGCTCAACCGTCAAATCCGGGTCCGTCCGGCCGCACCGGCGCCCGGCACCGGTCGGCGCGGGCCGGGTGAAATGATGCTCGGGTGGCCTCCGGTTCTGCTGCTCCGACACCCGCGCCCGTCGTGATCAGGATTTCACCGATGGCGCATCTGGCCGTGGGATTCTTGACGCTGGGGCTGCTGATCCCGGTGCTGTACTGGCCGCCGTCGGCGCCGCTGCTCGGCCTTCCGGTGCTGTTGTCGGCCATGATTGTCCGGTTGCGCACGGTCGCCGACGACCACGGTGTGACGGTCCGGAACCTGCTGAGCAGCCGGGCCGTGGTGTGGGACGACATCGACGGGCTGCGGTTCCACCGCGGCTCCTGGGCCCGTGCCAAGCTCAAAAGCGGTGCGGAGCTGCGTCTGCCGGCCGTCACATTCGCGACGCTGCCGCAGCTGGCGGCCGCCAGTTCGGGCCGGGTGCCCAACCCCTACCGCTGACGCGGGTCAGGCCACCGGGTTGACGCCGTTGAGCAGCACCCACACCGCGATACCGGCGGCGATGCCGGCGAGCAGGGCCACAAACGACCCAATGAACGGGCGGTGCGCCCAGCCGCGGTTGGTGTCCAGGCTGTAGCGGCCCGGGCCGGCCAGGATGACCGCGACCGCCATCACGATCAAAGAGATCTGGTACTCATGACCCTGCGGCAGGAAGAACGCGAACGTGTGCGGGCGCGCCGAAACGGTGGCCAGCATGCCGTTGATCAGGAAGGCCAGGGCGCCCGCCGCGGCCACCGGGGTGAACAGCCCCAGCACCAGCAGCGCGCCCGCGACGATCTCACCGCCGGCGCTCACGTAGGACAGGATGTCGGCGTGCTGGTAGCCGACGTCGGACAGCGAGTTCTTGAAACTGGTCATTCCCTGGCCGCCCCACCAGCCGAACAACTTCTGCAGGCCGTGCGCCCCGAGCACCACCCCGAGGCCGACGCGCAGCACCAGCAGGCCGAGATGCTGGGTCCCGCGCCGGCCGACGGCGTGTTGCCGTTCGTAGTCCTCGCTGGGGTCGATCTCGGTGGGCTCGGCGGCCAGATGCCGCGGTGCCGGTGTCGACACCGGCTGGGCCGGCGGTTGCGGCTGCACGTACGGCAGCGGCTCCTGCTGGTCGAGGACGTGATAGGTCGGCGCCGCGGGCGCCACAACCTGATTCGGGTCTTGGTAGGGGATGACGGTGGTGGTGCCGAAGTCGCCCGGATACCCGACGGGGGTCAGGTCATCCTCGGGGTCGACCAAGCGCGCTGCGGCGGGGCGTCCCGGGGCCGGCTCCGGTGCGTCGCCGGGCCGCTGCCAGGGTGCGTCATGAGATTGACCGGTCACGGGTGTCAGGGTAAGGGCATCGACGCCCGAATTGGGGATTTGAGCGGCGCTTTCGCCGGATAATTGACCCATATACCGCAAAATCGGCCCGGATCGACTCGAAATCGGCTCGACGGTGTCTCGAAACGGTAACCACGGCCGTCGCCCGCGGTCGGACGAGGGTGCGCTGCCGCACGCCTGTGGCGCCGGTGCCCGCACTATCCGTAGCCTGTCGGTCATGCGTCTGGGGTGGCCGGTTCGGTGCGGGCTCGCTGCGCTGTGCGCGGTGCTGCTGGTGGCGACGGGCTGCGCCCGGTTCAACGATGCGGCATCCGCGCCGTTCACCACGGCCCCGGAACTCAAACCGCAGCCGAGTTCGACGCCGCCCCCACCGCCGCCGTTGCCGCCCACGCCGTTTCCCAAGGCCTGCCCGGCCCCGGGGGTGATGCAGGGCTGCCTGGAGAGCACCAGCGGCCTGATCATGGGCCCCGATAGCAAGACGGCACTGGTCGCCGAGCGCACCACCGGCGCGGTGAAGGAGATTTCCGTCAGCGCCGAGCCGAAGGTCAAGCTGGTCGTTCCGGTGGACCCGTCCGGCGACGGCGGCCTGATGGACATCGTGCTCTCACCGACCTACACCCAGGACCGGCTGATGTACGCCTACGTCAGCACGCCGAGCGACAACCGGGTCATCCGGATCGCCGACGGTGACATCCCCAAGGACATCCTGACTGGAATCCCCAAGGGCGCCGTCGGAAACACCGGGGCGCTGCTGTTCAGCAGCCCTACCACGTTGTTGGTGCTCACCGGCGACGCGGGCAACCCGGCGCTGGCCGCCGATCCTAAGTCGTTGGCCGGCAAGGTGTTACGCATCGAACAGCCGACCACCGTCGGACAGGCGCCGCCGACGACCGCGCTGTCCGGTGTCGGTTCGGGCGGCGGCATGTGCATCGACCCGGTGGACGGCTCGCTCTATGTGGCCGACCGCACCCCCACCGCCGACCGGTTGCAGCGCATCACCAAGGCTTCCGAGGTTTCCACGGTGTGGACCTGGCCGGACAAGCCGGGCGTGGCCGGCTGTGCGGCGATGGACGGGACCGTGATGGTCAACCTGGTCAACACCAAAATGACGGTGGCGCTGCGGCTGGCGCCGAACACCGGCGCCGTGACCGGCGAGCCCGAGGTGGTCCGCAAGGACACGCATGCGCACGCGTGGGCGTTGCGCTTGTCGCCGGACGGCAACGTCTGGGGTGCCACCATCAACAAAACCGCCGGTGACGCCGAGAGGTTAGACGATGTGGTGTTCCCGCTGTTCCCGCAGGGCGGCGGCTTCCCCCGCAACAACGACGACAAGGCCTAAACCGCGCCGCCACACGGCAAACCGACTGCTTAGCTCTGCCCGCAGGCGGCCAACACCAGTTCGCGCACTCGCGCCGCGTCGGCCTGGCCGCGGGTCGCCTTCATCACCGCACCCACGATGGCCCCGGCGGCTTGAACTTTCCCGCCGCGAATCTTCTCCGCCACATCGGGATTGGCGGCCAGCGCTTCGTCGACGGCGGCCTGGGTGACCGAGTCGTCGCGCACCAGCGCCAAACCGCGGGCCGTCATCACCTCTTCGGGTTCACCCGCACCGGCCAACACGCCCTCGACGACCTGGCGGGCCAGCTTGTTGGAAAGTTTGCCTTCGTCGACCAGTGCGATGACCGCCGCGACCTGTTCGGGCGTGATGGCCAACTCGTCCAGCTCGATGCCCGCCTCGTTGGCCTTCTGCACCAGAAAGTTTCCCCACCAGGCGCGGGCCGGCTCGCTGGCGGCGCCGTGCGCGATGGTCGCGGTGACCAACTCGACGGCGCCGGCGTTGACCAGATCGCGCATCACCTCGTCGGAAACACCCCACTCCTGCTGAATTCGCTTGCGGCTCAACCACGGAAGCTCAGGGATGGTCTGGCGTAGCCGCTCCACCAGCTCCCGGCTGGGCGCGACGGGTTCCAGGTCGGGCTCGGGGAAATAGCGGTAATCCTCGGCGGTTTCCTTGGTGCGGCCCGGGCTAGTATAGCCAGTCTCGTGAAAGTGCCTGGTTTCCTGCGTGATTCGACCGCCGCCCAGCAGAACGGCGGCCTGGCGCTGCATTTCATATCGCACCGCCACCTCGACGCTTTTCAGCGAGTTGACGTTCTTGGTTTCGGTGCGGGTGCCGAACTCGGTGGCACCGATCGGTTTGAGCGACACGTTGGAATCGCAACGCATCGACCCCTGGTCCATCCGGACGTCGGATACACCCAACGCCCGCAACAGGTCTCGCAACGCCGTCACGTAGGCGCGGGCAATTTGGGGAGCCCGCGCCCCGGCCCCCACGATGGGCTTGGTGACAATTTCGATCAGCGGCACACCCGCGCGGTTGTAGTCGATCAGCGACGTCGTCGCGCCGTGGATGCGGCCGGTCTCGCTGCCCAGGTGGGTCAGCTTGCCGGTGTCCTCTTCCATGTGGGCGCGTTCGATCTCGACGCGCCACGTGGTGCCGTCTTCCAGCGGTGCGTCCAGGTAGCCGTTGACGGCGATCGGCTCGTCGTACTGGGAGATCTGGTAGTTCTTCGGCATGTCCGGGTAGAAGTAGTTCTTCCGGGCGAAACGGCACCACGGCACGATCTCGCAGTTCAGCGCCAACCCGATGCGGATCGCCGATTCCACCGCGGCCTGGTTGAGCACGGGCAACGAGCCGGGCAGGCCCAGGCAGACCGGGCACACCTGGGTGTTCGGCTCGGCGCCGAAGGCGGTGGAGCAGCCGCAGAACATCTTGGTGACGGTGGACAGCTCAACGTGGACCTCGAGGCCGAGCACCGGCTCGTAACGCGCGAGGACCTCGTCGTAATCCAGCAGGTCGGCCCCGGACGTGACAGTCATGGAAAAGATCCTAGTGGGGACGGGGTGGGCGACCGGGGCGGGCGCGGACTAGGGCATGCGGGCCGAACCGTCCCGCGCCGGACGTCCGGCGGCCATATCGCCCAGCGCGGCCGCCAGCTCCAGGTAGCCGCGCCGGCTTTCCTTGCTCAGCCGGTCCAGGCCGAGTTCCCGGCCTTCGTGCACATGCCGATCGAACGGCAACACCGCGGCGGCGGCGACGCGGGCGGCCAGGGACTCGAACTCCTTGACGACCACGCCGTCCGGCTTGGTCGGCTCCGTGTAGTTCATCACCAGCACGGTTGAGGTCATCAGGTGCCGATACCCGTTGTTGCACAACCATTCCAGGGTGGTGTTGGTTTTGCGTACCGCGTCGATGGAAGTGCCGGTGACCACCACCAGGGCGCGCGCCTCGGGCAGCACGGCTTCCATCACCGCGGAGTTGATCGCCTTGACGCAGTCCACCAGCACCACCGAGTAGTGATTCCGCACCATCGAGAACACCTTGGCGAAGTCGCGGCGCTCCAGCCGCCAGCCGGTCTGGCCGTAATCGGGCAGCCCGAGCACTTCCAGGCCGAAGCTGTTCATGTGGGTGTGCGCCCGAATCTCGGAATATTGCGTGACCGAATTGCGGGCGACCAGGTCGGCCAGGCTCAACGGGTTGCGGCGACCGTGGCGTTCGGCCAGGTCGCCGGTGTCGATGTCGACGGCGATCACCCGGTCCCCGCGCGCCTCGGCGAACGTCGAGCCGAGCGCCTCGACCACCGCGGTCTTGCCGACACCGCCCTTGAAGTTGAGCACCGCGATCGGGAACACCGCGCCCAGCGGCGTCGCGATCCGCTGCCGCAGGCCGTGCTCGTGCAGCGCGTCCTTGCCCGGGCCCACGTCGATTCCGGTCACGCGGTGGATCACCTGTCGCCAGCCGGACCGTACCGAACGTGCGGAATCGCCGTGGTCCACGCCGTCCAGTGCGGTGCCACCTAGCGTCAGACCGGGACGATACGGCGCGGCGGGGCCGCGCGACCGGGACAGCCGATGGCGTGGCTCGGGCACCGTGGCGGCCGTCGGGTCGCCGCGACGCCAGGAAACCGAAGGCGCGGGCCCCGTGTGCCTCACGGGGCCTGAGGGCCCCGGCGGGGCCGGCGCGACCGGGGACTGCCCGGGGACTCCGCGAACACCACCGCGATTGCTCATACCCGGGGATAGCCGCCGCGAGCAGCGAGTTAAACCCGAAAATGTGACCAACCCCACTCGATCGCGCAGCGCCGGCAAAGTCGTGCGGCCGGCGGAGATCACCCGAAGAACGCGGCGGCCTCGTCGTAGCGGGTGTCGGGCACCAGTTTGAGGTGGCGGGTCGCATCGGCCAGCGACACGCGACCGATTTCCTGCCCGCGCAGGGACACCATCTGCCCGTACTCACCGGCATGCGCGGCGTCGGCGGCGTGCACCCCGAACCGGGTGGCCAGCACCCGGTCGTAGGCGGTCGGCGTGCCGCCCCGCTGCACGTGACCCAGCACCGTGACCCGAACGTCCTTGTTGATCCGCTTTTCCACCGCGATGCCCAGCTGCTGGGCCACACCGGTGAAACGCTCGTGCCCGAACTCGTCAATCCCGCCCTCGCGCAACGGAATCGAGCCGGGGATCGGCTTGGCGCCCTCGGCGACCACGCAGATGAAATGCGAATCCCCGCGCTGGAAGCGCCGTTTGACCAGTCGGCACACGTCCTCGATGTCGAAGGGTTGCTCGGGGATCAGTGTCATGTGGGCACCGGAGGCCAGCCCCGCGTTGAGCGCGATCCAGCCGGCGTGCCGGCCCATCACCTCGACCAGCATCACCCGTTGATGGGACTCGGCCGTGCTGTGCAACCGGTCGATCGCGTCGGTCGCCACCGTCAGGGCGGTATCGTGCCCGAAAGTCACGTCGGTGCAATCGATGTCGTTGTCGATCGTCTTGGGCACCCCCACCACCGGCACGTTCTCCTCCGACAGCCAATGCGCCGCCGTCAGGGTGCCTTCGCCGCCGATCGGGATGAGCACGTCGATGCCGTTGTCGTCCAGGGTTTGCTTGATCTGGTCCAGGCCGGCCCGCAGCTTGTCGGGGTGCACCCGGGCCGTGCCCAGCACCGTGCCGCCCTTGGCCAGCAGCCGGTCGTTGCGGTCGTCGTTTTGCAACTGGATTCGCCGGTTTTCCAGCAAACCGCGCCACCCGTCCTGAAATCCGACCACCGACGAGCCGTACCGGGCGTCGCAGGTGCGCACCACCGCCCGAATGACAGCGTTGAGGCCGGGACAGTCGCCACCCCCGGTGAGTACTCCGATCCGCATGCCCTTATCTTGCCCGTCCCGGCGGCCCGGTGGGCAAGTCCGCGGCTAAACGGTCGGCGCCGCGGGCAATGGCCCGCGCGCGGCCTCGTAGGCCGCACCCACCCGGTAGAGGCGGTCGTCGGCCAGGGCGGGCGCCATGATCTGCAGGCCCACCGGCAACCGGTCGTCCGGGGACAGCCCTGAGGGCACCGACATGCCGCAGTGCCCGGCCAGGTTCAGCGGCAGCGTGCACAGGTCGAACAGGTACATGGCCAGCGGATCGTCGACCTTCTCCCCCAAGCCGAATGCGGTCGTCGGGGTCGCCGGCGAGATCAACACGTCGACCGACTGGTAGGCCGCGTCCAGATCGCGGGCGATCAGGTTGCGGACCTTCTGCGCCTGGTTGTAATAGGCGTCGTAGTAACCGGCGGACAGCGCGTAGGTGCCAATCATGATGCGGCGCTTGACTTCCGGGCCGAATCCCGCCGCCCGCGTCATCGCCATGACCTCCTCGGCGCTCTTGGTGCCGTCGTCCCCGACCCGCAGGCCGTAACGCATCGCGTCGAAGCGCGCCAGGTTGCTGGACACCTCCGAGGGCAGGATCAGGTAGTAGGCCGCCAGGGCGTGATCGAAGTGCGGGCAATCGACCTCGCTCACCTGCGCGCCCAGCTCGGTCAGTTGTTGCACCGCGGCCTCGAACGACGCCAGCACCCCCGGCTGGTAGCCCTCGCCACGCAACTGCTTGACCACCCCGATCCGCACGCCCCGCAGATCACCGGCCGCGCCGGCCCGGGCGCCGGCGACCACGTCGGGCACCGCGACGTCGAGCGAGGTGGAGTCCAGCGCGTCATGCCCGGCGATCACCTGGTGCAGCAGCGCGGTGTCCAGCACAGTGCGGGCGCACGGGCCGCCCTGGTCCAGCGACGAGGCGCAGGCCACCAAGCCGTAGCGGGACACCGTGCCGTAGGTGGGTTTGACCCCGACGGTCGCCGTCAGCGCGGCGGGCTGACGGATCGAGCCGCCGGTGTCGGTCCCGATGGCCAGCGGCGCCTGGAACGCGGCCAGCGCCGCGGCGCTGCCACCGCCCGAGCCGCCGGGCACCCGGTCGAGGTCCCACGGGTTGCGGGTCGGGCCGTAGGCCGAGTTCTCTGTCGACGAGCCCATCGCGAACTCGTCCATGTTGGTCTTGCCCAGGATTGGGATGCCGGCGGCGCGCAACCGGGCGGTGACGGTGGCGTCGTACGGGGAACGCCATCCCTCGAGGATTTTGGATCCGCAGGTGGTCGGCATGTCGACCGTGGTGAACACGTCCTTGAGGGCCAGCGGAACACCGGCCAGCGCCGAGGGCAGCTGCTCACCGGCCGACACCGCCGCGTCGACCGCGGCCGCCGCGGCCAGCGCCTCGTCGGCCGCGACGTGCAGGAAGGCACCGTAGCGGTCGTCGGTGGCCGCGATGCGGTCCAGGTAGGCCTGGGTGATCTCGACCGACGACAGCTCCTTGGCCACAACTTTGGCGGCCAGCGTCGCTGCGTCCGAGCGGATGATCTCGCTCACTCGCTGTCCCCCAGGATCTGCGGGACCGCGAACCGGCCGTCAACGGCCTCGGGGGCCGCGGCCAGCGCCTCCTGCTGCGTCAGGCACGGCCGGGCCGCGTCCGCGCGGGTGACGTTGACGCTCTTGAGCGGATTGTCGGTCGCTTCGACGCCGGTCACGTCGACCGCCTGGATCTGGCCGACGTGGGTCAGGATGGCGTCGAGTTGGCCGGCGAAGCTGTCCAGCTCGGTATCGGTCAGCGCCAGCCTGGCCAGCTTGGCCAGGTGCGCGACCTCATCACGAGAGATGCGGGGGATCTGGGACACGAGCGAAAAGCCTAACCGGGCTGAAATGCCGCGCGCGCGGCACTGTGCAACAGTGGGCGCGTGCCGTCGTATCTGTTGCGCATCGAGCTCCTGGACCGCCCGGGAAGCCTGGGCGCGCTGGCCGTTGCGCTGGGGTCGGTGGGCGCCGACATCCTGTCGCTGGACGTCGTGGAGCGCAGCGCCGGTTACGCCACCGACGACTTGGTCATCGAGCTGCCCGCCGGCGCCATGCCCGACACGCTGATCACCGCCGCCGAGTCGCTCAACGGTGTGCGGGTGGACAGCGTGCGCCCGCACACCGGGCTGCTGGAAGCCCACCGCGAGCTGGAGCTGCTCGATCACGTCTCCGCGGCGCACGACCAGTCGGCGCGGCTGCAGGTGCTGGCCGACGAGGCGCCCCGGGTGCTGCGGGTGAGCTGGTGCACCGTGCTGCGCAGTGCCGACGGCGAACTGCTGCGTCTGGCCGCCAGCCCGGGTGCTCCCGAGACGCGCGCGGTCTCGGCGCCGTGGTTACCGATCCGGGGGGCGGTGACGCTGGACGGCAGCGCCGAGTGGGTGCCGGAGGCCTGGCGCGACATGGACACCACGATGGTGGCCGCCCCCCTCGGCGACCCGCATACGGCGGTGGTGCTGGGCCGGCCCGGACCGGAATTTCGGCCGTCGGAGGTGGCCCGGCTGGGTTACTTGGCCGGCATCGTCGCGACCCTGCTGCATTGATCCCCGACGGTCAGCGCGAGGCCGGGGCCGGGGAGCCGGCCAGCACCGTGTCATCGTCGTCATCCCACAACAGCAGCTGACGCACCGCCGGACGCGGGCCATAGGGCCGAAGCATCGTGCTGGCCGGGCGCGGTCGAACCCGCTGCGGCCACCAGAACCACCGGCCCAAAAGCCTTGCGATGGAAGGCGTCAGGAACGCCCGCACGATCAGCGTGTCGAACAACAAACCGAGGCCGATCGTCGTCCCGATCTGCCCGAGCACCTGGAATCCGCTGAATACGAACGCGCACATGGTGACCGCGAACACGATGCCCGCCGAGGTGACCACCGAGCCGGAGCCGGCCATCGCCCGGATGATGCCGGTGTTGAGCCCGGCATGGATCTCTTCCTTGAACCGGGAAATCAACAGCAAGTTGTAATCGGATCCGACGGCCAGCAGCAGGATCACGGCCAGCGCCAGCACCACCCAATACAACTGGATGCCAAACATGTACTGCCACACCAGGACCGACAGGCCGAACGAGGCGCCCAGCGACAGCGCCACCGTGCCGACGATGACCACCGCGGCGATCAGGCTCCGCGTGATGATCATCATGATCAGCAGGATCAGGCTCAACGCGGCAAACGCCACGATCATCAAGTCGTACTTGGCGCCGTCCTGGATGTCCTTGTACGTGGCGGCGGTTCCACCGAGGTACACCTTCGCATCGGCCATCGGGGTGCCCTTGAGGGCCTCGTGCGCGGCCTTGGCGATCGGGTCGATGTGCGAAATGCCTTCCGGTGTAGCGGGATCGCCTTCGTGCGTGACGATCATCCGCACGGCCTTGCCGTCGGGCGAGAGGAACAGTTTCAGCCCGCGCTTGAAGTCGGGGTTGTCGAACACCTCGGGCGGCAGGTAGAAGGTGTCGTCGTTCTTGGCGGCGTCGAAGGCCCGGCCCAATGCCGTCGCATTGTCGATCGCGGCGGCGGTCTGGGCGTAGATGCCGGACAGCGTAGCGTAATTCGCCAGCGTCAGATCGCGATTCGTCTCCTGACTCTGGATCTGCGGCGGTATCAACGCGACCAGCTGCGGTTGCAGCGCGTCGAGCTTATCCAGTGTCGCCGTGAGGTTTTCGAACTTCTCGGTGAGCTGGTCGGTGGTGTCGAGCGCCTCGAAGGTGGACCGGAACGCGAAGCACGCGGGAATGTCGTAGCAGTGCTTCTCCCAATAAAAGTAGCTGCGCAGCGGGCGCAGGAAATCGTCGAGGTTGGCCAGCTTGTCGCGCAGCTCCTGGATCGTGTCGATGGTGTCGTGAAAGCTTTGGGTCTCGCTGTGCGTGGCGTTGGCCAGTTGCTGCTGCAGTTGATATTGCTGCTTCAAGATGTTGATCGTCTTCGACAGCTCGTTGGCCTGCTTGAGCGCGTCGTCGGCCCGATCCCGTTGATACTGAAGGTTTTGCTGCTGGCCGGCCGCCTGATTGCTGACGACAAACGCCAGCGAGCTGTGCACCAGCGGGGTGCCCAACGGCCGGGTGATGGTCTGCACCTGCGCGACCCCCGGCACGTGGAACACCGCCTTGGCCACCTTGTCCAGCACCAGCATGCTCTCCGGGTTGCGCATATCGTGATCGGTTTCGACCATCATCAATTCGGGCTCCAGTCGAGCTCGCGAAAAGTGCCGCTCGGCCGCGGTGTAGCCGATATTGGCCGGCGCGCTGGCCGGCATGTAGGGACGGGTGTCGTAACTGGTCTTGTAGCCGGGCAACGCGATCAGTCCCACCAGGGCCAGGCCGGTAGCAGACGCGAGCACGGCACCGGGCCAGCGCACGATGGCGGTGCCGATCCGCCGCCAGCCGCGGGTCCGGATCGTCCGCTTGGGGTCGAAGATGCCTGCCTTGGCTCCCAGGGTCAGAATCGCCGGACCCAGGGTCAGCGCGGCGCACAACGCCACCAGAATGCCCAAAGCCGCTGGAATACCCAGACTTTGGAAGTAGGGCAGACGCGTGAAACTCAGACACGCCACTGCCCCGGCCACGGTGAGCCCCGAACCCAGCACGATGTGTGTGGTGCCGTGATACATGGTGTAGAACGCGGTTTCTCGGTCCTCGCCGGTTCCACGCGCTTCCTGGTAACGGCCGGCGAAGAAGATCGCGTAGTCGGTTCCCGCGGCGATCACCAGCAGCGTCAACAGGTTCGTCGCGTAGGTGGACAACCCGATCACGCCGGCGTTTCCGAGAAACGCGACAAGTCCTCGGGCGGCGGACATTTCGATCAGGACCGTGGCAAGCACCAGCAGCGTGGTGAGCACCGAGCGGTAGACGAAGAACAGCATCACCGCGATCATCCCGATGGTGATCGCCGTGACCTTGGCGGTGCCCTTACTGCCGACGTCGAACTGGTCGGAGATCAGCGGCGCCGCGCCGGTGACGTAGGTCTTGACGCCCGGTGGCGGCCTCATGTGGTCGACGATGTCGCGGATGGCGCCGACGCCCTCGTTGGCCAGCGCGGAGCCCTGGTTGCCCGCCAGGTTGACCTGGACGTAGGCGGCCTTGCCGTCGCTGCTTTGCGATCCGGCCGCGGTCAGCGTGTCCCCCCAGTAGTCCTGCACATGTTCGACGTGTTTGCGGTCCTGCTCGAGCCGACGGATCATCTCGTCGTAGAACTTGTGTGCGTCCGCGCCGAGTGGCTTGTCGCCCTCCAAGACGATCATCGCCGTGCTGTCGGTGTCGAACTCGCCGAACTTCTCCCCGATTCGCTTGATCGCCTTGAGCGACGGAGCATCCGGGGAGTTCAGCGCGACATTGTGGGTCTTGCCAACGTCTTCCAGCTGCGGCACCGCGATGTTGGTCAACGCGGCCAGCGCCACCCAGAACAGCAGGATCGGCAGTGCCAGCCGGCGGATGGTGCGCGGCACGAACGGCCGCGACTGCTCATGAGTGCTCATCCCGATTTATCCAGACAAAAGGTGTAGGCGTCGACTTTGTGGACGGTGCGTTGATCTTTGACTTCGCCGTTGACGGTGATGCGGCAGCCGAGCGTGTCGCCGTCGCCCTGCGCCACGACGTTGGCGACGACGGCGGGTTCGGTCGTGGTGATGGTGAACGACCAGGGCAGCGGCGCGTCCTTGACCTGTTGCGGCTGGGCGTTGACGTCAAGGTAGTTGATGGTGGCCACCGCCCCGGGGGCGCCGAACACCTCCAGCACCACCTGCTTGGGGTTGAACGGGACGATCTCGTTGGCCAGGCCGCTGTTGGCCGAATTGCCGGCATCCGAGCCGAAAATGCCGTGCAGGCGATAGATGCCGAATCCCGCGATCGCGACGACGAGCACCGCGACCAATACCATCCATCCTTGCCGCAGCACGGTGGACAACGAAACCGCCTTCACCCGTTGGCCTTTCGCTGGTCGGGCGTTGCTCGATCGGCTGGTGACCACGACCGGTGTCGCGCTCAGGTGGGACCGACGCGTCTTAGAGTACGGTACTGGACCGTACTGCACAAGAGACGCTCACGTACCCACCCCGCGGCGCGGGCCGGCGGCGGTTAGCTGGTGGTTCGGGTCAGGCCCGGCAGCAGGATCTGGTCGACGAGCAGCTGGACGGTGCGACGAGTGGGCGGCCGGCCCGGGATGATCGACCGGAAGATCAGGTACCCGGGCAGCAGGTCCCAAAGTTCGTCGTCGATTGCGTCATCGGTGATCTCGCCGCGTTCGACGGCTTGCCGCAGCACATGCTGAATCAGGGCCTTGCGCTGCTTGAGGAATTGCTCCTGCAGGGCCTCGTTGAGGGCGGGATGCCGCGACACCTCGACCATCACCGCGCGAATGGTGCTGGCGTGCTGGCGGCCATGCTCGCCACAGACTTCGCCGAGTCTGATCAGATCGCCGCGCAGGGTGCCGGTGTTGGGGACGACCGCCACCTCGCGCACCCCCTCGGTGAAGGCGGCCAGTACCAGTTCGGCCTTCGACGGCCAGCGCCGGTACACCGTGGCCTTGCTCGCCCGGGCCGCGGCGGCCACCGCGTCCACGGTCAACTGGTCGTAGCCGTGCTCCTGCAGCAGCCGCAGGGTGACCGCCAGCAGTTCGGCCTCGCGCGGAGACCACGGAGAGTCCTCCGTGTACGGTTCGGCGGTCTGCGTCATAGCGCCCACCATAGATCCGCTACCTGTGTGTAGCCCAGTGCCTCGCTGTTACTCCGCGCCTGCCGGCACGTCGGGCCCCTCATCGAGCAACCGCCGGAAGCCGTCTTCGTCGAGGATCGGCACCCCCAATTCGACCGCCTTGTCGTATTTCGATCCCGGCGCGTCGCCGGCGACGACGTAGTCGGTCTTCTTCGACACCGAACCCGCGGCCTTGCCGCCGCGCGCGAGGATCGCCTCCTTCGCGTCGTCGCGGGAGAAGCCGGTCAGCGACCCGGTGACGACGATGGTCAGCCCGGCCAGCGTGCGTGGCGTGCCGGCGTCACGCTCGTCGGCCATCCGCACCCCGGCGGCCCGCCACTTGTCGACGATGGCGCGGTGCCAGTCCACGGTGAACCATTCGGTGACCGCGGCGGCGATGGTCGGCCCCACGCCCTCGACTGCGGCCAACTGCCCGGTGCTCGCGGCGGTGATCGCGTCGAGGCTGCCGAACTCGGTGGCCAGCGCGCGCGCTGCGGTCGGGCCGACGTGCCGGATCGACAGCGCCACCAACACCCGCCATAACGGCTGCGCCTTGGCCCGGTCCAGGTTGGCCAGCAGCCGCTGACCGTTGGCCGACAGCGTGCCGGCCTTGGTGGTGAACAGCTCGGTGCGCAACAAGTCGTCCTCGGTGAGGGTGAACAGGTCGCCCTCGTCGCTGATCACCCCGGCCTGCAGCAGCGCGATGGCGGCCTCGTAGCCCAGGCCTTCGATGTCGAAGGCGCCGCGCCCGGCGACGTGAAACACCCTCTCCCGCAACTGCGCTGGGCAGGACCGGGAGTTGGGGCACCGGATGTCGGCGTCGCCCTCCTTGGCCGGGGCGAGTTCGGTTCCGCACTCGGGGCAGTGCGTGGGCATGACGAATTCGCGTTCGGTGCCGTCGCGCAGATCGACGATGGGTCCAAGAACCTCCGGAATCACGTCGCCGGCCTTGCGGATCACCACGGTGTCGCCGATCAGCACGCCCTTGCGCTTGACCTCCGATGCGTTGTGCAGCGTGGCCAACCCAACCGTCGAGCCGGCCACCTTGACCGGCGTCATGAACGCGAATGGTGTCACACGCCCGGTCCGGCCGACGTTGACCCGGATGTCGAGCAGCTTCGTCTGCACCTCCTGCGGCGGGTACTTGTAGGCGATCGCCCAGCGCGGTGCGCGCGACGTCGACCCCAGCCGGCGTTGCAGGGCGACATCGTCGACTTTGACCACCACGCCGTCGATTTCGTGCGCGACGTCGTGGCGGTGCTCGCCCCAGTAGGCGATCCGCTCCAGCGCGCCGGCGGCGTTTTGGACCCGCGCGGTGTGCTCGGAGACGGGCAGGCCCCACGCACCGAGTGCCAGATAGGCGTCGTGCAGGGTGGCGGGACGGAATCCCTCGGTGCGACCCACGCCGTGGCAGATCATCCGGAGCTTGCGGCGCGCCGTCACCGCGGGGTCCTTCTGCCGCAACGACCCGGCGGCGCTGTTGCGCGGATTGGCGAACGGTGTCTTGCCGTCTTCGACCAGCGCCGCGTTGAGCGCCTCGAAATCGGCGACCCGGAAAAACACCTCGCCGCGCACCTCGAGGACGTCGGGAATCGGGTAGTCGTCGCTGGGCGTCAGCCGTTCCGGGACGTCGTCAATGGTGCGCGCATTGTTGGTGACGTCCTCACCGATGCGACCATCGCCCCGGGTGGCCGCCCGCACCAGCCGGCCCTCGCGGTAGACCAACGCCAGCGCGACGCCGTCGATCTTGAGCTCGCACAGGTAGGGGACGTCGTCACCGACCTCGCCGCGCACGCGGGCCGCCCACAGCTCAAATTCTTCGGTGCTGAACACGTTGTCCAGCGACAGCATCCGTTCCAGATGCTCGGCGGAGGTGAAATCGGTGGCGAAGCCGGCACCGCCGACCAGCTGGGTCGGCGAATCGGGGGTGCGCAACTCGGGGTGCTCGTCCTCGAGGGCGGCCAGCCGGCGCAACAACTGGTCGAACTCGGCATCGGAGATGACCGGCGCATCACGCACGTAGTAGCGGAACTGATGCCCGCGCACCTCGTCGGCCAGTTCCCGCCACTGCCGCCGGATCTCTGGTGGGACGGGATCAGCTTCGGGCGAACTCATCCCCGCAGGCTATCGAAGCACCCCGACAGTGCTAGCTCGCATCGCCGCCCCACGAGCGGGTGCTTAGCCGATGGCGTCGGGGTCCTGGGCGAACACCTCGGCGGCTTGCCGGGCCAGCTCGATCGCGGTGCGGGCCCACTGCGGCGTCGCCGCGGCCAGACCGCACGCCGGCGTGACGCCGATGCGATCCCGCAGCGCCGAGCGCGCGAAGCCGAGCCGATCGGTCACCCCGACGAGCGCGCTGGCGACCTGCTCCGCCGAGGGTTGCCGCTCCGGGGCCGTGGCGGCCACCACCCCCAGCAACACGGTGCGCCCCGATTCGACGAACCCCGCGATCCCGTCCAAGTCCGCCGCCGTCAACGTCGCCGCGTCCACCGATACCGCGCCAATAGCGCTGCGCCCCAACAGTTCCCACGGCAAGGCGGGCGCGCAGCTGTGCAGCAGCACGTCGTTGCCCAGTGCCGCGGCGCAACTGTCGAGCAGCGCCTCGGCCACCGCTTCGTCCAGCGCGGCCACCGGGCTCAGCGCGGTCACCCCGCTCAACTGCCCACCCAATGCCGCCGGCAACGACGGCTCGTCGAGCTGCACCACGACCGGCGTGTCCAGCCGCCTGGACAGTGAGGCGCGGTGCACGGCGACGCCCTCGGCCAGGGAGGCCGTCAGGTCGCGGACCGCCCCGGCATCGGTGATCGCCCGGTGCCCGTTGGCCAGCTCCAGCCCGGCGGCCAGCGTGATCGGGCCGGGGGCCTGCACCTTGACCACCCGCCCGCCGCCGCGCAAGCCGGCCGTCTCCCAGGCTTCCTCCAGCGCGTCGGTGTCCTCGTCGAGGAGGCTGAGCGCCCGACGGGTCACCGCGCCGGGCCGGGCGGCGATCCGGTAACCGCGGGGCACGGTGTCTATCGCGACGTCGATCAGCAGCGCGCCGGCCCGCCCCAACAGGTCGGCGCCCACTCCCCGGGCCGGCAGCTCCACCAGGTGGGCCAGCGCGCCCGCCAACTCCCCGACGACAACCTGTGCCGCCGGGCGGGCCGCGGTGCCGGGCCACGATCCGACACCAGTGGCCTTGGGAACGATGTCGGCGAAAACACTCACCGGCCAACCGTATTCGACGCGGCATCGCGGTCGGCGGGCCAGGGGTGTGTGATCCCGCCGCCAGGACTACGCTCGAAGCTTTAGAGGGGTGCAAAACGGTGTGGCGCAGGGCAGGATTCGCAAGGCCGCTGCTGATGTGCGGCGCGGTGGCGCTCACCGTGGCGTGCACCCGAATCGTCGACGGCGCTGCGGTTCCCGGCTACACCGGTGGCGCCAGGGGCGTCGGCGGCGTGAATGTCGACACCATCCTGCTCGACCAGTCGCGGATGCGTGCGATCACCGGCGCCGGTGAACATCTGTCGATCATCCCGTCGATGGACGGCAGCGCGCCGGTGGACATCGAGGCGCTGGCCGGCACCATGCCGGCGCCCTGCCGCTTCCTCTACGCCGAGACCGCGACGTTCGGGCCCGAGATCGAGGAATTCCACAAGATCACCTTCCAGGATCCGCCCGACGGCGCGCTGATCTCCGAGGGCGCCGCGGCCTACCGGGACGTGGCCACCGCGCAACGCGCCTTCGGCGCGCTGGTGTCGACGGTGACCGATTGTGCCGGCGGCGCCGACGGCCGAGCATTCGTCGGCGAATGGAAGGCCGGCGCCGATTCGCTGCACCTGGGGCCCGGCGGTTGCGGCCGCGACTACCGCCAGCTGTCGGTGGCCCTGCTGGAAGTGACGTTCTGCGGCTTTCCGCAATCGGTATCCGACATCGTGATGACCAACATCACCGCCAACATGCCCCACTAGCTTCGTTGTGAAAGTTCCTGTACGCGAACGTCTTTCACCAATGCGCGGTGGTCATCAGCTCGAAGTTGGGCTGCCCGCACTCGATCCAGATCGCGACGTGCAGGACGGTGACCGCGGCCGAGACCACCAACGCGGCAACGCCGAACGCGAATCCCTGCTGCCCATGTTGTTTGACCTGACGCATCCCGACGAGGGCCAGCACGCCGCTCAAGATCGGGCTGGCGTACATGCCCATGATGCTCAGCACAAACGCCGCCACGGTCAGGCCGTTGGTCGGCATCGTCTGCGCGGTGGCCTGGTTGTCGCTCATCGTCGCTGTTCCTTCCCGCTCCGAGTCCCGCTCCCGGGTCGCCACAGTGTCGGAACGAATGGTCTCCACAACGGCTAAAAGGATCCCTGGAACGCGCGGTGGGTGCTCCGGTCAGCGGGCGGTGCCGGCGATGATGGCGCTGCCGAGCACCTCGTCGCCGGCCGGATCCGGCCGGTACAGCGCCACGGTCTGGCCGCGTGCCACCCCGCGCAGCGGAGTGCGCAGCCGCACGTCGAGCTCCTCGCCGACCAATTCGGCAACCGCAGCAACGGTTTCGCCGTGCGCGCGCACCTGGACGGTGCACTCGATGGGGCCCGCGGGTGCGGTTCCGGAGGTGAACACCGGCTCGCGACCCGTCAGCGCCCGCACTTCGAGGTCGGCGGCGCTGCCCACATGCACGGTCGAGGTGTCCGCATCGATGGCCGTCACGTAGCGCGGGCGGCCGTCGGGTCCGGGCCCGGCGATGCCCAGTCCCTTGCGCTGACCGATCGTGAAACCGTGCACGCCGTCGTGCGTGGCCAGCACCGTGCCGTCCGCGCCGACCACGTTGCCCCGGCGCACGGCGATGCGCTCGCCCAGAAACGCGCGGGTGTCCCCGGACGGGACGAAGCAGATGTCATGGCTGTCCGGTTTGTCCGCCACCGCCAGACCGCGGCGGGCGGCCTCCGCGCGGATCTGTGGCTTGGGCGTGTCGCCGACCGGGAAGGCGGCGTGGCGCAACTGCTCCGCGGTCAGCACGGCCAGCACATAGGACTGGTCCTTGTCCCGGTCCACGGCGCGGCGCAGCCGCCCCTGCGACAGCCGGGCGTAGTGGCCGGTGACCACCGTGTCGAAACCGAGCGCCACAGCCCGCGCGGACAGCGCGGCGAACTTGATGCGCTGGTTGCAGCGCACGCAGGGATTGGGCGTCTCGCCGCGCTGGTAGGACGACACGAAATCGTCGATCACGTCCGCGGCGAACTTCTCCGCGAAATCCCAGATGTAGAACGGAATCTTGAGCACGTCGGCGACGCGGCGCGCATCGGAGGCATCCTCCTTGGAGCAGCATCCGCGCGAGCCGGTGCGCAGCGCGCCCGGCGCCGACGACAACGCCAGATGCACACCGACCACGTCGTGCCCGGCGTCGACCATGCGAGCGGCGGCGACCGACGAATCGACGCCACCGCTCATCGCGGCAAGCACTCTCACCCGGATGCCCCTGCGGCGGCCATCGCTGCGCGCCGGGCGCGATCGACCGCCGCGGGCAGCACCCGCAGCACCTCGTCGATGTCGGCGTCAACAGTGGTGTGCCCCAACGACAGTCGCAGCGATCCGCGCGCGGTGGCGGCGTCGTCGCCCATCGCGATCAGCACGTGCGAGGCCTGCGGCACACCGGCGGTGCATGCCGACCCCGTCGAGCACTCGATGCCGTTGGCATCCAACAACATCAACAGCGAATCGCCTTCGCAGCCGCGGAAGGTGAAGTGCGCATTGCCCGGAAGCCGCGCTTCGCGGGAGCCGTTGAAGCGCACGTCGTCGATCTCGGCCAGCACGCCGTCGACCAGACGATCGCGCAGCACCCGCAGCCGCGCGCTGTTGGCCTCCAAGCCGTCCACCGCAAGCTTCACGGCCGTTGCCATTCCCACCGCACCGGCGACATCCGGTGTGCCGGAACGGATATCACGCTCCTGCCCACCACCGTGCAACAGCGGCACACAGGCGACGTCCCGGCGCAGCAGCAACGCGCCCACGGCCGCCGGACCGCCGAACTTGTGCGCCGCGACGCTCAGCGCGGACAACCCGCTCGCGGTGAAGTCGACGGGCAGCTGACCCACCGCCTGCACGGCGTCGCTGTGCATGGGCACGCCGAATTCGGCGGCGACGGCGGCGAGATCGGCGACCGGCATGACGGTGCCCACCTCGTTGTTGGCCCACATCACCGAGACCAGTGCCACGTCGTCGTGGGTTTGCAGCGCCTCGCGCAGCGCGGCCGCGCCGACCGATCCGTCCGGCTCGGTCGGCAACCAGGTCACCTCGGCGCCGTCGTGCTCGACCAGCCAGTGCACCGAGTCCAGCACCGCGTGGTGTTCGACCTGGCTGGTGATGATGCGGCGGTGACGGGCATCGGCGTCGCGGCGGGCGCGATAGATGCCCTTGACGGCTAGGTTGTCGCTCTCGGTGCCGCCGGTCGTGAAGATGACCTCCGATGGGCGGGCACCCAGCCGGTCGGCGATCAGCTCGCGGGACTCCTCGATCCGGCGCCGCGCGGCCCGGCCACTGGTATGCAGCGAGGAGGCGTTGCCCACGGTGCCGAACACGGCCGTCATCGCCTCGACGACGGCGGGGTGCATCGGGGTGGTGGCGGCGTGATCGAGGTAGACCATGACTCGCCCCACGATACCGGGCCGGCCCGGCGACGACGCAGGCCGCGGCGGCGTGCGGGGTCCTCCCGCTAGGCGGCCAGCGCGTGGCGCTGACCTGGGCGACGCGTCACGCCGACGCCCACGGCCTGCTGGCTGCGCCGGGCCAGCGCCCGCCGATCACCGCCGGGCAGCTGCAAAGACTCGACGTGCACGTGGGCCAGGGTGCGGCGCTGGGTGATCAGCCGGAAGATCGCCGCCCCCAACGTGTCGTCGCCGACGAAGGCCGGGGCGGTCGAGATGAGGCCGTCGACGTGGTGGTAGGTCAACCGCAGTGGTTGCACCGGGCGGGCCGCGTCGATCGCGGCCTGGAACATCGCCGGGTAGAACGACCCGCAGGCCACCCCGCACCAGGTGGTGCCCTCGGGGAAGGCCACCACGGTCTGGCCCGCGCTGAGCCGGGATGCCACGGAGTGCACCACGCCCGGCAGCCGGCGCAGGCTGGCCCGGTCGATGGGAATGATCTTCAGCAGCCGCGCCCACGGCTCGCCGAACATGTCGGCGCGGGCCACATACCAGCCGGGCAGCACCGCGCCGATGGCGAAGACGTCCAGCCAGGACATGTGCGGGCTGACCACCAGGACGCCGCGCAGGTTCCGGATCGGGGCCCCCGAGACGCTGATGCGCACCCCGAAGCAGCGCAGTAGCGTCCGGCAGTAGAACTGGCGCAGCCGCATCTGACCCGGCATCGGGATCAGCGCCAGCGGCAGCACCGACGCGATCGACAGCGCCAGCAGCAGGCGAAGCGTCACCCGCAGCACCACTTGCCACCGTGGCGACGCGGGGCCGACGCCCACGCAGCTGCTGTCGCACGTCGCGCGCGGCATCCAGGCGTGTGGGGTGGCGCGTGGATTCCTCGGGGGGGCGCTCATCGGGTGTCGCCGCCCGCCGTCTCGCCGCTGAGCTGGGACGCCGCCGACACCGACCGCAGCCGCCGCAGGTAGCGGGTGTCGGCCTGGCTCTTGGCGAGCACGACGCAGAAGTCGCCGACGCCGAAGTCGGGGTCCAGGGCGGGCTCTCCGCACACCTTGGCGCCCAACCGCAGGTAGCCGCGCATCAGGGCGGGTATCGCGGGCCGGGGCGGCGGTGCGATCTCGTCGAGGCTCTTGCCGTCCACCAGCACCGGCCGGTGCGGGATTACCTGGTGTTCCGGCGGCGCGCCGTGCCGGTTCAGCACGAAGTCGCGCACCCCACGCAATTGGCTGCCGGGCGCCTGGTCCGCATCGCCCCCGCTGATCGGCACGGACACACACCCGATCACGTAGTCGTACTGGTAGCGGTCCAGGTAGGCCAGAATCCCGGCCCACATCAGCAGCACCACCGCCCCGTTGCGGTGCCCGTCGCGAACCGCAGCCCGCCCCATCTCCACCAGCGAGGGCCGCAGCCGGTCGAGCGCGGCGAGGTTGAATTCGGTCGCGGTGTAGAGGCCACCCGCCGCGATGGCACCGGCGGGGGCCAGCATCCGGTAGCACCCGACCAACTCGCCGGTGTCGTCGTCGCGGACCAGCAGGTGGTCGCAGAACTCGTCGAAGCGGTCGGTGTCGCGGTCCCCGGCGCCGGTGGTCGGCAGCACGAAGCCGGGGGTGCTGGTGAACACGTCGTAGCGGAGCCGCTGGGCCGCCTCGACGAGGCTGGGGTCGGTGGACAGCAACAGCGAATAGCGCGGCCCGCCAGCGCTGGCTGGGGCCCCGTCCGGTTTGTCGCTCGGGATCAGAACAGAAGCAATGCTCACGGGAACAACGTCGCGCAACCGAGGAGCGAATCGGCATCGCCGCTATGACATGTCGGTGCACGTCAGATGACGAATGCGGTGCCAAAGACCCCGTCTCGTGCGCCCGGTGACAGCAAACACCCCCGCCCGGCGGCGGGGGTGTTTGGATGCAGCCCGGCTCAGCCCTTGCGGGCCTTGATCGCCTCGGTCAGCTGGGGAGCCACCTTGAACAGGTCGCCCACCACGCCGTAGTCGGCGATCTCGAAGATGGGTGCCTCTTCGTCCTTGTTGACCGCGATGATGGTCTTCGACGTCTGCATGCCGGCGCGGTGCTGGATCGCCCCGGAGATGCCCAGCGCGATGTAGAGCTGCGGGGACACCGTCTTACCGGTCTGGCCGACCTGGAACTGGCCCGGGTAGTAGCCGGAGTCGACGGCGGCACGCGAGGCGCCGACGGCCGCGCCCAGCGAGTCGGCGAGCTCCTCGACGACCTTGAAGTTCTCCGCGCTGCCGACGCCGCGGCCACCGGACACCACGACGGTGGCCTCGGTGAGTTCCGGACGGTCCCCGGCGACCGCGGGCTCGCGGGAGGTGACCTTGGTGGCGTTCTCCGCGGGTGCGGGCACCTCGACCGTGATCGGCTCACCCGCGCCCGCGGCCGGCTCCGCGTCGACCGCGCCGGCCCGCACGGTGATCACCGGGGTGTCGCCGTTGGCCTGCGCCTCGACGGTGAACGCGCCACCGAAGATGGAGTGGACGGCCTTGTTGCCTTCCCGGACCTCGACCACGTCGACCAGCAGGCCGGAACCGATCCGGGCGGCGAGCCGGCCGGCGATCTCTTTGCCGTCGGCGTTGGCAGCCAGCAAAACCGCTGCGGGAGAAGCGGATTCGACCAGCGAAGCCAGCACGTCGACAACCGGGGTGATGAGGTACTTGTCGACGTCGTCGGACTCGGCGACGTAGATCTTGGCGGCGCCGGCCTCCTTGAGCGCGTCGGTCAGCGGCGCAGCCGTGCCCGGGGCCCCGACGACGACGGCGGACGGCTCACCCAATGTGCGGGCGGCGGTGATCAATTCGGCGGTGACCTTCTTCACCGCGCCTTCGGCGTGCTCGACGAGCACCAATACTTCAGCCATGGGTTATTTCGCTCTTCTCGTGTAAGGGGGTCAGCGTCAGATGATCTTTTGAGCCACCAGGTATTTGGCGATCTCGTTGCCGCCTTCACCCTCGTCGGTGACCTTCTCACCCGCGGTCTTGGGCGGCTTCGGGGTCGAGGACAGCACGGACGATCCGGCGTTGGCCAGCCCGACCTCATCGGGCTCGACGCCGATGTCGGCCAGGCTGAGCACCGTAACCTCTTTCTTCTTGGCGGCCATGATGCCCTTGAAGGACGGGAAGCGCGGTTCGTTGATCTTCTCGGTGACGCTGACGACCGCGGGCAGCGTGGCCTCCAGGGTGAACACACCGTCGTCGGTCTCCCGCTCGCCGGTGACCTTGTCACCCTCGATGGACAGCTTGCGCAAGTGGGTCAGCTGCGGAAGGCCCAAGTACTCGGCGATGATGGCCGGGACCGCACCCCCGGTGCCGTCGGTGGCCTCGTTGCCCGCGATGACCAGCTCGGTGCCCTCGATGGTGCCCAGCGCGCGGGCCAGCGCCCACGCCGTCTGGATCACGTCGGAGCCGTGCAGGCCGTCGTCCTTGACGTGAACGGCCTTGTCGGCGCCCATCGACAGGGCCTTACGGATGGCCTCGGTAGCGCGCTCGGGGCCCGCGGTCAGCACGGTCACCGACCCTTCGCCGCCTTCCCGCTCACGGATCTGTAGGGCCTCTTCGACCGCGCGCTCGTTGATCTCGTCCAGGACCGCGTCGGCGGCCTCCCGGTCAAGCGTCCAGTCGCTGTCCGTCAGCTTGCGCTCCGACCAGGTGTCTGGGACCTGCTTGATCAGGACCACGATGTTCGTCATGAGTGTGGTTCGTCCTCCTTGAAGGAGCCTCGCAGCGGCGAGCCACGAGACTTTCAGTACGCGTTCTGCCACGCACGATTGTGTTACTTCTCGGTAACATTGTGCGACCTGCCCTCACACCATAGCGGGTCGTACTGCAGGTTCTTGCGGGCCGCCTCTTGCCGCGACCGGGGCCTACCCCGCCGGACGGTTCGCGAATCCGACACTTCGCGTTAGCCTCCCTATGCAATGAGCGCATTCGTCCCCGACGCCCCCCACACTCGCCCCGGCGGCACCGCACCGGCGGTCTCACAGGCGATCGCACCGGCGTTGCCGCTGACCGGCGAGCGCACCCTCCCCGATCTGGACATCGAGAACTACTGGTTCCGTCGCCATCAGGTGGTGTATCAGCGGCTGGCAACGCACTGTGTGGACCGTGACGTGCTGGAGGCCGGATGTGGCGAAGGTTACGGCGCGGATTTGCTGGCCGAGTCGGCGCGGCGGGTGGTCGCGGTGGATTACGACGAAGCGGCGGTGGCCCACGTCCGCGTCCGTTATCCGCGGGTAGAGGTGATGCATGCGAACCTGGCCGAGCTGCCACTGCCCGACGCATCGATCGACGTGGTGGTGAATTTTCAGGTCATCGAACATCTGTGGGATCAGCCGCAATTCGTCCGGGAGTGCGCGCGGGTATTGCGCCCATCGGGGCTGCTGATGATGTCCACGCCCAACCGGATCACCTTCTCCCCGGGCCGCGACACCCCGATCAACCCGTTTCACACCCGGGAATTGAACGCCGACGAGCTGACCGAGCTGCTGGTCGACGCCGGGTTCACCGGGGTCGCGGTCAGCGGGCTGTTTCACGGCGCCCGGCTGCGCGAGATGGATGCCCGGCACGGCGGATCGATCATCGACGCGCAGATCGCCCGAGCGGTTGCCGGCGACGAGGGCGCGTCGTGGCCGGCGGAGTTGGCGGCCGACGTCGCCGCGGTCACCACCGATGACTTCGACCTGGTGGCCGCCGCCGACCGGGACATCGACGAGAGCCTGGATCTGGTCGCGATCGCGGTGCGTCCGTGACCCGCTCCGCGGCGCCGGTGCCCGGCATGTTCACGCTGGTGCTGCACACGCACCTACCGTGGCTGGCCCACCACGGCCGCTGGCCGGTCGGTGAGGAATGGCTTTATCAATCCTGGGCGGCGGCGTATTTGCCGTTGCTGCGCGTGCTGCGCACGCTGGCCGACGAGGATCGGCACGGGCTGCTCACCCTCGGCGTGACGCCGGTGGTCAACGCCCAGCTCGACGACCCGTACTGCCTGGACGGCATGCATCACTGGCTGGCCAATTGGCGGTTGCGCGCGGCCGAGGCCGCCAGCGTGCGCTCGATCCCCAAATCGAAGTCGGCCGGCTACCTGTCGTGCACTCCGGAAGCGTTGCGGGCGTTCGGAATTCGCGAATGCGCGGAGGCCGACCGCGCGCTGGACGACTTTGCCACGCTGTGGCGGCACGGCGGCAGCCCGTTGCTGCGCAGCCTGGTCGACGCCGGCACGGTGGAGTTGCTCGGCGGCCCGCTGGCTCACCCGTTCCAGCCGCTGCTGAACCCGCGGCTGCGCGAGTTCGCGCTGCGCGAGGGCCTGGCCGACGCGCAGCAGCGGCTGGCCCACACCCCGCGCGGCATCTGGGCGCCCGAGTGCGCCTACGCGCCGGGCCTGGAAGACGACTACGCCGCCGCGGGCGTCACCCACTTCATGGTCGACGGTCCGTCGCTGCACGGTGACACCGCACTGGGCCGGCCGGTCGGCGACACCGCTGTGCTGGCATTCGGGCGCGACCTGCAGGTCAGTTACCGCGTGTGGTCGCCGAAGTCGGGTTATCCGGGGCATGCCGCCTACCGCGATTTCCACACCTACGACCACCTGACCGGGCTCAAACCCGCGCGAGTCACCGGGCGCAACGTCTCTTCGCAGGACAAGGCACCCTACGACCCGGAGCGCGCCGACCATGCCGTCGACACCCATGTCGCCGATTTCGTCGACGTGGTGCGCAACCGGCTGCACAGCGAGTCCGAGCGCATCGGCCGCCCGGCCCACGTGATCGCGGCGTTCGACACCGAGTTGTTCGGCCACTGGTGGTACGAGGGGCCGACCTGGCTGGCGCGCGTGCTGCGCGCGCTGCCCGCCGCCGGGGTGCGAGTGGGCACCCTGAACGACGCGCGAACCGGCGGCTTCGTCGGCGAGCCGGTGGCGCTGCCGCCGAGTTCGTGGGGTTCGGGCAAGGACTGGCAGGTCTGGGCCGGCGAACGGGTAGCCGACCTGGTGCAGCTCAACACCGAGGTCGTGGACACCGCGCTGAGCACCGTCGACAAGGCGCTGGCACAGACCTCGGCGTCGCTGGACGGGCCCACCCCGCGCGACCGGGTGGCCGACCAGATCCTGCGCGAGACGCTGCTGACCGTGTCCAGCGACTGGCCATTCATGGTCAGCAAGGACTCGGCCGCGGACTACGCCCGCTATCGCGCCCACCTGCACGCCCATGCCACCCGCGAGATCGCCGGGGCGTTGGCCTCGGGCCGGCGCGACACCGCGCAGCGGCTCGCCGACGGCTGGAACCGGGCCGACGGGCTGTTCGGCGCACTGGATGCCCGAAGGCTGCCGCGATGAGAATTCTGCTGGTGTCGTGGGAGTACCCGCCGGTCGTGATCGGCGGGCTGGGCCGCCACGTGCATCACCTGTCGACCGCGCTGGCCGCCGCGGGCCACGACGTGGTGGTGCTATCGCGGCGCCCGTCCGGCACCGACCCCAGCACGCACCCGTCGTCCGACGAGATCCGCGAGGGCGTCCGGGTGATCGCGGCCGCGCAGGATCCGCACGAATTCAGTTTCGGCACCGACATGATGGCCTGGACGCTGGCGATGGGCCACGCCATGATCCGCGCCGGACTCAACCTGAAAAGGCCCGGCACCGGACGGCCCTGGCGGCCCGACGTGGTGCACGCGCACGATTGGCTGGTTGCCCATCCCGCCATCGCGCTTGCCCAATTCTACGACACGCCAATGGTTTCCACGATTCACGCGACCGAGGCGGGTCGGCATTCCGGCTGGGTGTCCGGAGCGATCAGTCGGCAGGTGCATGCGATCGAATCCTGGCTGGTTCGTGAATCCGATTCGCTGATCGCGTGTTCGGCGTCGATGACGGACGAGATCACCGAGCTGTTCGGTCCCGGTTTGGCCGAAACTACGGTCATCCGCAACGGTATTGACGCGGCGCGGTGGCCGTTCGCGCCGCGTCGTTCACACACCGGTCCGGCCGAACTGCTCTATGTCGGTCGTTTGGAGTACGAGAAGGGTGTGCACGATCTGATCGCCGCGCTGCCGCGGATCAGGCGCACCAACCCCGGCACCACGCTGACCATCGCCGGCGACGGAACCCAGCAGGACTGGCTCGTCGAGCAGGCCCGTAAACACCGTGTTCTCAAGGCAACTCGCTTCGTCGGGCACCTGAACCATGACGAACTGTTGACCGCGCTGCATCGGGCCGACGCTGCGGTATTCCCCAGCCACTACGAGCCGTTCGGCCTCGTCGCGTTGGAGGCCGCCGCGGCCGGCACCCCGCTGGTGACCTCCAACATCGGCGGACTGGGCGAGGCGGTGATCAACGGGCACACCGGGGTGTCCTGTCCACCCCGCGACGTGGCGGCCCTGGCCGCGGCGGTGCGCACCGTGCTCGACGACCCGGCCGGCGCGCAGCGGCGCGCGCGGGCCGCCCGGCAACGCCTCACCTCCGACTTCGACTGGCACACCGTCGCCGGCCAGACCGCGCAGGTGTACCTGGCGGCCAAACGCGGCGAGCGTCAGCAACTTCCCCGCCTGCCCATCGTCGAGCACGCGCTGCCCGACCGCTGAGCCGCACCCGCAGCCGGGCATGCTCCGGCCGCCAGCGGGTATCCCGCCTCGACGATGGGACTGGAATTCTCGAGCGTGGTCGACGCGCCGCGCGAAGACGTGTTCGCCTGGCACGGCCGCCCGGGCGCCTTCGAGCGGCTCTCGCCGCCGTGGGCACCCATGCGGCTGGTCGCCGAGGCGTCCTCACTCGAGGACGGGCGGGCCGAGCTGGCGCTGCCGGGCGGCTTGCGCTGGGTGGCCCAGCACCAGCGGGACGGCTACGACCCGCCACGCCGCTTCGTCGACGGCATCGGCGGCGACGGGCTGGCCTCGCTGCCGGCCCGGGTGGCCATCCGGTGGCGGCACGTGCACGAGTTCGAGGATCTCGGCGACCAGCGCACCAGGGTGATCGACCGGGTGCACACGCCGCTGCCCGGCGCGGCGTTGCGGCCGATGTTCCGTTATCGGCACCGCCAACTGGCCGACGACCTGGCCGCGCATCGGCTGGCCGCCGAACACGGCCTGGCCCCGTCGACCGTCGCGATCACCGGATCGTCGGGCCTGGTGGGTTCGGCGCTGGCGGCATTTCTGGGCACCGGCGGCCACCGCGTCATCCGGCTGGTCCGCCGCACCGCACGCCGACGCGGGGAACGCCAGTGGAATCCCGACGACCCGCACCCCGACCTGCTGGCCGGCGTCGACGCGGTGATCCATCTGGCCGGCGCCTCTATCGCCGGCCGGTTCACCGACGAGCACCGCAAAGCCGTGCACGACAGCCGGATTGGCCCGACGCGTCGACTGGCCGAGCTGGTCGCGCGCGGCCCCGATCGTCCGTCGATCCTGATCTCGGCGTCGGCGATCGGCTATTACGGTTACGACCGCGGGGAGGAGATCCTCACCGAGGCCAGCACCCGCGGCGACGGGTTTCTGGCCGACGTCGTCGACGACTGGGAGGCGGCCACCATGCCCGCCGCGCACGCCGGCGTGCGGACGGTACAAGTTCGCACCGGCATCGTGCAATCGCCCCGTGGCGGCACGCTGAGGCTGCTGCGACCGCTGTTCACCGCCGGGCTGGGCGGTCGGCTCGGCGACGGGCGCCAGTGGCTGTCGTGGATAGGCATCGACGATCTGGTCGAGGTGTATCACCGCGCCCTGTGGGATGCCGCGCTGTCCGGCCCGGTGAATGCCGTTGCGCCGCAACCCGTCCGTAATGCGGAGTACACCCGGATTCTCGGCGATGTGCTGCGACGGCCGACGGTGTTACCCGTCCCGTCGCTGGGACCGCGGATGCTGCTCGGCCGTCAGGGTGCCCGCGAACTGGCGTTGGCCAATCAGCACGTCGCCCCGCAAAAGCTCGACCGAGCCGACCACCGCTTCCGTCAACCGGAGCTGAGTCAGGCGTTGGCGCATCTTCTCGGCCGCGGCGCCTAGCGGTGCCCCGGCAGCAGGCCGAACAGCCGGCCTTCACGGCTGCGCTGGTAGGCCTGCGCTCGCAGATCGGCGAGCCAGCCCGGATACAGCGTCAGCCCGGGTGGGGTATTGACGACGGGATCGAACGACACGTCTTCCTGCTGCGGGTCGAGCACGGTCGACAGATGCAGCCGGGCCAACGGGGTGAAATCGCCGCGCCCGCGGGCCTGGTCGAGCGCCACGTCGATCCCGCCGTGGCTGATGCGCCGTTCGACGTCGTCCAGCGAGAGCCCGTTGCCGCGGATGTCGGTCTCGATGCGGGCGCGCAACCACCACGGACTGTCCCGGTAGCGCAGCGGCATCAGGTTGGACAGCGGCTGCCCCGTCCAGGAGGTGACCGGGCGTAGCGCCAACGCCCGGGTCAGCACGCCCGATCCCGCCGAGACCAACAGGATGTCCCACGGCCTGGCGCACGACTGCGGGGCGTCGGCCCGGATGGCCAGCCCGATGAGGTCGGGCAGGGACCCCGGTGTCCCGACCGCCTTGGACACCCGGACGACGACGTCGCTGGACGGCAGCGGCAGCCCGCATTGCGCGGGTGCCACGCGTTCGGCACGCCCGTGCGCCAGCACCCCCACCGGATGGAAAAACCGTCGGCCCCGCATGGCCGATCCCACGCGGAACGGCAAAGCAACCACATCGGCGACACTCACGGGTTTGGCTCCTCTTGGTTGGGCATATTCAGCGCGCTGCAAGCCGTGAGCGCTCGCGTACCCGGCTGTCCGCCGGCCAAACCCCGAGCTTGATCCACGAACTTGATGTTTAAGTAAATGAACTATGTGGCATCTCGGTGAGACCGGGGTGCCGACGCACTGTTGGACCGCGGCTGTTTGTTCTCGCCTGTTTGTTGTCGCGCCGAAGGGGTACCAACGCGTGAATCCAAGCCGTTCACAACAGCGGCTGACCGACCGTGCGAGGGGTGCTTCGGTGGGAACCGTGCGTTCGTTTCCGCAGCTGCGCCCCGTGGCGGCAGCCCCCGACGCGGTTGCGCTGTTGCCCGAGCCCGGACAGTTGGGCGCCTGGCGCCACGGGGTGCGGCAAGCGGTGCTGGCGCAGGTGGCGCAGTTCGTCACCGCGCGCTGTGCCGCCGATCTGGGCCCCTGCGGAGTCGACGTGGCCGGCGAGGTGTTGGCCGAATTCGTCCAACACGGCAAATGCCTGCGCCCCACGTTCATGTACCTGGGCTGGTTGTGCGGCGCGCCGCCGGACGATGCGGCGCTGGGCGCGGCCGCCAGCCTGGAACTCCTGCAGGCGTTCGCGCTGCTGCAGGACGACGTGATGGATGCATCGCCGGCTCGGCGCGGGCGTCCGTCCGCGCACGTGCAATTCGCGCAGTGGCACCGGCGGCGCGGCCTGTCCGGGTCGTCGCAGAGGTTCGGCGAATCGGCCGCCGTCTTACTCGGCGACCTGTGCCTGGTGTGGGCCGAGCAGATGCTGCGCGACAGCGGCGTGCAACCAGCCGCGCTCCGACGCGCCTGGCCGCGTTACGACGCCATGCGCACCGAACTCGCGATCGGCCAATTCGCCGATGTGGCAACCGATCTGCGCGACCTTCCGACGCTGGATTCGGTGCTGGCCGTGGCCCGGATGAAGTCCGGCAACTACACCGTGCGCCGGCCCCTGGAGATCGGCGCCGCCATGGCCGGCTGTGACGACGTAATGCTGGCCGGGCTCGGCGAATACGGCGCGGCGCTGGGTGAAGCGTTCCAACTGCGCGACGACATTCTCGGCGTCTTCGGATCACCCACTGCCACCGGCAAACCCAACGGCGGGGACCTCAGTGAGCGCAAAGCCACCAGTGTCGTGGTGGCCGCCTACCAGCTTGCCGACGCGTCCACTCGCCGGCAGTTCGGCGAACTGATCAACCGCGCGCACCTGGACGAGGACGCCATCGAGCACTGGCGCACGCTGATTTTGGCCAGCGGCGCCGTGCAATTCATCGAGGAGCTGATTGACGAGAGGGTTGCCATCGCACGAAAGGCGCTGGACAGCAAGCCTTTTGACGATGCGGCGCTGGCCGCCCTGATCGACATGACCGACGTGTGCACCCGGCGGGCCGCATGAACGCCGCACCGGACCGGGTGGTCGTGGTGGGCGCCGGATTCGCGGGCCTGTCCGCGGCACTGCACCTGGCCGGTCGGGGACGGGAGGTGACGGTCGTCGAGCGCCAGGCCTGGCCCGGCGGACGAGCGGGACGCCTCGACGTCGCCGGCTATCGGATCGACACCGGGCCCACCGTGCTCACCATGCCCGACATCATCGACGAAACCTTCGCTGCCACGGGGAAAGAACGTGCGCACTTCGTCGACCTGCGGCCGGTCGATCCGGCCTATCGGGCGATGTTCGCCGACGGCAGCAGCATCGACGTGCACGCCGACGCCGACCGGATGACGGCCGCGGTACGCGAATTCGCCGGCCCGGCACAGGCCGCGGGGTACCTGCGCTTGCGGGCGTGGCTGCAACGTCTCTACCGCACCGAGTTCGACGGGTTCATCGGCTCCAACTTCAATTCGCCGCTGTCGCTGGTCAACCGGCGACTGGTGCAACTGGCGGCAATCGGCGGATTCCGGCGCTGGGACACCATGGTCAAACGCCACATCACCGATCCGCGGCTGCGGCGGATCTTCACGTTCCAGTCGCTGTATGCCGGCGTCGCGCCGCAGCACGCCTTGGCGGTCTATTCGGTGATCGCCTACATGGACACGGTCGCCGGGGTCTTCTTCCCGCGCGGCGGGGTGCGCGCACTGCCCGACGGACTCGCGGCCGCCGCGGTCCAGACCGGAGTCGAGTTCCGTTACCGGACAACGGTTTCTGCGCTCGACCGAACGGGTGGCCGGGTCACGGCGGTGCGCACCGACGACGGCGAACGCATCCGGTGCGACGCGGTCGTGCTGACCACCGAGCTACCAGAAACCTACCGGCTGGTGGGCCGGCGGCCGCGCCGGGTCATACCGCTGCGCCCCGCGCCCTCGGCCGTGGTGATGCACGTGGGATTCCGCCCCGCCGACGCGACACCGCACGCTCATCACACGATCCTGTTCGGCGAGTCTTGGGAGCAGACGTTCACCGACATCATCCGCGACGGCCGAACCATGCGGGACCCCTCGCTGCTGGTGACGCGCCCCACGGTCGGCGACCCCACCCTGGCGCCGGACGGGCGCGGCCTGCTCTACGTGCTGGCCCCGGCGCCGAACCTGTCCCGGGGGGCCATCGATTGGTCGCGGCAAGGCCGGGCGTATGCCGGCACCTTGCTGGAAGCGGTGCGCGAGCGCCTGCTGCCCGAGCTGGGCGCGGGCGCCGAACTGCTGGGCCTGCACACCCCCGCCGATTGGGCCGACCAGGGCATGGCGGCCGGGACGCCGTTCGCGCTTGCCCACACCTTCGCCCAGACCGGCCCGTTCCGGCCGGCCAACACCGTGCGCGGAATTGCCAACGTCGCGCTGGCCGGATCGTCGACCGTGCCCGGCGTGGGGGTGCCCACGACGATGATCTCCGGACGGCTGGCCGCCGAGCGCGTCACCGGCTCGCGCGACGAAAGGCACCGGCCCGCAACGGTACTCGACGTGAAGGTGCCGCTGCGATGATCCGCACCGAACTGGATGCGGCCGGCGTCGCGGACCCGGCGCTTCGCCTGGCCTACCGCCATTGCCGGCGGATCGCCGCTCAGCACGGCCGCACCTACTTCCTGGCCACCCGACTGCTGGCCCCCGACCAGCGCCCGGCCGTGCACGCGCTGTACGGCTTCGCCCGCCACGCCGATGACATCCTCGACGAATTCGACCCCGCGCTGGACACCGCCACCCGCGCCCGACGCCTGCAGCGCCTCTCCGAACACCTCTTCGCCGGCGGGCGGCATCGGCAAGAACCGGTGATCGCCGCGGTCACCGACACGATCGGACGTTACGGGATAGCCGCGGAGTTGTTCGAGGACTTCCTCAACTCCATGCGGATGGACCTCACCGTCACCGACTACCCCACCCGCGCCGCGCTCAACGTGTACATGCGCGGATCGGCGGAAGTGATTGGCCTGCAAATGCTTCCGATCCTGGGAACCGTCGGTGACCCCGACGAGGCGGCACCGCACGCGGCCGCGCTGGGTCGCGCCTTTCAGCTCACCAACTTTCTGCGCGACGTCGACGAGGACCTGCAACGCAACCGGATCTACCTGCCCGCCGACGAACTCGCGAGCTTCGACGTCGACCGCGAACTACTACTGTGGTGCCACGAGCAGCGCCGCACCGACCCGCGGGTGCGTGCCGCGTTGGCGGCCCAGCACGACATCACCCGCACGATCTACCGCTTCGCCGCCGAGGGCATCTCGGCGCTGGCCCCGCGCTCACGCCCCTGTGTCAGTACCGCGTTGACGCTGTATTCGGAGATCCTGGATCGCATTGAGGCAAGCGACTTCTCGGTATTCAGCGGACGCGCCACTGTCGCCACGTCGCGACGATTGCGCGTCGCCGCGGGCGGTCTGCTGCGGTCGTGGCGTCTGCGACTCGCCGAGTCCTATCAACAAGATCACGGCGCGGCATGACTGACCATTGGCAATACCTGATCGTGCTGGGGCTGTGCCTGGCGATCACCGCGCCGCTGGAACTTTTCGGCCCCGGGGTCTACCGACAACCACGTCGGGTACTGCGCGCCGTGCTATCAGTGGCGGCCGTATTCCTGGTCTGGGACGCCATCGCCATCGCCGCCGGGGTGTGGACCTACAACAGCGCCTACATCAGCGGCCTGCACATCCCGTTCGGGATACCCATCGAGGAAGTGCTGTTCTTCGTGGTGATTCCGTTGTGCGGCCTGCTGACCTACAACGCGGTGACCGCCATCCTGGCTCGGAGCAAACGCCGATGACCGGCTTGGGCTACACCGTGCCCGCGGTCGTGTCGGTGCTGACGGTGATCGGGCTGGAATTCACGCTGCTGCGTACCGGGTTGTTTCGCCGGCTGGCGTACTGGTTGACGATGCTGATCGTGCTCGGTTTCCAAGTGCCGGTGGATGGCTGGCTGACCAAGACCAGCGCGCCGGTGGTGATCTACCACGACCGCGACACCAGCGGGGTGCGGTTCCCGCTCGACATCCCGGTCGAGGACTTCCTGTTCGGCTTCGCACTGGTCACCGCCGTCCTGCTGTTGTGGGAGTATCAGCGTGCGCATCGATAATCGGGGTCTGCCGCGCGACGACGTGCCCGACGCCTTCAACGTCGGGGCGCGCGCCTATGACCGGCTGGTCGGCGCCAACCCCGGCTATCACGCCGGTCTCGAACTGTCCGCGCGCCGGATGCGAATCCCCGACCGGGGCCGCGGCCTGCGGCTGCTGGACGCGGGCTGCGGCACCGGCGCCTCGACGGCGGCGCTGCTGCGGGCGGCTCCCGAGGCTCAGATCGTCGCGGTCGACGCCGCGGGCGCAATGCTGGATGCCGCGCGGGCCAAGGACTGGCCGGCGTCGGTCCGATTCGTGCACGCGCGCGTCGAAGACCTCGACGAGCACGGCGTCGCCGGCCCGTTCGACGGCATCCTGGCGGCCTACCTGCTGCGCAACCTGGCCGACCCGGATGCTGCGCTGCCCGCGTTTCGCGCCCTGCTGCGCCCGGGCGGCACGCTGGCGGTGCACGAGTACTCGGTGCGCGATTCCCGTGCGGCGACCTGGCTTTGGCACGCGGTGTGTTGGGGCATCATCATCCCGGCGGGCTGGTGGCACACCCGGGACACGGTGTTGTACCGGCACCTGTGGCGCAGCGTGCTGGCCTTCGACGGGGCCACGCAGTTTCGGAACCGGCTGACCGAGGCGGGCTTGGTGGCGGTGCACAGCGACACCGTGCCGGGTTGGGAACGCGATGTCGTGCACACCTTCGTGGGGGTGGCGCCGTGACGACCGACCGGCGCCGCCACCGGCACCCCGCACCGGCTGGGCTGCCCGACGCGGGCGCGCTGTCGTCGCGCCCCCGGGCCGTGGTGGTCGGCGGGGGCATTGCCGGGCTGACAGCGGCCACCGCCTTGGCCGAGCGCGGCGTCGCCGTCGACGTCGTGGAGCGCGAACCCTACCTGGGCGGCCGGGTGGGCGGCTGGACGGAGCCCGCAAACCCGCACTCGGACAACAGCTTCGCGATGAACCGGGGATTCCACGCCTTCTTCCGCCAGTACTACAACCTGCGGTCGCTGTTGCGCCGCGTCGACCCGCAGTTGCGGATGCTGGTACCCGTCGACGACTATCCGTTGGTCGACGGTGCGGGCCGGCGAGACACCTTTCGGGGGCTGCCGCGCACACCACCGTGGAACGCGGTGGCATTCGCCTTGCGCAGCCCGACGTTTCGATTCGGTGACTTGCTGCGCCTGGACGCTCGCGCCGCCGCCCCACTGGCCGCCGTGTCGGTGCCCGACATCTACTCCCAGCTCGATCATCTCAACGCCGAAACCTTTTTGAAGTGCATCAACTTCCCGGAATCCGCACGGCATCTCGCGTTTGAGGTGTTCTCCCGCAGCTTCTTCGCCGCACCGGAACAACTCTCGGCCGCCGAGTTGGCGACGATGTTCCACATCTACTTCCTGGGCTCGCGCGAGGGCCTGATCTTCGACGTCGCCAACGCGAATTTCGATGCGAGCCTGTGGGATCCGCTGCGGCAGCAATTGCAGGACCGAGGAGTTCGAGTGCACCTCGGCACCGAGGTGCGGCGGATCAACCTGGCCGCAGCGGCATCCGGGTACGTCGAAACACACTCGGGCGACCGGCTGGGCGCCGACGCAGTCGTGCTGGCCGCCGATGTGGCCGGTCTGCAACAGGTCGTGGCGGCATCCCCGGGACTCGGCGATGACCGGTGGCGCGCCCGAATCCGGGACCTGCGCACCGCCCCACCGTTTGTCGTGCATCGGCTGTGGCTGGACCGGCCGGTCGACTCCGGCCGGGCGCCGTTTTTGGGCACCTCGGGCCATCCACCGCTGGACAACATCAGCGTGCTCGAACGATACGAACGCGAAGCCGCCGCCTGGGCGCGCCGCACCCGCGGCTCGGTCGTCGAACTGCACTCGTATGCAGTCGATTCCGATACCTCGCCAGAGGACGGGATCCAGCAACTGCATCGAATATATCCCGAGACGGCGGCCGCGCGCGTGCTGCACGAACGCGTGCTGCGCCGCAGCGACTGCCCGCTGTTCGCCCCCGGCACGCATGCGCGGCGACCGACCGTGACGACGCCGCATCCCGCGCTGATGTTGGCCGGCGACGGGATTCGGGTCGACCTGCCGGTGGCACTGATGGAACGCGCCGCCACCACGGGCTGGATCGCCGCCAACCGACTACTCACCGGATGGGGGCTGGCCGGCCACGAGCTGACCACCGTTCCCCTGGCCGGACGGTCGAAACTCCTTCGAGCGCTGGCACAACGGCAACGGCGGACGCGATGAACACCCGCGACCGACTCCGGCACCGCTGGCCGAAAGGCTGGCCGATCGAGATGCTGCCGCACCATCCGTGGGCCGAGCAACGGCCGACCCATGCCGAGGCGAAGCCGAGCATCATCGAGGCCGCGTTGCGCAGGTCCCAGCGCAGGCCGACGGGAAACTGGTACGTCTTCGCCGCCAGCCGCGACGTCCGTGCAGACCGCCCGTTCGGCGCCCGGGTCGCCGGCATCGAACTCGTGGCCTGG
The DNA here is from genome assembly GCF_002102355.1 of Mycobacterium sherrisii. Classification (GTDB taxonomy): domain Bacteria; phylum Actinomycetota; class Actinomycetes; order Mycobacteriales; family Mycobacteriaceae; genus Mycobacterium; species Mycobacterium sherrisii. The sequence continues at coordinate 19,167 of NZ_LQPT01000093.1, read as the reverse complement.
CGGGATCGCGACGGACATCTGTGCGTCGGTCCCGCCGTGTGTCCGCACCTGGGGGCGGATCTGGCCACCGGCGCCGTGCGCGACGGCGTGTTGTTCTGTCGCTGGCATGGTTTGGCGTTCGACGGGCAGAGCTGCAAGATGCGCTGGAGGCCGTTGCCCAGCCACGACGACGGCGTGCTGACCTGGGTGCGTCTGGACGCCGTCGGCAACGAGGCACCGTTGGACGCGCCGATCGTGCCGGAAAGACCGCCCGGCCCGACGGTGCACGCCGTCGCCCGCAGCGTCGGTCGCTGCGAGACTTGCGACATCATCGCCAACCGGCTCGATCCCTGGCACGGCGCCTGGTTTCACCCGTACTCGTTCACCCGCCTCGAGGTGTTGAGCGCCCCGACCGAAACCGACGACCGGTTCGTCGTCGCGGTCACGTTCCGGATGGGCCCCTTCGGGGTGCCGGTGCTCGCGGAGTTCACCAGCCCGGACGCACGCACCATCGTCATGCGCATCGTCGAGGGCGAAGGCACCGGCAGCGTGGTGGAAACCCACGCGACGCCGTTGGGCCCGGGGCCGGACGGCACCCCCAGGGTCGCGGTCGTCGAAGCGGTCGTCGCGCACTCCGGACGCCCCGGGTTCCGGCACGCCGAGCGCGCCGCGCCCCTGATCACCCCGCTGGCGCGCTATGCGGCCAACCGGCTGTGGCGCGACGATCTCGACTACGCCGAACGCCGTTACGCTCTACGCGCCGGAACATCCCGCTAGGAAGGTGAAAACACTTGGTCGACAACATACTTCGTAAGGGCGACAAGGTCGAATGGCGCAGCCACGCAACGACGGTGACGGGCGTCGCCGTGCGCGTCATCACCTCGGACACTGCGGCGGCGGGGCGCACCGTGCGCGCGTCGAAAGAGGATCCGCAATACCTGGTGCGCAGCGACAAGACCGGCGCCGACGCCGTGCACAAGCCCGGCGCGCTGCGGCGCCGCTGAAGTCGGGGGTGGCGAATGACCGACACCGATATCGTGTGGACACAATTTCACCAGACGGTCAACATGACGGCCGAGGAGCTCGAAAAGTGGCTGGCGACAGCGGAATCGAAGAGCGTAGGTCAAAAGCACGGAAACCAGGAGTCGACCGGACGCCAGCGGCCGTCGGATCGTCGCCATCCTGCGTGCCAACCGCTCCGATCTCGACGAGGACGACTACGCACACATGCGTAAGGTCGTCGGCTACGCCAAGCGGCATCTGACCCAACGACCGCGCGGGGATGTGCAGGATTCCGCGTGGCGTTATTCGCTGATGAATTGGGGCCACGACCCGACCCGAACCTGACCCGGCCCACCCGCGGCTCCGCCAGGTCCGCCCCCGACACGCACCGGCTCGGGTAGTTCACCCTCGAGCGCGCGGATACGCTGGGACATCTGATGAAGGATCCGGGAAGTGACCAAGCGCCGCACATCTGACCAGCAACTCAGCCGGGCCGAGTTGGAACGATCGTTGTCGGCCGATTTGCGGGCCATCACCGCGAGATCGGATCGCGTCGGCCGCCATTTCGCCCGGATGAACGAGGTGAGCAGCAGCGACTTTCACGCGCTGCTGCACATCATGGTCGCCGAGACGGCGGGAGAGCCGTTGACCTCCGCGCAGTTACGGCAGCGGATGGATGTGTCGCCGGCGGCCATCACCTACCTCGTCGACCGCATGATCGAGGCCGGCCACATTCGCCGCGAAGCAGACCCGCAGGACCGGCGGAAGTGGCTGTTGCGTTATGAGCCCACCGGGATGAGCATGGCGCACTCGTTTTTCAAACCACTCGGCGCTCATTTCAGCGCCGCGATGGCCGATCTGAGCGACGACGACTTGCTGGCCGCGCACCGGGTCTTCACCGCGATGCTCACGGCGATGTCGACGTTCGAGGACGAAGTCCTCAGCGCGGCACCGAGCCCGCCGCCGAACTCCGATCAGCGTGCCGCGCGGCAGGGCGCAGCGCAGTAGACCCCGCCGCAGCGATGCCCAACAGGCGCTGCTCGATCAGGTCGGCGCCGCGCGCCACACCCCCGGTCGCGGCGAACCCGGCGGCCACCCTCGGCCATGGTCATCGCCGTGCGCACGGCCTCGGCCAGGCGCGCGGTCGTGAGCCGGCGCGCCGGCAGGCGGGTACCGCAGCCCGCCACCTGAACCCGGCGGGCAACTTCGGCTTGGTCCCGCGCGAACGGCACGGTGCACACCGGCACACCGCGGCTCAGCGCCTTGACGGTGGCACCCATGCCCGCGTGGGTCACCGCACAGACCGCCCGGTCGAGGACCACGCTGTGACTGAGGAAGCGGGTCACCGACGCGTTGGCCGTCGACGGCAGGCCGGGCGGTATTCCGGCCGGGAAGGTGGCCACCACGTGGACGGGCTCCTCGGCCAGCGCGCGCAACGCCGTGTGTGCCAGCCTCGCATCAGCCTGCGGGATCGAGGACGTGCTGACCAGCACCAGGGGTGTGTCACTGCCTCGATCGATCCCGGACAGCCATTCGGGCACGACCGCGGGTACGGGTTCGAAATCGCAGGCGCCGAGGAAGTGCACGGCGTCGTCCCAATCGGGGTGTGGATATTCGAAGGGTTCGCCGCCCACCGCCAGCAACAGCGGCGCCTGACGCATCAGCTCGTCCACCGACCCGACCGCACGCACGCCCAACCTCGCCCGAATCCTGTTGAGGGCGGGCAATACCGGGCGGTCGAAGAGCTGACGCACGACGGGGCGCACGGATGCGTCGCGCAGTCGCCCGAGGGGGCCGGGCAGCGGCCGCAAGCCGGGACCGAACGGCGGCGCCGCGCTGGAACGCAGGTACGGCGTGAACGGCGAAAACACCAGCCAACCGATACCACTGGCCTGCGCCGCCGAGATGGCGCCCCAGCAGTTCGCGTCGACGATCACGACGTCGGGCGCGACGTCATCGATGGCGTGCCGCAGGTCGTCGACCTCGACGACCGCGCATCGACACAGCACGTCGAGGGTGCTGCGCAGCACGCCCAAGGCGTTGCCCGCCAACCAATCCCGTCCGGTAATGGCCTCGACGCGGGCATCCACGGCCTGCGCGTGCACGCCGATCCCGGACATCGTCGCCACCTCGGCCGCCAGGGTACGCAGATGCACCTGGTGTCCACGCCCGACGAGTTCGGCCAACAGAGCCGCCAACGGGTACACGTGACCGAGCGCGGGTGAACCGTATGCCAGGATTTTCGCCATTTTCCCTCACGGGAGACCGGTCAGGCCGACGTCGCGCAGCGCAGCCAGGTTCCACGCGCCGCAGCCGTGCAGGCACACCCGCAGCTCGTCGACGATGTCCTGCAGCAAACCCGTTACCGCGGCAGCGGATTCGATGGCCGCCGAGAGCAGGGGGCGGGCAACCGCCACCACGTCGGCGCCCAGGCACAGCGCCTTGGCCGCATCCGTTCCGGTGCGGATACCGCCGGAGGCGACCAACGGGATATTCGGCAGTGCCGCACGCACCTCCCGTACCGCCTGCGCGGTCGGTATGCCCCAGTCCGCCAGATCCGGGTAGCGCACTTCGCCGTAGCGGACGAACTGTTCGACGCGTGACCACGACGTGCCACCGGCACCGGCCACATCGATCGCGGCCACCGGCGGTGCACCGGTCAAGCGCAGCAGTTCACCGATGGCACCGGCACCGATCCCGTGCCCAACCTCCTTCAGCAGCACCGGATAGCCCAGCAGGTCGGTCAGGTCATGCAGCCGGTCCAGCGAGCCGGCGAAGTCGGTGTCGCCGTGTCGCTGGACGGCCTCCTGCAACGGATTCGTATGCACGGCAAGCGCATTCGCGCCAACCCGGTCGAGCGCCGCTACGATGTCAGGCAGCGCATCCTTGGTGAACTGCGACAGGCCGATGTTGCCGAGCAGCAGCACGTCGGGCGCCACGTCGCGCACGGCGAAGCTCGCGGCGGCCCGCTCCCCCGATGCGCCGCGCAGCATCACGCGTTGGGATCCGAGCATCATGCCGATGCCCAATTGCTGGGCCGCCGCGGCCAGATTGCGGTTGATGGTGCCCGACAGGCGGGCACCGCCGGTCATGGCCCCCACCAGAATTGGTGCCCGCAATGGCACGCCGAGGAATTCGGTGGACAGATCGACGTCGCCGAGGTTGGTCTGGGTCAACGCGTTGTACGGCAGCCGGTAGCGCTCGAGGCCGGTCGTGACGTGCTGGTAGCCGACGTCGTCGTGCAGACAGACGTCGATGTGGCGGCGCTTGCGGGTGGTGATCTCACCGCGACGGTGCATCCTCAGGTGGTACCCATTCGCGGGCCGCGAACGCGCGTCGATTCGAGGTAGTGCCGCATGGTTTGTGGTTCTTCCGATTCCGTACGTTGCAGGGCACCCAGGTTTGGGTACGTCAGAATCGCAGCATACTGACCTGCGGCCAGCCAGGTTGTTAAGTTGCTTAATTATTAATTGATTGAAATAGTAGGTTGATGTCGGACGCTTTCGCCCGCTGGGTCACCGACCGCCACTCGTGGCGGTGGGGGCTGGCCGCCGTACTGCTGGGCACCGGCCTCATGATGTTGATCGGCGAAAATGCCGCAGCAGGGCGGGCGCCACAGTCGGTTCCGGTCGATTCGGAGTCCGCGAAACTCGACAACCTGGCACCTCAGTTCCCCGGCGGCGACGACGCGCCGGTGCTGCTGGTGGTCAACCGGGCCGACGGCGCGCGCCTGACCGCGCCCGACATCGCGGCCACCCAGGACGCCCGCGATCGGATGCAGGCCGCGGTGACACCGTTCGGGTCCAGCCATCCGCAGCCGCCCACGGTGTCGGCGGACGGCAAGGCGGCCCTCGGCGTCGCGACCATTCGCGCGGACCTGTCCGGCGTGGTCCTGAGCCAGGGGGTGGCCGCGCTGCGCAGCGCTGCCCGCAATGGTTTGCCGGCCGATCTCGTCGCGCACGTGACGGGCGGCCCGGCGTTCGGCGCGGATATCGCCGGGGCCTTCACCCATGCCGACATCACGCTGCTGGCGGTGACGGCGTCGGTGGTGGCCGTGCTGTTGATCGCCACCTACCGCTCACCGGTGCTGTGGCTGGCGCCGCTGCTGGTGATCGGGTTCGCCGATCGGGTCGCGGCCGCGGTGGGCACGGCGGTCGCATCGTTGACCGGCCTGAGTTTCGACGGCTCCACCTCCGGCATCACCAGCGTGCTGGTGTTCGGGGCGGGCAGCAACTACGCGCTGCTGCTGATTTCCCGCTACCGAGAAGAACTCCGGCGGCACACCGACCATCGCGACGCGCTGCGGCGCGCGGTGCGCCGGGCCGGACCGGCCATCCTGGCCAGCAACGCCACCGTGGTGCTGGCCCTACTCACCTTGCTGTTCGCCGCCACACCGAGCACCCGCAGCCTGGGCGCGCTCGGGGCCTGTGGTCTGGTGATTGCCGCGGCGTCGATCCTGGTGGTGCTGCCACCGCTGCTCGCGGTGTGCGGGCCACGACTCTTCTGGCCGCGCATCACGGCGGCAGGCCCCACGGCCGACGGCGCGGCCTGGCACCGCATCGCCGAACGGGTCGCCCGCCGCCCGGCGGTCGTCGCCGTAGTCGCGATCACCGCGCTGGGCGTGCTGGCCACCGGCCTGCTCGGAACGCGCATCGGCCTGTCGCAGACCCAACAGTTCCGCGTGCAAGCCGATTCGGTGTCCGGCTACGACGTGGTTTCCGCACACTTCCCGGCCGGTGCGGCCAACCCGACACTCGTTGTCGGTCCCACTGCCCAGGAGACGCAACTGCAGACGGCGATCTCGGCCACCCCCGGTGTGGTGTCGGCAACCCAAACGGGCCGATCGGCAACCGGTCTGACGAAGTGGTCGGTGGTGACCGACGCCGCGCCGTCATCCGGTCAAGCATTCAAAACGATTGTCGCGCTGCGACATTCGACTAAGTCGATCACGCCGTCGGCGCTCGTCGGCGGTCCCGACGCGCAAGCGCTCGACGTCCGCGACGCGGCCGCCCACGACCGGCTGCTGCTGATTCCGGCAATCCTGGCCGTGATTTTGGTCGTCCTCTTCGTGCTGCTGCGCTCGGCGCTGGCGCCGCCGAACTTGCTGTCCGCGACCATCCTGGGCGCGCTGGCAGCGCTCGGGCTGGGCGGCTGGACGAGCATGCACGTATTCGGATTTCCCGCGCTGGACAACAGCACGCCGCTCTTCGCGTTCCTCTTCCTGGCCGCCCTCGGCGTGGACTACACGATCTTCTTGGTCACCCGCGCCCGCGAGGAAGCCGAACACCACGGTACCCGCGACGGCATCATTCGCGCCGTCTCCGCCACCGGCGGCGTAATCACCAGCGCCGGAATCGTTTTGGCGGCGGTGTTCTGCGTGCTGGCCGTGTTGCCCCTGATCGTGCTGACACAGCTCGGCATCATCGTCGGCCTGGGCATTCTGTTGGACACTTTCGTGGTGCGCACGCTGGTGATCCCGGCGATCTTCGCCCTGATCGGCGAGCGGATCTGGTGGCCCACCTCCCCGACGTCAACCAAACCCACTGCGGTGCAGACCAATTGGATACAATACGAACGGAGCCGACTGTGAAGTCCTCGACGCTGGCTACGACCGCCCTGGCGGTTGCCGCGGCCGCCGGCACCGGAAGCATTGCCGGCCCGCGACGGACGCCGGGGTGGTTCGCGGGGCTGCGCAAACCCTACTATCAGCCGCCCGCCGCGGCGTTCCCGGTGGTGTGGACCGGTCTGTACACCGACCTCGCCACCACGTCGGCGGTGACGCTGGACAAGTTGCGTGCCGCGGGACAGCACGACAAGTCGCGCGGGTACGCGACCGCGCTGACGGTCAATCTGGTGCTCAACGCCGCGTGGAGTTGGCTGTTCTTCCGGTTCCACCAGCTGGGCGCCGCTGCGTTCGGTGCCGCCGCACTGACCGCCAGCAGCGCCGACCTGGCCCGCCGCGCCGCCGCCGCGGATCCCCGCGCCGGGCTTACGCTCTCGCCCTACCCGGCGTGGTGTGCGTTCGCCACCGTGTTGTCCACCCACATCTGGCGGCTCAATCGCGGCGGCCAATAATGCCCGCGCTGTTGTGGTTTCGCCGCGACCTGCGGGTGCGCGACCACCCCGCGCTGCTCGCCGCGGCCGACAGCGACCAGGTGCTGGCCTGCTTCGTGCTCGACCCGCGATTGGAGCGATCGTCGGGTCAGCGTCGCCTGCAATTCCTGGGCGACGCGCTGCGGGCGCTGCGCGACGACCTCGATGGCCGGCTTCTGGTGGTTCGCGGACGGCCCGAGCACCAGATTCCGCTTCTGGCGCGCGAAATCGGCGCCCCGGCGGTTCACATCTCCGAAGACTTCGCGCCCTACGGCAAGCGACGCGACGAAAAGGTCAGCGCCGCACTGGGTTCGGTCCCACTGGTCGCGACGGGCTCGCCCTACCTGGTGTCGCCCGGGCGGGTGACGAAACCGGACGGCGCCCCCGACAAGGTGTTCACCCCGTTCCTTCGCCAGTGGCGCGCGGCGGGCTGGCGAACACCGGCGAAGTCCGACGCCGCGTCCGCGCGCTGGATCGACCCGGCCGACGTGCCGATCCAGGCTTGCGCGATTCCCGACCCCGGTTCCCGTTTGGACATCGCGGCCGGCACCGCGCACGAGCAGTGGAAGTCGTTCGTGGGTAAGGGGCTGAAAACCTATGACACCGACCGCAACCGGCCCGGTATCGCGGGCACCAGCCGCATGTCGGCCCACCTGAAATTCGGCACCATCCACCCCCGCAGCATGGTCGTCGACCTCGACCCGCGCGAACGCGGCGCCCAGGCGTATCTGCGCGAGTTGGCTTTTCGCGACTTTTACGCCGACGTGCTGCATCACTGGCCGCGCAGCGCCTGGCGCAACTGGAACAGCAACTTCGACGACATCGAGACCGACACCGGCGCCGAGGCGCAACGCCGCTTCGAGGCGTGGCAGGCCGGGCAGACCGGATTTCCGATCGTCGACGCCGGAATGCGCCAGCTGCGCCAGATCGGCTTCATGCCCAACCGGGTGCGGATGATCGTCGCCTCGTTTCTCGTCAAAGATCTCCACCTGCCGTGGCAGTGGGGCGCCGCGTGGTTCCTCGATCAGCTTCTCGACGGCGACATGGCCAACAACCAGCACGGCTGGCAGTGGTGCGCCGGGTCCGGCACCGACGCCGCGCCCTACTTCCGGGTGTTCAACCCGACCACACAGGGCGTCAAGTTCGACCCCGACGGGGACTACATCCGGCAGTGGGTGCCCGAGCTTCGCGACGCCGTCGACGCCCATGTGCGCACCGGTGACCGCCCACCCGGCTATCCGGCGCCGATCGTCGACCACGGGGCCGAACGCAGGGAGGCGCTGCACCGGTATCAGGTGTTGAGTTCCTAGCCGAAACCGACCCGCGAGCACCCGCAAAATATTTGCGGAATCCCCCTCTCAAGGCGCTCTGTCATGCAACTATCAGCCGACCGGCAGTTGCTGATGCGCCGCGGGAGGCGATATGACACACTCGCTCGTTCGGACCTTGCTGATTTCCGCTGCCGCCGCGGGCCTGATGGCCGGCGCCGGCGCGTGTTCGTGCTCGATCGGTTCGTCGTCGTCGCACGCGGTAGCCAAGGGCGACGTCGCCAGCCAGATCACCCAGAAGCTGACCGACGCTCAGGGCACCAAGCCCGAGTCCGTGGACTGCCCGGGCGACCTGCCCGCCACGATCGGGGCGCAGCTGAACTGCACGATGAAGGTGAAGGGCTCGACCTACAACGTCAACGTGACGGTGACCAGTGTCAGCGGCAGCGACGTCAAGTTCGACATGGTGGAGACCGTCGACAAGAACCAGGTCGCCACCGCGATCAGCGACAACATCACCCAGCAGGTGGGCACCAAACCCGAATCGGTCACCTGTCCCGACAACCTCAAGGGCGTGCAGGGCGCGACGCTGCGCTGCAAGCTCGTCACCAACGGCGAGACCTACGGGGTGAACGTGTCGGTCACGGGCGTCGACGGCGGCACGGTCGACTACCACTTCGTCGTCGACGACCGCCCATCTGCGGGCTAGCGGGCCGCCTTCTTGCGCTCGATATCGGCCAGCGCGGCAGCCAATTCGGCGCGCTGGGCGGCCGAGCTCTCCCAGGACAGCTGCCGGTTCTTGACCACCTTGGCCGGCGCCCCGACCGCGATCGAGTAGTCCGGGACCACCCCGCGCACCACCGCGTGGGAGCCGAGCACGCAGCCGCGCCCGATCGACGTGCCGCGCAGCACCGTCACCTTCACCCCCACCCAGGTGTCCGGCCCGATCCGCACCGGCGACTTGACGATGCCCTGGTCCTTGATGGGCAGGGTGATGTCGTCCATCCGGTGGTCGAAATCGCAGACGTAGCACCAGTCGGCCATCAGCACCGAATCCCCGAGCTCGATGTCGAGGTAGGCGTTGATCACGTTGTCACGGCCCAGCACGACCTTGTCGCCGAACCGCAGCGAGCCTTCGTGCGCGCGGATCGTGTTCTTGTCGCCGATGTGCACCCACCGGCCGATCTCGAGTTGCGCCAATTCAGGTGTCGCGTGGATCTCGACGCCCTTCCCGAGGAACACCATCCCCCGGGTGATGATGTGCGGATTGGCCAGCTTGAACTTGAGCAGCCGCCAATAGCGCACCAGGTACCACGGCGTGTAGGCGCGGTTGCGCAGCACCCACTTCAGCGAGGCCAGCGTCAGGAACTTGGCCTGGCGTGGGTCCCGCAACCGTGATCCCCGCCAGCGGCGATGGACCGGGGCCCCCCACATGCTCGTCATGGCCGGAAAGCCTAACGCGGGCAATCATCGGCGTGCGAACCGCCACGGGTTACCCTCACCTGTACTCAATCGCCGCCGAACGGCCGGGTCTGCCCACGCGCGGCCCGCCTCGCAAGAAGGATTTGGGAAACCGAACGTGCTTGCCCGACAACTGGTCAGTGGGCTTCGGCGTCCGTCCTCGGTCGTTTTGGAGGTCGTTTTGGGGGTCGTTTTGGGGGTCGTGCTGGCGGTGGGCCTCGGCGGCTGCGGCAACACCGATTCATGGGTCGACGCCGCGCCCTCGCCGGGTTGGTCGGCGCCCTACGCCGACGCGGCCAACAGCAGCTACACGGCGACCGGCGGCGCCGAGAACCTGTCGCTGCAGTGGACCCGCTCGGTCAAGGGCAGCCTGGGCGCCGGCCCCGCCCTGAGCAGCAGTTATGTAGCCCTCAACGCCCAAACCCCGGGCGGATGTTCGCTGATGGAGTGGGAGAACAACGACAAGGGCCGTCAGCGCTGGTGCGTGCGGCTGTTTCAGGGCGGCGGCTTCGCCGGCCCCCTGTTCGACGGCTTCGACAACCTCTACGTCGGCCAGCCGGGCGCCTTCCTGTCGTTCCCCGTGACGCAGTGGACCCGGTGGCGTCAACCGGTGATCGGAATGCCTTCCACACCAAGGTTTTTGGGCGGCGGCCAACTGCTGGTCACGACGCACCTGGGACAGGTGCTGGTATTCGACGCGCACCGCGGCATGGTGGTAGGTAGTCCGCTGGACCTGGTCGACGGGATCGACCCGACGGACGCGACGCGCGGGCTGGCGGATTGCGCCCCGGCACGACAGGGCTGCCCCGTCGCGGCGGCCCCGGCGTATTCGACGGCGTCGGGCATCGCCGTGCTGGGCGTCTGGCAGCCCGGAGCGCCGGCGGCGGGACTCGTCGGGCTGAAGTACCACCGCGGCCAGTCGCCCCTGATCACGCGGGAGTGGACCAGCGACGCGATCGGCGCCGGGGTCATCGCCAGCCCGGTGCTTTCCGCCGACGGCGCAACCGTTTACGTCAACGGGCGCGACCAGCGGTTGTGGGCCCTGTCGGCGGCCGACGGAAAACCGAAGTGGTCGGTGCCGCTGGGATTTTTGGCTCAGACGCCGCCCGCGGTCACCCCGCAGGGCCTGATCGTGACCGGCGGCGGGCCCGACACCCGGTTGGCGGCGTTCAAGGACGCGGGCGATCATGCCGACCAGGTGTGGCGGCGTGACGACGTTACCCCGCTGTCGTCGTCGGGACTGGCCGGCGGCGCCGTGGGCTACGTGGTGACCGGCGGCCCGGCCCATGACGGCGTCGCGGGCATGTCGCTGCTGGTATTCGATCCGGGCAACGGCCACACGCTCAGCAGCTATCCGCTACCCGAGGCCACCGGATATCCCGTCGGGCTCGCGATCGGCACCGATCGCCGGGTGGTGGCCGCCACCAGCGACGGGCAGGTCTACAGCTACGGGCCGGCCTAACCCTGCTCAGATCGCGAGCGGCGGGATGGCGTTGCGCGGTACCTGGGCTTGCTTGGCGCCGGCGAACGCGGGCAACAACTCCCCCGGCGCGAAATAGAAGATCAGCTGGTCGTCGGTGATCGCGAAGTTCTGGTAGTGCGACGGGTCGCGGCCCGACGACGGCAGGATGGCCGCACCGAAGGCATTTTGCCGGTCCAGGTCGCGCTGAACCAGCGGGAAGATGGCGTCCAGCGGTGACGTGTTCGGCGCGAACAGGGTGTCGAAGGTGATGGGCTGCGACGTGGCGAGGTTGTAGTTGAACGACTTGTACCAGGTGGACGTGTGGGAGCCGCCGACGTCCTGGAAGAACTTGAGCACCACGCTGCGGGTGTTGTGCGGGGGCTGACCGGCGTAGTGCTGCTCGGTGGTGGCCTCCATCTGGTAGGGCTGGTCGCGGGGACCCGACGTCTGCGCGACCGCGAGGAAGCCGTCGCGGTTCTGCGCGATGTAGTCCGTCATGGCCTGCTGGTCGGGGTAGTCGGCCGGAAAGGTCAGGTTGAGCGTGTAGTTCGACCCGGTCGCACGCACATGACACAGCTGGCCGGCCTCGATGGTGCCCGCCAGGCTCGCGCATGAGGCCGGTTCGGCGGCCGCGGGTCCGCCCACCACCACCGCGGTGACCAGCATCGCGGCCGCGATCACATAGCGCATAACTTGAATTGTCCTTGTCGACGGTGATGGCGCGGTCCCCCCGGAAAGGACCGCCGACAGCGTACCGGGCGTCAGCGCGACGGACGGCAGACATAGGCCGTGGCACGCGCCGCCGGCCCGGAACCGACGCGGGTCAACACCACCGACAGAGACTGGCTGCCGCGCGGGCGCAGCCGTCGGCGTAATGCGTCGGGATCGACCCGCAGGCCGCGCACCAGGATTTCCAGCGTGCCGCAGTCCAGCCTGGACAGCTCCTGCCGGAGCCGGCGCTCGTCGAATTCCAGCCGCTCGAGCACCTCGAAGCCGCGCAGCCCCGGCGGCAGCCGATCGCCGGACAGGTAGGCGATGTCGGGGTCGAGTTGCCACAGCCCGTGCCGGGCGCCGTACTGGCGTACCAGGCCGGCCCGCACGACGGCACCGTCGGGGTCGACGATCCATCGCCCGGCCGGTCGCACGCCGCAGTCGCCGGGTTCGGTGTCGGCGAGTTGTTCGCCCCGATCCAGCACGCTGGCCCGACGCCGCACACCCGGCTCGGCCAAACCCGCCGACCACAGACACGCCTCGCGCACCGAGCCGCGGTAGGACGTCACCTCGATCTCACCGTCGAAGCCGAGCCGGCGCACCTGGTCGAAATCGATTCCGGGAGCGCACTTTACGACAAGGTCACGACCGCGGTAGCAGTCGATCAGCTGGGAGAGGCCCGGGCGGTAGTCGGCCGGGTTGAATCGGCGTTGCCCGGCCTGGCGCCGCGCGGGGTCGACGACGACGACCGCGTCGCGGGTCACCGGGTGCAGCGCGTCCGCGCGGCAGAGCGCCGCGCCGGGACCCAGGTTGTGGTCCGCCATCATCAGGCGTACCGGGTCGAGGTCGCTGCCCAGCACGCGCGCGCCCGCGCCGCGCAGCGCGGCCACTTCGGTGCCGATCGAGCAGGTGGCGTCGTGGACGACGACGCCGAGCGCCGCGAGCCGGGTCGCGCGGTGTGCGGCCACGGGCGCCGCGGTGGCTTGCTGTAGGGCCTCGTCGGTGAACAACCAGCCCGACACGGCCCCGAGCTCGCCCAATTTGTCCAAGGCGCGCCGGCGCAGCAGCGTGGTTTCCACCAGCACAGGCGCGCGGTCGCCGAACCGGGCCCGCACCGCGGCGATGTCGGCGATCCGGGTGGCGTCGGACAACGGATATGCCGCGACGGCGGCAAGCGCCGCGGCGCCCGATTCCGACCGCAGGTAGCCGACGTCCTCGGTGCTGAAGTTCAGGAGGGTTTAACCCCGGTGACCATCACGTTGTAGAACCAGCCTTTCGGCGCGACGTGCCGCCAGATGTTGGCGTCCACCCAGCTCAGCGCCTTCCACCCGTTGAACGCAAACTTCGCCCAGCCCCAGCCCAGCCGCCCCGGCGGCACGGACGCCTCGAAGGTGCGAACCGGCCAGCCGAACATCGCGGCGGTGAACTCCTCGCTGGCGGTCGCGACCTGCTCCGCGCCGGCGTTGGTGGCCATCCGCTCCAGGTCTTCGGGAGCGAAGGTGTGCAGGTCGACGATTGCTTCCAGCGCGGCGACGCGGGAGGACTCGTCCAGCTCGACCTGGGGCCGGCGCCAGCCGCCAAGACCGGGCAACTTGGTGACGTTGGTGGCAACCCGCCAGGTCAGGGTGGACAGTGAGCGGGCGTAGACCTCACCGACATTGGTGGGCTCGCCGGCGAAGACGAACCGGCCACCGGGTTTGAGCACCCGGATCACCTCGCGTAGCGACAGTTCGACATCGGGAATGTGGTGCAGCACTGCGTGCCCGACGACCAGGTCAAAGGTGTTGTCGTCGTAAGGGATGCCCTCGGCGTCGGCGACCCGGCCGTCGATGTCCAGGCCCAGCGATTGCCCGTTGCGGGTGGCGACCTTGACCATGCCGGGCGACAGGTCGGTGACCGAGCCGCGCCGCGCAACGCCGGACTGGATCAAGTTGAGCAGGAAAAACCCTGTGCCACAACCCAATTCGAGGGCCCGGTCATATGGCAGCGCGCGCTGGACGGCGTCGGGCACGATGGCGTCGAACCGGCCCCGGGCGTAGTCGACGCAGCGCTGGTCGTAGGAGATCGACCATTTCTCGTCGTAGGTCTCGGCCTCCCAGTCGTGGTAGAGCACCTGGGCGAGCTTGGTGTCGTGCCGCGCGGCTTCGACCTGATCGGCCGTCACCTGGGCCGCCGGAGTTACGTCGGTCATGCAGGGCAGCCTAATCGCCGCCCGATCTGCCTTCGAACGAGGTGAAGTGCTAATCGGTAGTACCGGCCTAAGCTTTTGCGACATGGCTGACGTTCTTCAGGTCAGTGATGAGGGGCTGCAGGTGCTGGCAGCGCACTGCGAGAAGGTGTCGGCGCAGTTGGTGGCGGCGACTCCCCTGCCTCGGGTCGGGTTGCCCACCCAAGCGACATCGGGCGCGGTGGGCGCTGCCCACGCGGCTCTCGGTGGAGCCATCGTTGTCTTGGCCCGACGAGCGCAAACAAGCGCAGTCAAATCGGCGGTGGCGGGTGCCGAGTTTGCAATGACAGACACCAACGGTGCGCAGCAAGCCGCCGCTATTGCACCCTCGATACCTCCGCCACAGGCCGCTCCGCCGCAGGCTGGACCGCCCACTAACCAGAACGATCCGAACGGCTCGGACCTCACCGTCTAACGAAGCAGCACCGAGATCGCCGGGAGAGGAGGTCAGGATATGGGATTCACGAATGTGGCGTGGGAATTGCGCAGTGCTGGAGAACTTGCCCGCGACCTCAGTGACGGACTAGGACCCATGTCGGTCAGTCAGGTGGGTGCCGCCTGGGTGCGGGTCGCCGACGAATGGGCAAGCATTTCAGAGGAATACGACAATCCATCGAAAAAGATCAAGAACGCGTTCACCGCAGTCGGCTCACCACACCGCCCGACCCCATGCAAGGTCAGCAAATTCATTTCAGGGGGTGGCCCGGTCAGCGGTCCGCTTTGCCGACGTCGCGTGACACCGACTCGGCGGAAACCAGCTTGTAACCACCAGAACGCGTAACCTGATCTCGTCGGGGAGGCAACGCCTTCGAGGCCGTCGAACACCAATGCCGGGTGACGCCAATGACGGGAACCCGTCGTTTACCTCACAAGCACCGTTCATTCTCACAAACACTGCGTGAACATTGCTCTCCGCAGCCAACGGTCGGCATGCCCACGCTTTGTCTGAGTGGCTTTGTGGATCGGTTAATCGCGCGACGACCGCCTACGCCCGCTATGACACGGCTGCACTTGTTCGACGTCCGATTGTGTAGCCCCCTTGGTGGACACAAATGCGGCGAGTTGTTCACAAGATAGCCGGACTCGTCACGCGAAGTTCAGCCGGTTTACCTCTGCTCGAAGTGACTCGGTGGCCAGGCCATCGTTAATGTTGACTGCGTGACAGATATGACGATCGACCAAGGGGCGCAAAGGATTTCCGACGACGATGTGAGTGAAGTCTCACCCGTGCAAGTTGACGGACACCGGTTGTCGCTCGACGACGTCGGACGGGTTGCCCGCGGCGGGACGCTCGCGTTCCTGTCGGCCGACCCGAGGGTGCGGGAACGGATAGTCGGCGGTGCCCGGCGGCTGGAAAGACTGATCGAAAGCGGGACCCCAGTGTACGGGGTGACCACCGGTTTCGGCGCTTCGGTCCGCCGCCGTGTCGATTCCCAAAGCGCTCACCTCCTGCAGGAACGCCTGATCGAGTTCCTGGGCAACGGGACTGGCCCCACGCTGCCGACGGAGACCGCCCGGGCGGTGCTGCTGATCCGGGCCAACAACTTAGCTCGCGGATACTCCGCGGTACGCCCGGAGCTGATTCAGATGCTTCTGGACCTGCTCAACGCGGGTATCACACCGGTAATCCCCGAGGAAGGCTCCGTCGGAGCCAGCGGGGACCTGGTTCCGCTGTCGTACGTGGCCGCCGCCCTGGTCGGCCGGCGTTCGGTGCACTTCCGCGGGCGCGTCGTCACGGCCAAAGAGGCGTTGCGGGTAGCGGGACTGTCCCCGCTCGTGCTCGAGCCGAAGGAAGGCCTGAGCGTGGTCAACGGCACGGCGTACATGACGGGCATCGCGGCAATGGCGTGGCTGGACGCCAGAAGACTCGCGAACGTGGCGGATGCGTGCACGGCCATGACCACCGAGGTTCTCCGCGGAATTACCACGCCCTTCGAACGGTTCCTGCACGACGTGGCCAAACCCCATGCCGGACAGATTCGTTCGGCCGCAAATATCCGGCATCTCCTAACCGGCAGCCGTCTGGGGCGCACATACGCGGACGCGGTGGACGAGCTGATCGCGGAGGGAAAGGTGGTGAACCAGAACGAGATTCAGGACGCCTACTCGATTCGGTGCGCGCCGCACTTCACCGGAGTCCTTTGGGATGTACTGGCATGGGTCTCACGTTGGTTGGAAACGGAGATCAACTCGAGCACGGACAACCCGCTCGTGGATCCCCAGTCGGCCGAGGTGTTCTCCGGCGGTAACTTCTCCGGCGGGCACGTGGCGATGGCCATGGATTCCCTCAAGGCGGCGGTGGCCAGCGTCGCCGACCTATTGGACCGGCAGCTCGAGCTGGTCGTCGACGAAAGATTCAACCGGGCCCTGGGCCCCAACCTCGTCGTCTCCTACCCCGATGAGCATCCCGAATTCGGTCTTAACCATGGCTTCAAGGGCATGCAGATCGCGTGCTCGTCGCTCACTGCCGACGCGCTCAGCCGCGGCATGCCGCTCAGCGCGTTCTCCCGCTCGACCGAATGCCACAACCAGGACAAGGTCTCGATGGGGGCGACCGCGGCCCGAAAGGCCCGCGACGTCGTGGAGATCGTCGAGCGCGTTGCGGCGATCCACCTGCTGGCGCTGTGTCAGGCCGCCGACATCCGGGGAGCGGACAAGCTCGGGCGGACGAAGGCCATCCACGCCAGCATCCGCGCGAAAGTCCCATTCGTGGGCCACGATAGGGCGATGGACGGCGACATCCGCACGGTGGTTGGCATGATCCGAGATGGCAGCCTGTTGGCCGGTGTCTACCCCACTGAGTGTGGCTCGAGCGAGGGTAGATGGCGGGCACCACGCCCGTGAACCGTTTCGGGTTTGATGTGCCGGCTTCATGGTTGCGACATCTCCGGCTCGGGGGGCCCGGAGCTGGGGTAGTAGGCGTTCTCGGATTGGGCGGGCGGGACGTAGTCGAGCACGCTGTGTAGGCCGCGGCTGCTGTACCAGTAGACCCGTTCCATGACGAGGTATTCGACGTCGTCGGGGGTTCTGAGCGGCCGGGTCCCAAATGGCTTGTTCGGCGTGATCGCTTCCGTCTAAAATAAGCCGATTGTGGTCTGAGCCAATGCGTTATCGTAAGCGTCACCGATGCTGCCGACGTATGCGCGATCCCTTTCACTAGAAGGGTTTCGGCGAAGGCGATCGATGTGCAGGCTGAACTGGCGTCGCTGTGGGGGATCAATCCCTTGGCTATGGTGCGACCGTAGTGGTCGCGGCGTCGCATGGCCATCTTCAACGCCGTGGGTCACCATCGCGGTGTCCTTGGTTGTAGATACCTGCCAGCCCACGATCGCCCGCGAGTAGCAGTCGATCACCAGCGCGACGTAGACGAATTCCACTAGGTGGGCGCGTAGGTGAAGTCGGTGGCCCACGCACGGCGTCCAAGCTGCGTCCCATTGCACAACTCCCCACCGGGTGATACATCGTTTGGGTGTGAGCCCGTGCGGCCGCCTTGAATTCGGCGGTTTCAAAACGGGCTGGCGTTGGGAAGAACATTGTCTCCAGATAGGGGCCAAGGGGTCCAGCCGTACTCATCTCAATGAATGCCTGCACTCCAACGAGAAGCACGACGAAGTCGGTTCTCTCGCTTAGGAATGCAAGACTGATCGAGGGGGGATGCCTGCCTAGCTTGCGTTGCGAGGCGCACAGCACCCCGGCTAGCTGGGTTGAGCAGCGACACGGTTTCAGTGAAGACGGTGTCGACGGTTGGTCCAATCCGTCGGCGAACGCCGTTGGTGCGGTGTGAAATTCGATATCCGGCACCTTGGGGTCGGCGCCGATGGAGAAGAATCCCCCGACGTCACATAGAACGGAGTTCAGCGGGCCAGGTTCGCCAGCATTAAACTGCCTTACTGCCAAAGGATTCTGCGCGAGCTTCAGGACATCAGTAGCGTGTTGGGTTTTCCAAACTATCGGCAAGGTGGGGTGATCATGCAGGTTGGCACCGACGCCGGGCAGGTCCACCACGACGTCGATATCGTGCTGGCGCAGGTGTTGCGCGGGTCCGACACCGGACAGCAGCAACAGACGGGGAGAGTTGATCGATCCCCCACTAAGTATTACCTCTCGTTCGGCTCTGGCGAAATGCTGTTGTGTGCCATGGTCATAAAGGACGCCGACCATCCGCCCACTCGCTATAATCACGCGATGAACGAACGCGCGGGTGCGTACAGTGAGGTTCGGACGATGCAACGCCGGACGCAAGTAGGTGTCCGCCGCCGACCACCGCTTGCCTTGGTTTTGTGTGAGCTAAAGGACCAATCCCGATCTAGTGACGACCGTTGAAGTCGTCGTTCGGGGGTGGACCCCAAGCCGTTGCGGACTCAGCCCAAACCGATTGAGACTGTGCAAGTAAACCGGGTCTTGCACGTGTAGAGGACCATCAACACGTGCAAAGGCGAGCAAGCCGGGCAGTGCGTTCCGCCCGGATAAAGTACGGCAATACCTCCTCGTACCCCCATCCGACAGCGCCATGTTCGTCGCGCCAGCAGTCGTAATCAGCTGGGTTGCCACGAACATAGATCATGCCGTTGATTGACGACGAGCCGCCCAGCAGTCGGCCCCGCGGTGCCGCGACTCGGCCACCTGTGCCAGTCTGTGGGACAGTTCGGTAGGCCCAGTCCATTTCCGTTTCGAACAGCGCGCCGAAGAAGGCTGGGATGTGGACTTCCGGTGCGGAGTCTTCGCCGCGCGCTTCGAGCAGCAGCACGCGAGCACAGCCGTCAGCGGTGAGCCGGTTGGCGAGCACGCAGCCGGCACTGCCCGCGCCGACCACGATGAAATCGAAAGCACCGTTGTCCGTCATTTAGTCTGAACCTCCGTAGCACATGGCGTTAAAGGATGCCCTTGGCTGTCAATGGCCAAGTCGAAGTCCTCGCTGGTGGCCATGTAAAAGTCCCCACCCCGTGTAGTGATTCTTAGGTTGG
>NZ_LQPT01000092.1 GCF_002102355.1 Mycobacterium sherrisii | reverse complement strand
GGCATGGACATGGAAATGGCATCCAACTTCGCCCTGATCTCCGCGAAATACTACTGCCCACAACAACTCGCCAAAGCATGATCACCAGCTGGCGCCGCTCGGCGTTTGCACGATGATCGTCCTTGCCGCGCCCGCGCATGCCGACACCGCGCCGGGATCCAGCGACACCGCCTTCCTGGCGACCTTGCGCGGCGCCGGCATCGGTTATACCAACCCGGGGCAAGCGATCGCTGCCGGAGAAGTGGCATGCGGATTGATCGGGCGCCGGCAAACCCGCCAGCGAGGTGGTCGATGATTTGCAGCGGAACAACCCGGCGCTGACCGCCGAACAAGCAACCCGATTCGTGGCGATCTCGGCCAAATACCTATGCCCACGCCAACTGGCTACCGGGTAGCTGCCGGGCGCCTCCTTCGCCCGGCGGGCCATCTGCTGTTCACCTCGGCGTGGTTGGCTGGCCGCGCCGCGTGAACCATGCCGACGGAGAGGGGTGCACCATGACGCAGACGCTGAGCGTCGCCGATTTCGCGCTCCGCCTGGGTGTCGGGGTGGGGTGTGGCGCGCTGGTCGGCGTCGAACGGCAGTGGCGGGCCCGACGGGCCGGTCTGCGCACCAATGCGCTGGTCGCCGCCGGTGCCACATTGTTCGTGCTGTACGCCGTGGCCACCGAGGACAGCAGCCCGACCAGGGTCGCGTCCTACGTTGTTTCCGGGATCGGGTTCCTCGGCGGTGGGGTGATCCTGCGGGAGGGCGTGAACGTGCGAGGCCTTAACACCGCGGCCACGCTGTGGTGCTCGGCGGCGATAGGTGTGCTGGCCGCTTCCGGGCATCTCCTGTTCACCTTGATCGCCACCGGCACCGTGATCGTGATCCACCTGGTGGGCCGGCCGCTGGGCCGGGTGATCGACCACGACGACAACACCGAGGACGACGAGGGCCGTCAACCCTTTCTGGTGCAGGCGACCTGTCGACCCAAGGCGGAGAAATATGCCCGCGCCCAGTTGGTCCAGCACGCCAGCAGCAACGACGTGACGCTGCGGGGCATTCACACGGGCCATGCCGGCGACGACGAGATCACCCTGACCGCGCACGTACTCGTCGACGGCCACACCCCGACCAAGCTCGAGCGGCTGGTCGCCGAGCTGTCGCTGCAGCCCGGAGTTCGCGCGGTGCAGTGGTACGCCGCCGACGAAGTGCAGCCGGACTGAGGGCTATGGACGGGCCTGCAGTGCCGGCGCGGCGGCGGCCAGCAGGTCGGCCCGCACGCCGGTCAGGGGGGGATAAATCCGCTCGGCGTTGATGGTGCGTTTGGTCGTCTTGGCGTCCTCACCCGTGGCGATCACCTGGCGATCCCACCCTTCGGTGTAGACGGCGCCCGCGGGGCCGAGGTCGAGAACCGTGACGTACCAAGGGATCCGCAGCGCCAGCATCGGCTCGTCCAGCAGGTCGCCGATCACGTTGTAGCCCGCGTAGCGGCCCATCGGCCGGCCGTGCTGGCACGACATCACCGACAGGTGCTCGTCGTCCATGCGGGCGGCCGCCACGTCACCGGCGGCGAACACCGACTCGACACCAAGCACCCGCAGATAATCGTCGACCGGTAGCCGGCCGAGCTGGTCGCACGCCACCGGCAGCTGCCCGGTCAACGGGTTGGCCCGTACCCCGGCGCACCACACCACGGTGGCCGCCTCGAGCCGCTCGCCCGACGACAGCGATACCCCACCCGGACTGACCGCGGTGACGGTCACTGCCGTCCTGGTCTGGACCCCGTTGTCGGACAACGCCTGTTCGATGACCGGTCGCGCCGAGGCGCCCATCCCGGATCCGACCGCAGGGTTGTGGTCGACCAGTATCACCCGCGGGGCCACCCGCGGGAACAACGCGCGCAACCGGTTCGGCAGTTCGCAGGCCACCTCGATACCGGTCAGCCCGGCTCCCACGACGACGACCGTCGCCGCCGCGGACGTCACAGCCGCACCGGCAAGCCGGTGCAGATGCCGTCGCAGCGCGTCGGCTCCGTCATAGGTGTCGACGTCGAAGCCGAAGTCGGCCAGCCCGGGGATGGCGGGCTTGACCACGCGGCTGCCCGCCGCCAGCACCAGCCGGTCGTAGCGGAACGTCGCACCGGCCGACGTACCCACCGTCTTCGCGTCGACGTCGATCGCGGTCACCTCGGCGGCGACGTGCGCCACCCCGACCGGATCGAGCAGGTCGGCGAGCGGGATACGGCACGGGCTCAGATCCGCCTCGTAGTTGCGGACCCGGATGTCGTGAAATGGTTTCGGATTCAGCACCGTGATGTCGACGCGTCCCGCGGGCACCCCGAGTTCGTCGAGTCGGCGAGCCGCGCCAAGCGCCGCCCAAAGCCCCGCGAATCCGGCCCCGACCACCAGCACAGCGGCCACGTATGCACCCCTGAATCCGTCGGGGCGGCGGCATCCGCGACCGACCGTCGTAACCTATCCGTGTGAATGCCGTCACCGGGTTCTGGTCCGGGCTGCCGCCGCAGATGCGGGATCCCGTGCTGTTCGCGATCCCATTCTTCCTGCTGCTGCTGACTCTCGAGTGGACCGCGGCGCGCAAGCTGGAGCGCCTCGAGCAGGCAGCAAACCACACCGCCCGCCCAGCGTCGAGGTCCTGTCTGACCCGCGACTCAATCGCGAGCATCTCGATGGGGCTGGTGTCGATCGCCACGACCGGCGGGTGGAAGGCGCTGGCACTGTTGGGGTACGCGGCGATCTACACCTACCTGGCGCCTTGGCACCTACCGGTAAACCGGTGGTACACGTGGGTCGTCGCGATTCTGGGCGTCGACCTGCTGTATTACCTCTATCACCGCATCGCCCACCGGGTGCGGCTGGTCTGGGCGACACATCAGGCCCACCACTCCAGCCAATATTTCAACTTCGCCACCGCGCTGAGGCAAAAGTGGAACAACAGCGGCGAGATCCTGCTGTGGATCCCGCTGCCGCTGTTGGGGCTTCCGCCGTGGATGGTGTTCTTCAGCTGGTCGCTGAACCTGATCTACCAGTACTGGGTGCACACCGAGCGCATCGACAAATTGCCGCGCCCGATCGAGTTCCTCTTCAACACCCCGTCGCACCACCGGGTCCACCACGGCATGGACCAGCTCTACCTGGACAAGAACTACGGCGGGATCTTCATCCTGTGGGACCGAATCTTCGGCAGCTTCCAGGCCGAGGTGTTCCGTCCGCACTACGGCCTCACCAAACAGGTGGACACCTTCAACATCTGGACCCTGCAGACCCACGAGTACGTCGCGATCGCGCGGGATTGGCGCTCGGCGGACCGGTTACGTGACCGGCTGGGCTACGTGTTCGGGCCGCCGGGCTGGACGCCGCGCCCGACCGCTCGGCCCGACGCAAGCGTGCGCCTGGCCACGTCGATGTAACGCCGGCCCCGGCTGCGGCGAACAGACCGATGTCGAAACAGTAACGACGTAATCTCAACTTGTGGTCGACGCCCGCGTCGGCCTCGACGGAGAAACGGAGTCCGTCCATGATGTTTCGCCTGGCTTTTCGCGTCGCCGCCGCGTCTCTTGCCGTGCTGGGCTTCGGCCCCGGCCTGCCGGCCGCCCACGCCGACCCCGTCACGGTGTACCCGGGCATGGAAATTCTGCAGGAAAATCGGTTGTGCACCCTGGGTTACGTCGACCCGGGCCAGCGGCTCGCCTATACCGCCGGGCACTGCCGCAGCGGCTCGGCCACCGTCGTCACCGACAAGAACCGCAACGTCATCGGCCACCTGGCGACCTTCCGCGACGACACACCCAGCGGCTCGACGGTGGCCGTGGACCAAGCGATCAGCGATTACGAGGCGATCATCCTCGACCCGAACATCCCGGCGAACAACATCTTGCCGGGCGGACGTCCGCTGGTGTCCAGCCCGAGCGTCGTGGTGGCGCCCGGACAGTCGGTGTGCCACTTCGGGGTGTCGACGGGCGAGACGTGCGGAACCGTCGAGGCCGTGAACAACGGTTGGTTCACTATGTCGCACGGTGTCCAAAGCCACCCGGGCGACTCGGGCGGGCCGGTGTATCTGGCCCCGCCGGGTGGACCCGGGCAGATCGTCGGAATCTTCAACAGCGTGTGGGGAGATCTGCCCGCCGCGGTGTCCTGGCGGACCACCTCCGAGCAGGTCCACCAAGATCTCGCCGGCCGCGTCAACGAAGGTTAGCGCCTCATCGGGACGCCAGCGCGAACACCGGGATCGTCGGCGCCGCGGCATTGAACTGCTGATCGGTCGATTCGGGGGTCAATCCGCCCACGTACCCCTTGACCTGCCAGAACCACCGATCGAGGTAGCGCCTCAGCAGTTCCGGCTTGGCCGCATCGTCGACCTCGACGGCCCGCAGACGTTGCCGCCGCCAGCGCGGTCCGATTTCGACCTCGCCCGCGGCCCGGACGTTGCGTGCCCATTGGGTGTTGCCGCGCGGGGAGACCAGGTAGTCCACGCCGTCGACGGTCAGCAGGTTGACCACCACGCCACGCGGCTGGCCGGTCTTGCGGCCGCGGACCCGAAGGGCGCGCGTCCCGACGATGCTGACGCCGGATTCGGCGAGCCATCGAATGACGGCGTTGCCGGCCCGGGCAGCCCGGTTGGGTTCTTCGTAGCGCGTGGACGTCGGGGGCCCTTTCCGCAGGCATCAGCACATTGAGAGAGCACTGCTCTCTTTGCTGGATACGCTGCCACACGCCGTCCGCAAAAGCAAGAGCACTGTTCTCGGTTGTGCCAGACTGGCGGTGTGGGCAAACGCCAGCAGACGCGGGAGCAGGTCCAGACGCGCATCGTCGAGCTGGGACGGCATCACCTGGCCGACCGCGGCGCCGCCGGGCTGTCGCTGCGCGCCATCGCACGGGACCTGGGCATGGTCTCCTCGGCCGTGTATCGGTACGTGGCCAGCCGCGACGAATTGCTGACCCTGCTACTGGTCGACGCTTACTCCGACCTCGCCGACACTGTGGACCGCGCTCGCGACACCCAGGGTGAACTGTGGAGCGACGACATCGTCGCCATCGCACGCGCCGCGCGGCGCTGGGCCGTCGCGCATCCCGCGCAGTGGGCCCTGCTCTACGGCAGCCCGGTCCCCGGATATCACGCACCGCCCGAGCGCACCGTCGCGGTGGGCACCCGGGTGATCGGCGCCATCTTCGACGCGATCGCCGCGGGAATCACCACCGGCGATATACGACTGACGAGTGTCGTTGTGCCACAACCGATGTCGTCGGATTTCGACCGAATCCGGCACGAGTTCGGCTTTCCTGGCGACGACGCGGTCATGGCCAAATGCTTCGTGTTCTGGGCGGGGGTGCTGGGCGCGATCAGCCTCGAGGTGTTCGGCCAGTACGGTGCCGGCACGCTGACCGATCCGGAAGCCGTCTTCGACACCCAGCTGCGGCTGCTGGTGGAGATGCTGGCCCAGCACTGACCCAACCGTGATTACCCCCGGGAACCCGCCTGGCGCGACAAATTAGAACGTGTTCACCCTTGGCCTGCCGGTGCCAGAGGGTTGGCGCGCGGCAAAGAATTTACGTCCCCTTCTGGCCGCCGGCAGCCTGGGCTATCCTGCCAAGCGATGACGCTTCCCGTTCAGTCGCCGATACAGATCGCGTGGGTGACCGCCGACCTGGCCGCCACCGAAAAGGCTCTCACCGGCCTGTTAGGCGTCCGGAAGTGGGTGCGGATTCCGGACGTGCACTTTGCTCCGGACGTCTGCAGCTACCGTGGCAAGCCCGCCGACTTCGTCGCGCACATCTCCCTGAGCTATCTCGGCGACATGCAGCTCGAACTCATCGAGCCGGTCCGCGGTGAGAACGTCTATAGTGACTTTCTGCGTGAGTCCGGGCCGGGTTTGCACCACATCTGTGTCGAAGCCGACACCCCCGAGCACTTCGCGGCGGCGCTGGCCGAGGCCGCCACCCGGGGCGCCGCGGTGGTGCAGCAGGGCGTGATGCCGGGCGGGATTCAATTCGCTTACGTCTCGGCCCCACAGGGCGGGGTCCCGTACCTGGAGATCGCCTACATCTCGCCCGACATGAAGGCGTTCTACGCCTACATCAAACAGGAGCAGCAGCGGTGAGACGCCCCAACGACGACGCAGCACGCAGCGATAAGGAGGAATGGCGCCGATGAGCACCGAAATTCCAGCAACGGTTCCCGCCGACAGTGTGCCGTCCTGGTCGGATGACGTCGACGTCCTGGTCATCGGCTTCGGCATCGGGGGCGGATGCGCAGCGGTGAGCGCCGCGGCCGCGGGTGCGCGGGTAGTGGTTCTCGAACGCGCCGCCGCCGCCGGTGGCACCACCGCGATGGCGGGCGGCCACTTTTACTTGGGCGGGGGCACGGCGGTACAGCAGGCCACCGGGCACGACGACACGCCCGAAGAGATGTACAAGTACTTGGTCGCGGTGTCGCGCGAACCCGACCACCAAAAGATTCGCGCCTATTGTGACGGGAGCGTCGAGCATTTCAACTGGCTGGAGGAGTTGGGCTTCCAGTTCGAGCGCAGCTACTACCCCGGCAAGGTGGTCGTGCCGCCGGGGACCGAGGGCCTGAGCTACACCGGCAACGAAAAGGTGTGGCCTTTCTGCGAACAGGCCAAGCCGGCACCGCGCGGGCACTCGGTGCCGGTGCCGGGCGAACTGGGCGGCGCGGCGATGGTCATCGACCTGCTGGTCAAGCGGGCCGCCGATCTGGGTGTGCAAGTGCGCTACGAGACCGGGGCGACGAATCTGGTCCTCGACGACAACGGCGCGGTGGTCGGTGTCGTGTGGAAGCATTTCGCCGAAACCGGTGCGATCAAAGCAAAGTCGGTGATCATTGCCGCGGGCGGTTTCGCGATGAACGCGGAGATGGTGGCCGAGCACACGCCCGCGCTGGCTCAGGAGCGGAAGACCAAGCACCACGGCACCGTGGCGCCCTACATCCTGGGCAACCCCAACGACGACGGGCTCGGCATTCGGATGGGCATGTCGGCGGGCGGCGCGGCCAAGTACATGGATGAGCTGTTCATCACCGCGGCGGCCTATCCACCCGCCGTGCTGCTCACGGGTGTGATCGTCAACAAGGAGGGCAAGCGGTTTGTCACCGAGGACTCCTATCACTCGCGCACCTCGGCGTTCGTGTTGGAGCAGCCGGACCAGACCGCATACTTGATCGTCGATGAGGCGCACACCGAGATGCCCGAGATGCCGTTGATCCGATTCCTGGACGGCTACGAGACCATCGCCGAAATGGAGGAGGCGCTGGGCATTCCCAGCGGCAACCTCGCGGCGACGCTGGATCGCTACAACGAATTCGCGGCCAATGGCGAGGATCCGGATTTTCATAAGCAGCCGGAATTCCTTGCGCCCCAAGACCATGGGCCCTGGGCGGTCTTCGACCTGTCGTTGGGGCGGGCCATGTATTCGGGGTTCACCATCGGCGGGCTGGCCACCTCGGTGGATGGCGAGGTGCTGCGGGCCGACGGCACCGTGGTGCCGGGCCTCTATGCGGCCGCGGCGTGCGCGTCCAACATCGCCCAGGACGGCAAGGGCTACGCCAGTGGCACGCAGCTGGGCGAGGGTTCGTTCTTCGGGCGCCGCGCCGGAGCGCACGCGGCAGCGGCAGCGCAGGCGCGCTGAAAACACAGCCGGAGCGCACGCGGCAGCGGCAGCGCAGGCGCGCTGAAAACACAGCCGGAGCGCACGCGGCAGCGGCAGCGCGCTAGACGTTCGCGGGCTGGGAGCCGACCGGCCCGAGGCGCCATTGACCCCCGCCGAGCAACTGCAACTCTTGTTCGTGGTGCTGCTCGACGGTGTGGCGATGACTGACGCTGACCACCACGCAGTCGGGTAATTCGCTGCGCAACAACTGATACAGGGCGAACTCCAGCCCCTCGTCGAGGGCGGACGTGGCCTCGTCGAGGAAAACCGCACGCGGCTTGGTCAGCAGGATGCGGGCGAACGCGACACGCTGCTGCTCGCCGGGGGAGAGCACCTTGGCCCAGTCGCGCTCTTCGTCGAGCCGCTCGATGAGCGGGGCCAACGCCACCTTGGTCAGCGTTTCGGCGACCAGGTCCTCGGGGACATCGTCCGGCGAATTCGGATAGCACACAACGGTTCGCAAGCTACCCAGCGGCACGTACGGCAATTGGGACAGGAACATCGTCGCATTCTCGCCGTCCGGTCGGCATAGCGTTCCCGAGGCGTACGGCCACAATTCGGCCAGACTGCGCAGCAGGGTGGTCTTGCCCGCGCCGGATCGACCGGTGATCACCAGTGAATCACCGGTGTCCAGCTGCACGTCGAGTGAATCGATCAATTGGTCGCCGTCCGGCGTCCGGACCTCGACATGGGCGAGTTCTACGGCCGTGTCCTCACTGGGCTTGACCAACAATGCCGGCAGCGCACGGCCTTGGGCGTTGGCGTCCACCAGGCCGTGCAGACGCAGGATGGCCGCGCGGAACGAGGCGAACGCGTCGTAGTTGTTCCGGAAGAACGACAGCGAATCGTGAATGTTGCCGAACGCGGTCGCCGTCTGGCCCACGTCGCCGAAGTCGATCTTGCCGGCGAACAACCGCGGGGCCTGAATCACCCACGGCAGCGGGACAATTGCCTGCGACACCGACCAGTTCCAGCCGTTGAAGATGATGGTCCGGCGAACGAACCTGCGGTAGTTGTCGATGATCGGGGTGAAGCGCCGCCACAACTGCCTGCGCTCGACCTGCTCACCGCGGTAGAAGCCAACGGCCTCCGCGGCATCGCGCAGCCGCACCAGCGCATAACGGAACGCGGCGTTGAGCTTTTCGTTGTTGAAGCTGAGCCAAATCAGCGGGCGCCCAAGCCAAAATGCGACGATCGTCGCGATCAGCACATAGACCAGGACCGTCCAGAACATGGCGCGCGGCAACGTCACTCCGAACAGCGTCAGATCCCCGGACAGGTTCCACAGAATGGCGGCGAACGAGATCACCGAGGCCACCGCGTTGACCGCCCCGAACAGCAGGGTGCTGCCCGTCCCGTTGGACGGAATGTTCGGGGTCGCACCGGCATTCGCGGTGAAGATGTCGATGTCCTGCTGGATACGCTGGTCGGGGTTGTCGATCGTGTGGTCGATGAAAAGATCGCGGTAGTAGGCCCGCCCGTCCAGCCAGTCGTCGGTGAGGTGAGCGGTCAGCCACATGCGCCAGGCGATGATGAAGCGCTGCGTCAGGTAGATATCGGCCATGAACCGCGCGACGTACAGCGTCGCCAGCACACTGAAGACCACCAGTGACATCCAAAAGCCATGAACGCCTGACTGTTTGACGGCATCGTCGCCCGCGGCCAGGCCCTGGACCGCCTTCTGCACCGCCGTGTACAAGTCGTTGCCCTGGTAGCTGAGCAACACGGTCAGCCGCACCGCAAGCAGCACCGAAAGGAGTAGCACGCCGAGCATCAGCCACACCCTCACGCTGGCCGAGCCGACGAAGTAGCCGCGGGTGATTCGCCAGAACTGCCGGCCCCACGGCGTGAAATACCTGAACGCGGCGAGCACGATCAGCAGGCAGACTGCGCCCACCACCCACGCGATGGCGACCCACCGCAAGGAATCGGTCAGCGCCGACGACCAATCGATAGATGGCTTGAATACCGTCGGACCCAACTTCGACGTCTCCTGGCTATCGAGGCCTCGCGAGGAGAGCCTCTGGGCGAATGCTTCCCCGCGAAGGTACCCGAGACCGGCCGATAGGCTGCGGCTATGAGCATCGACGCTCCGTCCAGCGAAATCGTTCACGCCGGTCGTCTGGTCGCCCGCCGGCTCAAACGCAGCGGGATCGACATCCTGTTCACCTTGTCGGGCGGCCACCTGTTCTCCATCTACGACGGCTGCCGGGAAGAAGGCATCCGACTCGTCGACACCCGCCACGAGCAGACGGCGGCCTTCGCCGCCGAGGGCTGGTCGAAGGTGACGCGGGTGCCCGGTGTGGCCGCGCTGACCGCGGGCCCCGGCGTCACCAACGGCGTCAGCGCGATGGCGGCCGCGCAGCAAAATCGGTCACCGCTGGTCGTGCTCGGCGGCCGGGCACCCGCGCAGCGTTGGGGGATGGGATCGCTGCAGGAGATCGACCACGTTCCGGTCGTGGCGCCGCTGAGCCGCTTCGCCGCCACCGCGCAGTCTCCCGAGGATGCGGGCCGGCTCGTCGACGAGGCGTTGCAGGCGGCGGTCGGGGCGCCGTCCGGCGTCGCATTCGTCGACTTCCCGATGGATTACGTGTTCGGCGTGTCCGAAGACGACGGCCGTCCCGGGGCGCTGCGCACGCTGCCCGCGGCTCAGGGGCCTGACGGAGCGGCACTGGACCGCGCCGCCGCGCTGCTGTCCGGGGCCCGGCGCCCGGTGATCATGGCCGGCACCAACGTCTGGTGGGGGCACGGCGAGACGGCGCTGCTGCAACTGGTCGAGCAGCGCCAGATCCCGGTGCTGATGAGCGGGATGGCGCGCGGCGTGGTGCCCGCCGATCACCCGCTCGCGTTCTCGCGGGCCCGGTCGACGGCGCTGGCCGAAGCCGACGTCGCCCTGGTGGTCGGGGTACCGATGGATTTCCGGCTCGGCTTCGGCAAGGTGTTCGGGCCCGAGACGCAGCTGATCGTCGCCGACCGTGCGCAACCGGAGCGCGAGCATCCGCGACCGATCGCCGCCGGCCTCTACGGCGACCTCGCCGGCACGCTGACGTCGCTGCAGGTGCCCAGCGGAGCCGACCATCGGGACTGGGTCGACGCGCTGCGCACTACCGAGGCGGCGGCCCGCCGCCAGGAAGCGGGCGAGCTCGGCGACGATCGAATCCCCCTGCACCCGATGCGGATCTACGCCGAGTTGGCGCCCATGCTGGACCGCGACGCCATCATCGTCATCGACGCCGGCGACTTCGGCTCGTACGCGGGCCGGGTGATCGACAGCTATCAGCCGGGCTGCTGGCTGGACAGCGGCCCGTTCGGCTGCCTCGGCTCGGGCCCGGGCTACGCGCTGGCCGCCAAGCTGGCCCACCCGCGGCGTCAGGTTGTGCTCTTGCAGGGCGACGGGGCCTTCGGGTTCAGCGGCATGGAATGGGACACCCTGGTGCGCCACCAGATCCCGGTCGTGTCGGTGATCGGCAACAACGGCATCTGGGGTTTGGAGAAACACCCGATGGAGGCGATCTACGGGTATTCGGTGGTGGCTGAACTGCGCCCGGGCACCCGTTACGACGAGGTGGCACGCGCGCTGGGCGGTCACGGCGAACTGGTGTCCGCACCCGGCGAGCTGGGGCCCGCGCTGGAGCGCGCGTTTGCCAGCGGCCTGCCGTCGGTGGTCAACGTGCTCACCGACCCGACAGATGCCTATCCCCGTCGATCGAACCTCGCCTGATGAATCGTCTTCTGCTCACCGCGTACCGTTGACCTGTGCCAAAGACCAGCCGCACCCAACCCGGCCGCCTGAGCAGCAGATTCTGGCGACTGCTCGGCGCAAGTATGGAGAAGAACCGCTCACGCTCGCTGTCCCAGGTCAGCGCCTCGTCGGAATACGACGAGAAAGCCGCCGATCTCTCCGACGAACAGTTACGCAAGGCAGCGGGCTTGCTCAACCTCGACGATCTCGCCGACTCCGAGGACATTGCGCAGTTCCTGGCGCTGGCCCGGGAAGCCGCCGAACGCGCGACGGGCCTGCGGCCCTTCGATGTTCAGCTGCTGGGCGCGCTGCGGATGCTCGACGGCGACGTCATCGAGATGGCGACCGGCGAGGGCAAAACGCTCGCCGGCGCGATCGCGGCAGCCGGCTACGCCCTCGCCGGGCGACACGTTCATGTGGTCACCATCAACGACTATTTGGCCCGCCGCGACGCCGAGTGGATGGGTCCGTTGCTGCAGGCCATCGGGCTGACGGTCGGCTGGATCACCGGGGAGTCGACCAGCGAGGAGCGTCGCGCGGCCTACGGCTGCGACGTCACCTACGCCTCGGTCAACGAGATCGGTTTCGATGTGCTGCGCGACCAGTTGGTGACCGACGTCAAGGACTTGGTGTCACCCAATCCCGATGTGGCCCTGATCGACGAGGCCGACTCGGTGCTGGTCGACGAGGCACTGGTGCCGTTGGTGCTGGCCGGCACCACCCACCGCGAAACGCCGCGCCTGGAGATCGTCAAATTGGTCGGCGAGCTCGAGGCCGGTGCGGACTACGACACCGACGCCGACAGCCGCAACGTGCACCTGACCGAGGCCGGTGCGCGCAAGGTCGAGAAGGCGCTCGGCGGCATCGACCTGTACTCCGAGGAACACGTCGTCACCACGCTCACCGAGATCAACGTCGCACTGCACGCGCACGTGCTGTTGCAGCGCGACGTGCACTACATCGTGCGCGACGACGCGGTGCACCTGATCAACTCCTCCCGCGGGCGCATCGCCCAGCTGCAACGCTGGCCGGACGGCCTGCAGGCCGCCGTCGAGGCCAAGGAGGGCATCGAGACCACCGAGACGGGCGAAGTGCTCGACACCATCACGGTGCAGGCGCTGATCAACCGCTACACCACCGTCTGCGGAATGACCGGTACCGCGCTGGCCGCCGGTGAGCAGTTGCGACAGTTCTATAGGCTCGGCGTTTCGCCAATTCCGCCGAATACTCCCAACATTCGCGAGGACGAACCGGATCGCGTCTACATCACGGCCGCCGCCAAGAACGACGCGATCGTCGAGCACATCGCGACGGTGCACGAGACCGGACAACCGGTGCTGGTCGGCACCCGCGACGTGGCGGAGTCCGAGGAGCTGCACGAGCGGCTGGTGCGCCGCGGTGTGCCCGCGGTCGTGCTCAATGCCAAGAACGACGCCGAAGAAGCTCAGGTGATCGCCGAGGCGGGCAAGTACGGCGTGGTCACGGTCTCGACCCAAATGGCCGGGCGCGGAACCGATATCCGCCTCGGCGGCTCCGACGAGGCCGACCACGACCGCGTTGCGGAGCTGGGCGGGCTGCACGTCGTCGGCACCGGCCGCCATCACACCGAACGCCTGGACAACCAGCTGCGCGGGCGCGCGGGCCGGCAGGGCGACCCGGGTTCGTCGGTGTTCTTTTCGAGTTGGGAGGACGACGTCGTCGCCGCCAACCTCGACCGCAACAAACTGCCCGAGCAGACCGACGAGGACGGAAAGATCCTCAGCCCCAAGGCGGCCGGGCTGCTCGACCACGCGCAGCGCGTCGCCGAAGGCAGGATGCTCGACGTGCACGCGAACACCTGGCGCTACAACCAGCTGACCGCCCAGCAGCGCGCCATCATTGTCGACCGGCGAAACACGTTGCTGCGCACGGCAACTGCGCGTGAAGAA
Organism: Mycobacterium sherrisii; assembly: GCF_002102355.1. Taxonomy (GTDB): domain Bacteria; phylum Actinomycetota; class Actinomycetes; order Mycobacteriales; family Mycobacteriaceae; genus Mycobacterium; species Mycobacterium sherrisii. The sequence goes on along the minus strand of NZ_LQPT01000092.1, from coordinate 97,374 downwards.
CTGGCCGAGCTGGCGCCGAAGCGGTACCAGGAGCTGGCGGAGACCGAGGGAATCTCCGAGGAGCGGCTGGAGACGATCTGCCGCCAGATCATGCTCTATCACCTGGACCGCGGCTGGGCCGACCATCTGGCCTACCTCGCCGATATCCGGGAAAGCATCCACCTGCGGGCGCTGGGCCGGCAAAACCCGCTCGACGAATTCCACCGGCTGGCCGTCGACGCCTTCGCGTCGCTGGCCGCCGATGCAATCGAGGCGGCTCAGCAGACGTTCGAAACCGCGAACGTCCTCGATGAGGAGCCGGGGCTGGATCTGTCCAAGCTGGCGCGGCCGACCTCGACGTGGACGTACATGGTCAACGACAATCCGCTGTCCGACGACACGCTGTCGACGCTGAGCCTGCCCGGCGTATTCCGCTAACCGCTGACCCACCGCCTCCTCCGAGCTCCACATCGCGCAGCGCATCGTCAGCGGGCTCGACCAGATTGCCCGCCTCCTCCGCGCTCCACATCGCGCAGCGCATCGTCAGCGGGCTAATGTCACGGCTCATGGAGCAGGAGCCGCCGGACCGGGTGCTGACCGTACCCAACGTCTTGAGCGTCGTCCGCCTGCTGCTCATCCCCGTGTTCATCTACCTGCTGACATTCGCCCACGCCAACGCTTGGGCCGTGGCAATCCTGATGATCAGCGGCGCCTCCGACTGGGCCGACGGCAAAATTGCGCGCACGCTGAACCAGTCGTCGCGGCTGGGTGTCCTGCTGGACCCTGCGGTCGACCGCCTCTACATGGTGACGGTGCCCGTCGTGCTGGCGCTGAGCGGCATCGTGCCGTGGTGGTTCGTGATCACGTTGCTGGTGCGCGACGGGCTGCTGGCCGCCACGCTGCCGCTGCTGCGCAGCCGCGGGTTGACGGCGCTGCCGGTCACCTATGTCGGCAAAGCGGCCACGTTCGCCTTGATGTCCGGCTTCCCGCTGGTCTTGCTGGGTACGTGGAACGCATTGTGGAGCCGCGTCATCGGCGCCTGCGGGTGGGGTTTTCTGATCTGGGGCCTGTACGCCTACCTGTGGTCGTTCGTCCTGTACGCGGTGCAGATGGTCCTGGTGCTGCGCCGAATGCCGAAGGTCACCCGGGCGGCTGAGCATGGCTGAGCCGGATCGCCTGCTCGGCGGCTACGACCCAAACGCGGGCCGCAGCGCGCACGCAGCGGCAAGTCCGACACTCATCCCCGTGCCGTCGCTGCTGCGCGCGCTGCTTTCGGAGCATCTCGATCCCGGCTACGCCGCCGCCGCGCAACGGCGTGCCCATGCCGGCACCACACCACCGGTCGGCCGGGCGCGGGTGTTCACCTGGCTATGGCAGGCTCTGGCGGCGATGCTGGTTGCCACCGTGTTCGCCGCCGCAGTCGCCCAGGCACGTTCGGTGGAACCCGGCGTGCGCAGCGCCCAACAACTGCTGGCACGCAGCGTTCGGGCCAGTGAAGGCGCCGCGACCGCGTTGGCCCAGCGACGCAGCACGCTGTCGCGCCGGGTCGACGACGTTCAGCGGCTCGCCCTGGCCGACGACGCCGAAGGCCGACGGCTGCTGGGTCAGCTGGACGGGCTGAGCCTGGCGGCGGCCAGCACCGCGATCCTCGGCCCCGGCCTGACCGTCAAGGTGACCGATCCCGGCGCCAGCCCGAACCTGTCCGACGTGTCCAAGCAACGGGTGAATGGCAGCCGGCAGATCATCCTGGACCGCGACCTGCAGCTCGTCGTCAACTCGTTGTGGGCCAGTGGCGCCGAGGCCATCTCGGTCGGCGGCGTGCGCATCGGGCCGAACGTGACCATCCGTCAGGCCGGGGGAGCCATCCTGGTCGACAACAACCCCACCAGCAGCCCTTACACGATTCTGGCCGTCGGGCCGCCACACGCGATGCGCGACGTGTTCGACAACAGTCCCGGGTTGCAGCGTCTTAGGCTGCTAGAGGTTTCCTACGGTGTCGGCATCACGGTGACCGTCTCCGATGGTCTCTCGTTGCCAGCCGGATCGATCCGAGAAGTCAAGTACGCCAAGGAGATTGGGCCTTCGTGACCACACAGCTGCCCCGGACGGGACCCCGCGCATGATCGGTATCGCGGCGCTGGCGGTCGGCATCGTGCTCGGCTTGGTTTTTCACCCCGCCGTGCCCGAGATCGTCCAGCCGTACCTGCCGATCGCGGTTGTCGCGGCGCTGGACGCGGTCTTCGGCGGCCTGCGCGCCTACCTCGAGCGGATCTTCGATCCCAAGGTCTTCGTGGTGTCGTTCGTGTTCAACGTCTTCGTGGCGGCGCTGATCGTCTACGTCGGCGACCAGCTGGGTGTCGGTACCCAGTTGTCGACCGCCATCATCGTCGTGTTGGGGATCCGGATCTTCGGCAATGCCGCCGCCTTGCGGCGCCGCCTCTTCGGGGCGTAGGAGCACAGCGAGATGGGGTCAGCGTGAGCCAGGATCAGCCGACCGGCGCGGCCGGCAAAAGTCGTGACGCCCCAACGCAGCACGAGGAGGCGCCGGCCGCCACGGAATCCGGCGGGCAGCATGGCCGCCACGAATTGCCGGACAGCCGCCCGCGTCCCGAGATCGGGCCGGTGGGCCGTACCGGATTGTCCGCCCTGCTGCGCGGCGGGCGCTCGCGGTTGATGTTCGGCACACTGGCGATCCTGCTATGCCTCCTGCTGGGTATCGCGATCGTCACCCAGGTGCGGCAGACGCGCTCCGGCGACTCCCTGGACTCGGCGCGCCCGGCGGACCTGCTGGTGTTGCTGGACTCGCTGCGCCAACGCGAGGCGACGCTCAACAGCGAAGTCAACGAACTGCAGAACACCCTGAATTCCCTGCAGGCGTCGGGCAATACCGACCAGGCCGCGATCAAAAGCGCCCAGGCGCGGCTGGCGGCGCTGTCCATTCTGGTCGGCGCGGTGGGCGCCACCGGGCCCGGCGTCACCATCACCATCGAAGACCCCGGTCCCGGCGTATCACCCGAGGTGATGCTGGACGTGATCAACGAGCTGCGGGCCGCCGGCGCCGAAGCCATCGAAATCAACGGCGGACGCGAGTCCGTGCGGGTCGGGGTGGACACCTGGGTGGTCGGCTCGGCCGGCTCGCTGACCCTGGACACCAAGACCCTCTCGCCGCCGTATTCGATTCTGGCGATTGGCGATCCGCCCACGCTGGCCGCTGCGATGAACATCCCCGGCGGCGCCGAGGACAGCATCAAGCGCGTCGGTGGCCGGATGTCGGTGCAGCAGAGTGACCGCGTGGACGTGCGCACCTTGCGGCAACCAAAACCGCACCAATACGCTCAGCCCGTCAAGTGAGCCACACCGACCAGAACAGGATTCCCGTGAGCGATATCCCGGCCGATCTGCACTACACCGCCGAACACGAGTGGGTTCGCCAGAGCGGTGACGATACCGTGCGGGTCGGGATCACCGACTTCGCGCAATCGGCACTGGGCGACGTCGTGTTCGTCCAGCTGCCCGAGGTGGGCGCCCAGGTGACCGCGGGTGAATCCTTCGGCGAGGTCGAGTCGACGAAATCCGTATCCGACCTGTACGCGCCCGTGACCGGCACGGTGATCGCGGTCAACGCCGACCTGGAGGGCAGCCCGCAGCTGGTCAACTCCGATCCCTACGGCGACGGCTGGCTGGTCGACGTCCAGGTCGCTGACGGCGGGGAGTTGGCTTCGGCGGTTTCGGCTCTGCTGGATGCGGAGGCCTACCGCGGCACGCTGACCGAGTGACGGTTGCTAATGTGCCTGCCAGCCCTGCCGGTGGCCGCATCATCTGCCACGACACGGCACGCGGCGGGGACAACGGGGGCCCGCCGACCGTCGGTTTCGATCCTGCCGGTGGTTGGCGCATTCGGAACCCCCGCGCGGTACGGTCAACACAAAGCGTCAAAAGCGTCAAAAGGCAGTAATCGGCAATACAGGGTCGACAACCTAGTGGGGAAGCCGGCCGAGCGGCCCGGTCAGACAACGCCACAGCGGCCAGTGAGGAGCAGCGGGTGACGGACATGGACTCAGGAAGTTCGCAAGACCAGACTTCTGACGAAGTCACCGTGGAAACGACATCGGTCTTCCGCGCCGACTTCCTCAACGAATTGGACGCGCCCGCCCAATCGGGCGCCGAAAGCACGGTCTCTGGGGTCGAGGGACTTCCGGCCGGCTCAGCGTTGCTGGTCGTCAAACGAGGCCCCAATGCGGGGTCCCGCTTCCTCCTCGACCAGCCCATCACCTCGGCCGGCCGGCATCCGGACAGCGACATCTTCCTCGACGACGTCACGGTCAGCCGCCGCCACGCCGAATTCAGGTTGGAAAACAACGAATTCCACGTGGTCGATGTGGGTAGCCTCAACGGCACCTACGTCAATCGCGAGCCGGTGGACTCGGCGGTGCTGGCCAACGGCGACGAGGTACAGATCGGCAAGTTCCGGCTGGTGTTCTTGACCGGCCCCAAGGGTGATGACGACGGAGGATCTGGAGGCTAGTGAGCGCACCCGATAGCCCGGCCTTGGCCGGGATGTCGATTGGGGCGGTCTTGGACCTGCTGAGACCGGATTTCCCCGATGTCACGATTTCCAAGATTCGTTTCTTGGAAGCCGAAGGACTGGTGACGCCCCAGCGCGCCGCGTCGGGGTATCGCAGATTCACCGCGTACGACTGCGCGCGGTTGCGTTTCATTCTCACCGCCCAGCGCGACCACTACCTGCCGCTGAAGGTGATCCGGGCGCAGCTGGACGCCCAGCCTGACGGCGAGTTGCCGCCGTTCGGATCGCCTTACGGCGTACCACGATTGGTGTCGGTGGCCGACGGCGACACCGCCACCGGCCACGTGACCACCCCCGATGCCGCCGCGGTTGCGCCCACCCGGGTGCGGCTGAGTCGCGAAGAGGTGCTGGAACGTTCGGGGGTCGACGAAGACCTGCTCACCGCCCTGCTCAAAGCCGGGGTGATCAGCCGCGGCCCGGGCGGGTTTTTCGACGAGCACACCGTGGTGATCCTGCAGTGCGCCCGGGCATTGTCGGACTACGGCGTCGAACCGCGGCATTTGCGCGCCTTCCGCTCGGCCGCCGACCGGCAGTCCGACCTGATCGCCCAGATCGCAGGACCGTTGATCAAGGCCGACAAGGCCGGCGCCCGCGATCGCGCCGACGATCTCGCGCGCGAGGTCGCCGCGCTGGCAATTACCTTGCACACGTCGTTGATCAAGTCGGCCGTTCGCGACGTTCTGCGACGCTGAGGACTAGACTTCGTTTGAACAGCTTGGTGTTCGGCGGCACGGAGAGGAACGGTGGACCACGGGTCGTCGCGCCGAGTAGGAGTCGGACACGGCGGCATATGCGGAGGGCAGACACAAATGGGTGAAGTACGTGTTGTCGGCATTCGCGTCGAGCAGCCGCAGAACCAGCCGGTGCTGTTGCTGCGCGAGGCCAACGGTGACCGTTACCTGCCGATTTGGATCGGGCAGTCTGAGGCTGCAGCCATCGCGCTCGAACAGCAAGGCGTCGAGCCGCCCCGCCCGCTGACCCACGACTTGATCCGTGATCTCATTGCGGCGCTTGGACATTCGCTCAAGGAAGTGCGGATCGTCGATCTGCAGGAAGGCACTTTCTACGCTGACCTGGTGTTCGACCGCAACATCACGGTGTCCGCCCGGCCGTCGGATTCGGTGGCGATCGCGCTGCGCGTCGGTGTCCCGATCTACGTCGAGGAAGCCGTGCTGGCCCAGGCGGGTCTGCTGATCCCGGACGAGAGCGACGAGGAATCCAACAGCGCGGTGCGCGAGGACGAGGTGGAGAAGTTCAAGGAATTTCTCGACAGCGTGTCTCCCGACGATTTCAAGGCCACCTGAGCGCATCGGAGGCGTCGGTGGGAAATTGCGGGTCAGCACAGCGGCGGCCGGGCGTTAAGGTGGACGTCGACATCACGGATGCGTCTCATCTGACACGGTGATCTCGACACGCCTGACGGATAGCGCGCCCCTCGCCGTTGCGGCGGCCATACTTTGAGAACGAGTTAAGGCACGGTAGCGATCGAACAGCGTAAGCTCTCTAGCACTCGGGCCTTAGCCAACGTGGCTGTGCAGGCAGCCAATGGACGCAGCTAGTGACAAGAGCGCGATCGGCGAGAGGAACCACTGTGAGCGACCAGCCACGTCAAGAACAGCTGGATCTTGCCGGCCACTCGGATGCCGCGAACCCCGGTGAGCCGAGCATCACCGTGGCCAGCGGACCCGTGCAGCCGGGGCTGTTTCCTGACGACTCGGTGCCCGACGAGCTGGTCGGCTACCGGGGCCCCAGTGCGTGCCAAATCGCCGGGATCACCTACCGCCAGCTGGACTACTGGGCGCGGACCTCGCTGGTAGTGCCCTCGATCCGCAGCGCGGCGGGGTCCGGCAGCCAACGGCTGTACTCGTTCAAGGACATCCTGGTCCTCAAGATCGTCAAGCGGCTGCTGGACACCGGCATCTCGCTGCACAACATCCGGGTCGCGGTCGACCACCTGCGCCAGCGCGGGGTCGAGGACCTGGCCAACATCACCTTGTTCTCCGATGGCACCACCGTCTACGAGTGCACCTCGGCCGAAGAAGTCGTCGACCTGCTGCAGGGCGGGCAGGGCGTGTTCGGCATCGCGGTGTCCGGCGCCATGCGCGAGCTGACCGGCGTGATCGCCGATTTCCCAGGTGAGCGCGCCGATGGCGGCGAATCGATCGCGGCCCCGGAGGACGAGCTCGCCTCCCGGCGCAAGCACCGCGACCGCAAAATCGGATAACCCCGTTTTTCGGGTTACTGGAGGGTAAACTCGACTCCGCATCAAGCCCGCGCGGGAGAGTTTCGTGGCCGCCAGTCACGGACGCCGAAGGAGCAATACCTCTCCGTCAACCTCTCAGGCACCAGGACCGCGTCCGGTGACGATGCCTCTGGAAAGCGGTGCGACCGTCTCGGTCCACCCGCCGATGGGGAAAGGCGCAGGGGGGACTACGCGCCGAATCTCTCAGGCGCCCGATGACTGGGTGGAGGACAGAGGGGGAGGGCCATTAGTCCCTCTGCCTATGTCAGGAGTCCCGATGCCCACCCAAGCACCCTTCTCCGCCCGACACATCGGACCGGACGCCGCGGCCGTCTCGGCGATGCTGGACGTGATCGGTGTCGGCTCGCTCGACGAGCTGGCCGGCAAAGCGGTTCCGCACCGCATTCTGGACAAACTTGCCGCGGACGGCACCGCACCCGGCCTGGACTCGCTGCCGCCGGCGGCCACCGAGGCCGAGGCGCTCGCCGAACTGCGCGCGCTCGCCGACAACAACACCGTGGCCGTGTCGATGATCGGACAGGGCTACTACGACACCCTGACCCCGCCGGTGTTACTGCGCAACATCCTGGAAAACCCGGCCTGGTACACCGCGTACACGCCCTATCAGCCGGAGATCAGCCAGGGCCGGCTGGAAGCCCTGCTGAACTTCCAGACCATGATCACCGACCTGACCGGACTGGAGATCGCCAACGCCTCGATGCTCGACGAGGGCACCGCCGCCGCGGAGGCCATGACGTTGCTGCACCGCTCGGCGACGCGGCGCGCCGGTACGGGAACGAACCGGTTGGCCGTCGACGTCGACCTGTTCGGCCAAACCGCGGCCGTGCTGGCGACCCGCGCTCGGCCGCTGGGCATCGAGATCGTCACCGCCGATTTGCGCAACGGTCTGCCCGACGGCGACTTCTTCGGCGTCATCGCGCAACTGCCCGGCGCCAGCGGCCGGGTCACCGACTGGTCGGCGCTCGTGGCCGAGGCGCATGAGCGGGGTGCGCTGGTGGCGATCGGCGCTGACCTGCTGGCGTGTACGTTGATCACCCCGCCCGGCGAGATCGGCGCCGACGCGGCCTTCGGCAGCTCCCAAAGATTCGGTGTGCCAATGGGATTCGGTGGTCCGCACGCCGGATATCTGGCGGTGCATGCCAAGCACGCACGGCAGCTGCCGGGCCGGCTGGTCGGCGTCTCCGTCGACACCGACGGTTCTCCGGCCTACCGCCTGGCCCTGCAGACCCGCGAACAGCACATCCGCCGCGACAAGGCGACCAGCAACATCTGTACCGCGCAGGTGCTGCTGGCGGTGATGGCCGCGATGTACGCCAGCTACCACGGCGCCGACGGGCTCACCGCCATCGCGCGCCGGGTGCATCGGCACGCCACCTCTATCGCCGCCGCGCTGGGCGACGCGCTGGTGCACGAAGAGTATTTCGACACCGTGTTGGCTCATGTGCCGGGCTGCGCGGACGAGGTGGTCGCCAAGGCCAAGGCCAAGGGCATCAACCTTTGGCGCGTCGACAAGGACCACGTGTCGGTGGCGTGCGACGAGTGCACCACCGACAGCCATGTGGAGGAGGTCCTGGACGCGTTCGGGGTGTCGGCCGCCGAACCCGTACCCACCGGCATCGGCACGCGCACAACGGCATTCCTGACCCATCCGGCGTTCACCCAGTACCGCACCGAGACGGCGATGATGCGGTATCTGCGGACGCTGGCGGACAAAGACATCGCCTTGGACCGCAGTATGATTCCGCTCGGGTCGTGCACGATGAAACTCAACGCCGCCGCCGAGATGGAGCCGATCACCTGGCCGGAGTTCTCGCGGCTGCACCCGTTCGCCCCGGCCGACGACACGGCCGGGCTGCGCCGGCTGATCAGTGACCTGCAGAGCTGGCTGGTGGCGATCACCGGTTACGACGCGGTGTCGCTGCAACCCAATGCCGGTTCGCAGGGCGAGTACGCGGGCCTGTTGGCGATCCACGAGTACCACGCCAGCCGGGGCGAGGCGCACCGCGACATCTGCCTGATTCCGTCCAGCGCGCACGGCACCAACGCCGCGTCGGCCGCCCTGGCCGGGATGCGGGTGGTCGTGGTGGGGTGTCACGACAACGGCGACGTCGATCTGGATGACCTGCGCGCCAAGGTCGCCGAGCACGCCGATCGGCTCGCCGCCCTGATGGTGACCTACCCGTCCACGCACGGGGTGTACGAGCAGGACATTGCCGAGATTTGCGCGGCCGTGCACGACGCCGGCGGCCAGGTGTACGTCGACGGCGCGAACCTCAACGCGCTGGTCGGTCTGGCGCGCCCGGGCAAGTTCGGCGGTGACGTCAGCCACCTGAACCTGCACAAGACGTTCTGCATCCCGCACGGTGGTGGCGGACCGGGGGTGGGTCCCGTCGCCGCGCGGGCGCACCTGGCACCGTTTTTGCCGGGCCACCCGTACGCGCCCGAACTGCCCGGCGGGCACCCGGTTTCGTCGGCGCCGTACGGTTCGGCATCGATTCTGCCAATCAGTTGGGCCTACATCAGGATGATGGGCGGCGACGGACTGCGGGCGGCGTCGCTGACCGCGATCGCGTCGGCCAATTACATCGCCCGTCGGCTCGACGAGTACTTCCCGGTGCTCTACACCGGCGCGACCGGCATGGTCGCCCACGAGTGCATCCTGGATCTGCGTGGCATCACAAAGTCGACCGGAGTGACGGTCGACGACGTCGCAAAACGGTTGGCGGACTACGGCTTTCACGCTCCGACCATGAGCTTCCCGGTGGCCGGCACCTTGATGGTGGAGCCCACCGAGAGCGAGGACCGCAACGAGATCGACGCGTTCTGCGACGCCATGATCGCCATCCGCGCCGAGATCGACAAAGTGGCGGCCGGAGTGTGGCCAGTTGAGGACAATCCGCTGCGCGGCGCCCCGCACACCGCCGACTGCCTGCTCGTCGCGCAGTGGAACCACCCGTACACGCGGGAGGAGGCCGCCTATCCGCTCGGCAAGGCGTTCCGGCCCAAGGTGTGGCCGCCGGTGCGTCGTATCGACGGGGCCCACGGCGACCGCAACCTGATGTGCTCGTGCCCGCCGGTCGAGGCGTTCGCCTAGACGCAGTCGTCAGGCGCAGGCCGCGGGCTGGGAGCGCAGGAAATCCAGCGTCAGCTCCGTAAACGCTTGCGCCGCTTCGACTTGGGGGAGATGACCGACCCCGGAAAACACGTGCACCCGAGCGTGCGGAAAGTGGCGCCGTGCCGCGCCGACATGGTGCGCGGGCAAGATGCGATCGCGCTGCCCCCACACGATCAGCGTGGGGCGGACGTGATCGGACACCCGGTTCAGCAATGCATTTCGCCATTGCGGTCTGATGCCGCGAATGCTGCCACACCAGCGGGCGGTCTCGTGCAGCACCAGACCCGTCTCGGGTCGCCGGGCAAACATCATCGCGCGGTCGATCCGCTCCCCGGTCACCAGCGAGCGGTCGACGTAAAGCTGACGTTCCAGCAGGTGCGCACTGCGGCGACTGGTGTAACGGGTCGCTAGGGCACCGAGGACGGGTGTGGCCGCCAGCCGCAGCATGGGATGAGTTTCGGCACCGAAGCCGACACTGCTCACCAGGGTCAAGGTGGCAACCCGGTCGGGTGCCAGCGCCAGCAGCTGCAGCGCGACCGCGCCGCCGATCGAATGACCCACCACATGCAGACGCCTGGTCTCCTCGATCGCATCGAGGGTCTGCAACGTGGCGTGCGCCAGCCCGGGCACGGTGGTGGCGGCCGAGAGGCGTTCGGACAACCCCGACCCGGGGAGGTCGCATGCGATCACCCGGTAGCCGGCCCGGTGCAGGGCGACGTATTGCGGCTGCCAGTCCTCGAGACTGCGACCGATTCCGTGCAGCAACAGGATCGGCGGTTGTTCGGGCTGACCGTCGATGAGCACTCGGGTCCGTCGCCCCTGGACGTCGATCGACCTGACGGTTCGCATGCGTACGCCCTGAAATGGGTACTCGCGCATCGTAATTGGTTATTCCGGTGGGGCCTTGATCACAGGTCGACGATACGTCGCAGCAGGCACACCGACAGGGTCTGCGCAAAACGGATCAGCAACGACGTTCGGTGTTGTCAGCGCGGGCCGGTGGCCGCCGAAGTCGCCGCCTCAGCTCAAAAATGTGCGGATTACCGTCGTCAGGTCGGGCGAGGCCGATGTCGCCAGATTCTGGTAGCTGCCGCCGCTGAGCTGGGCCACCACTTCCCAGGTTGCCCGATCCGGATCGGCGCCGAAGTCGACGACGTTGACCGCGATCGGTTTGGCCGGATCCGCGCTGGTGCGGATGAAGTTCTGCAGCCCCGGCCCATCCAGGGTCTGGTCCGTATGCGGACCGGCCGTGATGACCAGGATCGAATTGTTCTGCCCGGCACGGTAATTGGTCTGCATGTCCTGGTAGATCAGGCGCAGGGTGGTGAACGACACCGCACCGCCGGCCGACGAATACTGCTTGTCCAGGGCGGCGCTCAGGGCGGTCGAGCGCGGCTGGCCGTTGACGGGGTCGGTCAGTGCGCCGGTCGTCACCTCGGAGCGGCCCTCGTGGCCGTCGAACGTCCACAGGCCCACGGTCGCGGTCGGCGGCAGCGCCTTGATCCGGTCCTGCAATGCGGCGATGACGTTGGCCAGCCGCGACTTTCCGCCCTCGTCGCCCGGCATCGACTGATCCAACATGATCGTCGCGGCCACGCCGCTGGACGGCGCCGACATGGCGTCGGCCAGGGTGACGCGCATGGCGTCGTCGCCCACCGACAGCGTGGCGGACACCGGCGCGAAACTCGTCACCGGGCTACTCGGCGACTTGACGCCGTTGACCCGGAACCCGGCCTTGGCCAGCTTCGCGAGTTGGTCGGGTTTGCGGATGAAGTGGGCGAATTCGCTCGCCGCCGACGTCTGTTCCGAGGTCAGCCAGGAGCCGCTGAGCAGGACGGTCGGGTAGTCGGCGACCGGTGCGGGTCCCGGCGGCAGCCAGCCGGTCAAAGTTTTGTTGGCATCCGACAGCGACTGCCCGCGCTGGAACAGCTGCTGCTCGGTGGTGATCACGGCGTGCACCGGCGCGGTCGCCGCATCACCGGGCTTGAGCAGCGCGTTTAGCGCCTCGATCAGCGAGTTGTCGGAGAGCTTGGGCTGGGCGGCGGTCAGCGCGCGCAGCGCGGCGGTGCCCTGAGTGGCCGGCGCGCCGGGCGGCACCGACGCCGCCGCGACCGCTTCGCCCGCCAGGTAAGCGGCGTCCCCATTGCCGCTCGTCGGGATGGCCAACCGCAACCCGCCCCAGCCGGGCAGCTTCAAACCGGCCAACGAGTTCGGGTTGGTCTGCAAGCCGGGCAGCGCGCCCCAGGTTTGATCGGCCAGCGCCGGTTGCAGCTCGGGCCGGATCGCCAGAACTACCGGGGACGTCACCAGCGAACGGCTGTCGCTGACCGTCTTTTGTCCGGCGGCCGCGGTCAATCGGGCGGCCGACACCGAACTGCCCGGGATCCACAATGCCGGCCGGGCTCCCAGTTCGGCCGGCCACTTGCCGATGAAGCCGTTGATGACGGCGTCGGAGCCGGCGGGTTTGACGTTGACGACCATGCATTTGTCGCCGACGGGACCGGCGGTGGAGTTGTAGCCCTCGGCGAACTGCTGCACCAGGTCGGTCATCGACGGGTCGACGATGACGGCCACATCCTCCTTGCCGCCGACGCATCGCGCCGCGGCCGTGTGCGAGCGGTTGGACAACGCGTCGCCGAAGAATCGCCAGAGGATGATCGTGCCCACCACCACGATGACCGCGACCAACGCCACGATCACGCCGACGCTGACGCCGCGGCGGCCGCTGGCGCTGCGGTGGCCACCCCGCCACTCGCCGAGGACACGACGCCCGGTCGCGGTCAGGCCCGGCCGCGGATCGGATGGGCTGGACGGGTCGGCCTCCGCGCGGCGCGGGAACTCCGGATAGTCGTCGTCGGCGAACTGCGCGTCGGGGTCGTCGGGGTCGCCGAGGGCGCCGTAGCGGTCGGCGGGGTCCTCTTCGTCCGTGAAGTCGTCCGTGGAGTCGTCGTCGAAGTCGTCCGTGAACTCCTCGACGAAGTCGTCACCGAAGTCCTGGCCGGCGACCGGCGCGTCGGCGTCGTTCGCCGTGAATCCGCGCGGATCGTCCCGTTCCTCCCGGTAGCGGGAGACTAGGTCGCGGGCGGTGAATCGGGCGGTGTCGGACTCGTCGGACGGCTCGTCGGGTGACTTGCCGCGGTCGGGCATGCTGTGCCTACCCATACCGGCGCCCGCTACCCTTCCGTCGGCCCATCATCGTTCTCGGCTGGACTCGTCGCGCCCGAATCAGGCACCGGCGCGGGCCTTGAGCTCGCGGCGGCGGCGATGCAGGATCGGCTCGGTGTAGCCGCTGGGCTGCTGCCCGCCGGTCAGGATCAGCTCCTGGGCGGCCAGGAACGCGACGCTGTCGTCGAAGTTGGGCGCCATCGGACGGTATGCCCGGTCGCCGGCGTTCTGCTGGTCGACCAGCGGAGCCATCCGCTCCAGGCTGGCGCGGACATCCTCGCTGGTGATGATGCCGTGGCGCAGCCAGTTGGCCAGCAGCTGGCTGGAGATCCGCAACGTGGCGCGGTCTTCCATCAGGGCGACGTCGTGGATGTCGGGCACCTTCGAACACCCCACGCCCTCGTCGATCCAGCGCACGACGTAGCCCAGGATCGACTGACAGTTGTTGTCGACCTCCTCGCGGATCTCCTCGGGAGCCCAGGCAAGTTCCTTGGCCAGCGGAATCGTCAGCAGTTCGTCGATGGTCGTGCGCTTCTTGCCCGCGAGCTCCTGCTGCACGGCGAACACGTCGACCTGGTGGTAGTGCATCGCGTGCAGCGTGGCGGCGGTCGGGGAGGGCACCCACGCGGTGGTGGCGCCGGCCTTGGGCTGGCCGATCTTCTGCTCGACCATGTCGGCCATCAACTCGGTCATCGCCCACATGCCCTTACCGATCTGCGCCTTGCCGGTAAAGCCGGCGGCAAGACCGATGTCGACGTTGGCGTCTTCGTAGGCCTTGATCCAGGTGGTGTTCTTCATCGCACCCTTGCGGATCATCGGACCGGCCTCCATCGAGGTGTGGATTTCGTCGCCGGTGCGGTCCAAAAAGCCGGTGTTGATGAAGACCACCCGGTCGGCGGCGGCCTTGATGCACGCCTTGAGGTTCACCGAGGTGCGGCGCTCCTCGTCCATGATGCCGACCTTCAGCGTGCCCTGCGGCAAGCCCAGCACGTCCTCGACGCGGCTGAACAGCTCGCAGGTGAACGCCACCTCGTCGGGGCCGTGCATCTTCGGCTTCACGATGTAGATGGAGCCGGTGCGGCTGTTGACCAGCGGGCCGTTCGCGTCGCTCGACTTCAGCCCGTGGATTGCACACAGCCCGGTGAACAGCGCGTCCATGATGCCCTCGAACACCTCGTGCGCGCCTTGTTCGGGACCGGAGCCTTCGCCGACGACGATGGCGTCGTTGGTCATCAGATGCCCGACGTTGCGCACGAACAACAGGCTGCGGCCGGGCAGGGTCAGCTCGCCGCCGTCGGGGGTGGCGTAGGTGCGGTCCTGGTTGAGCACCCGGGTGAACGTCGTGCCGTCCTTGCTGACCTCTTGGGCCAGGTCACCCTTGTTCAAGCCGAGCCAGTTGCGGTAGCCCAGCACCTTGTCCTCGGCATCGACGGCGGCGACCGAGTCCTCGAAGTCCATGATCGTGGTGACCGCGGACTCCAGGACCACGTCCTTGATGCCGGCCGGGTCGGTCTTGCCGATCGGCGACTCCGGGTCGATCAGGATCTCGACGTGCAGGCCGTTGTTGACCAGCAGGACCGACCAGCTGGGCGAGCCCAGCTCGCCGCTGTATCCGACGAACTTCTCCGGGCTGGCCAGCTCGGTGGACTCCGCGCCGCGCGCGATCTGCAGCCGTCCGTCGGCGATGCTCAGCCCGGTCACGTCCGCCCACGAGCCCGACGCCAGCGGGGCCGCCTGGTCGAGGAATTTGCGCGCGTACGCGATGACCTTGTCGCCGCGCACCTTGTTGTAGCTGGTGCCCTTTTCGGCGCCGTCGTCTTCCGGGATCACATCGGTGCCGTACAGGGCGTCGTAGAGGGAACCCCACCGGGCGTTGGCGGCGTTGAGCGCGAACCGCGCATTGAGCACCGGCACCACCAGCTGCGGGCCCGCGGTCGTGGTGATCTCGTCGTCGACCCCGGACGTGGTGATCGTGAAGTCGTCCGGTTCGGGCAGCAGATAGCCGATGTCGGCCAAAAACTGCCGGTAGGCCTCGGGGTCGAGCGGTTCGATCACGCGCTGGCGGTGCCATTTGTCGATCTGCGCCTGCAGCTCGTCGCGGGTGTTCAGCAGGGTCTGGTTCTGCGGGGTGAGATCGGTGACGACCTTGTCCACGCCGGCCCAGAAGCTGTCCGGGTCGATGCCGGTGCCGGGCAGCGCCTCGTTGTTGACGAAGTCGTAGAGCACCCGGGCAACACGCAAATTCCCGGCTGACACGCGGTCAGTCATCTTTCTCCTCCATAGTTGCCTCATTGGTTCCCACTCGACTCCCGACCGGCCCCAATCAGCCTCAATCAGCTACCACGTCAGCCTACCGACCGACGGCCCGAACGATGGCATCCGTTCACCCCGCAACAGCAGGTCACGACGCGCTTGGCGGGCATCGCCGCGGGCTTCCCGATGGGCCGTGGGGAGCGCCGTCCGGCAACACAGCTGATCCGCCGCCACGCGCTGGCGCCCCGCCCTGTCCTGGACCGGCGCCGTTCAATCATACGGGCTGGACGAGGCCCACTTTGGCAGCGCCCGGCGACGGCTTTCACTGCGCGTCGCGCATGCTGCCGACCAAATCCTCCACCAGGTCCTCCATCGCCACCATTGCCACCACCCGCAGACCGTCGGTCACCAGCGCCAGGTGGCTGTTGGTGCGACGCATCCGGGAAAGGGCATCGGCCAGCGGCAATGAGATGGCAACCCGCGGCAGCGGGCGCACCAGTGTGAGATCGGTGACGGTCTTCGGATCGTCACCCAGCGGCAGCATGTCCTTGATGTGCAGGTAGCCGATGAAGCGTCCGTCGGCCGCGGCGACGGGGAAGCGGGAGTAGCCCGTCTCGGCCAGGGCGCTCTCGACGGCGCCGATCGTCGGCCCCGAGCCCGGCGCGGCCACCGGCACCGCCCGGATGTCGGCGAGCGGTACGGCCACGTCGCCGACCACCCGGCTGCCGATCTGCAACGCCCGGGTCAGCCGGGTGTGCTCCTCCTGGTCCAGCAGACCTTCCGACACCGACTCGGCGATCATCGCGCTGAGCTCGACCGGCGAGACGCTGATGTCGAGTTCGTCTCTGGGCTCCACCCGCAGCAGCCGCAGCACCGCGTTGGCGCATTTGTTGTAGAAGACGATCAGCGGGCGCGCCACACGCACGTAGGCCAGGTACGGCGGTACCAGCAGCATTGCCGTGCGTTCCGGCCCGGCCAGGGCGATGTTTTTCGGCACCATCTCGCCCAGCAGCACGTGCAGGGTCACCACCAGCGCCAGCGCCAGCACGAACGACAGCGTGTCGAGGATCGCCGGCGGGATCGTGGTCAACCCGAACGCCGAGCGCAGCAGGCTGGCCACCGCCGACTCGCCGATACGGCCCAGCAGCAGCGAGGCCACCGTCACCCCCAACTGCGACCCGGCCAGCATCGAGGCCAGCTGTTCACCCGCGCGGATCACCGTCACCGCCCGCTTCTTGCCCTGTTCGGCCAGGGCCTCGAGCCGGTCGCGGCGGGCCGAGATCAGCGAGAACTCGGCGCCGACGAAGAAGGCGTTCATCCCGATCAGCAGGATCGCCAGCAGCACGCCCAGGGTGTCGCTCATCGCCGGCCCTGTTCCGCCGGCGTTTCGCGGTGGCTGCTCAGTTCGGTCAGCTCGACCACATCGATGCGCCGGCCGTCCATCCCCACCACCGTGGCGCGCCACCGAACTCCGTTGTCGGGCAAGCCATCGCCGTCCAGCGCGGTCAGCTCCACTGTCTCTCCGACGGTCGGGATGTGGCCGAGCTCGCGCAGCACCAAACCGCCGATCGTCTCGTAGGGCCCCTCGGGAGCCCGAAACCCGATGGCCGACGCCACCTCGTCGATGCGCAACAGCCCCGACACCCGCCAACCGCTGCCGGCGACCACCACGTCCGGTGTGGCGTCGTCGTGTTCGTCGCGGACATCGCCGACGATCTCCTCGATGAGGTCCTCGACGGTCACGATGCCTGCCGTGCCGCCGTATTCGTCGACGACCATCGCGGTCTGCAGCGGATTGGCCCGGATTTCGGCCATCACCGCGTCCCCGTCCAGGGTCGACGGCACCACCGGAACCGGCTGCACCAGCGTGGTCAGCAGGGTGCGGGCGCGTTGTTCGCGCGGCACCCGGAAGATCTGCTTGACGTGCACGATGCCCAGCGTTTCGTCGAGGTCGCCGTCGACGAGGGGGAAGCGGGAGAACCCGGATTCGGCCGCCGCGCCGACCAGATCGGCGACGGTGTCGTCGGTCTGCAGCGCCACGATCTTCGACCGCGGCGTCATCAGCTCCTCGGCGGTCCGGCCACCGAACTGCAACGAGCGCCGCACCAGCGCCGCGGTGGCCTGGTCGAGGGCGCCGCTGCGCGCCGAGCTGCGCACCAGCGACAGCAATTCCTGAGGGGAACGGGCCGACCGCAGCTCCTCGGCCGGTTCCATGCCCAGCTTGCGTACCAGCCAGTTCGCTCCGCCGTTCGTCAGCCGGATGACGGGTGTGAGCAGCAGTGAGAAGAACAGCTGAAAACCCGCGACGGCACGGCCGGTGGACAGCGGCCGCGCCACGGCAAGGTACTTCGGAACCAGTTCGCCGAACACCATGGACACCGACGTCACGACCACGATCACGATGAACGAGGTGACGCCGTCGGCCAGCGGGTCCGGCACCCCGAGCGCGTCCAGCCACGGGTGCGGCAGGTCGGCGACCATGGGTTCGGTCAGATAACCCGTCACCAGTGTGGTGATCGAGATGCCCAGCTGAGCGCCGGAGAGCTGGAACGACAGCCGGTGCTGGGCGCGCTGGATGAACCGGTCGCGCCGGCCACCCTTGCGAGCGTTGGCGTCGACGGTGCTGCGATCCAGCGCGGTCAGCGAGAACTCGGCCGCCACGAACACGGCATTACCGAAGATGAGCACCGCAACAGCGAGCACGCTGACGATGACGGTGATGTTCATGACGGGCTGGCTATCGCGACGGCCCCGCAGGCCAGGATCGAGCCGGGGTAGCTGTGGGTAGCCGCTTCGCCCGGAAACCGACGGGCTCGACGGGTGCCTGCGGCACGTCATCCCTTTCGCTTGATGTCACGCTGCTGCGTGCGGAGGAGATCCGTAAATTCACATGGTAGCGAAGAGATCTGGTCGGACCAGGTGTGACGTGCCCGCCTCGGTCGCCGCGGTCACCAGCCGTACGGCAGCGGATGACCCTCGGCGAAACCCGCGGCGGACTGCACTCCGACGACGGCGTTCTCGTGCAACTCGGTCAAAGTCGAGGCGCCGACGTAGGTGCAGGTGCTGCGCAGCCCGGACGTGATGTGGTCGAGCAAATCCTCGACGCCGCCGCGGTCGGGGTTCAGGCCCATTTTGGAGGTCGAAATGCCCTCCTCAAACAATGCTTTCCGGGCGCGGTCGAAGGCGCTGTCCGCGGCGGTGCGGGCGGCGACCGCCCGCTTGGATGCCATGCCGTAGCTCTCCTTGTACGGCCGGTCCTCGCGATCGCGCATCAGGTCACCGGGGGACTCGTAGGTACCGGCGAACCACGATCCGATCATCACGTTCGACGCCCCGGCGACCAGTGCCAGCGCCACGTCACGCGGGTGCCGGATCCCGCCGTCGGCCCACACGTGGCCGCCGAGACTTCTTGCCGCGCTGGCACATTCAAGCACGGCGGAGAACTGTGGACGACCGACGCCGGTCATCATCCGGGTGGTGCACATCGCGCCGGGCCCCACGCCGACCTTGACGATGTCGGCACCCGCGCCGAGCAGGTCGCGGGTGCCCTGGGCCGACACCACGTTGCCGGCGGCCAGCGGTACACCGAGGTTCAGCTCGGAAAGGACCTCTGCCACCGTCTCGATCGCGTCCAGCATCCGGGCCTGGTGTCCGTGCGCGGTGTCGATGACCAGCACGTCGACGCCCGCCTCGACCAGCGACCGGGCCTTGGCCCCGACGTCGCCGCTGATGCCAATGGCCGCAGCGATCCGCAGCCGGCCGACGGCGTCAGTGGCCGGGGTGTACAAACCGGCACGCAGCGCCCCGGCGCGGGTCAGCACGCCGGCGAGCTTGCCGTCCGCGGCGGTGAGCACGGCGACGCCGATCGCGGCGTGCTCGAGGAGGTCGAAGACCTTGCGCGGCTCGGTGCCCAGCGGCGCGGACACGAAGTCGGTCGCGGCCACGTCGCGCACCCGGGCGAAACGATCCACGCCGACGCACGACGCCTCGGTGACCAGCCCGATCGGTCGGCCCTCGAAGACCACCACCGCGGCCCCGTGGGCCCGCTTGTGGATCAGCGCCAGCGCGTCGGATACCGAGTCGTCGGGCTCGAGCACCACCGGGGTGTCCAGCACCAGATCGCGGCTTTTGACGAACTCGACCGTCTGCTGCACGGCGGTGATCGGGAGGTCCTGCGGCAGGATCACGATGCCGCCGCGCCGCGCAACCGTCTCGGCCATCCGCCGCCCGGCGACCGCCGTCATGTTGGCGACGACGACCGGGATGGTGGTGCCGGAGCCGTCGCTGCTGGACAGGTCGACGTCGAACCGGGACGCGACCTCGGACCGGTTCGGCACAATGAACACGTCGTCGTAGGTCAGGTCGTAGCCGGGCCGGTGTTCGTTGAGAAATTTCATCGCGGTCGTCCCACCCTGCACAGCCCCTTCGTAACGCTCGTTGTCCCGCTAGGCGGGCACCTCGGTGCGGTCGGCGCTCCACAGCGTGTGGAAACGCTTGTCCGGCTCGTCGTCGATGCGCCCGTAGGTGTGCGCGCCGAAGTAGTCCCGCAGCCCCTGCGTCAGCGCGGCGGGCAGGCGTTCGGTCCGCAGCGCGTCGTAGTAGGCCAGCGCCGAGGAGAACCCGGGGACCGGGATACCCAACTGCGTCGCGGTCACCACCACGCGGCGCCAGCTGTCGATGGCGGCCTCGACGGCGCTGCGGAAGTACGGCGCCACGATCAGCGTCGGCAGCTCGGCATCCTCGTCGTAGGCCTCCTTGATGCGGTTGAGGAACTTCGCGCGGATGATGCAGCCGCCGCGCCAGATGGTGGCCAGATCGCCGGGCGTGATGTGCCAGTCGTACTCGGCGCTGCCGGCCTGGATCTGGTTGAAGCCCTGGGCGTAGGCGATGATCTTCGACGCGTACAGCGCCTGCCGGACGTCCTCGACGAATTGCGTCGCGTCCGCGGGACGCGCACCCAGCTCGCCGGAGGCAAGCCCGGTGGTGGCCTTGCGTTGGACCACCGAACCCGACAGCGCGCGGGCGAACACGGCCTCGGCGATGCCGGTGACCGGCACGCCCAGGTCCAGCGCCGACTTCACCGTCCAGCGCCCGGTGCCCTTCTGCTCGGCCTCGTCCAAGATGACGTCCACCAACGGCTTGCCGGTCTTGGCATCGGTCTGGCGAAGCACCTCGGCGGTGATTTCGATCAGGTAGCTGTCCAGGTCGCCGGAGTTCCATTCGGCGAAGACGTCGGCGATCTCGGGGGCGGTCTTGCCGAGCCCGTCACGCAGCAGCTGGTAGGCCTCGCCGATGAGTTGCATGTCGGAGTACTCGATGCCGTTGTGCACCATCTTCACGAAGTGGCCGGAACCGTCGGGGCCGATGTGGGTGCAGCACGGCACGCCGTCGACGTGCGCGGAGATCTCTTCGAGCAGCGGGCCCAGCGACTTGTAGGACTCGGCCGGACCGCCCGGCATGATCGACGGCCCGTTCAGCGCGCCTTCCTCACCCCCGGAGATGCCGGCGCCGACGAAGTGCAGGCCGCGCTCCCGCATCGCCTTTTCGCGGCGGATGGTGTCGGTGTAGAGGGCGTTGCCGCCGTCGATGATGATGTCGCCTTCTTCCATGGCGTCGGCGAGCTCGTTGATGACGGCGTCGGTGGGGTCGCCCGCCTTGACCATGATCAGCACCCGGCGCGGCTTCTCCAGCGCGTCCAGGAATTCGGCGATGGTTTCCGAACGCACAAACTTGCCCTCGTCACCGTGGTCGCGCAGCAGCGCATCGGTTTTGGCAACCGAACGGTTGTGCAACGCGACGGTGTAACCGTGATGCGCGAAATTGCGGGCGATGTTCGACCCCATGACGGCCAGGCCGGTGACGCCGATTTGCGCGGTGCCAGTCGTGGAACCGGCTTGAGCATCCTTGGAGTCCGGGGCACTCATGTCTTCGCCTCTCATGTTGGAGAACTTCTGCTTCTCGTTTCCGTCACACTGTGGCACAGGCGCAGTGTTGATGCGCCCGCAGGATTCGTCATGCCCGCGCTAAAGGTTGAACAGCCGGCGGAGCTCGGTGAGCCAGGGCAGTGCCAGCGCCACCGTGGGCATCACCAGCACGGCCGCCGCGGTCAGATAGGCGGCCGCGGCAAGCAGCGCGCTGTTGCCCCGCCCACATAGCCGCCGGACCCGCACCACCGTGCTGACACCGCCGACGGCCAGCGCACCCGACGGCGCCCGCCCCGCCGCGCAGGCGACCAGCGCCCGGGCCAGGGGAGTGCGCCCGGCCGCGCGCACCGCGGCGTCGTCGGCGAGCAACTCCACCAGGAGGTGCACGGCGCCCAGCGCGTTGGAGCTGCGGACCAATCGCGGGAACGCGGCGTGCACCGCGGTGAAGGCCTCCAGCACCAGATCGTGGCGGGCGCGCAGATGCGCCCGTTCGTGGCTGAGGATCGCCGCGACTTCGTCGGTGGTCAGCTGACTCAGCGCCCCCTCGCTGACCACGACCCGGCTGCGCACGCCGGGCAGGCAGTAGGCGATGGGTTCCGCAACGTCGAGAACGCGCAGGTCCGGGGTGCGCGAACACGGTTCGGCGCGTGCCGCGTCGTGCCCGACGCCGACGAGATCGACCACCATGCGGTGGTGTGCCCGCCGGCGGCGGTTGGCGATGGCCACCCGCACGACCGCGACCACCAGCCGCACCCCGACCAGCACGGTCAACGCGAACGCGGTGACGTACGCGGTCCACAACGGCCAGCCCAGCCGATCGGCGGCACCGATGATGCTGGCCGTGGGACGACCGTCCGGGCCGGGCATGAGGATGCGGGTCGCGATCGCGATCCCCGCGCTGAACGCCGACAGAACGGCGGCCACGGCGATGGCTTGCCATAGCACCATCGCCGCGCGCGGGGCCCGCAGTGGCCAGGATGCCCGCGCTAACAGGGCTGGCGCGGGACCAATCAGCAGGACCGCGAGGAAGGTAAAGGCCAACGCGGACACATAGCTAGTGTCCCTCAGGCGTCCGGTGAAATTCCAGCCGATCGCGTATCACGTTGATTCGCTTCCAATTCAGCCAGCGCGCGGCGCAGCGCCGCCGCCTCGTCGGCGCCGACACGCTCGACGAAGTGCACCAGCGCGGCTTGACGGCTGCCGGAATCCTCGGCTTGGGACAACGCGTCGACCATGAGTCCCGCGACCAGTTCGTCGCGTCCGTGCACGGGTGCATACCGGTGGGCCCGGTCGTCGCGAATTTGCGACACCAAATTTTTCTTCGCCAACCGCTGCAGCACGGTCATCACCGTCGTGTAGGCGAGGTCGCGGCGCACCGACAGGGACTCGTGGACTTGGCGGACCGTTTGCGGTTCCGGTGTGGACCACAGGTGATCCATCACCGCGCGTTCGAGGTCCCCCAGCCGTGTCACCTTGGCCATAGTTCCTTCATCTCCTGAGGCTCGTCACCAGCGTACTCCGGCTTACTACCGACGGTCGTATAAGCGGCGGCCGAATCCGCGTCGAATGCCGCGGCGGATTCCGTGACCGCAAAGCCGATTCCAGGCTACCCCTTGCGAAGTTAGGGCAGCCTTGCCTACACTCATGGAGGTCGAGCGCAACAGACCGTCGGAGCGTCCTGAGGGCTGCAGTGACCCCCGGTCTTCTCGATCGGCGAGCCCCGTGCCACAGCGCACGGGGCTCGCCTGTTTTTCGCGTGGGTTTCACCGGGGTTTTTCCGTGCGGTTTTCACAGAGCAGCCGCCGCCGGTGTGCAGATCCGGCATGACGCACACCCGCCATGGTGTAAACACAGAGCGTGCCATCGATTCCCGATGCGGTGATCCCGGCCGGATTCACCGCCCCCTTCGACGACCAGCTCGGCCTTCGATTCACCGAGCTCACCCCGGACGGCGCCCGCGCTCAGCTCGAGGTCACCCCGAAACTGCTGCAGCCGATGGGCCTGGTGCACGGCGGTGTGTACTGCTCGATGGTGGAGAGCATGGCCAGCGTGTCCGCCTACACCTGGCTCGCCACCCAGGGCGGCGGCGAGGTCGTCGGCGTGAACAACAACACAGACTTCCTACGGTCGATCGGGTCGGGCACGGTCTACGGCGTTACGGAGCCGATTCACCGGGGCAGGCGCCAGCAGTTGTGGCTGGTCACGATCACCGACGACCGGGATCGCGTCGTCGCTCGCGGGCAGGTGCGGCTGCAGAATCTTGAGCCTCGGCAGAGCTGAGTTTTGCTGCACAGGAATTCTTTAGGCCGGCGTGGCAGGATCCCAAACCATGCGCCTGACGCCGCACGAGCAGGACTTGCTGCTGGTTTCCTACGCCGCCGAATTGGCCCGCAAACGCCGCGCCCGCGGTCTGCGCCTCAACCATCCCGAAGCCATCGCGATCATCACCGACCACATCCTCGAGGGAGCGCGCGATGGCCGCACGGTCGCCGAGCTGATGTCCAGCGGTTGTGAGGTTCTCGGTCGCGACGACGTGATGGAGGGCGTGCCGGAGATGCTCGACGATGTCCAGGTGGAAGCGACCTTTCCGGACGGCACCAAGCTGGTCACCGTGCACCGCCCGATCTCATGATTCCCGGCGAAATCCTTTACGGCAGCGGCGATATCGAGATCAACGCGGACGTCCCCCGGATCGAGATGCGGATCGTCAACACCGGGGACCGTCCGGTCCAGGTGGGTAGCCATGTCCACCTGCCGCAGGCCAATTCGGCGTTGTCCTTCGATCGTGGCGCGGCCCGGGGGTACCGGCTCGACATCCCGGCGGCGACCGCGGTGCGTTTCGAGCCCGGCGTCGTCAAGACCGTCGATCTGGTTCCGCTGCGTGGGGACCGCGAGGTGCCCGGTCTGACCCTGAATCCCCCTGGACGACTGGATATTTGATGGCACACCTATCGCGGGAGCAATACGCCCAGCTGTACGGTCCCACCACCGGTGACCGGATCAGGCTGGCCGACACCGACCTGTTGGTAGAGATCACCGAAGACCGCAGCGGGGGACCGGGACTGGCCGGCGACGAGGCGGTGTTCGGCGGCGGCAAGGTACTGCGCGAGTCGATGGGCCAAGGCCGCGCCACTCGGGCCGACGGCGCGCCCGACACCGTGATCACCGGGGCGGTGATAATCGACCATTGGGGAATCATTAAGGGCGACATCGGTATTCGCGATGGCCGCATCGTCGCCATCGGGAAGGCCGGCAATCCCGACATCATGACCGGCGTGCATCCGGGGCTGGTGGTGGGGCCGTCCACCGAGATCATCGCCGGCAACGGGCGAATCGTGACCGCGGGCGCCGTGGACTGTCACGTCCACCTGATCTGCCCACAGCTGATGTCCGAGGCGCTCGGATCCGGAATCACCACGATCGTGGGCGGCGGCACCGGTCCCGCCGAGGGCAGCAAGGCCACCACGGTGACCCCGGGTTCGTGGCATTTGGCCCGGATGCTCGAGGCGCTCGACGGCTGGCCGGTCAACGTCGCACTACTGGGTAAGGGCAACACCATCAGCGCCGAGGGACTGTGGGAGCAATTACGCGGCGGCGCTTCGGGTTTCAAGCTGCACGAAGATTGGGGGTCGACGCCCGCGGCCATCGACGCCTGCCTGACCGTGGCGGCCGCCGCGGGGGTCCAGGTGGCGTTGCATACCGACACCCTCAACGAGACGGGCTTCGTCGAGGACACCCTGGCCGCGATCGCCGGCCGGTCCATCCACACGTATCACACCGAAGGCGCCGGCGGCGGCCACGCCCCCGACATCATTCGGGTGGCCGGGCAACCGAACGTGCTGCCCAGCTCCACTAACCCGACCCGCCCGCATTCGGTCAATACCCTCGATGAGCATCTGGACATGTTGATGGTCTGCCATCACCTCAACCCGCAGGTGCCCGAGGATTTGGCGTTCGCGGAAAGCCGCATTCGGCCGTCCACCATGGCGGCCGAGGATCTGCTGCACGACCTCGGCGCGATCTCGATGATCGGCAGCGACTCCCAGGCGATGGGCCGCATCGGGGAGGTGGTGCTGCGGACCTGGCAGACCGCGCACGTGATGAAACGCCGGCGCGGCGCGCTACCCGGCGACCGCTCTGGTCCTCGAGCCGCAGATAACCTGCGGGTGCGGCGCTACGTTGCGAAATACACCATCTGCCCGGCTATTTCACACGGCCTCGACGCCGAAATCGGATCGGTGGAGGTGGGCAAGCTCGCGGACCTGGTGCTTTGGGAGCCGCGCTTCTTCGGAGTTCGCCCGCATGCAGTGATCAAGGGCGGCATGATCGCCTGGGCGGCGATGGGTGACGCGAATGCGTCCATTCCGACCCCGCAGCCGGTGCTGCCACGGCCGATGTTCGGGGCGGCGCCGGCGGCCGCGGCCGCGACTTCGGTCCATTTCGTTGCCCCGCAAGCGATCGAGGCCGGCCTGGCCGAGAAACTGGCGGTCGATCGGCGACTGGTCCCGGTAGGCGACACCAGTGCGACCGGCAAGGCGGCCTTGCCGCTCAACGATGCGTTGCCCGTCATCGAGGTCGACCCGGACACCTTCACCGTGCGCATCGACGGTGAAGTCTGGCAGGAACAGCCGCCGGCCGAATTGCCGATGGCACAACGCTATTTCCTGTTCTGAGATCTTCATGTCCGTGCTGGCGACGCTGCTGACCCTGGCCGATTCTCGATTACCGGCCGGCTCGCACGCGCACTCCGGCGGCGTCGAGGAGGCCATAGCCGGCGCCCTGGTGGTCAACGTCGAGACCCTCGAGGCCTTCTTACGCCGCAGGATCCGCAGCCATGGTTTGGTGACCGCCTCGATTGCGGTGGCGGTCCAGCGCGGCGAGCTGGGCATCGAGCGGGCCGAGCACGAAACCGATGCCCGCACACCGGCACTGGCGGCCCGGCAGGCATCGCGCAGCCAGGGCCGCGGGCTGATCCGACTGGCGCGGCGCGTGTGGCCGACCGCCTGCTGGACCGACCTGGGTGCCCGGCCGCATCTTGCCGTCGCATCCGGACGGGTCGGCGCAGTCAGCGGCCTGGATCCGCAACAGAACGCCCTCGCGATCGTCTACACCACGATGACGACTTCGGCGACCGCGGCGCAGCGGCTGCTGGCCCTCGATCCGGCCGACGTGTCGGCGTTGACGTTTCGGCTGGCCCAGCTGTGCGAGAGCACCGCGGCGCAGGCGGCCGCCGGACTGGCCGATCTGTCCGACCCCTTGCTCGACACCTTGGCCGAACGCCATGCGCGGCGCGAGCAGCCGCTGTTCGTATCGTGAACCTTGTTCGGGCACTGACTATTTCGGGATAGCATCGGCGTGCGGCGCATCGCTTTTGGTGTGCGCCCGGGTCAGGGCGAGGTACCCGATGCCGAGCCCGATGATGGTGACCGACATCAGCAGAATGATGTAGTCGTCATACCAGGGCTGGTAGGGCTCGCGCGGCCAGGCCAGGTTGACTATCGCCGCGACGCCGTAGACCAGCGCACCGATGTTGACCGGCATTCCCCACCGGCCCAGACGGTACTTGCCGCTGGGTACCCAGCCGTTGACCCGGGCGCGCAGGGCGGCCAGCACGACCATCTGGAAGGCGATGTAGACGCCCACCGAGCCGAAGCTGACGAGCTTGGTCAGCGCATCGCTGGAGATCAGCGAACCGACGATCAACACCGCCGGAATGATCACAGCGATCAGCAGCGAGTACGGCGGCACGTGCCGCTTGTGATCGAACCGCGCCAACAGTCGCGAACCGATGATCATGTCGTCGCGGCCGTAGGAGTAGATCAGCCGACTGGCGGCGGCCTGCAGGCTCAGTGCGCACGACACGAACGAGATCAGCACGATGCAGAGGACGACCTTGGCGCCCAGGCCGCCGAACGCCGTCTTCAGGATGGTGTCGATCGGGTCGGCGTCCTTGCCGCTGATCACCGCGCCGAAATCGGTGACCGACAGGATCAGGCTCAAGCAGACGAAGGTGGCCGCCGAGCCGCCGACGTAGATGGTGCGGCGCATGGCCTTTGGGATTTGAACGCCGGGGTTGCGGACTTCCTCGGCGACGTCGCCGCAGGCTTCGAAACCGAAGAATTGGTAGAGCGCGATCAAACTGGCGGCCAGGAAGGCGTAGGTGTAGCTGTGGTGGCCTTGCGCGCCGAAGCTGTGGAAAAGTACGCCGAGGTTGTGGTGGCGCTGGGTACACAGCAGCCAGACCCCGACGACGACGGCGCCGATCAACTCCGCGCTGAACCCGAAAATGGCGAAGTACCCCAGTATCTTGGTTCCGGTCATGTTGATCGTCGTGGCCAACGCCAGCATGACGAGTGCACACAGCACGGTGGCGTGCGCAGATGGCTTGAAGCCGAACACATCTGCCACGTACGGACCGGCGCCGTAGGCCGCGTCGGCCAACAGCGCCAGCAGCGTGAACATGTACACCCAGCCGGTCATCCACGCCCACTTGCGTCCCCACAGGCGGCGGGCCCACGGGTAGACTCCGCCGGCCACCGGGAATTGCGCCACCACTTCACTGAACACCAGCGCGACCAGCAGCTGTCCGGCCCCGGCGATCAGCAGGCTCCAGATCATCGGCGGGCCCGCGGTCGCCAGCGCGAAGGCGAACACCGTGTAGATCCCGACCACCGGCGACAGATAGGTGAACCCCAACGAGAAGTTCGCCCAGGGACTCATGTCCCGTTTGAAGTCGGACTGGAATCCCAGGGCCGCGAGTTGCGCCTGGTCCTCGTCGTCGGGGGTCACAATGTCTGCCGCGCAACGGGTTTCCGGTTTGGTGGAGAACATCTGCTCTGAGTTCCAATCGTCGATGGCCAAAACGAGACGCGCACAGTGCGTTTGTCGCTACTTCTGCGTTGCCTCCTTGATCAGCGTCGCGGCCGTACGTTTGAGGACGTCGCGCTGTCGGGTGACGTCGGCCATCGCCTTGCGCAGTGCGATCAGCTCGTCGCGCTCGCTGACCGCGCCGTCGCCCTCGGCCGACGGCGCGGGCTCGACCCAGTGCCGCGCGGGATCCCGTTCCCGATCAGCTTCCACACCTGCTGCGGGAATTACCTTGTGGCGTGCGCTCGTTCGGAGCCGGCCCTGGTCGCTTCGCGGCGCATTGACCACACTGGCCACCGGCCCCATCGGCGGCACGCCACCGTAGAAACCCGGCCCGATCGGCCCGGCCGGCGGGAGCGCGTTCAGATTGGCACCAGACGACTGGGTAGCGGCCAGCCGGACGGCGGGGGAGTTGGCCCACGATTGCGGCACCGACAACTGGCCGACCGTGGCGGCTCGCCCCACGTCGGCGGACACCCCGCCGGAGCCCGCGGCAGCGGAGGAATTGACCAGGGCCGAACCGGATCCCGTCACCGAGGAGGCGGCGGTCGCCGGGGCCGACAGCGAACTGACCAACGGGTTCCAGGCCGCGGCGACCGGCGGCGCCAGGGTCAGCAAGGTACCGGAGGCGTCGAAGTTCAACCCCTCGGACAGGATCTGGTATCCGATGGTGTTGGCGCTGAAGTTGTTGAACAGGTCCAGCAGCGAGCCCCCGGAGGGCGTCGCGGGTGTCCCGGACTGCGGTCCCGCCCCGGCTTGTCGGAGCAGATTGGGCACCTGGGAGAGCGCCGACTGGACGCTTTGGTTGGACCCCGAGACTGCTTGCCTGACAACGGCGCTGGTTTGGTTGGTGGTGCCCGATGGGTCGGTGGTCTGTGGTGGCGCGCTGAAGGCAGTCACCCTGGTCGCCGCCGCCGACGCCCCCGCATAGCCATACATCGCCGCGGCGTCTTGCGCCCACATCGCGCCGTACTGCGCCTCGGTCGCCGCAATCGCCGGCGTGTTCTGCCCCAACACATTCGTGGCCACCAACGACGCCAACAACGCCCGATTCACCTCAATCTGCGCCGGCGGCACCGTCGCCGCAAACGCCGCCTCATAGGCCGCCACCGCCGCCGCAAGCTGACCCGCCGTCTGCTGCGCCTGCACCGCAACACCACTCAGCCACGACACAAACGGAGCCACCGCAGCCGCCATCACCGTCGACGACGGACCCACCCACGGCCCACCCGTCAACTCCGCCACCACCGACCGATACGACCCCGCCGCCACACTCAACTCCGCCGCCAGCTTCGTCCAGGCGGCGCCGGCCGACGCCCACGAGCCCGCTCCCGCGCCGGCGTACATGCGGCCGGAGTTGACCTCCGGCGGCAGCGCCGCAAAATCCATCGGCGCGGTCACAGCATCGCCTCCTTGATCAGGCGGGCTGCCGCATCGCGCTCCGATGCGACTTCGGCGATGCCCTTGCGCAACTTCTCCAGCTCGTCGCGCTC
Organism: Mycobacterium sherrisii; assembly: GCF_002102355.1. Lineage (GTDB taxonomy): Bacteria > Actinomycetota > Actinomycetes > Mycobacteriales > Mycobacteriaceae > Mycobacterium > Mycobacterium sherrisii. The sequence continues at coordinate 67,730 of NZ_LQPT01000092.1, read as the reverse complement.
GGCTTCGCTGAGCTCGCTGGCCACGTGGCGGCGGGCCGGTTGCGGCCGCGTGGGCGCGGCAATCTGCTCGGCGGGCCCGGGCTCGCCGGGCATTGCCGGAATGACTTTTTGGTCCGAGCCGCTGCGCGCCCGGGTCTGCTCGCCCCGGGGCGCGTTGACCAGGCTGCCGATCGGGGGAACGCCGAAAAATCCGCCCGGCACCGCCGCACCCGCCGGCACGCCGGCGGGCCCGGCCACCGGAAGCGCAGATGCGCTGGCGGCCAACCGAACCGAGGGCGCGGAGCCCCATGTTTGGGGGACCGACAACTCGCCAACCGTGGCCGCCTTGCCCACGCTCGCCGATACCGAACCGGCGGCCGGGCCGGCGGAACTCACCAGGTTGCCTAGTCCGGCGTCCGCCGGCGAAACGTCGGAGGCCACGGCCGCGGCTGTGGGCAACGCCAGCCCGTACAGTCCGCCCAGCAGCGGCGTAATCCCGGATGCGGTGAACAACGGCCCACTGAGGACCAGGGCCCAGTTCCCGACATTCTGGGTGAACAGGTTGAGTCCGGTGGGGCCGCCACTCGGGGCGTCGAGCAGGCCGCCCAGGCCGGGGTCGAGGTCCGCCGGGGTGGCGATCGAGCCCGCCGAAAGATTCTGCAGCAGGTTGGGGACGTTCGCGAGCGCCGAGCGTGCGCCGGGCCCAACCGCGGATCCGGCGGCTTGCCCGACCGCGCTGGTTTGGTTGGTGGTGCCCGATGGGTCGGTGGTCTGTGGTGGCGCGCTGAAGGCAGTCACCCTGGTCGCCGCCGCCGACGCCCCCGCATAGCCATACATCGCCGCGGCGTCTTGCGCCCACATCTCGCCGTACTGCGCCTCGGTCGCCGCAATCGCCGGCGTGTTCTGCCCCAACACATTCGTGGCCACCAACGACGCCAACAACGCCCGATTCACCTCAATCTGCGCCGGCGGCACCGTCGCCGCAAACGCCGCCTCATAGGCCGCCACCGCCGCCGCAAGCTGACCCGCCGTCTGCTGCGCCTGCACCGCAACACCACTCAGCCACGACACAAACGGAGCCACCGCAGCCGCCATCACCGTCGACGACGGACCCACCCACGGCCCACCCGTCAACTCCGCCACCACCGACCGATACGACCCCGCCGCCACACTCAACTCCGCCGCCAGTGCGTCCCACGCCGACGTTGCGGCCAGCAGCGTCCCCACTCCCGCGCCGGCGTACATGCGGCCGGAGTTGACCTCCGGCGGCAGCGCCGCAAAATCCATCACCGAACCCCCGTCACACGCCCCCCAGCCGCCAAATCGCCTGCGGCCGGATCGAATTGGACTGTGACCGCCGCATGAGTAGCAATATCCACCAGTGCGCCTGTAATAACTATGGTTAATCACTGGCAATTTGCTGAGAGGCCGTGCCCCCGGCGTCTGTCGACGCCGTCGAGACCCGTCAGGGCCCGGCCCCGGCGGCGCCCGCATCGCGCAACGCTGTCGGTTGAATCATGCTGTAGGACAAGGCCTATCATGGGGGTTCGGATGTTCCAGCGGTGGCGTGTCAGCCATCGGAACGGGTGGCGCGTACTTCCGGCAGGCGCCCAGAGAAGGGCCGCACCACCTCGGAATAATCATTCGCTACATGACCGCCAAGCAACCTCAGGGCGGCCATGTCTAGCGGCCTGGATGTCCGCGGTCACGGGGTTACGCGATGAGGGGCGCCTCCCTCAGATCCATTGCACCGCAGGCATGTTCATCGCATGTGGGCACGGATGGGGCGGTTAGCCGAGGGCTGATCACGCGACCGCCGGCGCCGCTAATCGGTGTAGGGTCCCCAGGCGTGCCGGTTGAGGGCGGCCGGTTTTTTGCCCAGTTTGCCCGCGCGCACCATTACCGCCAGGCTGTCCAGGATGACCCGGCTGCTCATCAACGCGGTCTGTTCGGCCCAGTCATACGGCGGTGAGCACTCCACCACCTCGATGCCATTCAACCCGGGCTCCGAGATCAGCCGGATCAGGTTGAGCGCCTCCCGGGGCAGCAGGCCGCCCGGCTCGGGCCAGCCGGTACCGGGCACGAAACCCGCATCGATCACGTCGATGTCGAACGACAGATACACGGCCTTGGCGTCCTTCCAAGCGGTCTCCAGGGCGATCTCGGCGACCTTCTCGATGCCCACTCGCTCCACGTCACCGACCGTGATCACGGTGCTGCCGCGCTGCCGGCCCACCTGGACACCGGCCCGCGGGGCCTGCCACCCGCCGATGCCGATCTGCACCAGGTTCGTGGCGGGCGCGTTCTTGATGTTGGTGGCGTGGAACCACGGTGTGGTGTGCATCCGCTCGTCGAGATCGGTCTCCTGGGTGTCGACATGTCGATCGAAGTGGATGATGCCGACGTTGCCGTCCATGTGGGGGGCCAGCCCGCGCACCGTCGGGAACCCGATCGAGTGATCACCACCCAGAATCACCGGAAACACGCCCTGCGACACCACGTGCGACATCGCGGTGCTGATCTGGTCGAACGACTTCTCGATGTTGGCCGGAATGGTGACGACGTCGCCGATGTCGACGATGTTGAGCTGCTCGCGCAGATCCACACCGAGCTCGTAACAATACGTGCCAAAGAGGTTGGTAGAGCGGCGAATTCCCATCGGGCCGAACCGCGTGCCCGGCCGATAGGTGGTCCCCGCGTCTAGTGGTGCCCCGAAGACCGCCACCTCGGCGTCGCCCACATCATGCACATCCTCGAGAAACGGGCACTTCAGAAACGTCCCACGCTCCCCGGCGAAGTGCGGCAATTCACCGCGCGCAAACGTCGACAGCGTGCGGTCGTTGATGGTCGGCGCGGCTTCAAGCCCGTGGGCCAGGCAGCGCTCGATCTCCTCGCGGTGACGGCGGGTGGACAGTTCCGCCTCGGCCTGCTGGGCCCACGCACCCTCCCGGTTGGGGATGTCGGCCTGACCGGCGAACGGATTGAACATCACTGCTTCCTCTCGTCGAGTACCAAATACGGCAGAGGATGACTCGGCGACCGGCAAATCAGCAGTGAACTCAAACACCCGCTCTGGGCACCGGCGCGCCACACACCCCGTATTCGCCGTCTTGTCGCTGTCCGGGTACGGCGAGCTCGTCCGGGCGGCCCATATGGCTACGCCGCTATACAAGCTACCCACCCGAGCATGAATGGCAAGATTGCGCCGTTGTCAGACAGCTGTGACTTTCCTGGCAATGTCTAGTGCGACGCGATGATTCGGGTGAGCGTCATGTCGTTGAGCAGCGTCATGACCGGTGCCGCATAGGGCTACTTGTGGGGCTACTTGTGGGTTGCCTCCTGAATCAAGGTCGCGGCCGTGCGCTTGAGGACGTCGCGCTGTCTGGTCACATCGACGATCGCCTTGCGCAGCTGGTTGAGTTCGTCGCGCTCGCTGATCAGGTCGTCGTCGGGCTCCGTCGGTTCGATCCACCGGCCGGCGGGATCGTCGTGCATCCCCGACGCTCCGGCGACTGCCGGAATCATCTTGTGGCGTGCACCTGCCCGCAGCCGACCCTGGTCGCCGCGCGGCGCATTGACGACGCTGGCGACCGGGCCCATCGTCGGCATACCGCCATAGAAAGCCCCCGTCCGCGGCAGCGCATCCAGTCCCGCGCCGGACGATTCGGACGCAGCCAACCGAATCGGGGTGGACGTGTCCCACGTTTGCGGCACCGACAGCCCGCCGGCCGACGCCGACTGGCCCAGACCGGCAGATACCGCGTTGCCCAGGCCCGCCGCGGCGGGGCCGCCCACCCCGCTGCTCGACGCCAGCGCCGAGCCCGACACGTCAGATGCCGCCGACGCGGCGGTGGCCGGCGCCGAGAGTGCACTGACCAACGGATTCCAGGCCGCGGCGACCGGGGGGTCGAGGGTCAGCAGGGCCCCCGACGCATCGAAGTTCAAGCCTTCCGAAAGAATCTGGTAGCCAACGGTATTCGCACTGAAATTGTTGAACAAGTCCAGGATCGAGGCGGGCGCCGACGATGTTTGCGACGACTCGGAGGAGGTCCCCGCCGACGCGCGCTGCAGCATGCTGGGCAGGTTCGACAGTGCCGATTGCGCACCCGGGCCCGCGGCCGAGGCGGCGGCCTTGCCCACGGCCGTCCCCTGATTGCTCGTCCCATCCGAACTCGTGGTCTGCGACGGCGCACTAAACGGCGTCAACCTCGTCGCCGCCGCCGACGCCTCCGCGTACCCCTGCATCATCGACACATCCTGAGCCCACATCTGCCCATACTGCGCCTCAGTCGCCGCAATCGCCGGAGTGTTCTGCCCAAACACGTTGGTAGCCACCAACGACGCCAACAACGCCCGATTCAACTCAATCTCCGCCGGCGGCACCGTCGCCGCAAACGCCGCCTCATACGCCGCCGCCGCCATCCCCACCTGACTAGCCGTGCGCCCCACCAACTCCGCAGTACCACTCATCCACGACACATACGGAGAAACCGCAGCCACCATCGACAACGACGACGGACCCAACCACGGCCCACCCGCCAACTCCGACACCACCGCCCGATACGACGACGCCGCAAAACTCAACGTCTGCGCCAACGCACCCCACGCAGCAGCCGCCCCCACCAACGGACCCGACCCCGCACCCACATACATCCGACCCGAAATCACCTCGGGCGGCAGAGCCGCAAAATCCATCAGGCCACTCATAACATCGCTTCCTTGATCAGGCGTGCCGCGGCATCTCGTTCGGTCGACACCTCGGCGAGTTCCTTGCGCAGCTTGGCGAGTTCCTCGCGCTCGCTTTCGCTCAACGCGCTCGATACATGCCGGCGGGCCGGGCGAGGTTGGCCGGTGGGGACGGGTGGGCGCTCGGCCACGTCCGGTTCTCCGGGCAACGACGGCACCACTTTCTGTGCCGGGCCCGATCGAATGCGTGTCTGCTCCCCTCGGGGGGCATTGACCAGGCTGCCCACCGGCGGAATGCCGCCGAAGAATGGTGCCGCCCCCTCGACCTGCGGCACCGCCGGCGGGCCGGCGACCGGCAACGCAGTTGCGCTGCCGGCCAACCGAATCGCGGGGGAGGTGCCCCAGGACTGTGGCACCGACAACTCACCAACGGTGGCCGCCGTACCGACACCCGCCGACACCGCACCCGCTCCGGCGCTGCGCGAATTCACCAGTGTGCCAAGACCCGCGTCCGCGGGAGTAACGTCGCCGGCCACCGCCGCGGCCGTCGGGACTGCGAGCCCGTACAGACCGCCCAGGATGGGTGTGATACCGGATGCGGTGAACAACGGTCCGCTGAGGACCAACGCCCAGTTTCCGAGGTTCTCGGTGAAGGTGTTGAGTCCGGAGCCGCCGTCACTGCTGAAGATGCCTCCCGGGCTGATCGGCGACAACGGGTTGGACGACCCGGCGGCGAGGCTCTGCAGCGTCTCAGGCACGTGCGACAGTGCCGATTGCGCACCCGGGCCCGCGGCCGAGGCGGCGGCCTTGCCCACGGCCGTCCCCTGATTGCTCGTCCCATCCGAACTCGTGGTCTGCGACGGCGCACTAAACGGCGTCAACCTCGTCGCCGCCGCCGACGCCTCCGCGTACCCCTGCATCATCGACACATCCTGAGCCCACATCTGCCCATACTGCGCCTCAGTCGCCGCAATCGCCGGAGTGTTCTGCCCAAACACGTTGGTAGCCACCAACGACGCCAACAACGCCCGATTCAACTCAATCTCCGCCGGCGGCACCGTCGCCGCAAACGCCGCCTCATACGCCGCCGCCGCCATCCCCACCTGACTAGCCGTGCGCCCCACCAACTCCGCAGTACCACTCATCCACGACACATACGGAGAAACCGCAGCCACCATCGACAACGACGACGGACCCAACCACGGCCCACCCGCCAACTCCGACACCACCGCCCGATACGACGACGCCGCAAAACTCAACGTCTGCGCCAACGCACCCCACGCAGCAGCCGCCCCCACCAACGGACCCGACCCCGCACCCACATACATCCGACCCGAAATCACCTCGGGCGGCAGAGCCGCAAAATCCACTGAACACCTCCGTAACAGTCACCGCGGCGCCGAACGAAACGGCCCCGAGCCAAGTCGATGGCGCGGCAGGCTGGTTGTGCGCGTTGGCTTTTGGGCTACCGTGCGCCGCCACGCGCGATCGGCGAAAACAGCCGCCTCGCCCCCGTGCCGGCGTTTGCGCGACGGTTGCGCACTGCACCGACCGACAGCGCCGAGCTGCCGTACCAGCCCCCCGACTTACGCCGACTCACGCTGCCGGACTGCGTGTTTCGACTTCGTGTCACTATTTCTATCGGTTGATAGGAATAGTAGGAGTCATTTGGATCATGCTGATGAGTATCGTGTTTCGATCGCGTTTCAAAAACACCGCGCGCGTACGACGCCAAAGGTGCGGAGCCGCACCGGCAGTGGACGACGAGCCCGGGTGCCGCAATCGAAACTTCGGACCTCAGCGGCAAATCGGTCAGGCGCCGCAATGCCCGTCATACATCCAGCGTGACGGCGCGACCGGTGGTTCAAAACCGGCCTGCCGCAAACATTGTCTGCGCGCTACCCGGCCATGTCGAGCGCCAGCTCGTCGCGGATGCGGTGGGCCTTCACCTTCAAAGCGGCCGTACATCCCGCGGTGAGCGCACGAAGGCAGGAGTCGGCGATGCCTGCGGCGATGGCGCCGGGTCCGGCCTCGGCCACCCACTCGGGGTTATCCGCGCGGATCTGGATCGAGGTCTCGACGAAGTGGAACGGCAACTCCGTCGCGACGGTCATCTCGACCTGGTGCTTGTTCTTCCACAGATTCGAGTCGGAGCACGTCTGCCGGGCAAGCGTGCGGTAACACTCCCGCAGGTATTCGCGCCGAGATTCGAAATGGGGGAATTTGGTACCGCGGATCTCCGGAAGCTGAAACAGCGCACCGAGATTCCAACGGCCCGCCAGCAACTGATGCGAGTCGTACCAGACCATGACATAGAGGCGACTCGCCGGGGAGCTGGGGTAGTCGGACAGTCGCTGTGCCAGCCTGGCCGAGGCGTCGACGGTGCGGACCAGCAGGTTGTCGAGGATGTCGTCCTTTGTCTGGAAGTGGTGATAGATGCTGCTTTGCCGGATGCCCACGGCATCGGCAATCGCCCGTGTCGATGTTGCGGTGTATCCGCACGCGGTAAACAGCTCGGCGGCGGCGTCGAGGATTTCCTCTCGTGGGGTCTCACCAGGTCTGCGCTGATCGATGATCCTGGGACGTCCGCGGCGGACTGCTGTCATTCACAAGAGGATGCCATCAACTGGCCGCGAATTGCTCGGTGGGTTGGGCACTACGCCTAGCTGGCGTGGCACGTCACGGTGCCGAGGACGCCGGCGCACACAGCCGCGGTATGGCGAACTCGAGCATCTCAATGGCCCGGGGCACGGGATTCTCGCCGGCCGCGAGTTCGTAGAGAACGGTGCCGTCGGCAACGGCGAGGACGGCACGGGCCACCTGCGGACCGACGGAGCGGCCGTTACGGGCCAGCACCTGTGCAACCAGGCCGGCCAGGATCTCGTTGTAAGCACCGATCAACGAGGTCAGCTCGGAGTGCTTCCCCGCCTGTAGGTAGCGCTCGTACACGCCCGAGATCGTTGCGCGGGTCAACGATCCGTCCTCGGCGGGGTGCACCGTCGCGACCTCGGTGATCAGACGGGCCGTTTCGTTGAGGCCGAGCTGGCAGGGCAGCCGCTTGACGAAATCGTTGGCTTGTTCGATCCACCCGTTCAGCATGAATTTCAAGCCGGCGGCCAGCAGGTCGTCACGCGATGCGTAGAAGGCCCGCACGGTCTGTTCCGGCAGGCCCCCTTCCTGGGCGACGGCCCGGCTGGTGACCGCGTCGAATCCACGTCGCCGCAGCACGGCCACGGTGGACCGCAACACCGCCCGGCGGCGATGTTGGGAGCGCGTCGACAATCCGGAAGAGTGTGCCACGGTCCACCCCGTCTCAGAGCGAATACAGATAGCGGTCACGTTCCCAATCGGTGACCGTGCTGTGGTAGGAATCCCACTCCGCGTATTTCATGTCGACGTATTCGGAGACGAAGCGCTTGGGGAAGACGCGACCGGCGAGTTCGCTCTGGGCAAACGCCTCCGTGGCCTCAAGTAGGTTGCGCGGCAACCGGACCGCGTTGAGCGAGGGATTCGGCCGGGTGTCTGTCAATGCCACGTCCACCGGATCTCCGGGATCCCTCGCATGTTCCAGGCCGTCGAGGCCGGCCGCCAGCAGGAAGGCCGCCGCCAGGTAGGTGTTGGCTGCCGAGTCGACGGCGCGGTTTTCGATCGCTGGACGGTTTTTCGGTAGTCGCAGCATGCACGACCGGTTCTGTACGCCGTAAGCCGACCAGGCCGGTGCCCACGACGCCGTACCGTCGGCCAGGCGGGGGTTCAGCCTCTTGTAGGAATTCACCGTGGGTGTCACGACCGCCGCGAGGGCATCCGCGTGCCGCATCAGACCCGCAATGAACTGATATGCCGTTGGGCTCCAACCCAATCCACGCGGATCGGCGGCGTCGCACATCACATTGTTCCCCGTGCTGGACGACACGAGACTCATGTTGTAGTGGTGGCCCGATCCCCATGCCTCGGTGTATGGCTTGGGCATGAAGGTGGCGGCCAGCCCGTGCCGCTTGGCGATCTGCCGAATCATCACGCGAAAGTAGGTGATCCGGTCGGCCATCTCGAGCGCGTCGTCGTAGGCGAAGTCGAACTCGTATTGGCCGTCACCACCTTCGTGGTCGAAGCTGAACACCCCGAAGTCGCTGTCTTGCAGGGCACTCACGAAGTCGTCGAGGAAGCCCGCGGCGTCCAGCGTGGCTTCGGCGTCGTAGGCGGGGCTGGGCTTCAGTCCGCCGGTCCGGGCGAGCGGATTCAGGTAGCCGGTACCGCCGCCGGGCTGCGCCGGGTCGAACACGAAGACTTCCGTCTCGACGCCCAGCTTGAAGTCAAAACCCAGTTCTCGCGCTCTACCCAGTTGGGCCTTCAAGATACTGCGCGGACACTGGTCATGCGCCGTGGTGCCGCCCAGCAGCAAATCGGCGGCCATCCACACGAATCGCTTGTCCCAGGAAAGCTGCCGGAGCGTCGCAAGGTCCGGCAGCGCCACGGACTCTTCTTCGTGCGGGTCCATTGCGCCGAAGCCGGTGATGCCTCGGGGAGTGAATCGCTCGGACCCGGCCAGCATCTCGGGGAGCCGCTCGATGGGCACCACCTTCGTTTTGGGCCGGCCATGGACATCGATCCACGAGCTCATGGCGTACTTCACCCCTTGGCGTCCCAACGCCTCCGCGATCTCCCGGTGTGCGGGCTCCACGGCGTTAACGGTGTCCATCGGTTGCCTCCTCGAATCGAAGTGCGCGCGGCGGATGCAGTGTCCGTGGCAACGGCGGCTCTTCGGAGACTCCGGCCAGAACCTTGTGGACGACCACCTCGACGACAGCGTCGAACAGGCTGTTGCCCAGCGACGCCGTGGCTCGCGATGGCTCACCGGTAACACCGTTGCCCGACAGCACCTCGGCGGTGTAACGAAAGATCAACGCGCCGGTGCGGTCTGGATCATCCGCATCGAGCATGGCCGGCCGGTCGACCAGCTCCGGGAACAAGTGCAACGCCAGCGAGGTCTCCGCACGATTGGCGTGGATGTCCGCACCATCGGCCATCACCTCGGCGGTGATCGCCGGGGTGGCATCCCACCAGTCGACCCACGTCGATCTCAGGTCGGGCCGCACAAAGCGCAGCCGGTCGGTTGCCATCCCAAGCGCCGCAACGTTTCCCATGTGCGCGTTGACGAAGATCAGCTTCCGCAGACCGCTCAGCGCCGACCACTCGGCGATCCGGATCAGTAACCTGGCCAGCTCCTCCGGAAACAGCGACAGCGTGCCGGGGAACGCCGTGCCGTGACCCAGGCTGCAGCCGATGCTTACCGGCGGCAACACGATGGTGGCAGCACAGCTGGCGGCGGCAGCATCGCATATCGCCTGCGCGATCCGGGTGTCGGTGTCGGTCGGCAGGTGCGGCCCGTGCTGTTCGGTCGCGCCCACCGGCACGAGACCGACGCGGCCGTCCAGCTCGAGCCGTCCGATCCGCGTCGACGTACATTCGCCCCATCTCATCAGACCGCAGACCGGCCGGGGTACCAGCTACCGGGTGTTACCAGAGGCACTGGTGCCCTCCGATAATTCGGAGCGCAGGCTCCGTGATCCTTCCGGGCTTTTGTCCCCTGGTGTACCGCACGAGCGTGTGCGGGTGCCCCCCTCGGTCCAGGCCTCTCGCGAGCGGAACCCTAGGCGCGGACCCCCGTCGGGGATCTGAGGTGGACGCTAGGCGGCTTTCGTGTCGACGCCATTTCCGAGAAGTGTCCGCGATGTAACCGAAGACCCCCAGCGGATGCCGAGTGCGGCGTGACCGGGGGAATACCAATACATTTCGCAGATTTGCCCGCACGGGCACCGCCACCAGCGGTGCCGCGGTAGACATGCCGGAACGTTTCTGCAAGTATGGCGTCGAGCTCGCTATCTGTGCCGAGTCTTGTTCAATCGCAATTGTTCCCGCGATCCGCGGTCGCACCGAGAGGACATCACCATGTACGACTGGTCTACCGTCGACATCGATCGGTTGCGCAGCGATCGCCGCGAAGCGGTCGCCGATCTGATGCGCCGACACGGGCTATCACACCTGCTGCTGACGGGGTTCGATCACATCCGCTACGCGACGGATTACCGCACGCAGATCATCGCCGAGGCGTTCGACTGGTTCGCCGCCGTCGTCGATCGCGACGGCCGGACCGAGATCTTTGCACCGTGGATCGACGAGACGCACGCCGCGCCCGTCGCAGACCTGCCCTGGATCAGCAAGATCCATCCGATGCCCTCGTGGTCGCCGATGGTCGGGCATCCCGAGACGTGGACTGCGGGTTTGACCGGCGCGTTGACGGGAGCCACAAAGGTGGGGATCGAATTGATCGATCCGGCCGTGCTGCAGCGCCTCAAAGGCGCTCTTCCCGCGGCGGACTTCGTCCCGATCGGTCGCGAGCTCTACGACATCCGCATCCGCAAAACCCCGGAGGAGATCCGGCTGCTCGAGGATGCCAGCATCGTCAATTCGCTGGGCGCAGAAGCCGGATTCAAGGCTGCCGAGGCCGGGATGACCGACCACGACGTGCTGGCGGCGATCATGGCGACCCTGCAAGCCAGCGGGCCGGAGTTTTTGAGTCATTCGTTGTGTAACCATGGCCGTGGCGACGGCGGGTGGTTCGCCGAGGGCACCGTGCTCGCCGAAGGCGATCCGTACTTCTTCGACATCGGCCTGTACGGCCGGTGCGGCTACGCCTCGGACATCGCGCGGACCGGCTTCGTGGGCGGCGACACGCGCGCCGAGATCAAAACGGCTTACGCCAAGCTACTCAAGGCGCACGAAGTCGTCGCCGAGTCCGCCAAACCCGGTGTGCGCGTGTCGCAAATCGACGAGGCGGTGAACAAGTACCTGCGCTCCGAGGGCTTGCCCACCACTCCGTATGCGATCGGGCACGGGGTGGGGCTGCGCGCCTGTGAATTGCCTACGGTGTACCGCGGATCGCTGACCGATCGCGATCAAGTGCTGGTCGAGAACAGCGTTATCGCCCTGGAGCCGGAGACGGGCCTGGAAGTCGACGGACGCTACATCCTGCTCAAGCTCGAAGATAACTACGTCGTCGAGCGCGACGGCCTGCGCAGGCTTTCGCCGGCAGGCTACGGTCTTGACGGCCTGTGACGCGGACCGGCCGCGACGGCTCAGGCCGGCTGCGCTTCCTGCTGGTACAGGAAAGCCCGGCCGCGCGTGACATCGACGCAAATGTTCGGCGGATTCGGGCCCTGCTCAGCAAGAATCCGGACAGCGACATTGCCGTATTCCCCGAATTGTTCGTCACGGGGTATCAAACCGATCGTCTCGCGGAGTTGGCGCTGGGCACCGACTCGACGTCGGTATCGGCAATCCGCCAAGCATGCGCGGAATCCGAAACCGTGTTCGTCGGAGGTTATCTCGAGCGGGACGCCGGCGGACGGGTCTACAACTCGATGTTGGTCGTCGGCGCCGGGGGAGAGATCGCGGGAAACTATCGAAAGACCCACCTTTTCGGTGTCGAGTCGGGCGCCTTCGATGCGGGTGCGGAGCTGGCGTGCGTAGACGTGGCGTCGGCACGGCTGGCCCCGATGATCTGCTTCGACATGGAGTTCGCCGAAGTGGCTCGTACCCTTGCCTTTCAACGCCCCGACGTGTTCATCGTGATTGCGGCGAACATGGCGGCGTTCCACGAGGATCATTTGGTGGCGTCGCGCGCACGTGCCCTCGACAATCGCACTCCGCTGGTCTATGTGAACCGCATTGGCAGCGAGTCGGGTTTCGACTTCGCCGGTGGGTCACGAGTCGTCGACCCGAACGGTCGTGTCGTGGCCGATCTGGGCTGTGGGCGGCGGGTTCGCGTCGTCGACGTGACCCTGCGCCGCGACCCGCCCGCCGAGGTCGACTACCTGCGCCAGCTCCGACCGGCGCTGTACCGGTCCCATAACCGACCGTCCTAGCGCTGCGAGCTTGCCCGCGGCAGCACACGCCCCGGCACAATGGTTTGCAGTGCCACGTCGCCGCCGTTGATCCGTGCCACCAGCGAATCTATTGCCACCGCACCCATTTCGGCGGGCATCAGGTCAACAGCGGTGATCGGCACCGGCAAGTGCTGGATCATGGTGCTGTCGCCCAGCGCGGCCACCAGAACGTCGTCAGGTATCGACAAGCCGAGTTCGCCGGCCGCCGCGGTGACGCCCAGCGCGAGCCGATCCAGCGTGGCCAGCACGGCGTCGGATCGGCCGCGACCCGACAGCAGCCGCTTCGCCGCAGCACGTCCGGACTCCTCGGTGCTGCCGCCGTCGACGTAGGAGATCCGGCTGGCACAGCGATGCACCCGGCACCACCGGGTGTAGTGCTCAACGGCGTCACGTACGTAGGATGCTGTCGGATCGCCGGCCAGCAGTGCGGGTCTGCGCGCTCCGGACGAGCGAAGGTGGTCCAGGACCGCGGGGATGACGGTGGGGTAGTCGTTGTCGACCCAGGGATGGTCTGCCATCGTCCGGCCCACGGTGACCACCGGGACGCCGGCGCGGGTCGCCCGCACCAGCAGACTCTCGTCGTCGGCGGTGGGATCGACGATGATCGCGCCATCGTAAGAAAGGTTGGGCGACAACGATTCTGGTGACAGCGCCAGCGCAAACCCGTGCGTCGACGACCGAATGGCCGCGGCGGTCATCAGGTTGACGAAGAAGTCGATACTCCACAACGAGGCGGCCTCGGCTGCCGGTGCGCCGACCGACAAGACCAGCAGCCCGGTGCGTGCACCGACCAGGCTGCGCGCGGCGGCACTGGGCCGGTAACCCAGCTTGTCGGCCACTGCGCGCACCCGGCTGCGGGTCTTGGCCGTCAACCGGCCATTTCCGGAGAGCGCATCGGAAACCGTTGTGACCGAGACGTTGGCGGCCCGCGCCACGTCCTTGATGGTCACCCTGCTGCGATCGGCTATCCGGGCCATGCACTGCCCGCGATGAGAAGACCCACCACACCCCGCCTCAGGAGGGACTGCCGAAACGATTCAGCCGTGAGGTTACACCAGGCTTCGGGTGTCGGGGCCGCGCCGACCCGGGCCGCCCGAGCCGTCAGGGCGGCCCGGGGTCACTCGGCGGCGGGGACCATCGCCCACTGCGTGCCATGCACCTGCTGCGGCCCGCGGTGGACCGCGCTGTAAAGCACAGCTCCGACGACGAGGGTGCCGGCGGTGAACACCAACGGGAAATATTGCAGGTACCAGTGACCGCCCTGGGGGTCATAGATGGCTTGGCGCGGCCAGATCAGGTTGATGAACATCGCCGCCCCGTATCCCACCGCCAAGACGTTGACCCACAACCCGGCACGCCCCATGCTGAAGGCACGTTGCCCGTGATCATCGACGGCGCCGGCACCGAACACGGCCTCGCCACGCAGCCGGTTGACCAGCATCGCGCCGGTGACCATGAGGTAGGCCAGGTAAATGATGATGATGCACGTGGATTCCATTGCCACGAAGGCCGCTTGCGGCCCGAGGTTGAGCAGCAGCACCGCGATGGCGCCGAGCCCGATCGCGATGGCCGCGGCCGCGGGGGTCCCGGTCCGACGGGGTACGCGGGACAGCGCGGCGTGAAACAGGGTGCGGCGGTCGCGGGCCATCGAGAACAGCATGCGGGAGCCGGCCGTCTGAATCGCCAATGTCGCAACACAAATCGCAATCGCCACCATGATCAGCAGGATCTTGCCGGTCGCTCCGGACAATACGGTCGCCACCACGTATGCGGGTCCTTCGTCGGCGAGCCGACCGTCGCTGAGACTGGGCGCGGCCAGCACGGTCACGACGATGATTCCGAAGCCCAGGGCGCCGGCCGCCGACAACGCGCGTAATGTGGTGCGCGGCGCAATTCTTCGCGCGTTATGGGTCTCTTCGGACATCTCGCTCGCGCTGTCGAAGCCCACCAGCACGTACGCCGCGGTGAACGAGGCGCACAGCAAGGCGCCGAAGTATCCGGCATGGCCGATGGTGCCGGTGCTCGCCAACACCTCGCCCGAGCGGCGGCTGTGCACGAGCAGCAGGATGATGATGGCAACGGCACCGGTTATCTCCGATACGACGCCGCAGTTGTTGATGATGTACATCAGCTTGATGCCGATGACGTTGACGATGGTGGTCAGCGTCATCAATATGCCCGCCAACAGGATTGCGTTATGGGCACCGGAGCTGGATGTGGGTGACGGGTCGCCGCCCACCAGCTGGAAGCCGGACCAGATCTCGGGCAACACCACTTGCAGAGCGACGGCGGCGCTGGTCATGACGACGATTTGGCCGATGATCATGATCCACCCGGCAAACCAGCCGAAGACGGGGTTGGCCAGCCGGCTAGCCCACTGATAGATCGCGCCCGAAAGCGGGTATCGGGCCGCGAGTTCGGCGAAGCACAGCGCGACCAGCAGCTGTCCGCCGAGCACCACCGGCCATGTCCACACGTAGGCGGGCCCGCCGAAACTGAAGCCCAGCCCGGCCAGCTGGAACACGGCGGTCAGCACAGAGATGAAAGAGAAGCCCGCCGCAAAGGACGCGAATCTTCCCATCTTCCGGTGGAGCTGCTGTTGGTAGCCGAAGGAGGCCAGCGCGCGACTCTCGCTGACGTCCTCTTGTTCTTGTTCAATGACGTTGTGTTCCATCATCTTTTCCCTTCACGACTGGCCGTCAAGATTGTGGAGTGGGATGGCCGAATGACGACAAGGCCAGCGAGCCGGCCGGCAGGGCAAGCTCGCCCGCTTCGATGCGGTCTCGTAGGTAGACGAAACTCTGCGCGGTCTGCGCGAACAGGTGGTCGCCGGCTTTGAGCCGGCCGCGGGTCGGCTGGCCGGGGGCGCAGAGTTTGGGCATCGGCTCGACGAGCGTGTCGTAGTCGACGTTGAAAAACAGTGGGTAGGAGTATCTTTCGCTGACCACCTTGCGCACCCGGTGCGTGGTGGCGACGAACAGGCCGTTAGTCCAGAGTTCTAGCATGTCGCCGATGTTGACCACGAAACATCCCGGCCGGGGGGGCACGTCGATCCACTGCCCGGCGCCGTTGAGCACCTCGAGTCCCGGCTGGGTCGCCTTCAACAGGGTGATGCACTCGTAGTCGGTGTGGGCGCCGATACCCGGGCTGTCGGTGGCCGTCTCGTCGACCGGATAATGGATCAACCGCAGCTGGCTCGGTGGATCGGTCAAATACCGATCGAAATAGTCCTCGGGTTCCGACAAATACAGCGCAAACCCGCGCATGATCGCGCGGCCCGCCCCGAACACCGCCTCGTAGTATTCGGTGACGGCCTCGGCAAAACCCGGAAGAGCGGGCCACTGATTGGGGCCGCTCAGGGCGGTGCTGCCGGCGCGGTCGGGGCGGTGACGCGCGCAATCGTAGGCTTCCTTCTTGTCGGCGGTTCCGCCGGCGAACACCTCGCCGCCCTGCGGCACGTAGCCGCGGTGGTTGGTCGAGTTGCCGATGTAGACCGACATTTTCGCGTCCATGGAGTGGTCGAAGAAACGTTGCGACGCGCCGTGCATGCGGTCAAAGACCTCATCCGGTACGCCGCTGCCGCTGACGTACATGAATCCCACCCGGTGGGCGGCCTCGCCGAGTTGTTGCGCGACTGCGGCTTTCACCGACGGATCCGCGGATGCCAACCCGGAGATGTCGATCTCGGGCACCGCATCGAACGACGTTGGAGCTGACATCGGGTTACACCTCACTCGTCTGAAGCAGGGCCGGGTCGCCGGTCAGCTGGCCGATCTGCCAACGCCCGGTCAGAAGGCAGGGGGGGACCATGGGAGTGTCCGCGCTCATCTGCGCCTGCGATGTGCCCACGTTGACCACGATCGGGAACTCAGCCGCATCGCTTCTGGTGGAACTGCTTACCCACCAGCCCTTGTCATCGATCGTCCCGATCGCAACCTCACAGTCCGTGGGACCTCGGCCGGCTTGCCCGTCAGGACCGCGACTCACCGCGTATCCGAAGACGCCGGCCGACCGCAGCAGCAGGGCAACCCGTCCGGTGTCGTCGTGGAGCAATGCGGTCGCCGAGTCTTCCGGCTCGTGGCGTTCGGTCCGAATCCACACCTCGCGGTATGGCTCGAGAACGCCCTCCTCGACCAGAGCGTCGCCTTCCCACCTCAGTCGCCCAACATCGGGGCGTGGGTCCGGCGACCAGTCGATGGTGTGGTCCCACATGAATTGCGCTCTGTCCGAGTCATTTTGGCTAAGGCGGCCGGCAAAGGCGTCCATCCGCGGCGCGCATTCGCCACCGGGGGATGGGCTTACCGCCGGATCCACGGCGGGCCGGCGCAGGTCGACGAACCATTGCCGACCCTGTATCCAGGTCACCCGCGTGGTGGTGTCCGACCGCCCATTAGGCCACCGGATCGAGCGGCGCGACCAGACCCCACACAGATCTTCGACCGTCGGAGCCGATGCAGACATCCATTCACCCCTAATTTTCTATCGACTGATAGAAAATTAGGGGTGATTTGAATCATGCTGATGAGCTCCATGTTTCAAGCCTGTTTCGGGTCGCGCACTCCTTTAGCGTCAAACACGCTGGGGCACAGCATCTTCGAGCCAGGATGTAGTTGCCTGGGCGGGTTGCCGGTCTGGCTTCCCGTGCGGCGGACCGGTGCCGTCGAGCCGTTTGCTGGACGGTGCCCGTGTTGGCGGGACAACGCGGTTCGCCTCGCGGCCGCCATCGGGCCGGGACGCATCCTTGCCATCGCGGAGGTTGCCGACACGCACCGGCGCGACGAGCGGGCCGCGGCCGTCGCGGCATCGACGATGGTTTGCTGACGCGCTCCGATACGCTGCCTTCAGACCCGCCGAGCAGGAAAGACGAGATGCCAGCACATTCACACAGCCACCCCCATCCCAGCATCGAGCGCCCGAAGCGACAGCGGCGCCCGGGGGAGGCGCTGCGCATCGGCGTCGGCGGCCCGGTCGGCTCGGGCAAGACCGCGTTGGTGGCCGCGCTGTGCCGGCAGCTGCGCGACGAACTGTCGCTGGCGGTGCTCACCAACGACATCTACACCACCGAGGACGCCGACTTCCTGCGCAAACACGCCGTGCTGCCGCTGGATCGGATCGCGGCCGTGCAGACCGGTGGCTGCCCGCATACCGCGATCCGCGACGACATCACCGCCAACCTGGACGCGATCGACGATCTGATCGCAGCCCACGACCCGCTGGACCTCATCCTCGTCGAGTCCGGCGGGGACAACCTGACGGCGACCTTTTCCTCGGGCCTGGTGGACGTGCAGATTTTCGTCATCGACGTGGCCGGGGGCGACAAGGTGCCACGCAAGGGCGGCCCGGGGGTGACTTACTCAGATCTGTTGGTGGTCAACAAAACCGACTTGGCCCCGCTGGTCGGGGCGGATCTGGACGTGATGGCCCGTGACGCCGACTCCGTGCGCGCTGGGCGGCCGACGGTGTTGCAGTCATTGACGAAAGATCCGGCCGCGTCCGAGGTGGTGGCCTGGGTTCGCGCCCAACTGGCGAACTGATGCACTCCGAGGTGCGCGTCGTCGCGTCGCGGCAGCGCTGGCCGCGCATCGAGTGCAGCGGAGGTATTCAGGCACGATGCACCGCTGAAGACACGGTGCACTTGGTGTCGGCGGCGGCCACCCCGTTGGGCGGTGACACCATCAACATCACGGTCGTCGTCGAAGCGGGCGCGGTGCTCAAGCTGCGCAGCGCCGCCGGCGCGCTGGCCCTGCCCGGGCCCAACACGCCCACGTCGCACGGGCACTGGGACATCGAGGTGAGCGGGACACTCGACGTCGACCTCGAGCCGACGGTCGTGGCGGCCGACGCGCGCCATCTGTCCGCGGTCGGCGTGGTCCTGCGTGACGGTGGTCGGCTTCGCTTCCGCGAGCGCGTTCAGGTCGGCAGAAGCAACGAGCGCGACGGCTTTTGGTCCGGGTCGCTGTGGGCAGACCGCAACGATCGGCCGTTGCTGCGGCACCGCATGGAGTTGGGCGCGGGCTCGCTGGCCGACGACAGCATCGGGGCGCCACGCGCAACCATCAGCGAATTCTGCTACCCTGCAGCGCTTTTCACGGACATGCCGGCCGATTCGACCGTGCTGACATTGGCGGGGGGCGGAACGTTGAGCACCTGGCAGGCCGACCGCCTGAACGGTTAGCTGGCCGCGCGAGTCGGCGAGGACTCGCGGGCCTCGGCGGCCAGTTCGGCCAGCTGTTCGAGCCGGGTTCGGGCGAATGCTTGCTGGTCGGTGATGGTGAGCTGGCCACGCCGCGTGCTCAAGAATGTCACCGTCCAGGACAACAGCGTGGTGATCTTGGTCTTGAACCCGATCAGATAGACCAGGTGCAGCACCAGCCACATCAGCCAGGCGATGAAGCCACTGAACTCCAGCGGACCGATCTTGGCGACCGCAGAGAACCGAGACACGGTGGCCATGGAGCCCTTGTCGAAGTATTGGAACGGCTCACGCTGGGTCGGGTCCGCCCCGGCAAGCTCGGCCTTGATCGTCCTCGCGACGTACTTCGCCCCCTGGATGGCACCCTGCGCGACCCCGGGCACGCCCTCGACGGCGGCCATGTCACCGACGACGAAGACGTTCGGGTAGCCGGGGACCGACAGGTCGGGCAGCACCTTGACCCGGCCGGCGCGGTCCAGCTCGGCCGGCGACTGCTCGGCGATGTCGCGCCCCAGCCGGCTGGCTTGTACGCCCGCGGACCACACCTTGCAGGCCGACTCGATGCGGCGGGTGGTGCCGTCGGAATCCTTGACGGTGATCCCGTTGCGGTCGACGTCGGTGACCATGGCGCCCAGCTGGATCTCTACGCCCATCTTCTCCAGCCGGGCCCGGGCGCGCTCACCGAGCTTTTCTCCCATCGGCGGCAGCACCGCCGGGGCCGCGTCCAGCAGGATCACCCGCGCCTTGGTCGAATCGATATGCCGGAACGCACCTTTCAGCGTGTACTCGGCCAATTCGGCTATCTGCCCGGCCATTTCGACGCCGGTGGGGCCGGCGCCGACGACGGTGAAGGTCAGCAGCTTCTTGCGGCGCTCGGGATCGCTGGACCGCTCGGCTTGCTCGAAGGCGCTCAGGATGCGGCCGCGCAATTCGAGCGCGTCGTCGATGGACTTCATGCCGGGCGCGAACTCGGCGAAGTGATCGTTCCCGAAGTAGGACTGGCCGGCGCCGGCGGCGACGATCAGGCTGTCGTAATCGGTTTCGTAGCCATGCCCGAGCAACTCGGAATGCACCCGCTGATTGGCCAGATCGATGTGGGTGACGTTGCCGAGCAGCACCTGGACGTTGCGCTGTTTGCGCAGCACGACGCGGGTCGGCGGGGCGATTTCACCCTCGGAGATGATCCCGGTGGCGACCTGGTAGAGCAACGGCTGGAACAAGTGATGCGTGGTGCGGGCGATCAGCTTGATGTCGACGTCGGCGTGCTTGAGCTTCTTTGCCGCGTTGAGTCCGCCAAACCCCGATCCGATGATCACGACGCGGTGCCGTCGCTTGGGTTCAACTGTGGCTTCTGGCTGAGGGCTCATTGCTTGAATTGCTCCTGACGGGGCTTCGTGTCATGCGGCTAAAGTTAGCTATTACGGTAGTCACCCCGCCGCGGCCAAACCCAGGTAGTAAGCCTGTGTAATCAAACACATCGGCCATTAACCCTGGTCACGCCAACGTGATTCGCGTCATGCCGGCCGCTGGATGCGACCTTGGTTACACGAGGCGTAGCCAGCCCGGTGCGCCTGACACGGCGATGATGACCTCTGGGGTATACCCACGCCGCCCGAGGCTAACGATCGCCTGGCCGCCCGACGAACGAGGAATTAAGCGAAACGCGCGAGCGCGCCGTGGCTCACGTGCAGAGTTTGCCCGGTGATGTGGCGGGCCGCCGCGGTGGTGAGGAACAACGCCAGTCGGGCGACTTCGTCGGCCGCGGCCGGCGGCGTGCGCGACAGGCCGTCGTAGCCCGGTTGCGCGCTGCGTCCGCTGGCCACCGCGTTGACGGTGATGCCGCGAGTGCCGAAGATGCCGGCCTGCCCGGCAACCCAACTCGACAGCGTCGCCTTGATGGCAGCGTCGATACTGGCCGCCGGCGGGTTCTCCGGCACGACGCTGATGATCGAACCGCCGGAGCGCAGGTGGTCGCCGACAACCTGCAGCGTCAGCACGGCGGACAGCACCGTCGAGTCGAGGGTGTTGCGCCAGGCGTGGGCCGTGTCGGCGATGGAGTACGTGCGGGGGTCGCCGGCATCCCAGGCCGGGGCCGGCACGTTGACGATGGTGTCCAGGTGATGCGGGAACGACGGACGCGCTTCCTCCAGGCTGGCCGGGTCGGTGGTGTCGCACACGATTGCGTCGACGTCGAGTTCTTTGGCGTTGACCTCGAGATCGCTGCGGCGCGCACCCACGAGGGTCACCTTGTGACCGCCATCGCGGAAGGCCTCGGCTACGGTCCGTCCCAGATCCGTGTCGCCACCGGTGACCAGCACCTCCACTGCCATGACCTCCTCGTGTAAACCTCGTGTAAGACGCCGATCCCGGCCGTGACGCTCGATGCCTGGGATATCAGCGTGTTATGGCGTCGATCTGACCAATGTTACTGGACAGTAGCTATACGGCGAAATCTCCGCGGGCACGACGCGCAGACGATTTCAAAAAGTTTTGACCATCAACGTTCAACTCGCGGTCAACCCATCCCAGGCTAGGGTCTGACCATGCGTCGGAGCGGAATTCTGGCCGGTATGACGTCCGGTGTCGTGTCTGGTGTGCTGTCGATGGTGCTCGTTGCGGGCGTGGTGGGCTGCGGTGCCAAGACGCCGCCGGCCACCGCACCCGCGTCGCCCGGCCCGTCGTCCCCAGCCGCCGGCTCCATCGTGGTGTTCGCCGCGGCATCCCTGAAACCCGCGTTCACCCAGATCGCCGCGCGGTTCAAGACCGACAATCCCGGTAGCGGCGTGGAGTTCGACTTCGCCGGCTCCTCCGAACTGGCGACGCAATTGACCCAGGGCGCATCGGCCGACGTTTTCGCCTCGGCCGATACCGCTCAGATGGACAACGTGGTCAAGGCGGGGCTGCTGGCCGGGAACCCGACCAACTTCGCCGCCAACACGCTGGTCATCGTCACCGCACCGGGCAACCCGAAGAAGATCGCCTCCTTCGCCGACCTGGCCAAGCCGGGCCTCACCGTGGTGACCTGCCAGCAGCCGGTGCCATGCGGCGCCGCCACCCGACGCATCGAGGACCGCACGGGAGTGCGTCTCAACCCGGTCAGCGAGGAACCCAGCGTGACCGATGCGCTCAACAAGGTCACCGCCGGGCAGGCGGACGCCGCCCTGGTCTACGTCACCGACGCGAAGAACGCCAAGGGGTCCGTGACGACCGTCGACTTTCCGGAGGCGGCCGACGCGGTCAACGTCTACCCGATCGGGGTGCTGACAAAGGCGCCGCAGCCGGCGTTGGCGCAGAAGTTCGTGGCCCTCGTGACATCCGAAGCCGGCCAGCAGGTGCTGGCCCAATTTGGCTTCGTAAAGCCCTGACCCGTTGCCGTGCGCCGGACCACCAACCTGCCGCGCTGGGTGTTCGTCCCCGCCGCGCTCGGGGCCGCCTTCGTGGTGCTGCCGTTGCTGGCGATCGCGGTCAAGGTCGACTGGTCCAACTTCTGGGCGCTGATCAGCAGTTCGTCGTCGACGGCCGCGCTGTGGCTGAGCCTTAAGACGGCGGCCGCGAGCACGGTGCTGTGTGTGTTGGCGGGTGTTCCGATGGGCCTGGTGCTGGCGCGCAGCACCGCGCGTCTGGTCCGGTTGCTGCGCCCGCTGATCCTGCTGCCGCTGGTGTTGCCGCCGGTGGTCGGCGGCATCGCGCTGCTATACGCGTTCGGCCGGATCGGCCTGATCGGTCGGTACCTGGAGGCGGCCGGTGTCAGCATCGCGTTCAGCACGACCGCGGTGGTGCTGGCGCAGACCTTCGTCTCGTTGCCGTTCCTGGTGATCTCGCTCGAAGGTGCCGCCCGTACCGCCGGCGCCGACTATGAGGTGGTCGCGGCCACGCTGGGGGCGCGGCCCAACACGGTGTGGTGGCGGGTCACCCTGCCGCTGCTGCTGCCGGGCCTGACCTCGGGCGCCGTGCTGGCGTTCGCCCGGTCGCTGGGCGAGTTCGGCGCGACGCTGACCTTCGCGGGTTCCCGACAGGGCGTCACGCGCACGCTGCCCCTGGAGATCTACCTGCAGCGTGTCACCGACGCGAACGCCGCCGTGGCGCTGTCAATTCTGCTCGTCGCGGTGGCCGCGCTGGTGGTGCTCGGCCTCGGTGCCGGCCTGACCGGGACGGACGTGCGGCAGCGGCCATGAGTGAACTGCAGCTTCGCGCGGTCGTGTCCGAGCGCCGGCTGGACGTGGAGTTCTCGGTGGCCGCCGGGGAGGTGCTCGCCGTGCTCGGCCCCAACGGGGCGGGCAAGTCGACCGCCCTGCACGTGATTGCCGGACTGCTGCACCCCGACGAGGGGGTGGTGCGCTTGGGGGAGCGGGTGCTGACCGACACCATGTCCGGCATCGACGTGCCGACGCACCGCCGCCGGGTGGGGCTGCTGTTGCAGGATCCGCTGTTGTTCCCGCACCTGAGCGTGGCCGCCAACGTCGCGTTCGGACCGCACAGCCGGCGTCGCGGACTGCTGCCCTTCGCCCGGCCCGCCCGGCGGCGCAATGATCACCGGACGGCGCTGCGCTGGCTGCGTGAGGTGGATGCCGAACAGCTCGCCGACCGCAAACCGCGGCAGTTGTCCGGCGGTCAGGCCCAGCGGGTCGCGATCGCGCGGGCGTTGGCCGCCGAACCCGATCTGCTGCTGCTCGACGAGCCGCTCACCGGCCTGGATGTCGGCGCCGCCGCCGCCATCCGCGCGGTGCTGCGCAGCGTGGTCGCCCGCAGCGGCTGCGCGGTCATCCTGATCACCCACGACCTGCTGGACGTGTTCACCCTCGCCAACCGCGTGCTGGTCCTCGAGGCGGGCAACGTCGCCGAGATCGGGCCGGTGACCGACGTGCTGACCGCGCCGCGCAGCCCGTTCGCCGCCCGGATCGCCGGTGTCAACGTGGTCGGCGGAACCGTGGGCCGGGACGGCGCCCTGGACACCCACGCCGGCACCCGGTGGTACGGGTCACCGGCCCCACGGGCGGGTGCGGAGTTGGCCGCCGGGCAGGATGCGGTCGCGGTGTTCCCGCCGACGGCGGTTTCCGTGTTCCGGGAGCCACCGCACGGCAGTCCCCGCAACTGTGTCGAGGTCACGGTGGCGGAGCTGGACGTCCGCGGCGCGGCGGTCGTGGTGCGCGGCGCCGAGCAGGCCGACGGGGCCCCGGGGCTGGCCGCGGAGATCACCGTGGACGCGGCCGCCGAGCTACGGCTGACCCCCGGGGAGCGGGTGTGGTTCACCGTCAAGGCCCGGGCGGTGGCGCTGTATCCGGCGGGGCCGCATCGCCGGCGATGAACTGCGCAGACTCGCGCAGGTTGCGCTCCGGCAACATCGCGAAAACCGGCTCGCATCGCCCGCACGGCACCCTTGCTTCACAGCGGTAACACGGTAGGTTCGTCGCCATGGATCAGGTGGACTCACACTCGACACGTCGCAAAGGAATGTGGTCGACGCTGGCGGTTGCCACGGTGACCACTGCGGGGGCCGTCACCATCGCGTTGCCGGCCGTCGCCTATGCCGACCCCGAGGTCCCCACTCCGGTCCCGGCAACGACGACCGCACCGCCACCGGCGGCCGCGCCGGCTCCGGCGGGACAGCCCGCCCCGGCCGCCCCCGAGCCCGCGGGACAGCCCGCGCCGGCGGCTCCGGCGCCGGCGGATCCGAACGCGGGACCGGTTCCACCGCCCGCGCCCGTCGACCCGAACGCGCCGGCGCCACCGCCACCGCCTGCTGACCCGAATGCGCCGCCACCCGTCGACCCCAACGCCGCACGCATCACCAATCCCGTCGGCGGGTTCAGCTACCTGCTGCCCGGCGGCTGGGCGGAGTCGGACGCGTCGCACCTGGACTACGGCTCGGCCCTGCTCAGCAAGATGACCGGTCCGCCGCCGGCGCCCGGCCAGCCCGCGCCGGTCGCCAACGACACCCGCATCGTGATGGGACGGTTGGACCAAAAGCTGTACGCCAGTGCGGAAGCCAATGACAGCAAGGCGGCCGTCCGGCTCGGCTCGGACATGGGCGAGTTCTTCATGCCGTACCCGGGCACGCGAATCAACCAGGAATCCACCCCGCTGGCCGGCGCCAACGGCATCACCGGAAGCGCATCGTTCTACGAGGTGAAGTTCAGCGACCCGAGCAAGCCGAACGGACAGATCTGGACCGGTGTCGTCAGCGCCCCGGGTGCGTCCACCGCCGGTCCGCCGCAGCGCTGGTTCGTGGTGTGGCTGGGAACCAGCAACAATCCGGTGGACAAGGCCGGCGCCAAGGCGCTGGCCGAGTCGATCCAGCCGTTCACCGCGCCCGCCGCACCACCGCCCGCGCCCGGCGCGGCACCCGCCCCTGCAGCGCCCGCTCCAGCGCCGGGGCAGGCCCCGGCCAGTGAAGTGGCTCCGGCGCCGCAACGGACATACACCGCCTGAGTGCTCGAGCCGCGAAGGGCGTTACGCCCGTTCGTCGCACCGGCAATCGCCGGGGGGATTGGCTGCATCGCGAGCGGGTATACCCCGTTCGTCCCGTCTGTAGCTAACACTCGAAGGAGCCGGTCGTGGTTCTGCACATCATCTGGCTAATCATTTTGGGTCTCATCGTCGGTCTGGTTGCGCGCCTTCTGGTCCCCGGCAAGCAGCCCATGGGGTGGGTCGCGACGGCCGTACTGGGCATCGTCGGCTCCTATGTCGGCGGCACCCTGGGCAGCATCGTCTTCCCGCCACACAAGTTCGACATCCACCCACCCATCCAGCATTCGTTCCTCGGTGCGTTGGTGGGCGCGGTGATCCTGTTGCTGATCTACAAGTTCGCTACCTCGCGTACTAAAACGCTGTAGCGGCAATCGACTCGCGACTCCAGCGGATCGGTGGCCCTTGGCGGCATCATGGGGTGATGGCTTCCGAGTCAATACCGACCACGATGACCGCGTGGCGGGTACGACAGCCCGGCCCGATGGACACCGATCCGCTGGAACGCGTCACCGCCGACGTCCCCCGGCCCGGGCCAGCCGACTTGCTGGTCGCGGTTCGCGCCTGCGGGGTGTGCCGCACCGACCTGCACGTCACCGAGGGCGATCTCCCGGTGCACCGCGACCACGTCACCCCGGGCCACGAGGTGGTGGGGGAGGTCATGCAAATCGGCTCCGAGATCGGCGCCGCGGCGGGCACCGACGCCGAGGGATTCCAGGTGGGCGATCGGGTCGGTATCGCCTGGCTGCGCCACACCTGCGGCGTGTGCAAGTACTGCCGCCGCGGCGACGAGAATTTATGCCCCGAATCGCGCTACACCGGCTGGGACGCCGACGGCGGATACGCCGAATTCGCCACGGTCCCGGCGGCTTTCGCCCATCACCTGCCGAGCGGCTACAGCGACAGCGAACTCGCGCCGCTGCTGTGCGCCGGCATCATCGGGTATCGGTCGCTACTGCGCGCCGAGCTGCCGCCCGGCGGACGGTTGGGCATCTACGGCTTCGGTGGCAGTGCGCACATCACCGCGCAGGTCGCCCTGGCCCAGGGCGCCGAGGTGCACGTGATGACCCGTGGCGAGCAGGCCCGCAAGCTGGCGATGGAGCTGGGCGCCGCCTCGGCGCAGGGCGCCGCGGACCCGCCGCCGGTGCCGCTGGACGCGGCGATCCTGTTCGCCCCGGTCGGCGATCTGGTGTTGCCGGCATGCGAGGCGCTGGACCGCGGCGGCACCCTGGCCATCGCCGGTATCCATCTGTCGGACATCCCGGTCCTCAACTATCAGCGTCACCTGTTCCAGGAACGCCAAATTCGCTCGGTGACGTCGAACACCCGGGCCGACGCACGGGAGTTTCTCGACTTCGCCGCCCGGCATCACATCGAGGTGACAACCCCGGAATATCCGCTGGAGCACGCCGATCAGGCACTGCGCGATCTGGCCAACGGCCGCATCGCCGGGGCCGCGGTGCTGCTGGTGTAGGGCTCAGGTCGACAGGTGCCAGACCAGGGCGGCGGCCAACGCGCCCAGGCCGTTCAATGACCAGTGCAGCGCGATCGGCGCGATCAGGCTGCCGCTGCGCCTGCGCAACCAGCTGAAGACCAACCCCGCCGTTCCCGTCGCCAGCACCGCGAGCGTCACCCCGGCCGCCATACCGACGAAGCCGCCGCCGAACAGCCGGGTGAAGCCGACGTTGTTGCTGGTCAGCCCGAGCGAGGTGGCGACATGCCACAACCCGAACAGCAGCGATCCGGCCACCGCGACCCCACGGAATCCCCACGCCCGGTGCAGGGCGCCGTGCAGCACACCGCGGAAGGCCAGCTCCTCGGGGATCACGGTCTGCAGCGGGATGATGACCATCGACGCGATCAGCGCACCGGAGACCGTGGCGTAGTGATTGTTCAAGAACATCGGCCGGGTCATCGGCAGCAGCACACCGACCGTGATCACCGAGGCCACCACCGCCACGGCGGCCAGCGCGTAGCCCATCCCGGATCGCCAGTGCTGGCGATCGAGTCCCAGGTCGACCCAGTCCAGGCCGTTGGAGCGCATCAGCAGCACCAGCCCGGCCGCGGCGGCCGGAACGGCGGCGACGCTTGCCCACGGCGTGGTGAAGTGTGCGATCAGGTTCGTCAGCACCAGCACGGCGACGACCACGGCGATGTCGAGGTGCAGCCGCAGGCGATGCAACGCCGAAAGCTGCGACACCACCGGGTGCAGGTCGACGCCGGCCCGTGTCAGGTCGAGGGCGGTGGCGGTGTGCTCGGACATCCTTGCCGAGTTTACCGGCGCGTCACCGGTTCGACTGCCATCGCCAGTTCGCGATGCGGGGGTCGTCTTCGCCGTGTTCGCGGGTGTAGCGGCGGGCATTCAGCCGCGCGTCGACCATGTGCTGGCGCAGCAGCGCGGCCGGCCCGGCCAACCCATCCACCCGATCGATGACGTCCATCACCAGGTGGAAGCGGTCCAGGTCGTTGAGCATCACCATGTCGAACGGCGTCGTCGTGGTGCCCCGCTCCTTGAACCCGCGCACGTGCAGGTTCGCGTGGTTGGCGCGGCGGTAACTGAGCCGGTGAATCAGCCAGGGATAGCCGTGATAGGCGAAGACGACCGGCTTGTCGCGGGTGAAGAGGGCGTCAAATTCCTTGTCCGGCAAGCCGTGTGGGTGTTCGGTATCCGGCATCAGCCGCATCAGGTCGACGACGTTGACCAGTCGGACCGCCAGGTCGGGCAGCTCGCGCCGCAGAATGTCGGCGGCGGCCAGCGTCTCCTGCGTCGGGATGTCCCCGGCGCAGGCCAGCACCACGTCGGGCTCGCCGGTCGCGGTGCTGGCCCACTCCCAGATCCCCAGGCCGCGGGTGCAGTGCGCGATCGCGGAGTCCATGTCCAGGTAGGCGAGCTCGGGCTGCTTTCCGGCGACGATGACGTTGATGTAGTCGCGGCTGCGCAGGCAGTGATCGGCCACCGAGAGCAACGTGTTGCCGTCCGGCGGCAGGTACACCCGCGAGATCTCCGGGCGCTTGTTGGCGACCAGGTCGATGAAGCCGGGGTCCTGATGCGACGCGCCGTTGTGGTCCTGACGCCACACGTGTGAGCTCAACAGATAGTTCAGCGACGCGATCGGTTGGCGCCACGGCAGCTCGCGGCTGGTGGCCAGCCACTTCGCGTGCTGGTTGAGCATCGAGTCGACGATGTGCACGAACGCCTCGTAGCAGTTGAACAGCCCGTGCCGCCCGGTCAACAGGTAGCCCTCGAGCCAGCCCTGGCACAGGTGCTCGGAGAGCACCTCCATCACGCGGCCGTCCGGGGCGAGGCCCTCGTCGTCGGGCTCGGTCCGCGACAGCCACACCTTGCCGGTCGATTCGAACACCGCGGACAGCCGGTTGGACGCGGTTTCATCGGGTCCCATCAACCGGAAACGGTCGGGGTTGCGGGCGATGACGTCACGCAGGAAGGTGCCCAGCACCCGGGTGGCCTCGTGCATCGACGCGCCGGGCGCCTCGACCGGCACCGCGTAGTCGCGAAAGTCCGGCAGGTCCAGTTCCCGCAGCAGCAGGCCCCCATTGGTGTGCGGGTTGGCGCTCATCCGCCGCTGCCCGGTGGGCGCCAGCGCGCGCAGCTCGGGGCGCAGCGCGCCGTCGCGGTCGAACAGCTCCTCGGGGCGGTAACTGCGCAGCCACTCTTCCAGTTGCGCGCGGTGGGCCGGGTTGTCGTGCGTCTCGGACAGCGGCACCTGGTGCGCGCGCCAGGTGCCCTCGACGTGCTTGCCGTCCACCTCCTTGGGCCCGGTCCAGCCCTTGGGGGTGCGCAGCACGATCATCGGCCACACCGGGCGATCGGTCCGGGTGCCGGCGCGTGCCGCCCGATGGATGTCGGCGATGTCGTCGAACGCGTCGTCCAACGCGGCGGCCAGCTCCCGGTGCACGGTGGCCGGGTCGTCTCCGGCGACGGTGATCGGTCGGTAACCGTAGCCGCGAAGCAGCGATTCGAGTTCCGGGTGCGGGATGCGGGCCAGCACGGTCGGGTTGGCGATCTTGTATCCGTTGAGGTGCAGAATCGGCAGCACCGCGCCGTCGACGGCCGGGTTGAGGAACTTGTTCGAATGCCACCCGGCGGCCAGCGGACCGGTTTCGGCTTCCCCGTCGCCGATCACGCAGGCGACCACCAGATCCGGGTTATCGAACGCCGCGCCGAACGCGTGCACCAGCGCGTAGCCGAGTTCGCCGCCCTCGTGGATGGAGCCCGGTGTCTGGGCCGCGACATGGCTGGGGATGCCGCCGGGGAAGGAGAACTGGCGAAACAGCTTGCGCAGCCCGTCGACGTCCTCGCCGATCGCGCTGTACACCTCGGTGTAGGTGCCCTCGAGGTAGGCGTTGGCGACCAGGCCGGGGCCGCCGTGCCCGGGACCGGTGACGTAGATGACGCTGGCGTCACGGTTGCGGATGATGCGGTTCAGGTGCGCGTAGATGAGGTTGAGTCCGGGCGTGGTGCCCCAGTGCCCCAACAGCCGGGGTTTGACGTGCTCGGCCGCCAGCGGTTCGCTCAGCAGCGGGTTGTCCAGCAGGTAGATCTGGCCGACCGAGAGATAGTTGGCGGCGCGCCAGTACTTGTCGATCAGGGTCAGTTCGTCGTCGGAGAGTGCTTCGGGCGCTGAGGTCGAGGTTTGCAGGCTCACTCGCTTGATTGTCCGCGCCGTCGCGGCACCTCGCTAGGAGCGAAAGTCACTCTTCGCCGCGGGCGCGGGCCTCGTACGCGCGGCGTTGCTCGACGTCGACGTCGTCGGTGAACACGTGGTCGCCGCCGAGAAGCCGGTTCAGCCCCTCGGCCAGCCGCCGCGGCCAGAACTTCTGCGAAACCACCATTGCGCCAGCCGCTTTGGTGATCCGCACCCGCGGCTTGGGTCGCGCCACCAGCGCCACGATCGCGTTGGCGATCTCGTTGGGCTCGGCGTTGCGGAATCCCTTCATCCCCGGCGTGCCGGCCACCAGTTCGGTGTTGACGAACGTCGGCAGCACCGCGGAGAACTGCACCCCCGCCGAGCGGTACTCCAGCCGGGCGCAGTCGGTGAACGCGAGCACCGCGTGCTTGCTGGCGCAGTAGGTCGCCAACCCGACGATGTGCAGCTCACCGGCCAACGAGGCGACGTTGATGACGTGGCCCTGACCGCGCGGAACCATCCGCTGCGCGGCCAGCTTGCTGCCCAGGATCACGCCGTAGACGTTGATGTCCAGAATGCGCCGGGTCACCGCGTCGGGCTCGTCGATGATGCGGCCGACGGGCATGATGCCGGCGTTGTTGACCAGCACGTCGATCGGGCCGAGTTGCCGCTCGACCTGGTCGAGGAACTCCGCAAACGATTGCGGATCGGTGACGTCGAGTTTGCCGTAGACGTCCAGGCCGAGTGCGGCACCGGACTCCTTGACCCGGACCTCGTCGACGTCCCCGATCGCGACCTTGGCGCCCAGATTGTGCAGCGCCGTCGCGGTGGCCAGGCCGATTCCGCGGGCGCCGCCGGTGATCACGATGATCTTGCCCCGAACTTTCAGCCCGATCGATGCCGTGTCTGCCATGTCCTCAAGCACAGCACTCGGCTCCGGGCCACGCAACGACGCCCGGATCACAGATACTGCAACGGTGATCCGTGTGCGCCGCGCCGTTCCGGCCGACGAGCCCGACGTCGCGGCGGTCCAGGTCCGCTCGTGGCAGTGGGCGTACCGGGGGTTGCTTGCCCAGGATTACCTCGACGGCCTCGACCCACAAGCCTGGGCGGCCAGATACTCCTTCGGCCGCATGGGTTTGCGCTGCCGGCCACTCAGGTCGCCGTCGACGGTGCGACGGTGTGTGGTCTGGTCACCACCGGCTTGTGCCGCGACCCCGATCTGTCGAACTTCGGTGAGGTGATGGCGATCTACGTCGATCCCGCGTATGTGCGCCGCGGCGTGGGCCGGTCGCTGATGCACGCCGCTCGCAATCGGCTGCGCCGGGTGGGTTTCGGATGGGCCGCGCTGTGGGTGCTGGACGGGAACGTCGCGGCGCGACGGTTCTACCAACGCGACGGCTGGGGCTGCGACGGGGCGCGGCGTACCTCGACGTACGGCGGCGTCGCGGTAGACCAGGTGCGCTATCGCCTCCGATTGCGGCCGGACATCGAACCCGCTTGAGCGGCTAGGGGTTTGGCCACCAAAGGACGGCCCGCGACGCCGGCCCGGTACCGTAGGCGCATGGCCGAACGGTTACTCGCCGGGGTACGCGTGCTCGACTTGTCCGGCGGGGTCGCGGACGCGGTGACCCGCCTGCTCGCCGATTTGGGGGCCGACGTCGTCAAGGTGGAACCGCCGGGTGGCAGTCCGGCCCGCCGTGCCCGGCCGACGCTGGCCGGGACCAGCATTCCGTTCGCCGTGCACAACGCCAACAAGCGCAGCGTGGTGCTGGACGGCCGTGACGCCGCTGATCGCCACCGCTTCCTCGACCTCGTCGCGGGCGCCGACATCGTGGTCGACGCCGGCGCCCCGGGCCAGGCCGCCGCGTTCGGCAGCTCCGGCGCCGAACTGGCCGACCGGCACCCGCATCTGGTCGTCGTGTCGATCACCGACTTCGGCGGCGCGGGTCCGCGGGCGTCGTGGCGGGCGACCGACCCGGTGCTGTTCGCGATGTCGGGCTCGTTGTCGCGTTCCGGGCCGACGACCGGAACCCCGGTACTGCCGCCCGACGGCATCGCCTCGGCCACCGCCGCCGTGCAGGCGACCTGGGCCACGCTCGTCGCTTATTACAACAGATTGCGTTGTGGCACAGGCGATTACATCGATTTTTCGCGATTCGACGCGGTTGTCATGGCGCTCGATCCGGCCTTCGGCGCGCACGGGCAGGCATCCGCCGGGCAGCGCAGCAGCGCGTGGCGCGGCCGTCCGAAGAATCAGGACCCGTACCCGATCTGCGCGTGCCGGGACGGTTACGTCCGGCTCTGCGTGATGGCCCCGCGACAGTGGCACGGGCTGCGCCGTTGGCTCGGCGAGCCGGCGGAATTCCAGGGCCCCGACTACGACACGCTGGCCGCCCGATTCGCCGCATGGCCACAGATCGCCGCCCTGGTCGATGCGTTGTTCGCCGACAAGACGATGAAGGAACTGGTCGCCGAGGGCCAAGCACACGGGGTGCCGATCGCCGCGGTGCTGACGCCGTCGCGGATTTTGGACTCCGAGCACTTCCGGGCCGTCGGGGCGATCACCCACGCCGAGCTGGTCCCCGGTGTGCACACCGACCTGCCCACCGGCTACTTCGTCGTCGACGACGAGCGCTGCGGTTTCCGGACCCCGGCACCGGCGCCCGGCGCCGACGCACCGAGCTGGCAGTCCGACCCGGTGGTCGCGCCTGCGCCGGCCGGCGCGGTCGGTGAGCGCCCCTTCCGCGATCTGACCATCCTCGATCTGGGTGTCATCGTCGCCGGGGGAGAGCTCAGTCGGCTGTTCGGGGATTTGGGCGCCGACGTGCTCAAGGTGGAAAGCGCCGACTATCCCGACGGATTGCGGCAGTCCCGGTTCGGCGACGTGATCAGCGAATCGTTCGCCTGGACGCACCGCAATCATCGCGGCGTGGGCCTGGATCTGCGTAGCGAAAAGGGCAAGGACATCTTCCGGCGGCTGGTCGGCCAGGCCGACGCGGTGTTTGCCAACTTCAAGCCCGGAACCCTGACGGCGCTTGGCTTTTCGTTCGACGCCTTGCGCGAACTCAATCCCCGGATCGTGCTGGCGGGCAGCAGCGCGTTCGGCAACCGCGGCCCGTGGAGCCGGCGGATGGGCTACGGCCCGCTGGTGCGCGCGACCACCGGTGTCACCCGGCTGTGGACGTCGCCGCAGGCACAGGCCGACAGTTCGCGACACCCGTTTTACGACGCGACGACGATCTTCCCCGACCACGTGGTGGGTCGCGTCACCGCGATCGCGGCGCTGGCGGCGCTGATCCGGCGCGACCGCACCGGCGATCCGGCCCACGTCCACATCTCGCAGGCCGAAGTCGTCGTCAATCAGCTGGACACCCTGTACGTCACCCAGGCCGCGGCGCGCACCGGCGCCGCCGCAGTCTGCGACGACATCAGCGTGCACGCGGTGTACCCGTGCGCCGGCGATGACCAGTGGTGCGTCATCTCGATTCAATCTGACAACGAATGGCGTTGCGCCACATCGGTATTCGGCCATCCTCAGTGGGCCGAGGACCCTCGGTTCGGTACCGAAGATGCGCGCCTGGCCCACCGCCGGGAGCTGATCGAGCTGGTCTCCGGCTGGACCCGCACCCGCACGCCGGTGCAGGCCGCCGAGGCGCTGCAGGCGGCCGGTGTGGCGGCCGGTCCGATGAATCGCCCACCCGACGTCCTCGACGACGCGCAGCTCGTCGCGCGCGGCCTGTTCAGCGAGATGAGGCATCCGCTGGTCAAGCTGCCGATGCCGGCCGAGACCGGCCCGGCGCCGTTCCGGCACATCCCGCCGGCACCCACCCGGCCGGCGCCGCTACCCGGCCAGGACACCCGCGAGGTCTGCCAGAAATTGCTGGCCATCAGCGACGAGGACATCGACCGGCTGATCACCGACCGGGTGCTGTTCGAGGCCGAGACAGCGCCGCAGTGACGCCGGGATAGGTTCGTCCTATGCCCGTCGACCCCACCACCCCGGTGCTGATCGGCTACGGCCAGGTCAACCACCGAGACGAGATCGACCCGGATCGGCGTTCGGTCGAGCCCGTCGACCTGATGGTCGCCGCTGCCCGCGAGGCCGCCGCGGCCCGGGTGCTCGAAGCCGTGGACTCCGTCCGGGTGGTCAACGTGCTGTCGGCGACCTACCGCGACGCGGGGCTGCTGGTGGGCGAGCGGATCGGCGCGCAAAGCTTCACCACGCTGTACAGCCCGGTCGGCGGCAACGTCCCGCAGACGCTGCTCAACCAGGCCTGCCTGGACATCCAGCAGCGCCGCGCCGGCGTCGTGCTGATCACCGGCGCCGAAACCTGGCGCACCCGGCGCGGGCTCCGCGCCAAGGGCGCGCGGCTGGAATGGACCGCCCAGGACCAGTCCGTGCCGATGGCGCCGGTCAGCGGCGAGGACGTGCCGATGGCCGGGGAGGCCGAAATCCGGATCCGGCTGGATCGCCCCGCCTACGTCTATCCGTTGTTCGAGCAGGCGCTGCGCTTGGCGAACGGCGAATCGGTCCAGGATCACCTGACTCGGATCGGCGCACTGTGGGCGAGGTTCAACGCGGTCGCGGTCGACAATCCGCACGCCTGGATCCGCACACCGGCCAGCGCGGCGGAGATTGCTACCCCCGGCCCGCGGAACCGGATGATCAGCTGGCCGTACACCAAGCTGATGAACTCGAACAACATGGTCGATCAGGGCGCCGCGCTGGTGCTCACGTCGGTCGGGTGGGCCACTCGCCTGCAGATTCCCGCCGAGCAGTGGGTTTTCCCGCATGCCGGCACCGACGCCTACGACACGCCCTCGATCGCCGAGCGCGACGAGCTGCACCGCTCGACGGCCATTCGCATCGCCGGGGCACGCGCGCTGGAGCTGGCGGGGCTGGGCATCGACGACGTCGAGTACGTCGACCTGTATTCGTGCTTCCCGTCGGCGGTGCAGGTGGCCGCCGCCGAGTTGGGGTTGAGCGTCGACGACCCGGCCCGCCCACTGACCGTCACCGGCGGCCTGACGTTTGCTGGCGGCCCGTGGAGCAACTACGTGATGCACTCGATCGCCACCGTCGCCGAGGTGCTGGTGGCCAATCCGGGGCGACGCGCCCTGATCACCGCCAACGGCGGCTATCTGACCAAACACAGTTTCGGGATTTACGGCACCGAACCGCCCTCCGAATTCCGTTGGGAGAACGCACAACCGGCGGTCCAGCGGGAACCGACGCGGGAGGCCCTGATCGAGTGGGAAGGCGTCGGCACCGTGGAGGCGTGGACCACGCCGTTCGACCGGGACGGGCAACCGGAAAAGGCGTTCGTCGCGGTGCGCACACCCGACGGTTCGCGGGCGCTGGCGGTAATCACCGATTCCGATGCGGCGCGGGCCACCGTGGTCGAAGATATTGGTGGCGCCAAAATCGCCGTCGCCAGCGATGGCAGCGCCACGCTGCCGTAGGCGCTCGGAATAAAGCGCCAGGCCAGCGCAATTCACGAGTAACGCTCGCGCAAGCGATGGTGGCCCGCATATTGTCGAGGGGACGTTGGGGGAGGTGAGCCCAGGTGCAGATCCTGGTTACCGACGCCACCGGCACGGTCGGCAGGCTGGTCGCCCGGCAGCTCATCGCTGCCGGGCACACGGTCACCGGCATCTCCGATCAGCCCGACGTGCGCCTGGATCCCGCGGTCGAGTACGTCTGCTCCCCGTTGAGCGACCCGGTGCTGCAGATACTGGCCGATGACGCCGACGCGGTCATCCACCTGGCCCCGGTCGAACCCGACGTGCCGGGCAGCGCCGGACTCAACGGGGTGGCCTACGTCACCGATGCCGCGGCCCGCGCCGGCGCCCGGCTGTTGTATGTGTCCCAGGCCGCCGGGCAGCCGGAAGTCTACGAGCCGGCCGAGGACCTGGTGTCGACGAGCCTGGGCCCCAGCCTGATCGTGCGAATCGCCCCACCGGTGGGCCGTCAGCTCGATTGGATGGTGTGCCGCACCGTCGCCACACTGCTGCGGGCAAAGGTCTCCGCGCAGCCCATGCGCGTCTTACACCTTGACGACCTGGTGCGTTTTTTGGTGGTGGCGCTGGAGACCGAGCGCACCGGCGTGGTCGATCTCGCGACACCGGACACCACCAACGTGGTGACCGCGTGGCGGCTGCTGCGCGCCGTCGACCCACGGTCGCACATTCGCGGGATTCCCGGCTGGTCTGCGCTGATTCCGCTGATGGATTTTGTTGCCGCACAAGAGGATTGGGGATTCGAGTTCGGATGGCCGGCATTCGACGCGGTCACCGACACCGGACGCGGACTGGTCGGGCGCCGGATCGGCGCGGCGGGCGCGACCCCGCACGGACCGCAGATGGCGCTTCCCGTGGAGGTGGTGGTGCCGCCCGCGGGACCCGACGAGCTGCACAGCGCGGCGCCCGAGGGCTTGGAGGGCGAGTTCGACGATCGCATCGATCCGCGCTTCCCGGTCTTCGCCGCCGACGGCCTCGCCGAGGCGCTGCCCGGCCCGTTGACCCCGATCACCCTGGACGTTCAGCTCAGCGGGCTGCGCACCGCCGGAAGGGTGCTGGGTCAGGCGCTGGCGCTCGGCGGTGTGGTCGACGACGAGTGGGGGAGCCGGGCGATCGCGGTGTTCGGCCACCGGCCCTACGTCGGGGTGTCGGCCAACGTCGTCGCGGCCCATCAGCTGCCCGGCTGGGACGACACCGCGCTCGTGCGGCGGACGCTGGTGGACCAGCCGCAAGTGGGAGACGTGCTGCCGTTCGGTCAGCCCCGGCTGGCCGGCGGCACGCTGGGGTCGCTCGCCAAGGCGGTGGCCACCACCCGATCGCTGGCGCTGCTGCGCCACCTCAAGGCCGATACCCGTGACTACGCCGCGGCCGCCGACGCCGAGCGGTGGGATCCCGGGCAGCTGAGTTTGTTGTCCGAGGCCGGCCTCGGTGTCCGAGTTCGCTTGCTACGGGACCGCATTCACCAGGGATGGATCCTCACCGCGCTGTGGTTGATCGATACCGGCGTCACCGCCGCGGCGCTGGAGAACAAGGGCGCGCGGGTGCCCGGGTTGGGGGCGATCCTGGAAAGCGGCCGCGTCGCGGCCGAGATCACCGAGCTGACGGCGGCCTTACGCGCCGATCCGCCGCTGCGGGCGATGGCCCAGGACGGCAACCTGGCCAGCATCCGTGCCTTCTCCCCGCCCGCCGCGGCCCTGCTGGACGCCGCCATCACTCGGGTCGGGCACCGGGGGCCCGGGGAAGCCGAGCTGGCCAGCCGCGTCTACAGCGATGACCCGGCGATGCTGCTGACGGCGGCCGCCGAGGCCGCCGCCGAACCCGACCAGCCCGACACCTCGTCGTCGCTGGCCCAGCGCATCGCGACCAACGCCCGCGCGTCGCGCGAACTCGCCCACGACACCACGCTGCGGTACACCCATGAACTACGAATCGCGTTGCGCGAGTTGGGCTCACGCCGAGTGAGCACGGACGCGATTGACGTGGTGGACGACGTGTACTTCCTGACCTGCGACGAGCTGGTCACCATGCCGACCGACGCCCGGCTGCGGATCAAACGGCGCCGCACCGAACGGGAGCGCCTGCAGGCACTGCGGTTGCCCGACGTCATCGATCACGCCTGGGCGCCTATCGACCCGGCGTCACCCCCCGAGATCGCCCAGGGGTGACTGCGGGTCAGCCAGCCTGTCGGGGTCGACGGGAGCTCCAGACCGGATCAGGGCTTTGACGTCGTCGAGCACGTCCCAGATGTTGACGTTCATCCCGGCGAGCACCCGGTTGTCGCCGTCGAGCCAGAATGCGACGAACTCCCGCCCGGGGACGTTGCCGCGGAACACCACCCTGTCGAAGTCGGGTGCGTGCCCGACGTACTCCATGCCGAGGTCGTACTGATCGGTGAAGAAATACGGCAGTTCGCGGTAGTCGGTTGGGGTGCCGAGCATCCCGGCGGCGGCGGCGGCCGGTTGCTTGAGCGCGTTGGCCCAATGTTCGGTGCGGATGCGTGCGCCGTACAACGGGTGTTCGGCGGCGGCGATGTCGCCGACGGCGTAGATGTCGGGGTCGCTGGTGCGTAGCGAGGCATCGACCAGCACACCACCCTGCGGGCCGGACCCGAGGGACAGCCCGGCCTGCTCGGCCAGCTCGACGTTGGGTTTCGCGCCGACCGCCACCAACACGGCATCGGCGGCGACCGTCGACCCGTCCCGCAGCCGCAGCCCGGTGGCCGCGTCGCCGGTCGTGGCGATCTCCTCGACCTGGGTGTTCAATCGCAAATCCACCCCGTGCTCGCGATGCAGGGCGGCGAACAGCTCGCCCACGGTCTCGCCGAGCGCGGCCACCAGGGGTTGCCTGGCCGCTTCGACGACGGTCACGGCGACACCGCGCTGCCGGGCGGCCGCGGCGACCTCGAGCCCGATCCAACCGGCGCCGAGCACGGCCAGCGAAGATCCCTCGGTGAGAACGGAATCCAACAGTTCGGCGTCCTGGTAGCTGCGCAGGTAATAGACGCCGTCGACGGTAACCCCCGGGATCGGGGGGCGCCGCGGCGCCGACCCGGTCGCCAGCAACAGCTTGTCGTAATGCACGGTGGTGCCGTCACCGAGGGCCACGGTGTGCGCGTCGGGATCCACGCGGACTACCGGCGACCCGAGTCGCAGGTCGATGCGGTGGTCCACGTACCAGTCGGAGTTGTGCACCGTGAAGTCGGCCAGCGTCTTCTTGCCGGCCAGGTACTCCTTGGACAGCGGCGGCCGCTCATAGGGCAGCCGCGAC
Organism: Mycobacterium sherrisii; assembly: GCF_002102355.1. Taxonomy (GTDB): domain Bacteria; phylum Actinomycetota; class Actinomycetes; order Mycobacteriales; family Mycobacteriaceae; genus Mycobacterium; species Mycobacterium sherrisii. The sequence goes on along the minus strand of NZ_LQPT01000092.1, from coordinate 29,025 downwards.
TCCTCGGCGAACAAAATAATCTGACCGTCGAAGCCGTTGTCTCGCAACGCTTCTACTGCCTTGGCTCCGGCAAGGCCGCCGCCGACGATGACGAAAGTGGTCGAACTGGCCATGATCGCTGCTCCGTTCGTATCGCAGTCCCACCCTACTCGCGGCGGGTTAACCCACCAGGTCCCGCAACACCAGGGCGTTGCGCACCGCGTGGCCGCCGAGGTCGTTGTTGAAGTACATCCACACGTCCCTGCCGTCGCGGTCCCATTCGCCGACCCGGTCGGCCCACAGCCGCAATTGGTCGGCCGAATAGGAGCCCGCGTAGATCGTGTCGGAGTCGGGCCCGTGCATCCGGACGTAGACGAAGTCGGCGGTAGCCCGGGGTATGCACGCCAGCCCGGCGCCGCTCATCACCACGTATGCGGCGCGGTGGCTTTCCAGCGTCCGGTAGACGGCCGGTTCGTCCCAAGACGGATGCCGCAACTCAAGGGCGACCCGGATGTGTTGCGGCAGTTGGCCGAGGAACGCGTCGAGGCGGGCCAGCGTCGCCTCGTCGCGCCGTAGTTCCGGATGCAGCTGCACCAGCAGCACGCCGCGACGCTCACCCAGCAGCTGCCAGCATCGCTCAAATCGCTCGATCCACGGCTCGGGGGAAGACAGTCGGCGATAGTGGGTCAGCCCGCGGTGAGCCTTGACCGACATGGTGAACCCGGGCGGCAGCCGGTCGCGCCATCCGGTGAACGTCGAATCCTTGGGCCAGCGATAGAAACTGGCATTGAGCTCGACGGTGTCGAACACTTCGGTGTAGCGGTCCAGCCGGCGGGCCGACGGCGTTCGCGGCGGGTACAGCACGTCGACCCAGTGGTCGTAGGACCACCCCGAGGTACCGATGCGAATCGTCAACCCGTCATCCGCCGGCGCAGATCCTCATCCAGTGACGCCCTGACGAGTGCGGCGGCCAGCCTCGAATTATCCCGCGGTGCAAGGGCTTTCAGCTTGTCCGGCGCGGTGGGCAAACCGAGTTGTCGGGCGGTGCCGGTGGCACGGTCGTCGAAATAGGGGCGCACCCACGTCCAGACGTCTTGGACTTCGCGCAGATAGATGTCGGCTCCCGTATCACCGATTCCCTTGAATCCCTTCAGCATTCGTTTGGCCTGGGCGGGATCGTGGTGGCTGCGTTCGGCCAGTGCGCGCAGATCGCCGCCGTACTCGTCGCGAACTCGCTGCGCCAGGTCGGTGAGGCGGGTCGCCGAGCTTTCGTCGTAGCGCACATAGTGGGCCCGGCCGAAGGCGCTGATCATCGTCTGTCGATCGGCCGCCAACACGGCCTTCGGCGTGCGCAGGCCCGCGTTGAACAGCTCCCGAGCCGCCTGCACGGCGATGGCAGCATCGATGGGTTTGCTGGCCAGCATGCACAACACGAGCAGCTGAAACAACGGCATCGGCTTTTTGCCGAGCCGAATACCCGCCTCGTCGGCGTAGGTGGTACCACCGACCTGGAGCACGCGCCGCACCCGCGTCTTGGCCTCGTCCGAGTTGCCCATGACACGGCGCGTACCCGCGCCGCGCCGCGGCAAACGACTTCGTCTATTCGGCGGCCACGCAACCCAGCGGCCAACTATCGCCATCGGACGCACGTGCGGCCGCCGCGGCTGCTCGCAGTCGACGCGAGCCGATCAGTCCAGGTCCACCCGGATGGTCAACAAGTCGGTACCCATCATGCGGACCACCGCGCTGTTGAGCTTGGGGAGGCTGCCCAGGCGTGCCACCGCGTCATCCTCGGGCAGCAGGTGGGCCGTTCCGTTGCGCCACCGCCCCCCGGTGCGCACTCTCACGTTCGGGTTGGCCTTGATGTTGCGCACATAGTCGGAATGGTCGCCGTGCTCGGCGACCATCCAGAACTGGCCGTCCACCACCCGCCCGCCGACCGCGGTGCGCCGCGGCAGGCCGCTTTTACGGCCGGTCGTTTCGATCATGGTGACGGGCAACTGCCGCCCCACCGGATTGATAACCAGCCGCTGAACGCGGTGCACTACCTGCCGTTTGAGAGCGCCAAGGTTGGTCATGTCACCCATTCTGCTGCGCATGACAACGACGCGGATCGCCGGGCGGGGCCCAGAATGCGGGACTGCGGCAGCCGCCCCGGGTGGGAGGCGACTGCCGCAGGGCCTGCTATCCCTGGTAAGGGATGAACACGCCGTTCGGTGTCAGATAGACACCCCACGACGACGCGTTGGGATTCCACACCACCGGGTAGTTCCCCGGCGCATTCGGCGGACTCCACGTCGCCGGAAGCCCATACCCCACCGGATCGTTCCAGTGCCCCGGCGGCGGCGCGCCGCGCTGTCCTGGTGGCAGGGGGTTGCCGGGCCCGTTGCAGTTGACGCCCGGCCCGTTACAACCCGGTATCCACGGCGGATCGTTCGGATGGGCCTGCGCCAAACCGGCGCCGATTCCGAGGCCACCGGACGTCAGCGCACCGGCGATCACGGTGCTGGCAGCGATCTTGTTCAACCTCATGATGAACTCCTTATCCTGCCGCTGGACTGCCATGCGGCAGCCGTGCGACGGCGATTTGTTGTTCGTCCCCAGCGACTTTCGTCAGCCGCCGAGTAGAGGTCACACCCCCCGGCCGGTTTGCCTCCGCCACCACGCGTACCCAGCCGCGGGGGAGGCTAAAACGTTTCCGGGCATTCCGGCCGGGGCGGTGCCGCACCGAATCCGTCGGCGCTCAGGCCGCCGCCGCGGCGCCATCGGCCACCGGTTCCAGGGCCTGCGCGACGATCTCCGCGACGTCGGTCATCGGCTTGACGGTCAGCGTCGCGAGCACCTCGGCGGGCACGTCATCCAGGTCCGGTTCGTTGCGCGCGGGGATGAAAACCGTTGACAATCCGGCACGTTGCGCCGCGAGCAGCTTCTGCTTGACACCGCCGATCGGCAGCACTCGGCCGTTGAGGGTGACCTCGCCGGTCATGCCGACATCGGAACGCACCTGACGCCCGGTGGCCATCGACACCAGCGCGGTCACCATCGTGACGCCGGCCGACGGGCCATCCTTGGGCACCGCGCCCGCGGGCACGTGCACGTGGATGCGCCGGTCCAGCGCCTTGGGGTCGACGCCCAACTGCTCGGCGTGGCTGCGCACGTAGGACAGCGCGATCTGCGCGGACTCCTTCATCACGTCACCGAGCTGACCGGTCAGCTGCAGCCCCGCTTCACCGTCGGTGGCCCCGGCCTCGATGTAAAGCACATCGCCGCCCAGGCCGGTGACGGCCAGCCCGGTCGCGACACCCGGCACCGCCGTGCGTTCGGCCGACTCCGGCATGAAGCGTGGACGGCCAAGGTAGCCAACGAGATCCGGCTCGTCGATGGTCAGCGGCGTGGCATCCTGCGCCAGTTTGGTGGTCACCTTCCGCAGCGCCTTGGCCAGCAGCCGCTCGAACTGCCGCACCCCCGGCTCGCGGGTGTAGTCCGCGGCGATCTTGCGCAGCGCCTCATCGGTGACGGTGACCTCGTCGGCGGTCAGCGCGGCCCGCTCCCGCTGCCGGGGCAGCAGGTAATCGCGGGCGATCGCGACCTTGTCGTCCTCGGTGTAGCCGTCGATCTGGACCAACTCCATGCGGTCCAGCAACGCCGACGGGATGTTTTCGATCACGTTGGCGGTGGCCAGGAACACCACGTCGGACAGGTCCAGGTCCAGATCCAGGTAGTGGTCGCGGAACGTGTGGTTCTGCGCCGGGTCGAGCACCTCCAGCAGCGCCGCGCTCGGGTCGCCGCGATAGTCGGAACCGACCTTGTCGATTTCGTCAAGCAGCACAACGGGATTCATCGATCCCGCCTCGCCGATCGCGCGCACGATACGGCCCGGCAGGGCGCCGACGTAGGTGCGCCGGTGCCCGCGGATCTCGGCCTCGTCGCGCACGCCGCCCAGCGCGACGCGCACGAACTTGCGCCCCAGCGCGCGGGCCACGCTCTCACCCAGCGACGTCTTACCGACACCGGGCGGCCCGGCCAGCACCATCACGGCCCCGGAGCCGCGGCCGCCGACGATCTGCAGCCCACGTTGGGCGCGGCGGGTACGGACCGCCAGATATTCGATGATGCGGTCCTTGACGTCGTCCAGACCGTGATGGTCGGCGTCCAAGATTTCCCGGGCCGCCTCGAGGTCCGTCGAGTCCTCGGTCCGCACGTTCCAGGGCAGCTCGAGCACCGTGTCCAGCCACGTGCGGATCCACCCGCTTTCGGGGCTCTGGTCGCTGGCCCGTTCCAGCTTGCCGACCTCGCGCAGCGCGGCCTCGCGCACCTTGTCGGGCAGGTCTGCCGCCTCGATCCGGGCGCGGTAGTCGTCCGAACCGTCGGGCTCTCCTTCGCCGAGTTCCTTGCGGATGGCGGCGAGCTGTTGGCGCAGCAGGAACTCCTTTTGCGTCTTCTCCATGCCCTCGCGCACGTCCTCGGCGATCTTGTCGTTGACCTCGACCTCGGCCAGGTGGTCACCGGTCCACTCGATCAGCACTCGCAGCCGCTCGGCAACGTCGACGGTCTCCAACAGCTGGCGCTTTTGCACGCCGGTCAGATACGACGCGTAGCCCGAGGTGTCGGCCAGGGCCGACGGATCGGTCAGGCTATTGACGTAATCGATGATCTGCCAGGCTTCGCGGCGCTGCAGCATGGCCAGCAGCAGCTTTTTGTACTCGGCCGCGAGCGCCTTGATCTCGTCGGTGGCCTCGACATCGCCAACCTCGCTGACCTCGACCCACAGGGCCGGCCCGGGTCCGCTGGTCCCGGCGCCGATTTGCGCGCGCCGTTCACCCCGGACGACGGCGGCCGCGCCGCCGCTGCCGGCGATCCGTCCGACCTGGAGAATCTTCGCGATCACGCCGTGCGACGGGTAGCGATCCTCCAGCCGGGGGGCGATCAGCAATTCACCCGACTCGCTGGCCCGGGCCGCGTCGATCGCCGCGCGCGCGGCGTCGTCGAGCTCGATCGGCACCACCATCCCCGGCAACACGATCGTGTCCGTGACGAACAGCACCGGCACTGATTTAGGATCAGGCATCAATCCTCCAAAGGTTTAGTCTGCTGCGCTCAACCTTCGGACGGTTGCTTTTGTTCCCGGACGGCTGCCTGTGCGCCCGTGAGCTGGTCGATCAGTGTGCCGAGGCCCGCTGGCGAGCCCGGAAGGCCTGAACTTTGACCTTGTTGCCGCAGGTGGCCATGCCGCACCACTGGCGGTTCTTGGCCCGCGAGAAATCGACGTAGAGCAGCGTGCAGTCGGGGTGCGCGCAGCGCTTGACGTTGGCGATGTCCGGCCCGGCGAGCAGGTCGAGCAGGTCGGCGGCCAGCGTGGCGATCAGCTGTGCCGCGGTGCCCTCGCGCGAGATGGCACCGGTCATCAGCAGCCGCGGCGTCAGCCGGGGTCGCGCTGCCCGCTCGTTGAGCAGATCGACGTCGGCGGGTCGCGGCCGGGCACCGTCCAGCCGGGCGATGGCGGTCCGGTAGATGCCTTCGCGCACTTCAATCGCCGCGGCGAGGTCGGCGGCGGTGACCTCGATGCCGACGTCGACCAGCCCGGCCTGCACGGCCCATTCCGACAACACGGCGGGCTCGGTCAGTCGCTCCGCACAGGTGCTGTTGCGGTGCTTCAACGTGCCCGCAAAGTCCAGGCAGGGGCGGCCGGACACGAATCCGAATTTCACGTAACCACCCTGGCAGGTTTCGACTACGGCCGCAACAGGGCCGGTCTGACCTACTCGATCGGCGCCATCCGCCGCAGCTGCGTCACGTGCGTCGGGGACAGCTCCTCGAGGCTGGTCACACCCAACAGCTGCATGGTGCGCCGCACACCGGTCTCCAGGATTTGGATCGCGCGGTTGACACCCGCCTCGCCGCCGGCCATCAAACCGTACAGGTAGGCGCGACCGACCAGCGTGAACCGCGCCCCGAGCGCGATCGCCGCCGCGATGTCGGCGCCCGACATAATGCCGGTGTCCACCAGAATTTCGGTGTCCTTGCCGAGCTCGCGCGACACCACCGGCAACAGATGGAACGGCACCGGCGCGCGGTCCAGCTGCCGGCCACCGTGATTGGACAGCACCAGGCCGTCGACACCGCGATCGACCACGGCGCGCGCGTCCTCGAGCGTCTGGATCCCCTTGACCACGAGCTTGCCGGGCCACTGCTCCTTGATCCAGACCAGGTCTTCGAAGGTAAGGCTGGGGTCGAACATCGTGCTCAGGTATTCGGCGACGGTTCCGGGCCAGCGGTCCAGCGACGCGAATGCCAGCGGCTCGGTGGTCAACAGGTCGAACCACCATTTCGGGTGGGGCACGGCATCGAGCACGGTGCGCAGCGTCAACGACGGCGGGATGGTCATCCCGTTACGGTTGTCGCGGAATCGCGCACCGGCGACCGGGACGTCGACGGTGACCAGCAGGGTGTCGAAGCCTGCCGCGGCGGCGCGCTTGACCAGCGCCATGGACCGCTCCCGGTCTTTCCACATGTACAGCTGAAACCACTTGCGGCCCTGGGGTACCGCCGCGACCAGGTCTTCGATCGCGCAGGTGCCCAGCGTCGAGAGCGAGAACGGAATGCCGGCCTTGGCGGCCGCCGACGCGCCCGCGATTTCGCCTTCGGTCTGCATCAACCGGGTGAAGCCGGTCGGCGCGATGCCGAACGGCAACGCCACCGGCGCGCCCAGCACCTCCCAGCCGGCGTTCACATTGCTGACGTCGCGCAGGATCGTGGGGTGGAACTCGACGTCGCGGAACGCCTGCCGGGCGCGAACCATCGACAGCTCGTCCTCGGCGCCGCCGTCGGTGTAGTCGAAGGCCGCCTTAGGGGTGCGGCGTTTGGCGATGCGTCGCAGATCCTCGATCGTGAAGGCGGCATCCACCCGGCGCTGGGTTGCATCCCATTGCGGCCGCTTGAATTGCATCAGCGGCGTCAGCTCACGTAGTCGGGGGACGCGTCTTTTCACGACCATGTATGCCACCGTAGTCAGATGGAATCGTCAACCGACCCGTTCCGTTTGACACGGTTCGTTGTCGCCCAGGCTCCGGTGTATCGCAGTGTCGTCGAGCAGCTGCACGCCGGACGCAAACGCGGCCACTGGATGTGGTTCGTCTTCCCGCAGCTGCGCGGCCTGGGCAGCAGCCCGACGGCACTCGAGTACGGCATCACCTCCCTGTCCGAGGCGCGCGCCTACTTGGCACATGAGTTGCTGGGCCCGCGGCTGCACGAATGCGCCCGGCTGGTCAGCCAGGTGCGGGGTCGCTCGGTCGCGGAGATCTTCGGGTCTCCGGATGACCTCAAGCTGCGCTCGTCGATGACGTTGTTCGCGCTCGCCAGCAACGATCATCAGGACTTCACCTCGGTGCTCGACACGCATTACCGGGGCGAGCGGGACCCGTTGACGCTGGCGCGGCTGAAGGGTTAGGCGGGCCGCACGATGCGCCAGCCGTGCGCCTCGACGGTCAGCTCGTCGACGATGTCACGGGGCGGCGCGCCGGACCCGCCGATGACCTCGGCCCGCGGCGCACCCAGCTCCGACAGCACCAGCCGCAGCGGCTCGTCGCCGATGTTGAGCGCAACCAGTACGGTCTGGTCACCGGAACGGGTCTGGTAGAGGTAGTGCTCGTTGGTCAGCCGCAACGCGGTGGTTGTGGCCGAGTGCAGCCACGGGTGGCGGCGGCGCAAGCCGACCAGGAACTGGTGCAGGCGCCAGGTCTCGGCACCGGCGGCGTCCAATGGCAGCGGGGGAGAGCCGAACTCGGGGCGCACCGCGTCGTCGCCGCCGTACCGTTCCTCTTTGATGCCGGTGCAGCCGAACTCGTCGCCGGCGTACACGCTGGGCACGCCGCCGATCGTCAACAGCAATACCAGGGCGTGCGCCAGGTGGCCGGGGTTTTCCAGCCGGCTGGCGATGCGCGTGACGTCGTGGTTGCCGACGAATGTGAGCGGAGCGAAGCCGGCCAGGAATTCGTTGTGCCGCTGTAACGCCCAGTCCAATTCGAAGAAGTTGCTGTCGTTGAGACTGCTCCAGATCGCCTTCCACAGCTCGTACTGGGTCGCCGAGTCGAACGTGGCCGCCTCGACGATCGCCGCGTAGTCACCGTGGATGAGTTCGCCGACGAACCAGGCATCCGGGTGACGTTGCCGCACCCGGGGCAGGACTGTCGCCCAGAAGTCTTGCGGCACGGCGTAAGCCGCGTCCAACCGCCAACCGTCGGCGCCGCGTTGCAGCCAATGCGCCAGCACGTCGACGACGTAGTCGACGACCTCGGGGTTGGCGTGATTGAGGGTGATGAGGTGGGCGTGCCCCTCGAAGGTGTGGAATGCGCCCGGACGCCCGCGAAACCAGCGTGCCGCGGCGTCGTCGTCGGACGCATCCCGGTAGCGCGCAAAGTCCACCCCGACGTGGTTGAACACGCCGTCCAGCAGCACCCGCAAGCCGCGCCGGTGCGCTTCCTCGATGAGGTGGTCGAAGTCGGCGTCGTCACCGAGTCGCGGGTCGATGCGGTAATGGTCGGTGGTGTCGTAACCGTGTGTGCGCGAGGCGAAGATCGGGCCCAGCGCGATCCCGGAGGCCCCCAGCTCGACGGCGTGGTCCAGCCACGCGGCGATCCGCCGGAGCCGATGTTCGCCCGCGTCCGGCGGGGCCGATCCCTCGGGGGTGGGAAACGCTCCCACGAAGCCCAAGGGATAGACCTGCCACCAGATCGCGTGCTGAACCCAGGACGGGGTCATGAGCGAGGCGTCAACCCTGCGGTCAGCCGACGCCGGCCAGCGTCTCGGCGGCCGTGATCGCCTGGGCCACACCGGCGACGATCGCCGCGACTTTGAGCGCTTCGAGAATGACTTCGCGTTCCACGCCCGCCTCACGCAGCGTCTGCTCGTGCGCGAGGACGCAGTGCGAGCAGCCGTTGATCGACGAGACCGCGAACGACCACAGCTCGAAATTCGCCTTGTCCACGCCCGGATTGCCGATGATGTTCATCCGCAACCCGGCGCGCAGGTCGTCGTACTTGCCATCCAAGAAACCGCGGCCTCGGTAGAACACGTTGTTCATGCCCATGATGGACGCCGCACCCAGCGCCGCCTGGTATGCCTCGGCGGACAGGTTGTCGGCGGCCTCGGAGCCAATCTCGGTGAGCACCTGGTTGTTTCGCGTCGCCGCGGCGCTGGCCAACAGCGTGCCCCACAACTGTTCGTTGTCGAGCACCGTGGTCCGCGTGATCGAGCCGAGGTTCAGCTTGAGGTCCTTGGCGTACTCGGGCAGCGCGTCCCTGAGGTTTTCGATGGTCATGTCGCCTCTCCTGAGTTACGCAGACGCCTTGAGCAGTTCGCCGGCGTTCAGGGTCGGGTCGCCCTTGCGCCAGTTGCAAGCGCACAGCTCGTCGGACTGCAGGGCATCCAGCACGCGCAGCACCTCGTCGACGTTACGCCCCACCGATCCCGCGGTCGCCGAGACGAATTGGATCTCGTTGTTGGGGTCGACGATGAAGGTCACCCGGTCCGCGACGCCGCTGTCGTTGAGCACTCCGGTCGCCAAGGCGAGTTCGCGCTTGATGTCCGACAGCATCGGGAACGGCAGCTTCTTCAGATCCTCGTGCTGCGCACGCCACTGGAAGTGCACGAATTCGCTGTCGACCGAGACGCCGAGCACCTTCGCGTCGCGATCCTCGAACTCGTCGTTCAGCTTGCCGAACGCGGCGATCTCGGTCGGGCAGACGAAGGTGAAGTCCTTCGGCCAGAAGAACACGATCCGCCACTTGCCCTCGTAGTCGTCGCTGGAGAAGGTCTTGAAGTAGTCCTCCGGCTGCTGCGCGTCGACCTTCGACAGGTCGCCGCCGATCAGGCCCGTGAGCTCGTAGGCGGGGAACTGGTCGCCGATCGTGAGCAATGACATATCCGCTCCTTATCTGGATTTAGTCAAGAATAAGTGTTCACCGACCATGTTGCCCCGCCCGAGGCTTGAAGTAAAGGTGATATATAGCACTAGACTTATAGGTATGACCGATAAGAGTTTTCAACCCACCCTGGCCGGGCTGCGCGCGTTCGCGGCGGTCGCCGAGAAGCGTCATTTCGGCAGCGCCGCAACGGCTTTGGGCGTCAGCCAGTCGACGCTCTCGCAGGCTCTGGCGGCACTGGAGACGGGCCTGGGCACCCATCTCGTCGAGCGGTCCACCCGGCGTGTCCGCTTGACGCCGGAGGGCGCGCAACTCTTGCCGCTGGCCCAGACGGTCGTCGAGGCGGCCGAGGCCTTCACCGCCGCCGCCGGGGGCACCTCGGACCCGCTGCACGGCACCCTGCGGCTGGGCATCATCCCCACCGTCGCGCCCTATGTGCTGCCCACGGTGCTGGCCGGACTCTCCGAGCGGTTACCCACCCTCACCCTGCGCGTGATCGAGGACCAGACCGAACGTCTGCTGGCGGCGCTGCGCGGCGGAGCCTTGGACGCCGCCCTGATCGCCGTGCCCGCCGCCGTCGGCGGCATCACCGAGGTGCCCATCTACGACGAGGACTTCCTGCTTGCGGTGCCGCCCGGCCATCCGATGTCGGGCAAACGCCGCGTGCCGACCTCGGCGTTGGCCGACCTGCCGCTGCTGCTGCTCGACGAGGGCCACTGTCTGCGCGATCAGGCCCTCGACGTCTGCCAGAAGGCGGGAGTGCGAGCCGAGCTCGCCGACACCCGGGCCGCCTCGCTGGCGACGGCGGTGCAATGCGTGACCGGCGGGCTGGGCGTCACCTTGATCCCGCAGAGCGCCGCGCCCGTCGAGACCGCCCGGAGCCAACTGGGTCTCGCGCAGTTCGCGCCGCCGCGACCCGGGCGGCGGATCGGCCTGGTGTTCCGCTCCTCGAGCGGCCGTGACGAGTCCTACCGGCGACTGGCCGGCATCATCGGTGCGGCGATCGGCAGCGAACAGCAGGTGCGCCTGGTCAAATAGCGCCCCGGCCGGCGGTAGGTTCGCTCCATGGAAAAGGTGATCGCGGTGCTCCGGCGCGCCGACTCGGACGACGAATGGTGTGCCCGGCAAGTGGGCCCGGTCGCGGACGCGCTGCTGGACTTGGGCCTGCCCGGGCTGGCGGTCAATGTGAAAGACGGCGCGGTGCGGCATTCGCTGATGACGTTGACGACGTTGGATCCACCGGCCGTCGCGGTCGTGAGCATGTGGACACACCAGTGCTACGGCGAACAGATGACGGCCGCGCTGGCGATGCTCGAAGCCGAATGCGACGAACTCGCCGCCTATCTGGTGACCGAATCCGTTCCACTGCCCGCGCCCGTCACCGAATCGGGCGCTCGCACAACGGGTTTGGCAAACATCGCGCTGCTGCGCCGTCCGCCGGAGCTGGACCAGGCGACCTGGCTTTACCGGTGGCAACGTGACCACACGCCGGTGGCCATCGAGACCCAAGCGACGTTCGGCTACACCCAGAACTGGGTGGTGCGAGCGCTGACCAGCAACGCACCGGGAATCGCGGGAATCGTCGAGGAGTTGTTCCCGGCGGAGGCAATCAGCGACCTGAAGGCGTTTTTCGGGGCCGCCGACGACGACGACCTGCAGTACCGGCTGGGCCGGATGGTCGCCAGCACCACCGCGTTCGGCGCCAACGAGAACATCGATACGGTGCCGACCAGCCGCTACGTGTTCAAGCCCGCCTACCCGACATGAGGAACACATGACCACACTCGAAGACGCCGTGGCCCTATCGGCCGCAGAAAGCGGACTGGCGGTGATCTCGACCGTTCGTGCCGACGGCACCGTGCAGGCGTCGCTGGTGAACGTGGGCCGCCTCCCACATCCGCAGACCGGTGAGCCGGTTCTCGCCTTCACCACCTACGGCAAGGTCAAGCTCGCCAACCTGCGGTCCCGTCCGCAACTGGCGGTCACCTTCCGCAACGGCTGGCAGTGGGCGACAGTGGAGGGCACCGCCGAACTGGTCGGCCCCGACGACCCGCGGCCGTGGCTGCAGCCCGACCAGTTGCGGCTGCTGCTCCGTGAGGTTTTCACCGCCGCCGGCGGCACGCACGACGATTGGGACGAGTACGACCGGGTGATGAATCTGGAACGACGGGCGGTGGTGCTGATCGCCCCGACGCGCGTCTACAGCAACGGGTGAGCGCGGGCCGGGCAAACGCGCGACGTTAGGCTGCACCGGTGACCCTGCTGCTGATCGAGGACACCAATCGAGTACGCACCCTGACGCTGAATCGGCCCGAGGCGCTCAACGCGTTCAACGAAGCACTCTATGACGCGACCGCCGAGGCGCTGCTGGCCGCGGCCGAGGACCCACAGGTCGCGGTCGTCGTGCTGACCGGCGCCGGGCGCGGCTTTTCCGCCGGCACCGATCTCGCCGAGATGCAAGCGCGCATCACCGACCCCGGCTTCACCCCGGGCAAACACGGTTTCCCCGGCCTGATCGAGGCGCTCAGCGCGTTCCCCAAACCGCTCATCTGCGCGGTCAACGGTGTCGGGGTCGGGATCGGCGCCACCATCCTCGGCTACGCCGACCTGGCGTTCATGTCCGTGACGGCACGGCTGAAATGCCCGTTCACCAGCCTGGGTGTGGCGCCCGAGGCCGCGTCGTCCTACCTGTTGCCGCAGCTGATCGGGCGGCAGAACGCCGCCTGGCTGTTGATGTCCTCGGAATGGGTCGACGCTCAGGAGGCTTTGCGGATGGGCCTGGTGTGGCGCGTCTGCGAACCGGAGGAGCTGCTGCCCGAGACCCGGCGGCACGCCGAAGTCCTTGCGGCCCGGCCTATTTCAAGTTTGATGGCCGTCAAGCACACGATGGCCGAACCGGTTCGGCCGGAGATCGCGGCCGCGACGGCGCGGGAAAACGCTCACTTCGCCACGTTGATGGGCACCCACGACAACGCCGCGGCCCTGGCCTCTTTTGCGGACCGAAAACAGAACTGATTTCGCGTCAGAGCGACGCTGCGGTCTCGAATTCGGGTTCGCTGTTCTTCGACGCGGCGATGATCGCGCGCAGGGTGCGCCGGCACCGCCCACAGTCACCACCGGCGCCGCACGCCTCGGCCACCGCCTTGGAGGTGGAAGCACCCCGGGCGACGCACTCCGCCACGGTGTGGTTGGTGACCCCGACGCACAGGCATACGTACATCAGCGTGCCTCACATGCGCCGGCGGTCGCCCGAGAATGCGTCATGTTAAGGGAGTCTAGCCTAAGTAGGTTAGACGACCCTAACTTGGGGCTTATTTCCCCTAGTGAGCGCAGCCATACCTTGCTGGAAGATTCGAAATTTAGGTGGCAAAGTGCTGCTACGGCGGCACGGCGCTCAGCCCAGCCCTGCGCCGCAGTCTTGACAGCTTTTGACACCGGAGGAGTGATCATGCAAGGGGATCCAGATGTGCTGCGTCTGCTCAACGAGCAACTGACCAGCGAGCTGACCGCAATCAACCAGTACTTCCTGCATTCGAAGATGCAGGAGAACTGGGGCTTCACCGAGATAGCCGAGCACACCCGCGCGGAGTCCTTCGATGAGATGCGGCACGCGGAGGCGATTACCGACCGCATCCTGCTGCTGGACGGTCTGCCGAACTACCAGCGACTCTTCTCGTTGCGCATCGGACAGACGCTGCGCGAACAGTTCGAGGCTGACCTGGCGATCGAATACGAGGTGCTCAACCGACTCAAACCGGGCGTCATCATGTGCCGCGAGAAAGAGGACAGCACCAGCGCCTTCCTGCTGGAAAAGATCATCGCCGACGAGGAAAACCACGTCGACTACCTGGAGACCCAGCTGCAGCTGATGGACAAGCTGGGCGAGCAGCTTTACCTGGCGCAGTGCGTGTCGCGGCCGCCGGGTTCGATCGCCTAGGTCCTGCCGCACGCTCGGTTGACCCGCAGCGCGATTGCCGCGGGTCAACGGTGGGCACCCGTTAGCATCAGACGCCGACGGGAAAGGCAGGCATGACCAGCGCATCGTCCACCGCACCGACGCAGGCCCACCCGGCGGCGTCCACCGGTTCCGGCGGCCCGTTGGTCACGCCGCAACGACGAAACCTCATCTTCGTTGCGATCGTGCTCGGGATGCTGCTGGCGGCGCTGGACCAGACGATCGTCGCGACCGCACTGCCCACGATCGTCGCCGACCTCGGCGACGCCGGCCATCAATCCTGGGTGGTGACCAGCTACCTGCTGGCGTCGACGATCGTCACGGCGCTGGTCGGCAAGCTGGGCGACCTGTTCGGCCGGAAACGTGTCTTCCAGGCGGCCATTGTCTTTTTCGTGGTCGGGTCGGTGGTGTGCGGCCTGGCCCAGTCGATGAGCATGCTGGTCGCGGCCCGCGCCCTGCAGGGCATCGGCGGCGGCGGAATCACCGTCACCGCCAGCGCGCTGATCGGTGAGGTGGTGCCGCTCCGCGAACGCGGCCGCTACCAGGGCATTCTCGGAGCCGTGTTCGGCGTGACGACGGTCGTCGGCCCGTTGCTGGGCGGTTACTTCACCGACTACCTGACCTGGCGCTGGGCCTTCTGGGTGAACGTGCCGATCTCGGTCGTGGTGATCTTCGTGGCGGCGGCGGCCATCCCGGCATTGACGTCGGACACCAAGCCGGTCATCGACTACGCCGGAATTGTGTTGGTCGGCCTGGGCGCCGCCGGCCTGACGCTGGCGACCAGCTGGGGCGGCACCTTATACCCGTGGGGCTCGGCGACGATCGTCGGACTGTTCGTCGGCGCCGCGGCGGCGCTGGCCGCGTTCGTCTGGGTCGAAACCCGCGTCCCCCAACCCATCCTGCCGACCCGGTTGTTCGCCAGCCCGGTGTTCACCGTCTGTTGCGTGCTGTCATTTGTGGTCGGGTTCGCGATGTTGGGCGCGATGACGTTTCTGCCCACCTACATGCAGTACGTCAACGGCGTCTCGGCCACGACGTCGGGACTGCGCACGTTGCCGATGGTGGTCGGCATGCTGATCACCTCGACCGGCAGCGGCACCCTGGTCGGCCGGACCGGTCGGTACAAGGTGTTTCCGGTGGTCGGCACCGCCCTGATGGCGCTGGCGTTTCTGCTCATGTCGCGGATGACCCCGTCCACCTCGGCGTTGGTGCAGTCTGCCTATCTGGTCATTCTGAGCGCCGGCATCGGTCTGTCCATGCAGGTGTTGGTGCTCATCGTGCAGAACACCTCGAACTTCGAGGACCTCGGGGTGGCCACCTCGGGTGTGACGTTTTTCCGGACCATCGGAAGTTCGTTCGGCGCGGCGATATTCGGGTCGCTGTTCGCCAACTTCCTCAAGGGCCGCATGGGTCCGGCGTTGGCCGCCAGCGGCGCTGCACCCGACGCGGTCAGCTCGCCGGGTGCCCTGCATCATCAGCCGGCCAACGTGGCCGCGCCGATCGTGCAGGCGTATTCGGAGTCGCTCAGCGAGGTCTTCCTCTGGGCGGCGCCGGTCGCGGTGGTCGGCTTCGTCCTCGCGTTGTGCCTGCGCGAGATCCCGCTGCGCGACATCCACAACAGCGCAGTCGATCTCGGTGACGGCTTCGGCATGCCGAGCACGGACACGCCGGAACGGCTGTTGGAGAACGCGATTGCGCGCATGTTGCGCGGTGATCCCGGTGTGCGGTTGCGTAGCATCGCGCTGCGGCCCGATTGCCGGCTGGACGTCGCCGGCCTGTGGGGCGTGATGCGGATCTACCGCTTTGCGCAGATGTACGGGACGGCGCGGCTCAGCGATATCGGCGATTCGCTGCGACTCCCGTTCGAGGTGCTCGAACCCACCTTCGCCCGGCTGGTCGCCGGCGGTTACGTGGAGCGGGACGGCAACCAGATGTGGTTGACACCCGCGGGCGCCCAGCAGGTCGACTACGTCTACTCGTTGCTGCTGGGCTGGATCGTTGACAAGCTGTCGCGATCACCGAACTTCGAGGGTCGACCGGACCGCCGCCAGGTCGAAACCGCATTGCAGCATATTGCACACCGTGTTCTGGCCCAACGCGATTGGCACGACGACACACCGGCCACCGCGGCGCTGCCGGCCGGTGTCGGCGATACGCGTTAGTGATCGCGCGGCGCGGGCGTACCATCACGCCATGAGCCGAATCGGAACCTTCGCTGACGACGACATCTACGGCTGGGCCACGAAGTCTCCGGACCTCGGCGGCGCGATCGCCAATTTCAGCCAGGCCGTCTACACCAAGAACCGGCTGCCGATGCGCACCCGCGAGATCGCGCGGACCGTGATCGCCCACGACAACGAATGCACCGTGTGCCTGAACACCCGCGACGCCGACGGCCCGGCCGAGGGCGTGGACGAAGCGCTCTACGAGCACGCGCTGCAGTGGCGCACCTGGGAGGGTTTCAGCGAGCAGGAGCGGCTGGCCGCCGAGTTCGCTCACCGGTTCGGCACCGAACACACCAAGTTGCGTGACGACGAAGACTTTTGGCGCCGCGCCAACGAGCACTTCTCCGAGGAGTTGCTGGCCGACCTGGCCCTGTCGTGCGCATTGTGGGTCGGCATGGGGCGGATGCTGCGGACCCTCGATATCGGTCAGACCTGCAAGCTGACCCTGCCGAGCCGGGCCTAGCGGGGCGGGCGAGCCGTTCGACGGTATCCACCGATAGGGCTGCTGCCATGACGGCCATGCCGCTTGCCGCCGCGGCGGTCGCCCAGCTGGAGACCGAGGGAGTCGACACCGTGCTCGGCACCGTGGTGAATCCGGCCGGTCTCGTCCATGCCAAGACCGTGCCCATCCGGCGCACCAGCATCTTCGCCGACCCGGGCCTGGGCGCCAGCCCCTCCTGGCACGCCTTCGCCATCGACCGGACCGGCATCGCCTTCACCGACGAGGTCGGCGTGGTCGGCGATCAGCGATTGCGTATCGACCTGGCCGCGGTGCGCGTGCTCGGCGACGGGTTGGCCTGGGCGCCAGCAGGATTCTTCGGACAGGACGGCACGCCGGCATCGGTGTGCAGCCGAGGAACGCTCGGCCGGGTCGAGGCGGAGCTGGCCGCGGCCGGCCTGACCGCCGCGGTTGGTCACGAGGTCGAGTTCGTCGTGGTCGGCCCCGACGGCGGCCAACTGCCCGCGACACTGTGGGCACAGTACGGCCTGGCCGGTGTGCTGGAGCACGAGGACTTCGTCCGCGATGTCACCACGGCGGCCACCCGCTGCGGGGTGGGAATCGAGCAGTTTCATCCCGAGTACGGAGCCAACCAGTTCGAAATCTCGTTGTCGCCGTTGCCGCCGGTAGCCGCCGCCGATCAGGTGGTGCTGGCACGCATCATCATCGGCCGTGTGGCGCGCCGTCACGGGTTGCGGATCAGTCTGTCGCCAGTTCCGTTCGCCGATGGCGTCGGATCGGGTGCGCACCAACATTTCTCGCTGACGACCGCGGATGGTCCGCTGTTTTCCGGCGGGCCGGGGCCCGGCGGCATGACGCCGGCGGGGGAGAGCGCGGTGGCCGGTGTGCTGCAGGGACTGCCGCAGGCCCAGGGCGTCCTGTGCGGATCGATCGTGTCGGGTCTGCGCATGCAGCCCGGCAACTGGGCGGGATGCTACGCCTGTTGGGGCATCGAAAACCGGGAAGCCGCAGTGCGATTCATCAGGGGTGGGCCGGGCAGCCCGCACGGGGGCAATGTTGAAGTCAAGATCGTCGATCCCTCGGCCAACCCGTATTTCGCGTCGGCCGCCATCCTGGGGCTGGCGCTCGACGGCATCCGGCGCCACGCCCCATTAGCCGCTGCGACGACGGTGGATCCGGCCACCGTCTCGCCGGCCGACCGCGCGCACGCCGGGATCGTGAGCCTGGCCCGCTCTCAGCCCGATATCCTTGCCGCGCTTGGCCGTTCGGCGCTGCTCCGGAAAATCCTGGGCGACGCCGCGGTCGAGATGGTGGTCGCCGTCCGCAGCCTGGAGCAGCAGCGCTACGCCGATCTCGATCCCGGACAACTGGCGGACAAGTTCCGGATGGCGTGGAGCGTCTGAGCGTGACAGTGCCGTCGGCGCTGGCGCAACACATCGGCGAGGTGCTCCTCATCGATCAGCATGTCCACGGTTGCTGGCTCGAGTCGGGGGATCGGCGCCGATTCGAAAACGCGCTCAACGAGGCCAACACCGAACCGCTCGCGGCCTCGGGGTTCGATTCACAGCTAGGGCTCGCAATCCGCGCCCACTGCGGCCCCGTGCTGGGGTTGCCCAAACATGCCCAACCGCAACAGTATTGGAGCCGTCGCAGCGAACTCACCGAGCGCGAGCTGGCGCGTTTGTTCCTGCCGGCCGCCGGGGTGAGTGACTGGTTGGTCGACACCGGCATCGACGCCGGCACCGCCGACGTGGGCGAGCTGGGGGCGCTGTCTGGCAACCGGATTCACGAGGTGATTCGCCTCGAGCAGGTCGCGGAGCAGGCCGCGCAGGCATCGGGCGATTACGCGTCGGCGTTCACCGCCATCCTGCACGACCGCGCGGCCGGCGCCGTCGGCACCAAGTCCATCCTCGCCTATCGCGGCGGCTTCCAGGGCGACCTCGGCGAGCCGCACCCCAACGAGGTCGCCGAGGCCGCGGCCCGCTGGCGGGACCGAGGTGGAACCCGGCTGCAGGACCGGGTGCTGCTCCGCTTCGGACTGCACCAGGCCCTGCGGTTGGGCAAGCCGCTGCAATTCCATGTCGGCTTCGGCGACCGCGACTGTGACCTGCGCACCGCCAATCCGCTGTATCTGCGCGATTTCCTGCTGCGCTGCGGCACTACCCCGATCGTGTTGCTGCACTGCTATCCCTATGAGCGCGAAGCGGGGTATCTGGCGCAGGCCTACGACAACGTCTATGTCGACGGCGGGCTGAGCATCAATTACCTTGGCGCCCGTGCGCCGGCGTTCATCGGCCGACTGTTGGAGATGGCACCGTTGTCCAAGATCCTGTATTCGTCCGATGGCTTCGGGCCCGTCGAGCTGCACTACCTGGGCGCGGCCTTGTGGCGCAGCGGGATGCACCGGGTTTTGCGCGGCTTCGTCGACAACGACGACTGGAGCGAGGCCGACGCCATCCGGGTGGTCGATCTCATCGCGCGCGAGAACGCCGCCCGCCTCTACCGCATCAGCGGTTGAGACCACTGGAACCGAAACGGAAACAATGGCGCTGGATCGTCGCGAGTTTTTCAAATGGAGCTTGGGATTAGGCACCGTCGCCGCGGCTGCAGCCGCCGGCTGCTCGCACCCGGTACCCCCTGCGCCGCGCAACGGCAAACCCGATCACACGCTGCGGATCGGTACCGGCACCGTCGAGTTGGCGCCGGACCACGTCGTCTCGACGACTCTGTACAACGGTGAGTTCCCGGGTCCGCTGCTGCGACTGAAGGAAGGGCAGCAAACCTGGGTGGACGTCTACAACGACACCGACACTCCGGAGCAATTGCATTGGCACGGTCAACATCTCGATGTCGACGTCGACGGCGCCGCCGAGGAGGGCACGCCCTACATCGCACCACACGGCATGCGGCGGATCTCCTTCGTGCCCGGACCGGCGGGGTTCCGCTTCTACCACACCCACGTCGTCCCGCGCGCCGATTTGTCTCGGGGCCTGTACACCGGACTCGTGGGTCCCGTCTACATCGAACCCAAACAGCATCCCGGCGCGTATGACCAAGAGATCTATTTGACCCTCAAGGAGTTTGAGCCGACCTTCAGTAGGGGCGGCGACATGGCCAGCGACTTTCTCGCCGGCACCGAAGACCCGGGCCTCAAGGAGAAGGGCGAATCGGCGATGCGAGCCTCGTTGAGCCGCGGCGCACCGCATGGGTACGAGGTCGGCTACGCCGCGTTCACCGTCAACGGCCGCAAACTTGGCCAGGGTGACCCGCTGCGGGTCCGAGCCGGTCAACGGATCATGCTGCACGTGCTCAACGGCAGCGCCACCGAGTCGCGCAGTCTGGCGCTGCCCGGCCACCGGTTCACCGTTGTTGCGCTGGACGGCAATCCGGTGCCGACCCCGGCGACGGTACCCGTGCTCTGGCTCGGTGCGGCGGAGCGGATTTCGGCAGTTGTCGAGATGACCAACCCCGGCTCCTGGGTGCTGGGGGATCTGTCCGACGACGACCGCGGCAACGGCATGGGCATTGTCGTCGAATACGCCGGGCACCGCGGCGACCCGCAATGGGCCGCGCCCCCGCCATTTAGCTGGGATTACCGCCTGTTCGCCGCCCCGACGCCGGCCGCTTTGCGGCCGCCCGATCAGGTCATCGAGATGCTGATCGAGAAACGCAACGCCGCCGACGACGGGTTCAATATCTGGACGATCAACGGCACTGCGTTTTCGATGGACAGCAACACGCCCGTGCTCACCTTGGAACGCGGCAAGCGTTACCGCCTGCGCTTCCAAAACGCCACCGACGACCTGCACCCCATGCATCTGCACCGGAACACCTTCGAACTCACCCAGTTCGCCGGCACGACGACCGCCGGCGTGCGCAAGGACGTTGCGATGCTCGGCGGCTACCAGATCATGGACGTCGATTTCGTCGCCGATCAGCCCGGACGGTCGCTGCTGCACTGCCACCAGCAGATCCACATGGATTATGGGCTGATGCTGTTGCTCGACACCGTCTGAGCCGGGCCTTGCTCCTTGATTCGAAGAATGCTTATATAGATAAATGTCGAATCAACTGGGGTGCTGCCCGGGGCTCGGGACGGCCGCGCTGGGGGCGCAGCAGGCTGCCGAGCTGGCCGCGATGTTCAAGGCCCTCGGCGACCCGGTCCGGTTGCGGCTGCTCAGTTTGATCGCAAGCCACCCCGATGGCCAGGCCTGTGTCTGCGAGATTTCGGCGGCCTTCGACGTGTCCCAGCCGACGATCTCCCATCACCTCAAGCTGTTGCGTTCGGCCGGGCTACTGGCCAGCGAGCGCCGCGGCACCTGGGTCTATTACTGGGTGATTCCCCTGCACTACAACAACTTTCGTCGATCCTGCGGGTCGATCTGTCCGTCGCGGCCGCCACCGGGTAGCGCCGAGACAACCGGAGACAATCCGAGACAACCGGAAAGGAACCAACCATGTCCCGTGTACAACTCGCCCTCAACGTCGAGGACCTCGACACGGCGATCGCGTTCTACGCCAGGCTCTTTGGCACCCCACCGGCCAAAGTCAAGCCGGGCTACGCCAACTTCGCGATCACCGAGCCGCCGCTCAAACTCGTGCTGCTGCAAAATTCCGGCCAGGGCGGCACCCTTAACCACCTTGGGGTGGAGGTCGAATCCAGCGGCGAAGTGCATCGGGAGATCGGTCGGCTCGCCGGCGAGGGGCTGTTCACCGAGGAGGAGATCGGCACCACCTGTTGCTTCGCCACGCAGGACAAGGTTTGGGTCACCGGCCCCGGTGGCGAGCGATGGGAGATCTACACCGTGCTCGCCGACTCCGCTACGTTCGGGCCGCCCAGCGAGCAACCCGGCCAAACCTGCTGCGCCACATAGGAGATAGCCGGGCGAAAAACATCGGTGTGAAAACGAGGCATTCCGGGTAGTCGGCGTTTCAGATCGGCGCTAACGACAGGAAACGGCATATGGGACTCGTCGGAGAGGCGATGGAGTGGACCCGCAACCAGGTGGTGTCCCGGGTGCCCAAGGCCGACCTCGACCAGCGCGATCCGGACTATATCCGTGACCAGCTGCCCGGCACCTGGCTACTCGCATCGCTGTACTTCAGGGCGGACGTGCGGGGACTGGATCGGATCCCCAGCACCGGCCCGGTACTGCTGGTCGGCAACCACAGCGGCGGCAATGTCCCTCCCGACACCTTCGTTTTCACCCTCGCTTTCTGCTCCTACTTCGGCGTCGAACGACCGTTCTACCAGTTGGCCCACAATCTGGTGGTTTCGGCACCGCCGCTGGGCTGGCTGCGCAAGTTCGGCACCGTCGCCGCCAACCCTGAAAATGCCCGACTCGCTTTGGAATCCGGCGCGGCCCTACTCGTCTACCCCGGCGGCGACTACGAGGTCTTCCGGCCCTCGTGGGAACGCCACAAGGTCGACTTCGGCGGGCGGATGGGGTATGTGCGACTGGCGCGTGAAACCGGGGTACCGATCGTCCCGGTGGCCAGCGTCGGGGGACAGGAGAGCGCGCTGTTCATCAACCGCGGACAGTGGCTGGCCAAACTGTTGATGGCGGATAAGTTGCTGCGTCTCAAGAGCATTCCGATCTCACTGGCCCTGCCCTGGGGACTGAACATCAGTGACCTGGCCGGGCACATCCCGCTGCCCACCAAGATCGTGATCGAGGTCCAGGAGCCCATCGAGGTCGACGGCGACGATCAGACGGTGCACGACAAGGTGATGGCCAGCCTGCAAGAGGGCGTCGACCGCCTTGCCGCCCAGCGTCGCTTCCCGGTGATCGGCTGATGCGCGTCGAACGCCGCTGCGTCGTCAAGGCCGACCGGGAGACCATCTGGAGGATCGTCAGCGGTCCGGACTGCTACCCGAAGTTCATGACCAACCTGGAGCGCTGGGAAGCAGCCAACGATCTGCCCGCCGGTGTCGGCGCACGCTACATCGTGCACTGGAAAATCGGTTCGGTCCCGGTGGGCGGCCTGATCGAGGTCGTCGAATTCGACGACCTCCGTGACGTGGCTTGGGTCGGTTTGACCGGTATCACCTTGCGCGGCCGGATCCGGCTGCGCGACGGCGGCGAGGGCAGGACGAAAGTAACCTTCCGGCTGTCTTATCAGGCGCCGGGCGGGCTGCTGGGTTATCTCGCCGATCGGGTCGCCGTGCGGCAGGTGGGGCGGACGCTGTCGGGAACCCTGCGGCGTCTCGGCGAACTGGCCGAGTCCTGACGTCTTGTGCGTAGCGCCACCATCAACGACAACCCGAATTGTCCATGCCCGTGTTGTCGACGGGAAATTTCCTATCGCGACCGTCGGTTTGCTGGAATACAACGAGCCGAAGGTGAGTTCGCGATGGCCGATGGCAAGGGGGTCGTTGTTGAGTAGCGCCACCGCACGCCCGGGATCGCGGGTGCGCACGGCAAATTGGTTCATGCACATGGCCCTCCCGATGGTGGCGCTGTGGCTGTTGCTCAACAAGCCCAAGGTCGACCTGGAGTGGGACAACCGCGTCGCGCATTTCGTACTGGTGTTGTCCGCGTCCGTGGTGAGTGTGGTGCTGGGCTTCTTGATCGGGAGGGAGGCTCGCGCCCGCGACGACGCCCGACTCTGGTTGGTCTCGCAGGTGTTCATCACGACGGCGGGCTTTTTCGGTGTGCACGCCGTCTTCACCCCGGGGGTGCTGATCAATACCTCCGACGCGGAGTTCATGTTGCCGACCCGCATGGGGCTGGTGTTGGCGGGCGCAATCGCGCTGGCCTCGTCGGCGACATTCACCCCGGCGCGAAACGCGCGCCTCTGGTCACTGCGCTGGCGGTTGTCGGCGCTGGTGTGGTTCCTGATGGCGGCCACCGCGGCGGTGATCCTGTGCGGTGTGCTCGACCGGCTGCAAAACCAGGATCAGCTCGAGAACATCGAGCAACTGGGGGCGTTGGCCGGTGGTGCGCTGTTCGCCGCGGCGGCACTGGTCTACTTCCCGATCTACCGCCGCCGCCCCGCCGTCGTCGTCATGTCGGTGCTCACCGCGTTTGTCCTGTTGACCGAGGCGTCGGTGGCCTTGGCGCTCGGGATGAGCTGGCACGCTTCCTGGTGGCTATGGCATCTGCTGATGACGGTGGCGTTCTGCTTCATCGCCTACAGCGCGCGGGTTCAGTTCCGCCGAGAAGGTTCAGTGCGGGGCCTGTTCGATGCGCTGGCGACCCAGCAGACCATTGCCGATCTCCGCCGCGACTATGCCGCCGCGCTCGAAGAGATGGTCGACGTGCTGCAGCGCCGCGAGCGAGGTGAACACGTCGCCCCCGGCGCGGTCGCGGCGCGGCTCGCCGACCGATTCGAGCTGTCCGAACAGCAGGTCGCGGTGCTCAAGCGCGGGGCCGAAGCGCTGGGCGCGGAGCGCGAGCGCGTGCGCAAGCTGCGCAGTCTGGTGGCCGTCGGGCGCGAGTCCAGCGTCATCCAGGACGAGGACGCGCTGCTGGATCGAGTGATGGCGGCCCTGGCCGAAGCCTTCCCCGGTGACCACTTTCGGTTGGGCATCGTGCGCGGCGGCGCGCTCGACTTCGCGGGGGCGGCGGTTGCCGACGATCCGCTGGAACTGCCCCTGATGGTCAAGGGGCAACTCGCCGGGGTGATCGAGGCCCATCGCGCCGACGGCGCCTTCGCCGACGCCGACGTCGCGCTGTTGCGCTCCTTCGCCACCCAATCCTCGATCGCATTGGAGAACGCCCGCCTATACCACCACCTCGATGGCCTGTTTCGCAGCTACATGTCGCCGGCGGTCGCGACCGCGCTGCTCGCCGACCCCGATCAGGCCGGGCTCGGCGGTGCTGTCACTGAGGTGACCGTGCTGATGGCAGACCTACACGGCTTCACGCCGTTCACGGAGGCGACCCCTCCCGACCAGGTGGTCACCATGCTCAACACCTACTACGGAGCTGTCGTCCCGCTCATTCTGGAATCGGGCGGCACCGTTCTGCAGTTCGTCGGTGACGCCGTGACGGCGATTTGGGGTGCCCCGGCACGACAGTCCGACCACGCGATACGGGCCGCGCGGACCGGACTGGCCCTCCACGATGTCGTCGAGAAGGCGGCACGCGGGCACGCCGACTGGCCGCGGTTCCGCGTCGGCATCAACAGCGGGCCGGCGCTGGTCGGAAATATCGGAGCAGCAGAGATGCGCAGCTTCACCGCGATCGGGGACACCATCAACCTGGCGGCTCGCCTGGAGAATCTGGCCGAGCCCGGTCAGGTGGTCGTGGGCCCCGCCACCTGCGCGGCACTGGGAACGGGCGCCCGGGTGAGCAGGCACGGCTCCGTGCGGGTCAAAGGAAAGCGCGACCCGGTCCGGCTATGCGTGCTGCACGAGTTGGCGTCCTAGCAAACGACTTTTTGGTCGGCACCGTCCGCTTCGTCAAATGGACATCTCGATGTGGACCGCCGAACGTATTGGCGCGCTGGACATCAAGCGATTTCCGGCGGTAAAGTGCGGTGCGCACCGTTCGTCCACGCAACGAAAACCGTTGGCTAGGAAGGTTTGACGACATAGACTGGTCGTCTCGGGCAATTCGACAATACAAGTCCATATCCGGCACCAGCCCAAAGCTGAGCCGAACGGGGGAAATGTCATGTCACGCCACACGAGTAAATTCGTCGTCGCTTTGATCCTTGCGTTTACCGCAAGCACGGCGTCGGGGTGCACTTTTCCGGTCACCATCGACTGCAGCCCGCTGACCTGCGTTCCGTAGCACCCAAAGCGGCACTACGTACGAACGGCACGGTACGAACGGCACGGTACGAACGCCACGGTACAAACGGCACGGTACGAACCGCACGAACGGCGCTACGCGACCGCACATTACGCCGCTGAGCGGCTCAACCACACGGCTAGCGGACGCCGGCATACCCTCGCATGCCGATACGCGGCTAGAAGAGCCGGTCCGCGATAATCCCTGCTCGCCCAGGGATTATCGCGGACCGGGCTATCGACGACTCCGTGGCTTACCTACGGTACGAGGGTAAACGGACCGCCGTCGATCGTGACCGGAAATGTGCAGCCCGATGCGGAAAGGGCGGTAAAGCCCAGCATAACGGCGACCACAATTTTACTGCTGAGACGTGCCACGGTGTTGCCCCCATTCGTCCAAGGCTTTTCTGTTACCAGAGAGCCGATCGTGTTGCCCGAGACACACGTACAATACGATGCGAAACAACAAGATCACGAGCATTTTGGCAAAAATCCCCGCAAGATATTTTGCCGAATTCATTCGGCCGGTACGGTTTCTGAGGCGTCAGACAAGTTAGCAGTATGCAGCAAACGAATGTTGTTGATAATCAACTTATCTCAATACCGTTTTCCAGGAGATCAGCTGGCGCATACCGAGATGCGGCGGCTGATGGTAGTCGATCGTCGCTGGTGAAGACCGGCGGCTACGCCCAGTGCGGCGGGACTTCGCTGCCCGGGCAGTCCGCGTGGCGGCAATGAACGTCCCGGACGATCCTGCGCAGCACCTTGCCGGCGTCATCACGCACGTATTCGACCGTCGCCTCGGCGGTCCGCCGGCAATGCGGACATGCTGCCATTTCGGTTTGGAACCGCGGCATGCGATCGCACCTCCCGTCGCGCTGCGATCATAGCGATCGGGATGGCTCAGCAACCGGCGGCGCCGCTGCGCGGCGTTCGGTCCGTCCGCAACGTTGCGTCGACAAAACGGCGAACGGGCGCCCCGGGCGGCTGACGCTGTTCGCCCGGGGCGCGCGTCACACATCAGTAGTACGCGCGGCGGCGGGCTCCTACATCGTGACGGTGATGAGCGAAAGGACGGGTGAACACCCCGTCGCCGCCACCGCCGTGAAACCGAGAATTACGGCGACGGTGATTTTGCTGGTGATTCCCGACATGTTGCACTCCATTTCGTCTCGATTGCGCCCGGCTCGATGTGGAGCCGGGTCCATGGCGTCAGGAGGCACGGAAATGGCCGTTCCTGACCCCGAACAAACAAATAGTTGGCTGAAGGCGCCCACCACCGCATTCAGACCCGGTCGGCCGGTGCAGATATTAACTCGAAATCTCCCGTATATACCACGTGTACGCACCGATATTTTCTATGTATTTGATTTGCTATGTTGGCGTGTGGGCGCGCGGAAGCGCCGCTCCTCCGAGACCGTCTCGCCCGGCTACATCTCGCATCCTGCTGAAATTCAGCTGTATACAAGCGAATTGATGCACTACGGCAGCACGAGATCGCCGTCACCCGGACCATATCGGGTATCGAACCCACCGGGTCGACCGATTACAACTGTTTTGCTAGATCGCCGTCCCAGTACCACGCATCCCCATTACGACGTCCGCGAATACCGGCCATAGCCGCCGACGCCGAATTAAGCATGCGCACAATTTCGGATATCCGAGGAGGCGAAGGATCGACGTTTCCAGTTCATTCCCAAACCGTCGAAGGCTTCACACCCTCTGGAGTCCTAAAAAGACAAGAGCGAAAATACCGGGGTGCAACCCGATGCCGTGATGGCGGTGAAACCGAGGATCATGGCGAAAGAGATTTTGCTCGTTACACGTGACATAGGCACTCCGTTCGTCGCGGTATCACCCGACTCAAGCCAGGCCGGGTGCGGCGTCAGGGAGGAAGAATGGCCGCTCCCGACTCCGAACAACACATAGCTGGCATGAAGGCGCCCACCACCGCATTCAGACCCGATTGGCCGGTGCAGATCATAACCGACGTGCGCTAGAGTGCGCCAGATGATACCCACGGGTAATTACTGACGGCAGAGCGCGTACACAGGAAATTAAAAGACGCCTCAGATCAGACCTGAAGCATCGAAAACCCAGGAGGTGTCGGCGGCCGCCAGGTTTTCGAAGTGATCGGGCGGGGCGAAGCTCACCAGGCTGTTCATGTCCCAATAGTCTTTCCAGACCGCGATTTTGCCGTCGACGACCTTATGTACCGTGACGAATCGCAGCACGCCCTGCTCACCCGAGGCGAACGTCCACGTTTCGGAATGCTCGTACATCACGTCGGTGCCGTTGGACAGCAGCACGCCGTCGTGGTTCTGGTAGCCGGCCAATGGCTCGAGCCCGAGCTTGAGTCGGGTGACGATGTTCTCGGGGCCGCGCGCCGAGACCGCCGGGACAGGCATGTCGACGTAGAGGCAGTCGTCGGCCAAAAAGGTCTTGACCGCATCCCAGTCGCGCCGCGAAAGCGCCTGCCACATACCGAGAACAACGCCGTGAACGCCGTCGACGCCAATCATAGAAACGTCTGTCATAGCGGCAAATAAACTCGCTCACCGCGCGAGTGTCAACCACGGCTCGCGCACCGATACTCACAGGGTGAACCCGCTTCAGCGCTACCTCGCCCAAGAGATCGCCACCGACCACGTCGACGGCCTGATGACCAGACGCGAAGCCATTCGGCGACTGTCGCTGCTCGGTCTGGGCAGCACGTCGGCAGTCACGCTTCTCGCCGCCTGCGCCAAGTCCCGGCAACAGTCGCCGGCCACCAAGCCCCCGTCACGTCCCGAAACATCAACGGGCCCAGCGCAACCGCCGGGAATGGCCAACGCCTTACCCACCGCGCCGATTTCGTGGACCGGCCCGGGAGCTCAGCTGCAGGGCGCCTGGGCGCAGGCACCGAGTCCGAAGGGGGCCGTATTGGTCATCCACGAGAACCGGGGGCTGAACGACTGGGTGCGCTCGGTTGCGGCACGTCTGGCCGGGGGCCGGATACGCGGCGCTGGCCATCGACCTGTTGTCGGAAAAAGGCGGCACGGCGACATTCGCGGATCCCGCGGAGGCCACCGCGGCGCTCGGCGCCATCGCCCCCGAGCAGTTCACCCGCGATATGAATTCCGGCGTCGCCGAACTGCGCCGGCGTGCCCCGGGGCAGGAGGTCGCCGTGGTGGGCTTCTGCTTCGGCGGGGGACTGGTGTGGCAACTGCTGGCCGCCGGTGCGCCCGGGGTGTCGGCCGCGGTTCCGTTCTACGGGCCGTTGCCGCCCAGCCCCAACTTCGCCGGGTCCAAAGCCGCGGTGCTGGGCATCTATGGCGCTCTCGACGCCCGAGTGACCGGGTCGCAGTCCGCCGCCAAGGCCGCGTTGGACCGGGCCGGCCTGGTCAACGAGCTGGTGGTGGAGCCGCATGCCGACCACGCCTTCTTCAACGACACTGGTCCCCGTTACAACGCCGCCGCCGCGGCCGACGCCTGGCAGCGGGTGTTG
Organism: Mycobacterium sherrisii; assembly: GCF_002102355.1. Taxonomy (GTDB): domain Bacteria; phylum Actinomycetota; class Actinomycetes; order Mycobacteriales; family Mycobacteriaceae; genus Mycobacterium; species Mycobacterium sherrisii. The sequence continues at coordinate 259 of NZ_LQPT01000092.1, read as the reverse complement.
GACTGGCTCGGCCGATACCTCGCCCCGCACTGATGAGCCCGCGACTTGCTAGCTGTTGCGGGTCATGAGGTTGTAGACGCCGACACGGGTTGAGGTGTTCGGGGGACGGGTTCTTCGGCGGCAGGATGAGAAATCGCCAAACCCCTCGTCCTGACTACCGAAGGAACCCGTCCGTGACCCACGGTAATGCCCCGTTGTCCGTTGAAGGCCGTCGTCGACTCGTGGCCCGTTGCGCTGATCGTCCGATCGCTCACGTGGC
>NZ_LQPT01000091.1 GCF_002102355.1 Mycobacterium sherrisii | reverse complement strand
CGCGTCTTCCTGATGCCGGTCTGCGACCCCGGCAGGACCGAGGGCGGCAGTGTCATGCAGGCCCTCCAAGAGCGACCGACATCGGCCGTCACCTCGGCCCCCGCCGAGTCCCTTCAACGAACACCCATCAGGTATCCGCAGAAAGCATGGTGCCCTAGTGACCGCTATCCACCTCGCTGAACGCACCGTCACCGTGAACGGCAAGCCGATCTTCTATGCCGAGGCGGGCACCGGCCCCGCCGTGGTCATGCTCCACGGTGGCGGACCCGGCGCCTCTGGGGTGTCCAATTACTCGCGCAATATCGGTGCACTCGCACAGCACTACCGGGTCATCGTGCCCGACATGCCGGGCTACGGTCGGTCGGTCAAGGGTGTCGATCAATCCGACCCCTTCGGCTACCTCGCGGACATGATCCGCGGACTGCACGATGAACTCGCACTAGACACGGCACATCTCGTCGGCAACTCCTACGGTGGCGCGGCGGCGCTGCGTCTCGCGCTGGACACCCCCCACCGGGTAGGCAAGCTCGTCCTCATGGGCCCGGGTGGGATCGGGACGACGAAGGGCCTGCCCACTGCTGGCCTCAACAGCCTGCTCGGCTATTACGGCGGCGACGGCCCTACTCGGGACAAACTCGAAGCGTTCATCCGCGCCCACCTGGTCTACGACGGCGCCTCGATACCCGACGAACTCATCGATCGGCGCTACGAAGCGTCGATCGACCCAGAGGTGGTGGCCAATCCGCCCCTACGCCGCCCGTCGGGCCCGATGGCGCTGCGCACGCTGTGGCGCATGGATTTGACCCGCGACTCGCGACTGAAGAAACTGCAGACACCGACCCTGATCCTGTGGGGACGCGACGATAAAGTCAACAAACCCTCCGGCGGTCCGGCATTGCTCAACGCCATGCCCAATGCTGAGCTGGTAATGACTTCCCACACAGGGCACTGGATGCAGTGGGAACGCGCCGGCCTCTTTAATGAGCTCGTCACCGAATTCCTCTCCACCGAGAGCGTTTTCGGGCTATGACCGTGAAGAACGTGTTCGGCAAGGTTCACCTGGGCTACATCGTCATTGAAACCGACCGCTTCGCCGACTGGCGCCGCTTCGCCCGCGATGCCATTGGTATGCATCTCGACGAGACCCTGCCGGGCGTAATGCGTTTCCGCCTCGACGACAACGAGTGCCGCTTCCTGTTGCAACGGGGGCCCGCCGAAGACGTCACCACGCTGGGATGGCAGATCGACGACCACGACACCATCGATGAAATCCTCGGGCGCGTCACCCGACACGGTGTCCCACTCACCGAAGGCACTGCGGAGGAGACGGCACTTCGCGGAGTGGAGCGCCTGGTGCGCATCCCAGGACCCAATGGGTTGGCGCAGGAGCTCTTCACCCGCGCACACACCAGCACTAGCCCACTGCACACGGCCGCCCGAGGGGGTTTTGTCACCGGCGAAGCCGGCATGGGCCACATCGCCCTCACCAGCAAAAAGCCGCACCAGATGCACGGCTACTACAACACCGTATTCGACGCCCGGCTCACCGATTACATCGACGAGACGATCCGCGGCGTCAAACTCAAGATCCGGTTCCTGCGAATCAACGAGCGCCACCACACTGTGGCGATTGCCGCCGTGCAGAAGCTGCCGATAAACCCCGTCCGCAGCCGCATTCAACATCTCAATGTCCAAGTCGCCACCCTCGACGACATGACCTCGGCGTATCAACGCGTTAGGGAGCTCGGCTTCGGCATGGCGCTGAGCGTCGGGCAACACACCAACGACAAGGAACTGTCCTTCTACGCCATCAGCCCGTCCGGGTTCGAATGGGAGGTGGGATGGAACCCAATCATCATCGACGAAGCGACCTGGCAGCCCACCACCTATCAAGGCATCAGCATCTGGGGCCACACCCCAGAGGGCCAGACCATCATCGACAAACTGCACCAAATCAAGGTCGGTGTGCAATCGCTGCTGCACCGCGAAGACCCCATTCCCGCGCTGGCCGGCGCCGGCATTACCGAGAACTGAGGAGCGCCCATGAACCGCATCGACACCCACCACCATCTGGTTCCCGATCTCTACCGAAAGGCCCTACACAAGGCCGGCATCAGCGAGGCCGGCGGTCGACCCGTGCCGCACTGGTCGGTCGAGGAGTCCTTGAAGACCATGGCCACCCTCCGGGTGTCCACGTCGATTCTGTCGGTGTCTACACCCGGCACAACCTTCCTGCCCGACGCAGCCGACGCAGCGGCCCTAGCCCGCGATCTCAACGACTACAACGCCGCCGTCGTGGCCGCTCACCCGGGCCGGTTCGGGTTCTTCGCCACCATACCGATGCCTCACCTCGGCGAGTCGGTTACCGAAGCGGTGCGGGCCCTAGATGAGCTGCACGCCGACGGAGTCGTTCTGCTGGCCAACAGCGCCGGAACCTACCTGGGTCAGGACAAACAAGACGACTTGTTCGCGGCGCTCAACGCCCGTTCAGCGGTGGTGTTCATCCATCCAGCCGAGTTACCCGGACCCCAAGTAGCCGGGGTAGTGCCATTCGCCGCGGACTTTCTACTCGACACATCACGAGCCGCATATCTCTTGGTGGCCAACAACGTCCGCCGCGACTATCCGAACATCAAGTTCCTTCTGAGTCACGGCGGCGGCTTTGTGCCCTACGCCAGCCACCGGATGGCCCTGGCAATCACTGGCACCACAGGGCGCAGCCCGGCCGAGGTCCTCGATGACTTCGCCGGCTTCTACTTCGACACCGCTTTGACCTCCAGCGCCGCCGCGCTGCCCACCCTGCTGGCCTTCGCCAAACAAGGACACATCACCTTCGGCTCCGACTGGCCGTTCGCTCCCGTCGCAGCATCACAACTATTCGCCGCGGGGCTCGACAACTATCCCGGTCTGGACGCCGAAACCCGTCAGGCCATCGATCGCGACAACGCCCTGACCCTGTTTCCCCGCCTCAGTGCAGCGGCCCGACCGGTTCCGCAGAGCACCATACAACGGGTCCGAAACACCGCCAGCCGCAACATAATGCGAGGCATCACCAAGCTGGTCAACACTGGCTGAAGACTACAGCTATTCACCAGCGGCGGCCAGTTGATCGTGTCCTGGTCTCATGACGGCCGATGCCGCCATGAAGCAGCCTTCGCGGCACTGGCGGGAGTCAGCCCCGTGCCAGCCAGTAGCGGCCGCACCCATCGGCACCGACTCAATCGCGGCGGCGACCGACATCTCAATCGGGCGTTGCACGACATCGTGTTGACCCGGTGGCGGATGTGCCCACGCACCCACGCTTACATTGCTGCCGGCCGCGCACGAGGCAAATCCGACGCAGAAATCCGTCGCGCCCTTAAGCGCTACACCGCCCGGGAACTCTTTCGCGTCCTCAATGCCTCAGTCGCGTATTGACAAACATAGAAGCGTCCTTCGAAAGACCCGTCAAAGTCACTCGAGCAAAGGAATCGACGCGATGACCACTGCCCACGATATCGACCTGCCTACTGTGTTGGCCGAACGACTCACCACCTGCCATCCCGACGTGCTGCGTGAGCTGTTGGCCACGTTCATCCATACGCTGTTGGGTGCGGAAGCCGACGCGGTGTGCGGTGCTGGGTACGGCCAGCGCAGCAGCGAGCGCACGAATCAGCGCAACGGATACCGTCATCGTGAATTCGACACCCGGGCAGGCACATTGGACCTGGCGATTCCCAAGCTGCGGCACGGCTCCTACTTCCCGGAGTGGCTGCTTGTGACGGCGCAAACGCGCCGAGCGGGCTCTGACGACGGTGGTGGCCACCTGCTATCTGCTTGGAGTATCGACGCGGCGGATGGACAAGCTCGTCGAAACACTGGGCATCACGTCACTGTCGAAGTCGCAGGTCTCGGTGATGGCCAAAGAACTCGACACCGCCGTCGAAGCCTTCCGCACCAGACCGTTAGACGCCGGCCCGTACACGTTCGTGGCCGCCGACGCCTTGGTGCTCAAGGTCCGCGAGGCCGGCCGAGTGGTCAACGTGCACGCCCTGATGAGAAATTGTCAAGACCTGTGGATCAGGGTTTTTCAGGCGACCTCCGTTCCGGCTTGCTGATCGCCGTTGGAGGGCGGTTGCGGCGGGGTGATGTCGGTGGGGCGTTCGAGTAGTTTGCCTTTGTGGAAGACGGCGCCGGCGCGCACCAGGGCG
>NZ_LQPT01000090.1 GCF_002102355.1 Mycobacterium sherrisii | reverse complement strand
TCTTCGGCCACCTCCACACCGACCACCACACCCGAACACAGCCTTGCCAAACGGCAGCGACTTGACATAGGAGAAACTTATGGCGCCTGACACGACGAACCTTGCCGATCATCTGCGTAACGCCCTGGACGGGCGCTGGCGTGACGTGAGGAACCGGATGCGGGCGGCGATGAGCGAGGATCTGTTCCGCCCGCACTACACGCCCAACACGGTGATCGCGCGGACCAAGGTCGCCGAGCAAATGCGGATCATGGCCGCGTTCGGCGCGGCGGCCGACTCGTTCCGCAAAGAGCACGGTGGTACCGGCGACGTCGGCGCGGCGGTCACGATGATCGAGATGCTGGCGATGTCGGATCTGTCGCTGATGGTGAAGGCCGGAGTGCAGTGGGGTCTGTTCGGCGGTGCCGTGGAAAACCTCGGCACCGAGCGCCACCACGAGACCTACGTGCCCAAGATCATCAGTCTCGAGTTGCGCGGCTGTTTCGCGATGACCGAAACCGGACACGGCAGCGACGTGCAGTCGCTGGAGACGACCGCCACCTACGATCCCGAGACCCAAGAGTTCATCGTCGACTCGCCGACCCCCACGGCACGCAAGGACTACATCGGCGGGGCCGCCGAAACCGCAACCATGGCAGCGGTTTTCGCCCAATTGATCACCAGCCAGGACGGCAAACCGGTCAACCACGGCGTGCACTGCTTGCTGGTGCCGATCCGCGACGACGACGGCAACGACCTGCCCGGGGTGACCACGTCGGACTGCGAGTACAAGGGCGGGCTGCCCGGTGTCGACAACGGCCGCATCGTGTTCGACCACGTCCGGGTGCCGCGGGAAAACCTGCTGAACAAGTACGGCGACGTCGCCCCCGACGGCACGTACAGCTCGCCGATCGACAACCCCAACCGTCGGTTCTTCACCATGCTGGGCACCCTGATCCGCGGCCGGGTCACCGTCGGCGGCAGCGCGGGTGGCGCCGCCCGCGTCGCACTGGACATCGCTACTCGATATGCCTTGCAGCGCAGGCAATTCAGCGCGCCCGACGACGACGATCGGGAAGTGCTGATCATGGATTACCTGGTGCACCAGCGACGCCTGTTCCCGTTGATCGCCAAGTCCTACGCCCTGCAGTTCGCGCAGAACGAGCTGGTCGCCAAGTGTCACGATCTGCAGACGTCGGACTTCCCCGACGCCGAGGAACAGCGGGAGCTGGAATCGCGGGCGGCCGGGCTGAAAGCGGCCAACACCTGGCACGCGTCCAGGGCGATTCAGGAGGCCCGGGAGGCATGCGGCGGCGCCGGCTACATGGCCGAGAACCGGCTGATCGCGTTGCGGGCGGACACCGACGTGTTCACCACCTTCGAGGGCGACAATCACGTGCTGACCCAGTTGGTGGCCAAGGAACTGCTGACCGCCTACGCCGACGACATCAAGAGCATGAGCCCGGTCGACTGGGTGCGGTTCGCCGCCAGCACGGTCGGCGAGCGGGTGATGAAACGCACCGCGGCCGAAGCGATCATGCAGCGCATCGTCGACGCCCGCCAGGACAGCGAAGAAGAGGGCAGCCTGTTCAACCGGGGCACGCAGGTGAACATGTTCGAAGAACGCGAGCGGTATCTGCTGTCCTCGGTCGCACGACGCCTACAGAGCAAGTCCAAAGAGGTATCCGCGTTCGACGCGTTCAATGCCGTGCAGGATCACGTGCTGCACGCCGCCAGCGCTCACATCGACCGGATCGTCCTGGAGGCCTTCGTCGCCGGCATCGACGCGTGCGAAAACGAGGAGGCGCGTAAGCTTTTGGGGATCGTCTGCGACCTGTATGCATTGACCGTGATCGAAGAGGACAAGGCCTGGTACATCGAGCACGGCTACCTGTCCACCCAGCGGGCCAAGGCCGTCACCCGCGGGATCAACGACCGGTGCCGGGCCCTCCGTCCGCACGCCCAGACGTTGGTCGACGGCTTCGGTATTCCGGAGCCGCTGCGCTACGCCGAGATGCTGCATCCGGAGAACCTGCCCGACTGAGCCTGGTCGACTAGCTGCCCGACGGGGCGCGCACGTACCTGGCCCAGGTCAACACGGCGGCAAAAACGTAGAACGACAGGAAGATCCAGAATGCCGACGTCATGGTGCCGGTGCTGAGGTAGGACTGCCGCAGCGCCAGATTGATCCCGACACCGCCCAGCGACCCGACCCCGGCGACGAAGCCGATTACGACACCGGACAGCAGGCGCGACCACTGGCGTTGCTCGTTCTCGCCCATTCCCACAGCGCCGCTGAGCTTTTCAAAGACCGTCGGCACCAGCTTGTAGACCGATCCATTACCCAGCCCGGCCAGCGTGAACAACGCGATGAAGCAGCCCACATATCCGGTCATCGCCGCGTCGCTGACCGGTCCCGCGTGCGGGTCCTCGAAACTGCCGACGCCGACCAACACCGCGGCCGCGACGATCATCGCGACGAACACCGAGCACGTCACCCGGCCACCACCGACCCGGTCGGCTAGGCGACCTCCGTACACCCGGGCCAACGCCGCCAGCAGTGGTCCGATGAAGGCCAGCTCGGCGGCATGCAGCGACGCCTGCGACGTGGTTTGTCCGCCGGCCACGAAACCGGTCTGCAGCACCTGGGCGAAGGCGAACGCAAAGCCGATGAACGAACCGAAGCTACCCAGGTACAGCAGGGAAAGCAGCCAGGTGTCCCGCGTGCAAATCACCGCCGACAGCACCGACCGCAGCCGACCCGGTTCCACCCGGTGTTGCGCGACGTTGTTCATGAAGAACGCCGCACCCAGGCCCGCGACCGTCACCAGCGCCAGATACAGACCGCACACCCAATACGGGTCCCGCTCACCCGCGGCCGCAAGGACCACCAGCCCGACGATCTGCATCATCGGGACACCGAGATTACCGATGCCGCCGGCAATCCCCAGTGCGGCGCCCTTGAGCCGGTGCGGATAGAAGGAGTTCGCGTTGCTCGCCGACGCCGCGAAGTTACCGCCGCCCAGACCGGACAACGCGGCGCACACCAGATACGGCCACAGCGGAAGCCCGGGGTGAGCCAGCAGCAGCATCGCCGCGAGCACCGGGACCACCAGCACGAAAGCCGAGAACACGGCCAGGTTGCGCCCGCCGAAGACGGCGGTCGCGACGGCGTAGGTCGGCCGCAGGCAGGCCCCGACCAGAGTGGCCGTCGTGCCGAGCAAAAGTTTGTCGCTCGCGGAGAACCCGTAGACCTCCCTAGGCATGAACAGCGCCATCACCGGCCACAGCGACCAGATGGCGTAGCCCAGATGCACGATCAGCGCGGACCAGATCAGGTTGCGCCGGGCGATGACCTTGCCGCCCGCTTCCCACGCCACCAGATCCTCTGCGTCCCAATGCGAGAGGTGACGTGACCTACCCATGGGCCGGACCGACGGCCGCCGAAAGTCGGAACATGATGTGCGGTAACCCTATTGATGTGGAATCTTGCCGAGAGCCTGCAGCTTGCCGTCCGGCCCGATCTGGAACTTAACCGTGCCGATTCCCTTGGGACAACAGGGTTCATCGTGATCGACCGGCCATCGGTACTCAACCGTGACCGTATCGTCACCCGGGGGCAGCACGGTGATGTACGGCTTGGGGTTTGGGGTCGCCGTGCCCAACGACCGATTGTGGTCGAAGAACAGCAGCTGCTGGGGCGTCGACTCACTGGCGATCGTCGGGATGATCTGCACCCAGGACAACCGGCACTTCTTGGTGTGCCCGCGGCCGATCTCCACCCAGCTCGACCCGGGAACGACGATCGGAACCGCCGAAATCGCTTGTCGCACGGTGTCGGCGGCGGGGCCGTCGGACTCCTTGCAATTGTCGGCATGTGACGCCGGCGGCGCCGCCGGTTTTCCCCCGCAACCCGTGACCAGCAAAATCAGGAAAATCACAAACTGACGGCGCACATTGTGAGCTTAGCGAAAACTGTGAAAGTGCCATTTGTTTGGTCCGAACCTGGTTGCCGGGGGTCAATTCCGAGGAACGCACCGGTAATCTGAGCCTAACCGCAGATCAGCGCTGACCTGCGGTTACTCGTTGGGGAGCGAGACTTTTCAGACACTTCACATTTTCATCTGGATCCGGTGAGAGGAAGCCGTAAAACGGCCGAAACATCGGGCGCCCGATGCCGAAACATCTTTGTCGCACCATTTAGCGCAGGAGACCTCGCGCGCTCGGAAGGAGGCAGGTAGGCGTGGCTGCCCAGCGCGGTCAGGAAACCGTGAACAGCATGTGCGCCTACTGCGGCGTCGGTTGTGGCATGGTGTTGCAGATCACAACCGACCCCGAAAGCGACCGTCGTCGTGTCGCGAAATGTGTTGGTAACAAAAGCCACCCGGCCAACTTCGGCCGGCTGTGCACTAAAGGCACCACGACCGCCGACATGCTGGCCGCGCCGGGCCGGTTGGACTCCGCCTATTGGCGCAGCGAGCGCGGCGCGTCCCTGGAACAGATCGACCTCGACGCCGCACTCACGCAGTCGGCGAAACAATTGCGCGCCATCATCGACGAGCATGGTCCCGATGCCTTCGCCCTCTACGTATCGGGGCAGATGTCGCTGGAAGCACAGTACTTGGCGAACAAACTGACCAAGGGGTTCATCCGTACCAATCAGATCGAGTCCAACTCGCGACTATGCATGGCCAGCGCGGGGTCTGGCTACAAGCTGTCGCTGGGCGCGGACGGACCCCCGGGCTCCTACCAGGACTTCGACCGGGCCGACGTGTTCTTCGTCATCGGCGCCAACATGGCCGATTGCCATCCGATCCTCTTCCTGCGCATGATGGACCGCGTCAAGGCTGGCGCCAAGCTCATCGTCGTCGACCCGCGCCGCACCGCCACCGCGGAGAAAGCCGACCTTTTCTTACAGATCTCCTCCGGCACCGATCTCGCCCTGCTCAACGGGCTGCTGCAGCAGATCGTCGAAAATGGCCACACCGACCCCGAATTCATCGCCGAATTCACCGAGGGCTGGGAGGAGATGCCCGGCTTCCTCAAGCACTTCACACCCGAGCGGGTCAGCGACCTCACCGGCATTCCGGAGGCCGACATTCGTACCGCGGCACGCTGGATCGGCGAAGCCGAGAACTTCATGACCTGCTGGACGATGGGCCTGAACCAGAGCACCCACGGAACCTGGAACACCAACGCGATCTGCAACCTGCACCTGGCGACCGGTGCCATCTGCAAGCCGGGCAGCGGTCCGTTCTCACTCACCGGGCAGCCCAACGCCATGGGCGGACGCGAAATGGGCTACATGGGGCCAGGACTGCCGGGCCAACGCGCGGTGACCTCGGCCGCCGACCGGGAATTCGTCGAAGACCAGTGGGGCATCCCCCGTGGGTCGCTGCGCACCGACGTCGGTACCGGCACGGTCGACATGTTCTCCCGCATGGCCAAGGGCGAGATCAAGGCGTGCTGGATCATCTGCACCAATCCCGTTGCCAGCGTTGCCAATCGGAAGACCGTGTTGGCGGGCCTGGACCGTGCCGAGTTGGTGATCGCCCAGGACGCCTTTTTCGAGACGGAGACAAACGAATACGCCGACGTGTTGCTGCCCGCCGCCCTATGGACCGAGGCCGAGGGCGTGATGATCAACTCCGAACGCAACATGACGCTGTTTCAGCCCGCCGTGGGCCCGCCCGGCCAGGCGATGCCGGACTGGCAGATCATTGCCCGAATCGCCTGCGAGATGGGCTATTCGGAGTCGTTCACCTATTCCTCCGCCGAGGAAGTGTTCGAGGAGATCAAGCGGTTCTGGAACCCCAAAACCGGCTACGACCTGCGCGGCGCCACGTATGAGCGGCTGCGGCGGACGCCGCTGCAATGGCCCTGCCCACCCGAGTGCGCCGACGACCGCAACCCCATCCGCTACTTGAACGACGGTGTCAGCCAAGCTCAGTTGGTCCGCGCGGACGGCAGCGTGCCCCGGCTGGTGTTTCCGACCGCCAGCGGGCGCGCCGTGTTCTTCGCCCGGCCGCACCTGTCGCCGGATGAGATGCCCGACGACGATTACCCGTTCCTGCTCAACACCGGTCGGCTACCGCATCAGTGGCACACCATGACCAAGACCGGCAAGGTGGCCAAACTCAACAAACTCAACCCCGGCCCGTTCGTGGAGATCCATCCCGACGACGCCGCGCGGCTCGACGTCGCCGACGGTGACAAGGTCGAAATCGCTTCCCGCCGCGGCCGGGCCGTGCTTCCTGCCGTCGTCACCGATCGGGTACGGCCGGGCAACTGCTTCGCCCCGTTCCACTGGAACGACGCGTTCGGCGAATACCTCTCGATCAACGCGGTCACCAACGACGCGGTGGATCCGGTGTCCTACCAACCGGAATTCAAAGCGTGCGCGGTCACCGTCACCAAGGTCGCCGTCGCCACACCCGAGGTCACCGCCGACCCCGAACCGTCGGTGGCCGTCGACGCAGCCGCACCCGCAACTTCGGAGGTTACCGAGATCAGCGTGTCACAGGTTGACGCACTCGCCGAAATCCTCGGTGTGGCCAACGAACCGGCCCCACAACTGGGGCCCCTTGGCCGCAGCTACCTTGCCGGTGTGCTGGCCGGGTTGCGTTCGGAGGCCGGGCGTCGTGCCGCCGGGGTGCCCACCCTGCCGCTGAACGCGCCGCTGGACATCAACACCAGGCTGTGGGTCGACGGCCTGCTCGCGGGGATGTTCGCGCGCACCGACGCGCCCGCTGCCGTACCGGCCATCACATCGGCGGTATCGACGGCCGAAGCACCGGCCGATCCTCCGAAAACACCCGCAGCCGAGGATGATTCGAAGCGCGGCCCGATTGTGGTGTTGTGGGCCTCGCAGACCGGCAACGCCGAAGAACTGGCGGCGACGATCGCCGCGCGGCTCGCCGATGCCGCCCTGTCGGTCAAACTGCACAGCATGGACGATTTCCCCGTCGCCGACCTGCCCGCCACCCGGGAACTCTTGGTGATCACCAGCACCACCGGCGACGGCGAGGCGCCCGACAACGGTGCCACCCTGTGGCGGGCGCTCAGTGGCGAGGGCGCCCCGCGGCTCGGCGACACCCGCTATGCCCTTCTCGCCCTGGGTGACTCGAACTACAACGATTTCTGCGGATACGGGCGCAAGCTTGACGAACGGCTGGCCGAGCTGGGCGCGACCCGCATCGCCAAACGCGTCGATTGCGAACCCGACTACGAGGAGGCCGCCGCCGGCTGGACCGATCAGGTCATCAAAGCGCTGACCCGCACGCCCAGCCGAGTCGGGCCGGGCACCGCCGCGCCGCTGGCACCCGCGACGACCGCGCCCCGTCCGCCGGCCCCTGCCGCGGCTCCGGCCTTCAACAAGAAGCGCCCGCTCGTCACCGACATGATCCGCAACACCACGCTCAGCGGACCCAGCTCCGCAAAAGACGTGCGGCAGATCGTGTTCGACCTCCCCGAGGAAGAGGTCAGCTACGAAGCGGGTGACGCGCTGGGCGTATGGCCGCGCAACAGCGACCAGCTGGTCGACGAATGGCTGGCCGTCACTGGACTGGACGGGCAGACCCCGGTCGAGGTCGGCGAGCATGGCCTGATGTCGCTGCGCACGGCGCTCACCGAGCGTATCGAGATCGCCCATATCAGCCGGGATGTGGTGCGCTTCGTCCAGGAACGCACCGGCGACCGGACGTTGGCCAGGTTGCTGCAGCCGGAGAACAAGACCGAACTGAACAATTGGACGTGGGGCCGCCAGTCGGTGGATCTGCTGGCGCGGTTGCCGGTCGCGGCGTCGGCCCACGAGTGGCTGCGGGTGCTCAAACGGCTGCAGCCGCGGCTGTATTCGATCTCGTCGAGCCCCAAAGAGTGTCCGGGCGAAGTGCACCTGACCGTCTCGCCGGTGCGCTACAACTTCCAGGGCGTCCCGCGCCGCGGCGTGTGTTCGACCTACCTGGCCGACCGCTCCCCCGGCGATCGCGTCGCCGTGTATCTGCAGCCGTCCAGCAACTTCCGGATCCCCAGCGATGCGCAGACGCCGATGATCATGATCGGCCCCGGTACGGGCATCGCCCCGTTCCGCGGTTTCCTGCAGGAGCGACGGGCGCTCGGCCACACCGGTCCGAACTGGTTGTTCTTCGGCGAGCAGCACGCCGCGACCGACTTCTACTACCGCGAAGAAATCCAGGCGATGCACGCCGACGGTCTGCTCACCGAGATGGATTTGGCGTTCTCCCGGGACCAGGCACAGAAGGTCTACGTCCAGCACCTGATGCGCAAACGGGGGGCCCAGCTGTGGAGCTGGTTGCAGGACGGGGCCCACCTCTACGTCTGTGGTACGGCCGACCCGATGGCCAAAGACGTCGATCGCGCGCTGTGTGAGATCGCGGCCGAGCACGGCAAGCTCGACCCCGACGCGGCCCGGGCGTACGTGCAGTCGTTGAGCGCCGACAAGCGCTATCACCGCGACGTCTACTAGCCACCCGCCCGACGCGTAATATTTCCGAAACATTGGACGCTCGCGGCTGAAACATCCCTGTCGCACCATGTGCACAACGACTGGTGCGTACTCGATGAAGGGGTGTTCCCGTGGTTAACGGCGGCGTCTGCCCACAGTGTCGGCTACCACGCGGAGCGACCGACGAGCGCCGGCCCGCCGACACGGAGTCGGACAAAGTCGACTGGGCCGGACTGCCCGTCAACCTGGACTTCACGTTCTCGCAGGCGGTTCGAGACAAGGTCTATGCGCAACACCTGATGCGCAAGCGCGGTTCCCAACTGTTCCGGACTACCACGAACGGCGGCCAAGTCTGCGGTTGCGAGCTGGCGGGCGTCACGCAGCTCGACACCGAGGCGGGCCAACACCGCGTCGAATGGATCAGCGACAACCGGCGCCACGTCGGCTGAGACCCCTTCGCAGCTACCTCGCTCCCCCGGCCGTCACGCCGAATCATCGCGTTCGAACGGTGGATACCGTCCGACGGCACTTGTCAATACTTGTCGATACTTGTCAATACTTGTCAATACGCGCACACCGCCGCCACGCCGCCGGCTTTTCGCCAGCAAAGTAGAGTCGGGCCAACAACGTCGGCGGATGAGGCAACCATGGTGGATGTACGGGTGATCGAAACCTCCGGGTTGGGTGATCGCAGCTATCTGGTCGGCGACGGCGAGGTGGCCGTCGCGATCGATCCGCAACGCGACATCGACCGGGTGCTGGAGCTGGCCGGCGATCTGCGGATCACGCACGTACTGGAAACCCACATCCACAACGATTATGTGACCGGCGGATGGGCGCTGGCGGATGCGGTCGGCGCCGAATACCTGGTTCCCGCAGGAGAAGACGTAACATTTTCATGCCGCACCGTCACCGGCGGTGATCACATCGACAGTGGCGCAATCCATTTGGAGGCACTTGCCACACCAGGGCACACGCCTCATCACCTCAGCTACGTGCTTCGCACGGAGTCGGGCGACACCGTCGGGGTGCTCACCGGAGGTTCGATGCTGTTCGGTAGCACCGGAAGGACCGATCTGCTCGGCACGGAACGCGCCGAGGAATTGACTCGGCTGCAATATCATTCGGTTCGGCGCCTGGCCCACCAGTTGCCCGCCTCGACACCGGTCTATCCCACGCACGGATTCGGCAGCTTCTGCTCGGCGTCGCCCAGCGACGACGACAGTTCCACGATCGGGGATCAACGCGACAGTAATCCCGCGCTGACCCAGGACGAGCAGGACTACGTCGACGATCTGTTGGACGGCTTGGCCGCTTTCCCCGCCTATTACGCCCACATGGGGGTGATCAACCGAACGGGCCCGGCGGCGCCGGATCTGTCGCGGCCCGCTCCGGTCGACCCCAATGAATTGCGCAACCGTATCGACGCCGGCGAATGGGTCGTCGATCTGCGGCACCGCACCGCGTTCGCAGCCGGACACGTCGCCGGCACATACGGATTCGAGCTGTCGGGGCCGTTCGTCAACTACCTCGGCTGGCTGTATGCGTGGGGCGCGCCACTGACCCTGATCGGCGACGACGACAAGCAGATCGCCGACGCCCAGCGTCAACTGTCCCGCATCGGCATCGACAACCTCATCGGCAGCGCCAGCGGCGACATTGACGACCTGTCCGGCGGGTCGGCGCTGCGCCGATATCGCGTCGCGGATTTCGGCGAACTCGCCGACGCGCTCGACGACGGCGTGCTGGTGCTCGACGTCCGCCAGCCCCACGAATTCGACGACAGCCACATCCCCGGCGCGCTCAACGTCGCCCTGCACGAACTGCCGGACCGCCTCGACGAAATCCCCGCCGCACCCGAGCTGTGGATCCATTGCGCCAGCGGTTATCGCGCCTCGATCGCCGCCGCGCTGCTCGACCGGCACGATCGCCGCGTCGTGCTCATCGACGACAGCTACGACAACGCCGAAAAGCTGGCGCTGACCGCGCCGAAAAATTCAGCTTGAACAAATGTTTGGAGTTTGCCGGCCGCCCCGGTAATCGGCTGTCACTGGCCTTCGTATCCTGCGAGTCGACAGGCGCGCACCGGCCGCAGACATCATTCCGGCGCCCGAGCTGCACGCGCTGCTGAAGTCTCCGACGCCCCGTGGGATGTCGACGTGCGCGCCCGCCGAATTCGAAACACCCGACAGCGCAGGGTCTTTCAAAATTCCTCGCGGGGTGCTCGATCAGCACGAGCACACCGTGGGTCGACATCTCGGTCGGCGGGCAAGGTGGTAGTGGTGTGCCGTTCGGGCCAACGCTCGACCAAGGCGCCGGCGTTGCTGTGCAACGCCGGACTGACGTGCGGCTTGCCCGACTGCCGCACCACCGCGCCGCGGCCCCGGACACCGGGACGATCCTGGCCGGACCCGGTGTGGACCACCGCGACTAGCAGGACGTCTGGTCCGTCACCCGCTCCCGAAGATGCGCGCCACGAATTGGGCGCTACGGTGATTTCATGCGCGCAGTCAGCGGACCGATGTCGTCATGAGCCCCGGCCACACGCCCCGAATCCCACTCGCCATGTCCTCCCCGAGCCTCAATCGCGGGGTCGGCTTCACCCGCGAAGAGCGGCGGCGGCTGGGCCTGACCGGCCGATTACCGTCGGCGGTCTTGACCCAAGAGCAACAGGCCGACCGCGTTTGGCATCAACTGCAGAGCGTGGCAACCGATTTGGGCCGCAACCTGCTTCTCGAACAGCTGCATTACCGCAACGAGCTGCTGTATTTCAAGGTGCTGGAAGACCATCTACCCGAACTGATGCCGGTGGTGTACACCCCCACCGTCGGGGAGGCCATTCAACGCTTCTCCGACGAATACCGCGGCCAGCGCGGGCTGTTTTTGAGCATCGACGAACCGGACGACATCGAAGAAACCTTCGAAACGCTCGGCCTCGGCGCCGACGACGTCGATCTCATCGTGTGCACCGACGCCGAAGCGATCCTGGGCATCGGCGACTGGGGAGTTGGCGGAATCCAGATCGCGGTCGGCAAGCTGGCGCTCTACACCGCCGGCGCCGGCATCGACCCCCGCCGCTGCATCGCCGTGTCACTGGACGTCGGCACCGACAACGAACAGCTCCTGCAAGACCCCTTCTACCTGGGCAACCGGCACGCCCGGCGCCGCGGCGAGGAATACGACGCGTTCATCAAGCACTACATCGAAACCGCCCACCGGCTGTTTCCGCGGGCCATCCTGCATTTCGAGGACTTCGGGCCGATCAACGCGCGGAACATCCTGCGGACCTACGGCGACGACTACTGCATTTTCAACGACGACATCCAGGGCACCGGCGCGGTGGTGGTGGCCGCGGTGTACGGCGGCTGCCATATCACGGGCTTACCGCTGCGCGACCAAACGGTGGTCGTGTTCGGCGCCGGCACCGCCGGGATCGGGGTCGCCGACCAGATCCGGGATGCGATGGTCGCCGACGGCGCCACCGTCGAACAGGCCAGGTCGCAGATCTGGCCGATCGACCGCCAGGGTCTGCTCTTCGACGACATGGACGACCTTCGCGCGTTCCAGGTGCCGTACGCGAAGAACCGCCGGGAACTCGGGGTGGCCGACGAAGACCGGGTGGACCTCGTCGACGCGATCAATCTCGCGTCGCCGACCGTATTGCTGGGCTCCTCGACGGTGTCCGGTGCGTTCACCCGCGAGGTCGTCGAGGCGATGACCGCCTCGTGTGAACAGCCGATGATTTTCCCGCTGTCCAACCCGACCTCACGCATGGAGGCGATGCCGGCCGACCTGGTGCAGTGGTCCGCGGGCAAGGCGCTGGTCACGACCGGCACCCCGGTACCGCCGGTCGAGTACGACGGGATCACCTACACGATCGGCCAGGCCAACAATGTGCTGGTCTTCCCCGGGATCGGGCTGGGCATCATCGTCGCCGGCGCCACCAGAGTCACCCCCACGATGCTGCAGGCGGCCGCGAAAGCCATTGTGCAGCAAGCAACTCCGAAGAACCCCGGGGACTCGTTGTTGCCGGACGTGCAGAACCTGCGGGCGGTCTCCACGGCGGTCGCCGAGGCCGTCTACCGCGCGGCCGTCGAGGACGGGGTGGCCACGGTGCGCCACGACGACGTCGCGCGGGCGGTGTCCGACACGATGTGGGCGCCGGTCTACGACTGATCGGCTACCGGGTCGGCACGGCCGGCTGGCCGTAGACGGCCACCACCACGGTGCGGTCCAGGCTGTTGTTGGACCACACCCCGATCTCGGTGTTGGCGCAGTCGCGAATGACGGCCATGGCGGCGGGGTCGTAGTACCACTGGTTGACCAGCTCCAGGCTGCTGATCGCGATGGCCGGGTTGATCGCCACGGTCTCGGCCGCCTTGCCGCGGAAGCCGGCGGCGTTGGCGCGATTCTGCGGGGTTGATCCGTCGGACCCGATGTCGGCGTTGATGTTTCGGTTGTTGATCATGTCGTCGGCGTGCCATTCAGCGGCCAACGTCAACGCATTGTTGCGGATGACGTCGTTCGTGCAGCCGGCCTGGTGCTGCAGCGTGTACACCGCGGAGACGACGGCACTGTTGAGCCGCTTGTTGTCGGCGTGCGCGACCGGGGCCGTCACCGCGGCGACCGAGCACACCAGCGCGATGACCGTCAGCAGCGGCGCGCCGCGGGGTGGGGTCATCCGGCGCGACCGGATCACACCGGGTCGAAGCGGGAAACCAGCCATCGGCCGTTGACCTTGTCCAGCGTCACCTTGATGACGGGTTGGGTATCGGTGGGTGCTCCGTCGCCGATCGTCACCGTCTGGTTGACGAACAACAGTGCGACCGCATGGTCGGAGCTCGTCGAAACCGAGGACGCCGCAGTGACTTTGGCAACCGAGGAGATGTGCTTTTCTTTCGCACCGGGGATCACCACCTCGTGGATCAGCGCGTTGTAGGCGTCCTTGAACTCGCCCGTCAGCCGATCCCGCGCCGCGCCGAGCTCCTGGTCGGCCGAGTCCGGATGGTACGACAGCAGTGCCACGGTGCCGTCGGAGGCCGCGCGCACCGATTCGCTGCGGGCCACGGCCAGCTCGTCGGCCGAGCCGACCACCCAGCGAAAATATCCGGCCGCCAACGCCACCAGCAACGCCAACGCCGGCAACACGGCGTAGGCGAACACTCGCGACCAGGAGATGCGGCGCGGTTTTGACGCGGGTTGCGGAGCAGCGGATTGCGTCGTTTGCTCCGAAGCCCTTGGCTGCTCGGCAATCTTCTCGCCGGGAGTCTCGGCGTCGATGTTGTCCTCGAGTGTGGTCATGGCACGAACACCACGTTCGATACCTTGGCGTCGTCACCGACCGCGCGGACCTCGATGCGCATCCGCCATTCCCGTTGTGGTTCTTCGCCACCCGCGGTCTGCGACTTCACCGCGACCGCGACCAGGATTTGCGCGGAGTCGCCCTGCTGCGACTCCAAGCCGGCATCGGTGACCGTGCCCTCCGATTTCGACTGCGCCGCCTTGACCACCTCGATGAACGGCTTGGCTCGCTGCTCGAAGTCTTCCCGGAAGGACCCGGTGGCCAGATCGAGGATCCGCTGCACATCCGCGTCGACCTCGGTGTACTTGATCGTGGTGAGGTTCACCGCGCCCTGCCGGGCAACCGACACGAACTGTTCACGTTGGGCCTGGGCCCGCTGCGTGTGGTACGCCGAATACCCCAGCCAGCCGGCCAGTCCGGTGACCCCCGCCACGATCAGGGCGCTGGCGACCAGTGCCGATCCGGTGCGGGTGAACCGCCGGGACGTGATCCGCCGCAGCCTGGTAAACCGGCCGGCCGCCGCTGTGTCCCCGTCTTGGGCCCCGTCTTGGGTCCCGTCTTGGGCGGCTGGAGCCGTTGACTCACCGAGCTTTTCGTCGGTCTCGGGGGGTTCGGGGTCGTCGGCCATGTCTCTCCTTCATTGCTACGCTGGCGGCACCAGCAGGGACTGCCAATTTTTGGCACGCGGATGCGCCAAATCGGACTGGGTGTAGCGCTTCCCGTCGGGACCGATGTAGTCACCGGTGGCGGGGTCGTAGGTGCTCACCGAGAGCGGCGGGGTGGGCGGCGCGGTGCCCCGCGGCGGCGGCAGCCGGGGATCCTGTCCCGGCGGATACATCGGGACACCCTGCCCGGACGTGGTGGCGTTGGGGTCGCCCTTCCAGTTGTAGCCCTCGTTGAGCGGCACGTACTCCTCGTCGCTTTCACACAGTTCGACGGTGGGTGCCCGCTTCCACGGTTTGGTCTCACACGGAATGTTGCGCACCCCACGGACATTGAACTCCGAGTCCTGCGGCACCCGGCAGAACAAATCCGCGGCCGGGCGGTCCGGCGCATCGATGCTGGCCGGTGACCGACGCTGCTGCGGCGGCAGGTACCCCGTCGTGCACGGCGGCGGCAGGTTGAGGTTGAGGTTGAAGTCCAACTGCGCGCCCCGATACTCCTGCTTGGTGTTCGAGCTCGGCACGATGATCGCCGCCATGGCCGCGATGCCCTGCGGAAGCAGCACCAGCAGCTGTTCGATGTCGTGCCGGTAGACCACCGCGATATCGCCCAGACTCACCAGGTTGGCGAACAACACCGGCAGGGCCGGGGCCACCCTGTCCAGCAGTGCGCGACCTTCCTCGATGCCGGAAGTGCCCTGCTGCAACAGATCTCGTACCGCCGCGTCCTGGGCCTTGAATTGCACCAGCAACGCCGACGTGCGATTCGCCCAGGTGCCGATCGCGTCGGCCGTCTGCACCTGGGAATTCAGCACCGCCGGGGACTGGTCGATGAGCGCCGCCAGCGGATCGATGGTCTGACCCCCGGCGACGGCCAGCGCGGCCGACGCGTCGACGATGCGGGAAAGCTCGGGACCGAGCCCGCCCACCGCCCGATTGGTCTCGTCGATCACCGTATGCAAGTTTTCGCGCGGAATCGCTTGCAGCGCACGGTTGGTCATGTCGAGCAGCCGTCCGATATCCACGGGCACGTCCACCCGGCCGGCCGGGATGACGTCGCCGGCCTGCAGCGGCCGGGACTGTTCGTCTTTGTCGCCCTGCTGCGGGGTCAGGTCGATGTATTGCTCTCCGACCGCCGAACGGCTGTGCACGGACGCCGCGACATTGGACGGGACCTTGACACCGGACCGCATGGCGAGGACCGCACGCACCCCGACGGCGGTGACGTCGACCGACTTGACCTGTCCCACGTCGGTGCCACGGTAGGTCACCACCGAGGTCGGGTAGAGCCCACCGGACTGCGGCAGATCGACGATGACGGTGTACTCGCCGATCCCGAACAGCGTCGCGGGCAGCGTCATGAAGTTGAATGCCATTGCACCGCAGGACACCAGGGTGACCAAAGACAGAATGGCCAGCTGAATCCAGGTCCGACGGTTCAGGCGCAGCATCAGTACCCCCCGAAGTGATAGGGGTAGGTCAGCGGGTTACCCCCGGTGACCGGGCTGGGCTGCATGCCGATGGTGCGTCCCCAATACATTTCGAGTTTGGTGAGGTTGCCCTCCCACCGGGAACCGGTGAAGATTCCCTGGTCGATACGGCTCAGCGTCAGATCGACGACCAGGGTCAGGTTGGCGTAGTCGCCGCGGAACCAGTTGCGCACCGTGGACGTCGGCCACGGATAGGTCGCCAAGCCGTCCAGACCTTTGGTGAGCGACGGGCCGGCGTCGGCCAGCGACCGCAGCACCGGTGCGATATTGCGCAGATTGTTGATCAAAGACTCCCGGCTCTGGTGGACGGTATCGGCCGCGATCGCGCTGAACTTGCCGACCTGGTCGATGGTTTCGGCGATCTTGGTGCGCTCGGCCGCCAGCACCGATAACGCCTTGGGCACCGTCGTCAACGCCTTGTCCACCGCCGCGTCCTTGCCGGCCACCTGTCCCACCAGCGCGTTGAGATTCTCGGCGGCCGCGATGATGTCGTCGGTCTGGTCGTTGGTTTTCGCGATGAACACATCCAGCTGGTTGAGCAGGCTGCGCATGTCGTTCTCCCGGCCGGCGAACGCCTTGGCGACGGCCTGGTTGATCTCCTGCAGCTGTCCGATGCCCCCGCCGTTGAGCAGGATCGACACCGATGCCAGCGTCTGCTCGGTGCTCGGGTAGAGGCTCGCGCGGCTCAACGGAATGACCGAGCCGTTCCTGAGCTGGCCGGTCGGCGGCTCGTCCTTGGGCGGGCTCAACTCGATGTGCATCGAACCGAGCAGGCTGGTCTGCCCCAGCTTGGCGGTCGCGTTGGCGGGCAGGTGAACATCGCCGTTGATCCGCATGGTCACCAGTGCGTGCCAGTCCTGCAGCTCGATCTTGGTGACATTGCCGACGGTGACGTCGTCGACCCGGACCCGGGTGTTCTGCTGGATGGTCACGACGTCGGGCAGCTGCGCCTGGATCGTGTACGAACCCGGTCCCCCGCCGGATGTCCCGGGCAGCATGAACGAGTTCAAACCGCGCCACCCGCACCCGGAAAGGGCAGCGACACAGACGATTCCGAGTACGGCGGCGAGCGCGCGTCTCATGACGGTGGCCCCGTCGGCAGCATCAGGTTCTGCAGCACCTGGATCGAGGTCAGCCCGGCGCTGGGCGGCGGTGGTCCCGGCGCCTCGGGCGGAGCCGGCGCGTCCTGCGGCGGCGCGGTGGCGTCGGGCGGCGTGTAGCCGGGCCGCAGATAGTCCTGGCTGTAGGTGATCTCGTTCGGCCGGGCCTGGGTCCCGACGAAGGGGTTGATGCCGGCCGGGATGTAGTTGTAGACGCGGTTTTTGATGATCGGGTTGATGTATTGCAGGCACAGCTTCGAAACGCGCGCCAGCCGCGCCCGCGAGGCCGCTTCGATTGAGCTGCAGATGAATTGCGGGATGTCCGCGAAATTGTTCAGCGCCAGGATTCCGGTCATCGCGCTCTGCGCGGGCTGGTAGATGTTCAGGAAGTTCTGGAACACCGTGGGGGCGACGTGCAGGATCTGCTTGATGTCGTTGCGGCTGTCGTTGAGCGCGGTGGTGATCGATCCGAGCCGGTCGAAGGTGACGCCGATCGACTCGCGGTTGTCGGCCAGAAAGTCTCGGACGTCGTTCAGCGCGGTGTCGAGGGCGTGCACGGCGTTGCCAACTTCGTTGGGACTGTTTGTCAGCACGGTCGTGACGCTGGCCAGATTCTGGTTGAACGCGGCCAGCAGGTCGCTACTGGAGTACAGCGCCGACACCAGCAGCTGCAGATTGCGCACCGTGCTGAAAATGTCGTCGGCGTGATCACCGAGCGCCGAGATGGCTTGGGAGAGCTTGATGACGGTGTCGCGCGCGGTGTCGCCCTGACCGCGTAGGTTTTCCGCGGCGGAATTGACGAATGCGCCGACCGAGTTCACCGCGCCCGGGCTGGTGGGTTGCAAGGCGTCGGTCAGCTTTTCCAGTTGGCGGCGGAAGTCGTCCCATTCGACCGGCACCGCGGTGCGGCTCAGCGGAATCGACGCGCCCGGACTCAGCTTGGGGCCGCCGGAGTAGGCCGGTACGAGTTGGATCGCCCGCGAGGTCACCAGGGACGGCGAGAGGATCGCGGCGCGGGCGTCGGCGGGGACCGGGTACTGCTTGTCGACCGAGAACGTCACCTTGGAGCTGGTGGGCTGGGGCTCGATCCTGTCCACGACGCCGACGGCGACCCCGAGGATCCGAATCTCGTCCCCGACGAACAGACCGTTGGTTTCGGTGAAATATGCCGAGTAGGTGTTCTTTTCAACGTCTTTCCAGAGTTTCCTGGCGACCAGGAACGACGCCACCGCCAGGGTCAGCACCAGGCTGATCGCGGTTGCTTTGCGCAAGGTGTCTCGGCTGAGGTTCATGGCGAATCGAACTCGTGCGGCGACGGCGGGGGGATGGTCCGCACCGGCGGCGTTGACGGCGGCGGTGAGGGCGGCTGGGACCACAGCGGGACGGGCGCATTCTCCGGCGGCACGGGTGGCGTCCCGGTCGGTGGGTCCACCGCCTCCGACGGCAGCTTCTGGTCCGGATCCAGGAACCGGTCATACATGTCGGCGTCGAGGACCGGGCCACCGATCTGGCCGGGTACCAGGTTCGCCACGTAGGCCTTGAAAAAGGGGCCGGAGCCCAGGCATTCGCCGAACGACATCGCGTACCGCTTGAACTTGGGCAACGTCTTCTGGATGTCTTCCTTGCGGTTGTCCAGAATCTCGAGCACGCCGTTGAGCTTGTCCAGGGCCGGCTTGAGTTGGGTTCTGTTCTCGGCGACCAGCCCGGAAATCTGATGCGACACCGCGGCAATGTTTTTCATCAGCGCGTCCAGCGAATCACGTTCGTCGAGCAGCGCGGCCAGCAGCGCGTTGGAATTCGCCACCAGGGCGGCGATCTGCTGGCTGCGTTTGCCCAGCACCGTCGAAACCGTGTTGGCGTTGCCCAGCAGGCTCCGCAGTTGCGCGTCCCGGTTGTTCAGCGTGTCGGAAAAGCGGGCCACGCCCTGCAGGGCGGGTCTCAGATTCGGCGGTGTCTCCTTGAACGTTTCGGCCAACGTGGACAGGGCCGACGACAATTGGGCGGTGTCCAGGCCACTGATCGTGGTCGTCAGGTCGCCCAGCGCGTCGGGCAGATCATAGGGCGAATGGGTACGCGCCAGCGGGATCGTGCCCGACAGCTTGCCCTCCCCGCGCGGAGTGAGCTCGAGCATCTTGGCGCCCAGGATGGTCTCGGTCTTGATCGCCGCCTCGGTCCGGTCGCCCAGCTCGATGCCCTGACGGACGGTGAAGTCGACCCGGACCTTGTTGCCCTCCAACCGGATCCGTGCGACCCTGCCGACCCCCATGCCCGAAACCCGCACCGTGTTACCGGGTTTGATGCCGCCGGCTTCGGAAAAATACGCCGAGTAGTCGTCGGTGTTCTTGACGAACGGCAACCGGTCGTATTGGAAGGCGACGATCGTCACGCAGGTCAAGATCACCGTGCCCATCACGCCCAACATGAAGGGGCTGCGCCGGCCGAGCGGTCCGATCTTCGGCAGCTTCAGGGTCATCGGGGTCATCGGGGTGCGCACCGTCCGCTGGACTGGCCCAAGAGTTTGACGAAGATCGGGTTGCCCCCTCTTCCGTTGAGCTTGAGCAATACTTCGCAGAAGTAAAAGCCGAAGTAGTCGCCGTTGAGGCCCTGGCGGGCCAGCACCTGGTAGGTGTCGGGCAGGTCCTTGAGTAGTTTGTCCACGTAGTCGCGGTCGGCGAGCACCTGCCCGGCCATCCGGTCGGTCTCGTGCACCACGTCCTGGATCGGTTGTCGGGCCTGCACCAGCAGATCGGTGATCGAACCTGCCGCCGCGTTGATATAGGCGAGCCCGGTGGAGATGTCGTCCTTGCGCTGCGCCAGGCCGTCCACCAGTTGGGCGAGTTTGTCCACGCCGTCGGAGAATTCGTGGTCGCGCGTGGCGAAGGTGTGCAGCACGGTGTTCAGATTGGTGATCAGCTCGCCGATCAATTCGCTGCGCCCGGCCAGCGTCGAGGTCAGCAGCGACGTCTGGGACAGCACGGAGGCCAGCGTGCCGCCCTGGCCCTGGAAGATGCGCAGCAGCTGACCCGACAGGGCGTTGACCTGATCGGGATCCAGCGCCCGGAACAGCGGCCGGAATCCCCCGATGAGCGCGTCGATGTCGAGGGCGGGCGACGTGCGGGCCAGCGGGATCGTCGCCCCGGGCGGCATCCGCCGCGGCGGACCCGGAGCCTCTTCGAGGGCGAGATAGCGGTCGCCGATCAGGTTTTCGTAGCGGACGACGGCCTTGGTGCCCTCGGTGAGCCGGATGGCCTTGTCGATGGCGAAGCCGACGGTGACCGTGCCGTCGTGATGCAGGGTGAGGTCACCGACCTTCCCGACCTCCACCCCGGCGATGCGCACGAAGTTGCCCGATTTCAGGCCCGAGATGTTGGTGAAGACCGCTTGATAGCCGGTGCGGTCCTCGAAGCGCAGCTGACCGAACACGGCGACCAAGGTGAAGGTGAAGACGAGGCATACCACCGTGAACAGCGCCACGCGCGCGATGATGCTGGACAGTTTCCTTCTCATGGCGGCGGCTGCCCCCCGCGCCAGAAGTACCGTGGCGGCTCGGGAGGGTTCTTGGTCGTCGGGAACCAGTTGGCCCACCAGGGATTACCGACCCACGGGCTGGTCCGGATCTCATCCGGGGCCGCGCCCCAACCGGTGTCGGTGACCAGCGCCCGCACCGGGAAATTCGCGCTGGGGTCGGGCAGTGAGCCGCAGCTCGGCTTGCCGCCGGGGCCGCCGGTGGCATTGGTCTTGGGCAGGTGCCGCGGGTATCGGTACGGGTCGTCGCCGAACAACAGGGCCGCGTCCAGGATCACCGAATACCCGTTGCCGCCCAAGGCGTCTCGCCCCCCATGGTCGACGTACCATTGCGCACCCTGGAACAGGCACGTGTAGGTCGGCGAATACGTATTGAGCAACGTCATGGTCGGATCTAGCAGGCTCATCGCGCGCACGATGTTGGGTTCGTTTCTGCCGACGACGTTGATGCCGGTCTGGCTGAAGCCGGTCGCGGACAGCAGCAGCGCGTCCAGCGATCGCTGGTTTTCGGTGAGGGTGGCGCTGGTCGTCGTCGCCGATTCGAGAGCTGACAGAATGTCTTGTGCGGCATCGGAATAGATCCGTGTGGTCTTGCCGAACAGCCGCCAGTCCCGGTGGATGGTGTCCATGCGCGGGTTGACGGTGAGCAACAGATTGTTGGCGTCGGTGATCGCCTGCCCGAGCCGATCGCCCTTGCCGCGCACCGACTGCGCGAAGGCCGACAGGATGGAATTCAGTTTGGCCGGGTCCAGGGCCTGCACCACCGATTGCAGGTTCTCGAACACCGTGTTGACCTCGACGGTGACGTTGCGCGAGTGCAGCACCGCGCCGGGCTGCAAGGGTGTGCGGCTGGCCTTGTCGGGCACGATCAGATCGACGTATTTGGAACCGAAGGCGGTGGTCGACTTGATCTCGGCTTCGAGGTTGCTGGGCAGGTACTTGAACGGGCCCGGGTCCATTTTCAGTTGCAGCTTGGCGGCGTTCACGTCGGTACCGATGGCGCCGACGGTGCCCACCGGCACCCCCCGCAACTTCACCTTGGCACCGGGTTCCATGACCAAGCCGGCCCGGTCCGACACCAACGTCAGCGGAACGAAGTCCCGGAACTTGCCGGAGAACGACGCCGCGGTCAGCACGATCAACGCCCCGACCAGAATGAACAGCGTCGGCGCCCACCAAATGGGGTCAATCTTGCTGCTGCGGACTCTGTTTGGCCGTGCGGGTCCGCCTTGCCGGTGAGTGCTCATGGGTTACCCGGACAGGTTGAAGTTGCCGGACTGGCCGTAGACGGACAGCGAAATCATCAAGCACACAAACGCGGTGACGATCATCGACGACCGGACGGAACGGCCGACGGCCTCGCCCACACCGGCCGGCCCACCCGTCGCGGTGAAACCGTAATAGGTGTGCACCACCATCACCCCGGTCGCCATCGTCAGTGCGGACAAGAACGACCACAGTAAGTCGTTGGGACGCAGGAACGTTGAGAAGTAGTGCTCGTACACGCCGCGGGACTGCCCGTAGGCGTAAATGGTGAGGAACTTGGCCGCGATGAACGACATCAGAACCGCGACGGCGTAGAGCGGGATGACGACCAGGATGCCGGCGATGATTCGGGTGGACGCCAGATAGGTGATCGACCGGATGCCCATCACTTCCAGCGCGTCGATCTCCTCGTTGATCCGCATCGCGCCCAGCTGCGCCGTCGCCCCGGCACCGATCGTTGCCGCCAGCGCCAACCCCGCGGTGCAGGGAGCGATCATCCGGACGTTCAAAAAGGCCGACAGGAAGCCGGTCAGGGCCTCCACCCCGATGTTGGACAGCGTGTCGTACCCCTGCACCGCGACGAGCGCCCCGGTGGTCAACGTCAGAAATCCGATGATGCCGACGGTGCCGCCGATCACCGCGAGCGCGCCGGTGCCCATGCCCATTTCGGCGATCAACCGCAACAATTCGTTCGGGTAACGCCGGACCGCATCCACGGTGGCGGCCAACGACTTTCCGTAGAACTCGGTCTGCTCACCCAATTTGCGGGTGGCCGCCACCAGCCTCGGGCCCACCGTGTCCAACCATGATGGACCGCGTGCGAGATCGGTCATTTGGCAGTCACTTTCACTCCGAGCGCGGTGGTCACGATGTTGATGAAGAATAGAGCCATGAATGAGAACACGACGGTCTCGTTCACCGCGTTGCCGACGCCGGTGGGGCCGCCGCCCACCGACAAACCCTTGTAACAAGCGATTAAGCCGGCGGAGAGGCCGAACAGTGTCGCCTTAATCAGCGAGATCACAACCTGCGGGAGGCCGGTGACCAGGGTCATGCCGGCAATGAAGGCACCGGGCGTGACGTGCTGCACGAAGACCACGAAGACGTAGCTTCCGGTCAGCCCCGTGACCGCAACCACCGAGTACAACAGCACCGCGACGAAGGTGGCGGCAATGATGCGTGGAACCACCAGTGCCTGAACGGGGTTGACGCCGATCACCTTCATCGCGTCGATTTCCTCGCGGATGGTCCGCGCGCCCAGATCGGCGCACATCGCGGTCGACCCGGCACCCGAGACGACCATCGCGGTGACTACCGGCCCGACCTGGGTCACCGATGCCAGCCCGGCGCCGGCACCGGACAGGTCCCCGGCGCCGATCTCGACCAGCAAGATGTTGAGCACGAAGACGATCAGCACCGTGTACGGGATCGACAGCATGATCGTCGGGAAGATCGACACCCGCGCGACAAACCAGATCTGCTCGAGGATTTCGCGCCACGCCCACGGCCGGCGCAGGGTGGTCACCAATGCGTCGGCGCTGAGCATGAAGAATTCCCCCAGCACATTCATCGGCCGGGCGACAGCGGACCCGTTCATAGGACCTGCCCGGACAAGCGGCAGCCCATAAGGCGCATGCGGTCCCCCAATTTGGATCTTTAACGCGTAGCTAACTCAACCGGCCTGACAAGGTCAGCGTTGTTTACAGGTGGACCGCACCGTCTGGTGATCTGCATAGAACATCGCCGCAATTTACGGGCAAACCGATGCCCGGCGTCAGGGTTGCAATCAATCAGATGGAAACGCGCCGGGGGGTGGTCGCGGACACGGTCGACGTCAGCGCCGACCATGGCTTCCCGAACGTCTTCGACCTGCGAGGGAGTGAACGTCGGCCGCGGCGCGGTGCGTTATGGGGACACCACGGCGGGGCTCTTTACGGTTTTCGAAGGTGGCGCACGCAGCCGCCTGAGCCGGCTGCGAGCTAACGTCCCGGGCGTCGCATTGGGCACAATCGTCGCAGCCCAAAGGTCGTCGTTTCGACGGCGATTCCGCAATTCGATAAAGCGCATCCGGCGTCCGCCAAGTGCGCCGCGACTACGAAATCCGCCTGGCGGCGAATTTCTCTGTCCCGTGACCCCAGCGCCCACGTCACCGTCCCGTCCGGCCATTCGGCGACGATTGCCGTCGAACCTCACAGTTCGCAGCAGACGGGGCCGGAACAAGCGTTGCGCTCAAGGTGACCCGAAGCCGTTCGGCCCGTGCCTGTTTCGAACGTCAGCCGACGTTGGTCCCGCCCTCGGCGATCCGGCGCACCGCCCGAAGGAACACGTCGATCTCCTCGAACGTGTTGTAGAAGGCGAACGACGGACGGACGGTGGCCTCCAGGCCGTAGCGGCGCAAAATCGGTTGGGCGCAATGATGTCCGGCCCGAACCGCGATGCCTTCGGAGTTGAGCGCCTTGCCCACCTCGAGCGGCTCGTGGCCGGCCAGCACGAACGACAGCACGCTGGCCTTCTGCGCCGCGGTGCCGACCAGGCGGACGCCGGGGATGTCGGCCAGCCGCGGCGTCGCGTACTCCAGCAGCGCGTGCTCGTAGGCCGCGATGCGCTCGATACCCACCCGCTCGACGTAGCGCAGCGCCTCGCCCAGCCCGACGGCGTCGGCGATGTTGCCGGTGCCGGCCTCGAACTTGTTGGGCAGCCCCTGATACAGCGAGCGTTCCAGGGTGACGTCGGCGATCATGTTGCCACCGCCCTGCCACGGCGGTGTCTCGGCGAGCGCGTCCTCCCGCCCGTACAGCACGCCAATCCCGGTGGGGCCGTAGATCTTGTGTCCGGAGAACACGAAGAAGTCGACACCAAGTTCGCCCACGTCGATGGGCAGATGCGGAATCGATTGCGCGCCGTCGATCAACACCCGGGCACCGTAGCGGTGGCCGAGTTCGACGATCTTGTCCACCGGCGTCACGGTGCCCAGCGCATTCGACACCTGAGTCGCTGCCACCAGCTTCGTCTTCGGACCCAACAGATCCTCGAACTCCGAGAGCAGCAGGTTCCCGGCCTCGTCGACCGGCGCGACCTTCAGGATTGCCCCTGTCTTTTGCGAAAGAAGTTGCCACGGAACGATATTGGCGTGGTGTTCGAGATGGGTGATGACGATCTCGTCACCCGGCCCCAGATGCTTACCGCCCCACGCATAGGCCACCAGATTGATCGCTTCGGTGGTTCCGCGCACGAAAATGTTCTGCTCGGCCTTCGGTGCACCAATGAACCGCCGCACGGTCTCGCGCGCCTCTTCGTAGGCATCGGTCGACCGCGCCGCCAATTCGTGTGCCGCCCGGTGGATGTTGGAGTTCTCGTGGGCGTAAAAGTAGGACAACCGGTCGATGACCACCTGCGGCTTCTGCGTGGTCGCGGCGTTGTCGAACCAAATCAGCGGCTTGCCGTTGATGGTCTCCGTCAGGATCGGAAAGTCCGCCCGCACCGCGTTGACGTCGAAGACCTCGTGCTCGCCGCCCGACCGCGGCACCGGGCCCGCATTCGGCCACTCGCTTGCCGAGGCCGCCGTCGAAGCCGGCGGCAGGAAGTGGTAGTCGTATTCGTCCAAGGCAGCGGGCGCGGCCAGTGCGGCCGGTGCGGCGGGCACCGCGTCCGACCAACCCAAATCACCGACCGGCGGGGCGTCGGCCGGCCAGTCGGTCCCGGAGTAGGGCGACGACCCGCGCGGCGCGCCCGAACCGCCAGGCGCGGCCAGGGTCGTCGGCCCGGCCAGCACGCCCGGCTGCGTGGAGACGATGCCTTCGCTCGGCACCGCGAACGTGCTGAGGTCGGCAACACCCGGCGGCAGGTAGGGATCCGCCGCGCCGGCGGTAGTCCAGGCGGCCGAGGGCGCGGGCGTCGTGTCCGGCACGCTGCCGCGCGGGGCGACCGGCACCGTCTGCGGCGGCACATCGGGCGCGGGGGATGCCGGTGCCGGGACGTAGATGTCGGCGAAGCCGAGGGGCGGCACCGTCGCCGGGAAGGGGTCGGCCGCCCCGGCCGCCGTCCGTCCCGCCGAGGCCGCCGCCGTGGTGTCCGGCACGCTGCCGCGCGGGGCAACCGGCGCGGTCTGCGGCGGGCTGTCCGGACCGGGCCGGATGCTCGCCGCGTACAGCTGGGTTGCCAACGCAGCGAGTTCGGCGGCGCTGACGGGCAGGTCGCTTTCGGCGTCTACCGACCGGTACTCACTTGTACTCATGGAACTGGTCCACAGCCACGTCGTCGAGGACCGCGAGCGCATCGTCCGTGAGGACAGCCAGGGACGTGTACAAGGTGACCAAATAGCGGGCGACCGCCGACTGGTTGATGCCGGTGAATCGCACCGACAGGCCCGGCGCCTGCTCGCCGACCAGCCCCGGCTGGAACAGGCCGACGACGCCCTGGCGCTCCTCGCCGGTGCGCACCAGGATGAACTTGGTCTTGCCGTCCTCGACGGGCACCTTGTCCGACGGAATGATCGGAATGCCGCGCCAGGTGATGAATTGCGCGCCGAACAGGCTGACCACGACCGGCGGCACCCCACGGTAGGTGCACTCGCGGCCGAAGGCGGCGACGCCCTGTGGGTGGGTCAAAAAGAAGCTCGGCGTCTTCCACACCCGGGTGATCAAGGCGTCCAGGTCGTCCGGGGTGGGTGCACCACCGAGCGTCTGGATCGTCTGCTCGGGAAGGGCCTGCGCCAGCAACCCGTACTCGGGGCTGTTGATCAGCTCGAACTCCTGGCGTTCCTTGATGGTCTCGATGGTCAGCCGCAGCTGCTGGGCGATCTGGTCGTGCGGGCTGGAGTACAGGTCGGAGACGCGGGTACTGACGTCGAGCAGCGTCGAGATGGTGCGCAGCGTGTACTCGCGCGGGCTGGTCTCGTAGTCGACGAAGGTCTCCGCTAGCGGAGCGTCCAGGGCGGCGCCCTCCTGGGCCGTCACGGCGACCTGTTCGGGGTTGACGACGCGGTTTACCCGGTAGATACCGGCCTCGACCGGCACCCAGCTCAGCAGATGCAGCAACCATCGGGGGGTGATCGTCGAGAGCTGCGGAACCGTCTTGGTGGCGTTCGCAAGCTGGCGGGCACCGAGATCCCCGAGTGCCTGAGACTCGTTTTGAGCCCCCGAGCTGGCTGCCGTCATCGTGATCCTTCCGTCGTCGAATAGCTGGGCTGGATGGAGAGCCGAAATAGTAAGAGCTTGCTCCTGGAGGGCTGCGCCGCCTCAGTAGCAAGCGTAAAACTCAGCGAGATTTTATCTGTTGGTGGCTAACGTTGTCAGTCGAAGAAGTCCACCGAGAATCTTGCCCTATAGTGGTCGCATGCACCACGCCGCACAGCTGCGCCTGATCCCTTCGCGCTGCCTTGCCGTGGACTGTTGTCGCTGTTGTTGATTCCTGACGGCCAAATTCTGACGTTCTAATCGTCGCGCTTTTTTCTCGCCAGCGGGCCACGCCCGCGCGTGTCGAGGCGCGCCCAGCCGAAATCTCGCAGGAAGAACAACCCTTTCATGACTGTTGTGTCGCTATCGCCGAGTGCCCTCGCACCGGTGACCACCCGCCCGCGTCTCGTCGCGCTGCCCACCAACGAGCTGCCTCAAATGACGCGCTACCGCGGCGGCACCTACTCGCACACCGTCGAGGAGATCGCGTTCACCGACGGCAGCACCGCGCGCACCGACCTGATTCGGCTGCATCCCACGCTGTGCGCCTACTCGCTGAATTTCAGCGGCATCGCACCGCATTTGCCGTCGCGGTATCGGCTGGGCAGCTGGTCCGCGCTCGAGCATCTGCGCAATCGCGACTATGAAGCCGAAGTGGATTGGATTCTGCGCCATTCGTATCCGCTGAACAGCACCGCCGAATTGAGTCGGCGACTGCGTCGGGCCGGCTACCCGTTAGGAACCGGCAATATCGAGGAACACGAAGCCATTGCGGCCACCCAGGCGGCGATTTGGTATTTGACCAACGGCCTGGCCCTGGATACCCAGCCGTTGCACGTGCCGGTCGCCGTGCAGCGGGCACGAGGTCCGGTTATCACCTTCGAATTCGACGGCCGGCCACAGCTGGGCGGCTACTCGGTATGGACCGAGGCCGACAGCGCCGTCACCATGTGGCTACAAAAATCCGCGAATGGTGTTGACTGGCAAGATGTTTCCGGATCGCGACTGACGACCGGCCCGACCATGGGACGCTACCAACGCGCGCTGGGAATCGGCAGTACGTTGTCGAGCAGCAGCCACGGCCACCGCGGCCGCGGCTACCGGTATTACCGCCTCGTCGCCGAAACGGAAGCCGGCGTGACGCCACAGATCGGCCATGTGGACTTCTGGCTGACCGGTACGCGCCACTACCGCAACGCCGACCGCATCGTGCACCTGTACAACTACTTGCTCTCCGGGGCACTGCGGTGCGGCCCGGACACCGATCCGAAAACCGACGATGTCACGCTCGTCGACACCCAGGCCGTCGTCACCCCCGAGCTGATCGGTCCGTTTCAGGTGCGAACCCCGTTGTCGCTCAACGTAGCCGACGGTCATGCCCTGGTCGACGCCGACGGTTTCCACCTCGACGGGACCATCGGCCCAGGCACCGACTTCTACCTCCGCCCGGCGCCGGGCTCCGCGGCAGCGACGGTGACCGCGACGACGTCGCGCCGCCTGGCCGGTCGGGTGCTGGCCGGCGTGGCGCCCGACGCGCCGGAACAGTTCACTCCGGTCGCGCTAGCGGTGCCCGCTGACGTTGCAATCCAGTTCGACATTCGCTGGAATGGCGACTGTGACCATCGCTGAGAACATCACGCAACTGATCGGAAACACCCCGCTGGTCCGGTTGAACCGGGTCACCGACGGAGCCGGAGCCGACGTCGTCGCCAAGCTGGAGTCCTTCAACCCCGCCGCGAGCGTGAAAGACCGGCTCGGCGTGGCGTTGATCGACGCGGCAGAGGAGGCGGGCCTGATCAGGCCGGACACCGTAATCCTCGAGCCGACCAGCGGTAACACCGGGATCGCGCTGGCGATGGTCGCGGCCGCCCGGGGTTATCGGATCGTGCTGACCATGCCGGAGACGATGAGCATCGAGCGGCGCAAGCTGCTGCGGGCGCTGGGCGCCGAGCTGGTGCTGACCCCCGGACCCGAGGGCATGCCCGGCGCCATCGCCAAGGCCGAGGAACTGGCCAAGTCGGATCAGCGCTATTTCATTCCTCAGCAATTCGAAAACCCGGCCAACCCGGCGATCCACCGTAAGACCACGGCCGAAGAGGTGTGGCGCGACACCGACGGGAAGATCGACATCTTCGTTTCGGGCGTCGGCACCGGCGGAACCATCACCGGCGTCGCCCAGGTCATCAAGGAACGCAAGCCCTCGGTCCAATTCGTGGCAGTCGAGCCGGCCGCGTCGCCGGTGTTGTCGGGCGGTCAGAAGGGTCCGCACCCGATTCAGGGACTCGGGGCCGGTTTCAT
The DNA here is from genome assembly GCF_002102355.1 of Mycobacterium sherrisii. GTDB lineage: Bacteria > Actinomycetota > Actinomycetes > Mycobacteriales > Mycobacteriaceae > Mycobacterium > Mycobacterium sherrisii. Next base: position 10,728 of record NZ_LQPT01000090.1, on the reverse strand, counting down.
TCCGCCGGTGCTCGATCTGGATCTGGTCGACGAGGTCATCGCCGTCGGCAACGAGGACTCGATCACCTTGGCGCGCCGGTTGGCCCGCGAAGAAGGCCTGCTGGTCGGCATCTCCTCGGGGGCGGCCGTGGTGGCCGCCCTGCAGGTGGCACGCCGACCGGAGAACGCCGGCAAGCTCATCGTGGTGGTGCTGCCCGACTTCGGCGAACGGTATTTGAGCACACCACTTTTCGGCAACGTGACGGAGTAACGATGCTGGCAGCGATCCGGCGGGACATTCGGGCGGCAATGGATCGCGATCCGGCCCGGCCATCGGCGCTGCAGGTCATCTTCGCCTACCCGGGTGTGCATGCCATCTGGGGCCACCGAATCAGTCGTTGGCTGTGGCACCGCGGCTTTCGCGTCCTGGCCCGGGTGGTCGCCGAATTCAACCGCATCAGCACCGGGGTGGAGATACACCCCGGTGCGGTGCTGGGCAACGGCCTGTTCATCGATCACGCCACCGGCGTGGTGATCGGCGAGACCGCCGAAATCGGGGACGACGTCACGATTTACCACGGTGTGACGCTCGGTGGCATCAGCACGGATCCGGGCAAACGGCATCCCACCATCGGCGATCGCGTCATCATCGGGGCCGGGGCCAAGGTGCTCGGGCCGATCAAGATCGGTGACGACAGCCGTGTCGGCGCCAATGCCGTTGTGGTCAAAGAAGTTCCGTCGAGCAGCGTGGTTGTGGGGGTGCCCGGTCAGATCGTCAGCCGCACCGGACCGGCCGGCGAGGACGATTCACTGCCCGACTTGGTGGGCGTCAGCCTGCAGTCCCTACTCACCCGGGTGGCGCGACTGGAGGCACAAAGCGACAGCCCGCAAAACGGTAGGGTGATCCGACTGCCCAAGGCCGGAGTGTGGCACGGCGAGGACTTCTCCATCTGACGTTGGCTACGTCGCTGCGCCTAGGGAAAAGCTTTGGCAATCAAGGTGTTTGACGTCTTGGGCGAGTGGTCGTGACCGGCGCGCCGAAACCCTTCGAAATCCATGAGTCGGGTGCGCTGTTGCACGGCACCAAAGCCGATTTGGCGATCGGTGCTCTGCTGGTGCCCGGGCGCCGATCCAATTACGCCGCGGGCCGGATCGCGAACCACGTGTACGTGACGCGGACGTTGGACGCGGCGGTGTGGGGCGCCGAGCTGGCCAGCGGATCGGGCCGGGGCCGCATCTACATCGTGGTACCCGAGGGCGCGCTGGAGGACGACCCGAACGTCACCGACAAGAAATTCCCCGGCAATCCCACGCGGTCCTACCGCACCCGGGAGCCGGTGCGCGTCGTCGGCGAAATCACCGACTGGGTCGGGCATCCGGTCGAACAGGTCGACGCCATGCGCGCGCGCCTGGCCGACCTGCAACGGCGGGGACTCGCCGTCATCGACGACTGACGGACACGCCAATCACTCGGGCTGGCGGCCGAATTCGCTGATCGCGGCGAGCCGGTGCGGCACGCGCTCCAGCTCGACCGAGGCCGAAAGTGGTGGGTCAAGCGGCGTCGCAAGAGCGCCGGCAGCGGCAGGTAGTCGGCGCGGGGCACTTCCCGCGGGTATCCGGCGCGGATGGCGGCGTCGAAGGTGTTCACCAAGCCGCCGTGATCGGCGAGCACGTCCGTTGCCGTCACTGGCGACCGTGCTGCGCCGATGCCTGCTCCCCCGGGTGGACTCGAACCACCAACCCTTCGGTTAACAGCCGAATGCTCTGCCAATTGAGCTACAGGGGACCAACCCGTCCACGCGAACTCTGGCGTGGATCGCTGGACGACTCTAGCGTACTGGCATACCCGCACCCAACTTCAGGGCCGGGCCGGACCCGTCGGGGGCGCACAACCGACCGCGTGAGGCAGGATGGACCCATCCGCGCCGTCGTGGGGAGGGACACTTTGATCCGATATGTCGTCGTGCTCGGGCTGGGATACGTACTGGGCTCGAAAGCTGGACGCCGCCGCTACGAGCAGCTCGCTGCCGCGTATCGGGCGCTGACCAGCAGCCCCGTGGCCCAGGCGTTGATCGAAGGTGGGCGGCGCAAGATCGCGAATAGGATCTCCCCGGACGCCGGGTTCGTCACGCTGACCGAGATCGACGACGAGACCGCGGTGATGCGTCGCGAGGTCGAGCGGGCGCCCGACGAAGCGCTTACGCCGTCAGATCGTCGCCGCTAGCCTGCTCGAGCAGGCTGCGCCGGTAGGCCTCCATGGCGACCAGGTCGCCGAACAGCGCGTGATATTCGTCGCCCTGCTCGATGGGTGACATGCGCTGCAGCTTGGACTTGACCTCCGCGATCTGTCGACCCATCCAGACCTCTTGCAGCCGGGCCAGCACCCCGCCGATGTAGCGGGGCAGTTTGTCGTCCTCGACGGCCACGGCCTCCACCCCGAGCTCGTTGATCAGCCCGGCGGTCAGCTCCGAGGCGGTGTGCCGCCGCACCGCGTCGATCCACTGCGCGCCGGTGCTGCCGGTCTTGGCACCGGTCCCGGTGCCGCCGGCCGCCTCGATGGCGGCGCGCACCGCCGCGTACCCCGGGTGGGTGAAGCTTTCGACGGTCAGCGTGTCGAAGACCGGGCCGGCCAACGCCGGGTACTGCAGGGCCGACTTGAGCGCCTCCCGCTGCGGCCACAGCGTCGGGTCGCGCGGATCGGGACGGCCGGCCCGTTCCGCCTGCGCGCTGTCACCGGGCGCCGGGGCGCCGCGCCGCCGCTGGGCCGACGCGGCAGTGCCTCTTGCCGCCGGCTCCTTGGATTTCCGGGCCTCGCTCCGCACCCGGTCGATGACCTGCGCGACGTCGTCCCAGCCGACCCAACCGGCGAGCTGCCGCGCGTACTCGTCGCGCAGGGTGGGGTCCTTGATCTGGGAGACCATCGGCACGCAGCGGCGCAGCGCGGTCACCCGGCCCTCGGCGCTGTCCAGATCGACCTCGGCAAGTGCGGTGCGAATGGCGAACTCGAACAACGGGGTTCGCCGCGCCACCAGATCGCGCAGGGCGCCGTCGCCGGCCTTCAGCCGCAGCTCGCAGGGATCCATCCCATCCGGGGCGACCGCGACGAACGATTGCCCAGCCAGATTCTGCTCGCCGCCGAAGGCCTTCAGCGCGGCCGCGCGGCCCGCGGCGTCGCCGTCGAAAACGTAGATCAGTTCACCGCGGAAGAAGCTGTCGTCCATCATCAGCCGCCGCAGCATCGCCAGGTGCTCGTCGCCGAACGCGGTGCCGCACGACGCGACCGCCGTCGTGACCCCGGCCAGGTGCATGGCCATCACGTCGGTGTAGCCCTCGACCACGACCGCCTGGTGTCCCCGGGCAATGTCGCGCTTGGCCAGGTCGATGCCGAACATCACCGACGACTTCTTGTAGAGCAGCGTCTCCGGTGTGTTGACGTACTTGGCTTCCATCGGGTCGTCGTCGAACAGCCGACGCGCCCCGAATCCGATCACCTCGCCGGCCGAGGAACGGATGGGCCAGAGCAGCCGGCGGTGAAAGCGGTCCATCGGTCCGCGCCGCCCCTCCCGGGATAGGCCGGCGGCTTCCAGCTCTTTGAACTCAAAGCCTTTGCGCAGCAGGTGTTTTGTCAGCGTCTCCCAGCCCGACGGTGCGAATCCGCAGCCGAACTGGCGTGCGGCGTCCGCGTCGAAGTTTCGCTCCACCAGATACTGTCGGGCCGGTGCCGCCTCGTCGGATTCCAGCGCCGCCGCGTAGAACTCCGCGGCGGCCGCGTTGGCGGCGATCAGCCGGCTGCGGCTGCCACGGTCGCGCTGCACGTTGGTGGCCGCGGCCCCGGTGTAGGTGATCGTGTGCCCGATCCGGTCGGCGAGCAGTTCCACCGCTTCCACGAAGCTGACGTGTTCGATCTTCTGGATGAACGCGTACACGTCGCCGCCTTCACCGCAGCCGAAGCAGTGGAAGTGCCCGTGGTTGGGGCGGACGTGAAACGACGGCGACTTCTCGTTGTGGAAGGGGCACAAGCCCTTCAGCGAGTCCGCGCCCGCCCGGCGCAGCTGGACGTAATCGCCCACCACGTCTTCGATGCGAGCGCGTTCACGGATGGCGGCGATGTCGCGATCGGAGATCCGGCCAGCCATCGGCACAGTCTAGGACGCCCGCGGGTGCGCTTTCACCAAACCGGTGATCGCCGGCTCAGCTGGCCGGTCCGATCACGCCGCAGGCGACGCGCTCCATCGCCATGTCGGTGTCCTCGGCGCCGTGGATCATGATCGCCGTCTTGCTGCCGCCCAGCAGGTCGTCCCTGGTAAACGCGTCGGTGGTGGTCACCAGGTACGCCGAGCCGTCCTGGCGCACCTGCAGGGTGGAAAGATCGCCGCTTTCGGGCTTTCCGGTATGCCCGGGCGCCTGGTAGTGGTCACCGGCCGAGAGGAAGTTCCCGGGCGGACCGCCGCTGGGCGCAACCGAATTCGGCTCGCACTTGCCGATGCCGTGCACGTGCAGGCCATGGATGCCGGGCGCCAGGATGCCGGGAGCGTCCGTCTTCACCGTGACGGTGGCGTAACCGTTGGCGAAGTCGAAAGTGGCGGTGGCCACCTGCCGACCGTCGGGTGCCTTGATCGCGGCGGAAAGGGCTTGACCGCCGGGGGCCGGGCTGGCCGACGGCGACGACGCCGGCGAGCCGCTCACCACGGCAGGGGTGGTGCCGGGCTGGGTGCTGGCATGCTGCGGTGAACTGCAGGCGCTCACGGCGACGATCGGAACCGACAAGAACAGGGCGGCAACCGCGGTGTTTCTGCTCATGCCCCGCAGCCTAGCGTGCGCCGTCCGGTCCGAAATCGGCCTCACGGCCCACCCGATTGGGCGTCGATGCGCTCCAGCCGACCTTCGGTGAATGAAGCGATCTGGTCGACGACGACCCGCAGCCGCGCGCGGTCGTCGGCGGCAACGGTGAATGCCGCGGCGAAGACGGGGTCCAACGTTCCCGGCGCACCGGCATACAGCCACCGCGCCACCCGATGAATGCGGTCGCGCTGCCGGGCCTGGGTTTCCAGATGCCGCGGGTCGGACATGATGAACTGCAGCGCCAGGATCTTCAGCAGCGCCACCTCGGCGCGCACCAGGTCGGGCACCTGCAGATCGGCCTGGAAACGCACCAGCGGCCCGGGGCCGGCCGTCGCGCGCGTGGTCGCGATCGCCGCCGAGGCGAACCTGCCCACCAGCTCGCTGGTCAATCGTTTCAGCGCGACCGCCGCGGCCAGCGTGGCGTCGTACTTCCCGACGGCGGCGACCACCGGCAGCCCGGACAGCCGCCGGGCGGCAGCCATGAAATCGTCCGCACTCACCCGGGAGAACTCGGTTTCGCCCAGCTTGGCCAGCGCGGCCGCCTCGTCGTCGTCGGCAAGCACCCGCAGATCGATGCGGCCCGACACCACGCCGTCCTCGACGTCGTGCACCGAGTAGGCGATGTCGTCCGCCCAGTCCATCACCTGCGCTTCCAAGCACATTCGTTGCCCGGGCGCCCCGGCGCGCATCCAGTCGGCCGCCGCACGGTCCTCCGCGTAGAACCCGAACTTTCGTCGTCTCTGGCCGCGCTCGTCGCCGCGCGTCCACGGGTACTTGGTGACCGCGTCCAGCGAGGCGCGGGTCAAATTCAGGCCCGCGCTATTGCCTTGCTCGTCAAGAACTTTGGGTTCCAGGCTGGTGAGGATGCGGAAGTTCTGGGCATTTCCCTCGAAGCCCCCGTAGCGGTCGGAGACCTCGTTGAGTGCACGCTCGCCGTTGTGGCCGTAGGGCGGATGACCGATGTCATGGGCCAGCCCGGCCAGCTCGACCAGATCGAGATCGCAGCCCAGTCCGATCGCCATGCCGCGCCCGATTTGCGCGACTTCCAGCGAGTGGGTGAGCCGGGTGCGCGGCGTGTCGCCCTCGCGCGGCCCGACGACCTGGGTCTTGTCCGCCAACCGGCGCAGCGCGGCGCTGTGCAGGACGCGGGCCCGATCGCGGGCGAAATCGGTGCGGTGCTGCTGTCCTTCCGTGCCCGGTAGACCCGCGGTCTTCGGCGCTTCGGCTACCCGTCGCTGACGGTCGAAGTCGTCGTATGGGTCGTGCGGGTTCGTGCTCACCGTGTTCGTCACCGCAGCACAGTCTGCCAGGGAATGTGCGGATCCGGCCGTCGCTGCCGCGGGACCGGCGCACCGGGGCGCGCGCGCCGCCACCCCGCTTTGCCGCGGAGCTAGATTGACCTATGCGTACTGCCCGACTTTTCGGCGTGGCCCTGACCGTGCTCCTCACCGGGGGGCTGCTGGCGCCCTCGGCCGGCGCGCAGCCGCCGTTCCGGCTGCCCGGGTATGTCACCGACGACGCCGGCGCGCTGTCGGTCTCCGGACGTGCCGCGGTGAACTCCGCGATCGACCGGCTCTACAACGACCGCCACATCCGCCTGTGGGTGGTCTACGTCGAGGACTTCTCCGGCCAGAACGCGGTCAGCTGGGCGCAGCGCACCATCCACGAAAGCGATTTGGGCACCTATGACGCGCTGCTGGCGGTCGCCACCACCGGGCGCGCGTATGCCTTTCTGGTGCCCTCCGGGGTCAAAAGCGTTACCAGCAACCAGGTTGACGACCTGCGCCAGAACCGGATCGAACCCGCGCTGCGCGACGGGAACTTCAGCGGCGCCGCGGTCGCCGCGGCGGACGGGCTCAACGCGACACCGAAGTCGTCGAGCCCAGTGTGGCTACTGGTCGCCCTCGCCGTGATCGTCGTCGCCCTGGTGGCGCTGCTCTTGGTGATGCGCTACCGCAGCCGGCGACGCCGGGCCGCCCAACTGGCGGCCGCGCGGCGCGTGGACCCCACCGACCCGACCGCGCTGGCCGCGGTGCCGCTGGACATCCTAGACGAGCTGTCCCGCGCCATGGTGGTCGACGTCGACAACGCGGTTCGCACCAGCGCCAACGAGTTGGCGCTGGCGGTCGACGAGTTCGGCGCAGAGCGGACCCAGCCGTTCACCCGGGCCGTCGACAACGCGAAAATCGCACTGTCCCAAGCATTTACCGTGCGTCAACAGCTCGATGACGCCATTCCCGAGGTGCCGGCGCAGCGCCGCCAGCTGCTGACCCAGGTGATCGTGTCGGCGGCCAGCGCCGACCGTGAATTGGATGCCCAGACCGCGGCGTTCGAAGGGCTGCGGGATCTGGTGGTCAACGCCGAAACCCGGGTCGACGCCCTGACCCAGCAACTCGTCGAGCTCACCGCCCGGATCGAGCCGGCCGCGCAGCGACTCGCCCAGCTGAACACCGAATTCGGTGCTGCTGCACTGACTTCGGTGTCGAACAACATCAACACCGCCAAGGAGCGGCTGGCCTTCGCCGACCGCACCATCGGCTCAGCGCGCACCCTGGCAAGCACCCCGGTCAGCGGGCAGCAGGGTGGTTTGGTGGACGTGGTGCGTGCCACCGAGTCGGCGCTCGGGCAGGCACGCGCACTGCTGGATTCGGTGGACAACGCGGCCAACGACATCCGGCATGCCGTCGCGGCGCTGCCGTCGCTGATCGCCGACGTCAACTCCGCCATTGCGCACGCCGCCGAGCAGTTGCAAACACTGGACGCCCACGCCGCCCACCGTGACCAACTCGTCGCCGCCCGCGACGCCGCCGGCACCGCCGCCACCGACGCCGCCACCGAGGGCTCCAGCGATCCGCTGGGCACCTTCGCTCGGCTGGCCAAAGCCGCGGCCGACCTCGACCGGCTGCTGGCCACCCTGGCCCAGGAGCGGGCCGACGCCGACCGGCTGCGACGGTCGCTGGACCAGGCGTTGTTCACCGCCGAGTCGCGGGTGCGCAGCGTTTCGGACTACGTCGACACCCGGCGCGGCAGCGTCGGACCCGAGGCCCGCACGCGGCTCGCCGAGGCGCAGCGCCACCTGGAGGCGGCGCGGGCCACACAATCGACCGACCCGGCCGAGGCGATCGCGCACGCGACCGCGGCGTCCACGCTGGCGGCCGACGCGCAATCGCGGGCCAACGCCGATGTGGTCGCGGCGGAACAGGCCTACACCCGCCGCGGCAACGGCGACGCCAGCGCACTGATCGGCGGGATTATCATCGGCGACCTGCTCGGCGGCGGACTGCGCGGCGGGTTCGGCGGCTGGAGCCCGACGTCGTTCGGCGGCTCCTCGAACTCGTCCGGCGGCGGCTTGATGGGCGGCGGCGGACGCTTTTAAGGGACGGACGCGTTCAAGAGACGGCAGCAGGAGGGGCGCACCGATGCTTCGGTGCGCCCCTGCGCTCGAACTGCGCTGTCTTACCTTGCGCTAACCGGCCGCCGGAGAATGCGGTACCACGCCGGTGGGCCGCGCCACTTCGAAGCGGGGTTCGGCTTCGCCGGCCCACTCCCCCCAGCGCCCCCAGTCCTTCTTTTCGCTCACGCCGTCGGCCGCCGCCTCCGAATTCGGCCCGTCGGTCCCCGTGCCCTCGGCGGCCGAACGCTCATCGCGATCGGGCGCCCAATGGTCGTAGTCATCCGGCGGAACGGCCACGCCCCAACTGAGCGGGACCGTTAAGCGACCGAGCATGCCTGACTCACCCCGAACCGCCGACACCGAATCGTCGGGCAGGGGTGAACCAAGAGGCAAAAGCATGATGCCCCCTTCCACACCCGAAACTCTGTTCACACAGACCCCAACGGCGCGCGTATCGCCGCCGAGTGTTTTTCATAGTAAGCCAAATCTAAGGAAATTGTTGGAAATCTTCGGTTTTCGTCGCTGTTAATCTCCGGAAATTCCGGGATGCGCCGCCCGGCTCTGATCGCAGCGCCGTCCGTCGCGCGCCGTTCGCCCGGACACCCGGCGACACGGCCCGTCGAAAGAGACCACCGGCGCGGCGCAGCGCGCACGCGAAAGGCGTTGTCCGGCAACAACATTAGCCATAGGGCGGAGCGGACGTGGGTTAACGCGGCCCGGCGGGCCGCGCACACCCGCGACCGCGGGGCGACGCGCTTGCACCCGATATCTCGACCCGCACTCGTCACCCGGTCACCCGGCGGTCGGCAGGTGTGCCCCGGGTATTGCGTTTGTGAGTAATAAATTTTGTGAAAAACCGTACTAAAAAGTTTGATTAAGCGTTTAACCGATAACCATGCGTCGACAGCATGGCGAGAAAACGGAGGCCCCCATTTGTGCATTCCGGTCGCCGCCCGCAATTTGCGCGACGCGTTCACGCCCCCTTGCGCGGCACCACCTTGGGCCGGGACTGCACCACATGGGGCGGACTGGCCCCGGCGCGGCCCACCATCCCGGTCGGCTTGTCGTCCCCGGCGGCCGTTCGCGCGGGCATCGGCACCCCACTGCTGGACGAGGTCGTCGGCACCGATCCCGGCGCCGTCGGTGCCGCCAGCGTCGCACCGATGATCGGCGCCGGTGCCGATCCCTGCCACATCGGCGGCACCGATATCGCCCCGACCAGCCGAGCCCGGCCCAGGCTCGCCGAGATCGACGAACTCAATCCCCCATCGCCGGTCATCATCCGCATGGCCGGGGCCGTCTGGCTGACGTATTGGGACGCCGAACCAACGGTGGCCGCGTCGGTCGCGCCGGCCAGCGTCGCAACGGGCCCCGTGCCTTGCGCCAGCGTCATCACCGGCATCAGGGCGGTCGCCGGGTACATCCCGATCTGCGCCACCGACATCAACGACGACACCGGCGCCGACGAAACGATCGAACCCACCTGCGTTATCGCGGACTGGATCGCGCCGACCGCCGACGAGAATCCGGGACCGAAGATCTGTCCGCCCACCGACGACACCGCCCCGGCGAATTGCGACGCCAACGTAGTCAGCGGCGTCGTCAGCAGGCCCGCCAGACTCGACGGCGCCGCGCTGATCGACGGCAACGCCGACACGACCGATTGCGCCCCGGCGTGGTAGCCGAACATCGCCAGCACGTCCTGCAGCCACATTTCGATGTATTCGAACTCGGTGGCGGCAATGGCCGCCGTGTTCTGGCCCAGGAAATTCGTCGCGATCAAAGTCATCAACTGCACGCGATTGGCAGCCACCGCCGCGGGCGGGACCGTCGCCGCGAACGCCGACTCGTAGGACATCGCCGCCACCCGCGCCTGCACGGCCGAGATCGAGGCGTGCGCGGCCGCCGTGTGCAGCCACTGCAGATACGGCTCGGCCGCCTGCGCCATCGACTCCGACGACGGGCCCATCCACTGCCCATTCGTCACACCCGAGATCACCGAGTCGAACGAGGACGCCGACGCCCACATGTCGGCAGCCAAGCCGTCCCACGCCGCGGCCGCAGCCAACAGCGGCCCCGAGCCGGCGCCGCCGTACATCAGGGCCGAATTGATCTCCGGCGGGAAAAACGCAAAATCCAGAACCATCCGCTACCTCGACACGCCCAGCCGTTGCTACGGCCTCAGCACTGCACCCCGACAGTCACTCCAGCGACCGGACACCGTGTATAAGACTAAAGCCGAATAGTAGGGCAGCACTACACCAAAATGACGGCTTTGCCGTTGCGGCAAACCCCGGGTCGGCTAGCTGTTGCGGGTCATGAGGTTGTAGACGCCGACACGGGTTGAGGTGTTCGGGGGACGGGTTCTTCGGCGGCAGGATGAGAAATCGCCAAACCCCTCGTCCTGACTACCGAAGGAACCCGTCCGTGACCCACGGTAATGCCCCGTTGTCCGTTGAAGGCCGTCGTCGACTCATGGCCCGTTGCGCTGATCGTCCGATCGCTCACGTGGC
>NZ_LQPT01000089.1 GCF_002102355.1 Mycobacterium sherrisii | reverse complement strand
GGGAATTACGTGACGGCGGGGGGGGAATTACGTGACGGACAACCCCTCAGACCTGGGGAATTACGTGACCGCTGACATCCATGTGATGGTGGCTGATGATGTTAGCGACAGCGGCTTCTGCGTGGGCGATGAGGATGCGTTCTTGCTCGAGCTGCAGGTCTTCACCGGTTTCGCGGTAGAAGTCGTTGAGATGTTCATACAGCGCTGTTTCGCCCCCGGTTAGCCCGCCGGGGATGGCGTAGTTGGGGTCCTGGCTGGCGGTGGAATGGCTGAGCCGGGCGTAGCGCTCTAACGTGTCGAGGTCCATCAAGATCGAATCGGCGTTTACACCCGCGCGACGCAGCGCAGCGAGGCACTGCAACCCCGCCCGGTCGATGTCGCCCCAGTAGATCACCTTGTCGGCGGTGCCCAGCCAGGTCAGACCAGCGAGAATGGTAGCGGCCTTCCCGAGACCGAAAATTACGGCCAGGCCGTCGATGTCGACCGTGAAGGTGTGGCCGAGCTCGGCGTTCTCAGCGATCAACAGAGCCCGAGGGCGCAGGGCGCTTGCGTTTAGGACGGTGATAGAGGCCGCGAACCGCTCCAGCCCGCCGGCTGCCGCACGCAGCCGCGGGCAGCGCAGCGCGACATTGACCGTCGTTTCCGGGGCCTTCAGCCCGATGTGGTGCTGCAACTGAGTCAATGCGTCGCCGCTGACGCGCGGCGCGTCAGGTGGGCGCATCAGCGCCAGGATCAGGTTGGCGTGCTGCTCAACCCATTTCGTGTTCACCCTGGGGATGGGCAGTTGGCGGATCATCATGTCGGCGACGGGGTTTTCCGACAGATAGTCAACGACCCTAAGCGCAGCCGACCACTCTGTTTCGTCGAGGGCCGCGATCGCTCGGGCTGTGGCCAATCCGGCCTGTTCTGGTGTGTCCCAGGCGACGTTGGGGTTGGCGGCAGCCTGCTGCAGGCGGGTGACCGTACGCTCGAAAGTTGCCTTCACCGCGGGGACGGTGTCCAGAGCTTCCTGGGCGCTGGAGATGACCAGACGATTCGGCCACCGGTAGGTCCCCATGCCGGGTGCTCGCCGCGAGACCCACTCGACGCTGCCCGGGATTCGATCACTCTCCCGGGCCCATCGTCCGGCCCAGTTTTGAATCGCCAGCAGGTCCAAGCCTGGTTCGCTGATCGACGGTGGTCGAAGCCGAATCCTATAGGGCCAGCGGCCGCGGCCGATCGCCCACTCGACCCAGCGAGTTTCAACCCATGCCTGCAGTTGTGTGATGGCCTGCTCGATGGTGATCATCGTGCGGCCGCACCGCTGCGAGCGGCGGCGTGCTCATCTCGTTGCTGCTTGAACTCGGTGATCGGCATTGCCCGGGCCGAGGCGGTGGGACCGGCAGCGCTGGCCTCGGCGCGCTTGGATACCATCACGACGCTGTCGATATAGGGCTCAATTGTGTTGGCGTTCTGCAGGGTTGACACGATCACCAGCTGGAATCCGAACTTGCGGAACGCTGATAGCGCTTGGTGGGCGAACTGCGGATCGGACTTGCTGAATGCTTCGTCAAGCATGAGTTGGGCGAACACCGGCCGCAGGTCGTCGGTGTCGGCTTTGGCCAGGTTGAAGCTCAGCGCGCCGGCCAGGCAGAAGGCCATGAGCTTTTCTTGCTCGCTGCCGGAGCTGGCGTTGGAGTTGCTGTGGGTCCGGATGACGTCTCCGGCGTCGGTTTCCTCGATGCAGTAGAACAAGAACCGCTTGCGCACATCCAGAGCATCGCGGGCCCAATCCCGGTCTTCGGGCTGGGTGCCGCCGAGCTTCTGGCGCAGCCGCAGGATGTCGGTATATTGGTCGAGGATGGCTTGCGGGTCGCCCGCGGCGACCTCTGCGGCGCGCCGGTAGATGGCGGCAACTCGTTCGTTGAACTCCTGGACTGCCCGCAGCTGCTTCGGGTCGGCACGCAGCGTCAAGCGAGTTCCGTGGTTGAATTCCACTGCGCGCAAGCCGGTGTTGACCTTGGCGATCTGTCGTCGGATGCTGTCTTGCTCGTTGTCGGCCAGGAATTTCAGGTTGCCGATGGCTTCCGGGGCCTGTGTGGTGATCAGCTTCATCATCTGGTCATGCGCTTGTGGTAGCGCGCGTTCTTCGATGCTGCGACACAGAGCCACGTAGTCGGCGACCTTTGCGTCAAAGTCGGTGCCGTCGTTGGGAATTGCGTCAGGAAACTCGACGTCGAAGTTGGTGATGATGTTCTCCAGCGCTCTGCGCGCTTGGTTGCGGTTGTCGTAGAGCCGTTCTCGCTCGGCCTTGACGCGATCGGTTAGGGCGTCGCGCAGGTCGGACGGGTCCAGCAGGTTCAATTCGACCCGGCAGTCGGCCGTGTACTGGTCGAGGGTGTCCTGCGGGGCGCCAGGTATGGTGGCGGATTGCCTGCGCTGCAGTAGCTCCTCGATGCCGGCGAGCTCGGTGCGGAGATTGTCGCTTTCTTCGATGGTCTTCTTGACCGTGCCGATGTGTTCGCTCAGCCCTTCGACGGCCTGTTTCAACTGGTCGGCCTGCTCCTGTAGCGCGACTAGATCCGGGTTTTCGTCCTCGAGCGTTCGGATTTGGTTGTCGATGCGGTCCAACTCGGCCTGGGCCGTGGCGACGTCGACCTCGCTCCAGTGAGTAAAGCCGCGGATTTCTTCGCAGGCGCGCAGCCGTTGCCGGTGTTCCTCGAGTTCGTCTTCCTTGCTCGTCATCGCCAGGTGCGCGGCTTCCAGCCGTTCGGTGGCGGCGGCGAGATCGTGTTCTAGCGCATCGATTTTCATCTCGATGTTGCCGAGGAAGATGTAGGAGGATGCGGTGATTGGGCGGCTGTCGTCCTTGCGTGCCGACTTCGGCCCGGTTGTGGTCAGCCCTTGGTCGGTTACGGCCCTGCGATGCGCGCCCAGCTCGTCGGGGCTGTCAACGCATGTGTAATCACCGGTGTCGGTGAGGAAGTTCAGTGCCTCGGCGGCGCACTCGTGCTCCGGGCGCACCAGCCGAAGTTTGTCAGCGAGCGATCCGGCCGAGGGTTGTCGTAGGTCACCGTGTTGCGCATTGCGTAGGCGGATCAGGGATTTCATGTTTTCGGCGTTAACGATCTGCAATACGGCGCGGTAGTGCCGTTCAGGCACTAGCAGCGTCAGGCCGGCGCTGTGGAGTACCTTTTCCACCGCGACACGCCAGCGATCCTGGTCGGGTTTCAGGTCAACAAGCTCGGCCACGTAGGGCAGCTCATCTTCGGACAGCCGCAGCGCGTCGGCGATGCGTGATCGTGCCCCAAGTGCAGATCGGGTCAGCGCTGAGCCTTTCTGGCGGACGCGCTCGAGATCGCCTGCTATGGCTTGGCACTCTTTTTGGGCGTCGCCGTGGGCCGTGATGGCGGCGTGATACTGAAGTTTGACCGCAGCAACTTGGGCTGAGATTTGGTCAGCTTCGAGATGCAAGTCCTCCCGCAGTGAGGCGAAGTCGTGGGGATCATCCGGCGGCGGATAGCCGAGCCGGTAGACCGCGTCGTCGTAGCGGTTGCGGCTGTCGGTCACCCGATCGAGTCGCTCTTCAGCCACACCGCGCTGGGCGCGCAGGGGCTCGATATCCCTGTTGGCGGCGGTGATCTGCCCGATCAACTGCGTGCGTTGGCGATCCAGGCGGGCGCGGTCACCCCCCAGGCGCGTCTGTACTTGGCCCAAGTCGTCGATTTCGGCGTCCAGGCGCGCGATTTCGGGTCCGATGCGTTGCTTGCGTAGCGCGTCGAGGTAGTCGGTGATCATCTGCGAGTCGATAACGTCGAGTACGCCGATACGTCCGGATTCGACGGTGTAGCGCAGCTGGTGTTGTTCGATATCGCCGAGGATGCGCCGCTTGTCTCGGGCCACTTTGAGGATGTTGCGCGCTTGCACAAGGGGGTCGATCTGCTTGAGCGCCTCGTCGGCTTCCCTGATGCTGTTGGGTTCATCCAGCATGAATTCCCGCACGAACTGGTCGAGGCTGCCGACACTCTTGAGCGACTTCGCCTTGCCGAGCAACAGTTGGGCCGCATCAGAGTTGACGATGCCGATTGTTGCGTACAGCCGTGATAGATAGTGCAACTCGCTGTCACCGCCTCGCCAGCCCTGCTCGGTGAAGACCCTGCTGTCGAAGGTGCGCTCGGCCCACGTGTTGCACAGCTCGCGAATGTCGTGGGCGCCGCTCTTGAGGTAGTAGCGGTGGTCGGTCCTGGCGGCGGTTGCGGTGGGAAACCACCGCAACACCACACCCGTGATCGCGTCGCCAGACAGCGTGCTGTAAGTGAGAGCCACTGCCGACCAGGTCGGGCCGGCACCGCGTAGGTACATGGGCCTGCGCGTTGGGCCTTCCTGCATCTCGGCCCACGCTCCGCGCACGTACTTGTCCACGGTGCGCCGCCCCGCCGAGGACCCCATGGCGGTGTTGTCGCCGGATGCGTTGAAGTTACGCCGGTTGTGGGCCAGGAACCCCAGCGAAATCGCGTCCAGCAGTGAGGATTTGCCGCTGCCGGATGCCCCGGTGATCAGCGTTCCGTTCGCACTGAAGTCGATGCGGTGATACCCGTCGAACACACCCCAGTTGATGACCTGCAGGCAGGTCAGGCAGAACTGGTCAGGCCCGGGCCGTGTCGCGATCACTGGTCGGCCTCGGAGTCGCCATCACTGCCGTCACCGTTTCGGTTGCCCCGAGCCGCGATCAGCGCGGTGAATTGAGCCTGCAGCTCCTCGATGCGAGACGCTGTCATGATCGACAGGACCACCGGGCTGACGGTAAAGGTATCCTCGTCGTCGGTTTTCTGAAGGACGTCGACCTCGTCGAGCTTCCTTATCGCCTCGGTGATGCGGTCGGCGAACCGCTTCTCGTCGCGGTCGGTCGGGTTGTCCACCACCGCAAACAGCGCGTGGATGTCGTCGCGGCTGATCAACACCCGTCCGTCAGGGGCCGCGCGCATCATCTTCGCCAAGTGCAGTGCCAGCACAGAGTCGTACGTGTTCAGGGTTTCCTTGCGGAGAAGCTTTCGGTCCCACCGGGATTCGTAGTCGGCCTGTTCGACGTAGGCGTACTCGATAGCATCGTCGACAACGAGGACCAGGTCCAGTTCGGACAAACGTGAGGCCAGTTTGCGCCGGTAAGCCATCAGCCAGCTCCACAACTCAGGGTGCTGTTCGTTGCTGATGTAGCGCCGCGCCAACAGATTTTGCAGCGCCCAGCACGCGCGGTCGCCGAGTTCACTGCAGTCTTGCTCAAAGCGGGGTCTGCGCTCTTCTGACAGCGGCCCTAGGCCGTCGGCGTCAACGGTGGGCAGCGACGAGAAGTCGATAAACGGCCGGTCGGTCATGTCAGCGACTCCAGTTCCAGCGGCACGGGTTCACTGAACACCAGCGCCGGGATACGTACCGCGCGGTCAACCGAATCGCGGGACCGAAACCGCACCACCGTCGACTCCCCGACCTGACCGTCGTGGTCGGTGGGCTGGCCTAGCGCCCACGACCACAGCACCGCGATGTCACCCAAGTGCGGTTCGTCAAGCATTGACACAACCCTGGGCAACGACACCCGGCCCAGGGTCCGCACGGCCGAGTTAACCAGGCCGGCCAGGTGGGGAGCATCGACTTGGCCGGCCAGTTCGGCCAAGGCCCATTCGTCGAGGACCGGCTCGGCCACCCCGGCCGGTTCCGGCGGGGTCGGGTCATCTATCCGGAACTGCAATGCGCCCACCGACGTGATGGCCGGCTTGGCCAGCGGGATCGGCTTGCCGATCGGCGAATCCGAGAGCGAGACGCCTAAAAGGCAGTTGGCCGTGTCGATCGCCTCATTGAGTTGGCGCGCCAGCCCGCGGTGCTGCTCGAGGCTGCCGGATGCGACGAATCGCTTGATACGCTGCGCGCAGCGTTGTTGGATGCGACCCACCTCGGCGATCTGCTGCTGCACCAGCTCGAAAAACCGCGAAAGCACATCGCGCAGCCCCGGATCTAGGGATGGCAGATGGTGCGCCACCGCCGCGGTGTCGGTCGCCAACCGTTCCCGCTGTGCGGGGTCTTGAACCATCCTCGTGAACGAGGTGTAGGAGGCGAACTCGCGCGACTTGAACATCGCCTCGTGGTCGTCGAAGAGTTTCTGCTGGCGCTGCCGATACTCGCGATCGGACTCGTCGGGGTCCAGCAGTTCGCGGGTGGTTCGATTGAGCATGACGCCGTATTGGCCGATGTTTGCGATCACCTGCTCCATCTGCAGGATCGTGTGTCTGGCCTCATCCTCGACGTCTATCGGGTTCGGCTGCGGCCGCTTGCCGCGCTCGAGCTCGTCAAGCTCGTCATACAGGGCCTGGATCTGGGCTTCGATGCCAGCGCGGATCCGCTCCGGATCGTTGCTCACCTTTGTCGCCACTCGTTTCATCGCGGCAGCGATCGCCGCCATCGACCCGCCGGTGGCTACCCGGTCTTCACGTCGAAGCCGCCGCGTGAAATCAAGCACCGCCAGGGCCTCTGGTGTGAGGTGGCAGATGGTGCGCACCGTGCCACCCGCGGTGTCCGGGAGCCGGTACAGCCATCCCGACGACGCCCACTGCGCGATCATCGCCCCAACGTTGGGTTCTGCGGCTCCCGCGGTGGCGCCCATGGCCTGCAAGTCCGCTTCAAAACGGCCGATCAGGTCGCTTTCGGCGACCTTGATACCCCGGTCGAGATGCCGCTCCATCAACGTCAAATAGACAGCGAGGTTCTTGGCGGCCAGCAACCGAACCGACGCGTTATCACGCACCTTCTGATTGGCGTCATACAGCGCTGCTACCGCGCTCCTACCATACGGCTCCGATCTCGGCAAACTATTCCCTACGACAGTACTGGGAGGTGCCGACACACGTCCTCGGCTCAGGGGTTCTGGGTCGCCGAGCGGCCCGATCGCAGAAACGGTGCAGTGCAGCGCAGCACGCCACGAGGAACTCAACAGCTTAGTGAGAACACCGAAGTCGGAGCGGTGAGGTTCCGACACATTCACCGGTTCCTACAGCACCGCCTAACGGTGATATTATTTCGTTAATCTCCGTTAGCGCACGTGATGCTGGAAGGTTCGGCGCCATGACCGCAGATGAGCTCGACCAACTCTTGCTAGACCGCTTCAACTTGCGCCGCTCCGACCTGATCGCGGCACTCAAGACGCTCCCCGCGCACCGGCCGTGGGCGGCCACACTCACCACCGACGAGGCCCAGCTACTCGATGACGCCGGCTTCACCGAAGACCCCGAAGCGTACGCGGAGATCGCAGCCGACGTGACCGCCCACATGGCCAGCCTGTACAGCACTGCCTATACCGCCGCCGAGGTCAGAGAAGGACTGGGCGTCAACGAATCCCGCGTGCGGCAGCGCCGCCTCGCCCGCACGCTCTGGGCCATCAGCGACGGCGGCACGTGGGTGTACCCCGCGATTCAGTTCGAGATCGTCGACCGCGGCCGCGACAAGCCACTCACGCTCAAGCAGGTCCGCGGCCTCGACGCGGTGCTACCGGCTCTGCTCGCCAGGGAGCTGCACCCCACCGCGGTAGCCAGCTTTCTCATGACCCCGCAGCCCGATTTGCGAATCGATCGTCAACCGAAGTCGGTGCGGGAGTGGCTGTTACACGGTGAATCCGTCGAGCCCGTACTCGGACTGATCGACATCGGCAAATGGGCGACGACTTGACCGTCGACCCCATGCTGCCAGACCCTCCGCCACCGCACGTACTGCGTTCGCTCGGCATCGACGATGACGAGATGCGCGCGATCGACGTCAACGAGATCTGGTGGCGCGTTCATCGCACCGAGGGCGAGCACATACTGGCGTGGAACGCACTGCGCACTTTCGGGCCGGTGCTGCGGTTCGACCCCCACCCCCTCCCAAAAGGTGAACATGTGCAGCATGGCGTTTGGTACGGAG
Source organism: Mycobacterium sherrisii (assembly GCF_002102355.1). Classification (GTDB taxonomy): domain Bacteria; phylum Actinomycetota; class Actinomycetes; order Mycobacteriales; family Mycobacteriaceae; genus Mycobacterium; species Mycobacterium sherrisii. The sequence goes on along the minus strand of NZ_LQPT01000089.1, from coordinate 86,136 downwards.
CCTCAACCCCGTGCGCTGCACTCGGCGAGGCCTACCAAGTGGACCGGACCATTGACCGTGAACGCGGCCGCCCATATCTAACCGGTTTGTCATTCACCCGCCCACTCACGCTCCTCGACCTAGCCGCCGACAGCCAGGGAGCGTGGGCCACACGCGCCGGCGGCACCTTCGCCATCTCGACAGCCCCGCATACCGTGACTCAGCAGTGGGCGCGGCACATCAGAGAGGCATTCCCCGACCTCGACGGCCTGCGCTACAACAGCCGATTCGCTGGCGACCCATGCCTAGCACTATTTACACCGGCCACATCGGCGATGGCGGCCCGGCCGCGCATATCGCTGCCCCTGGCCCATCCCGATCTAGCCAGCCGCATCGCCAGCGCAGCGAAACGCCTCGGCTACGGCGTGATTTGACACAGGAATGCTGTGGGGATTCCCGACTCCCACTGCGGCAAGTCGGCGCCGAAGAATCCGACGGCTTGTGACAATCGCCGACCGACCCGTCACTGAGAACGCCCACGTCGCAGCGGTCATCTTCCGACACATTCACTGACTTCCTACAATTTTATTTCCGACACCGCCCACCTGCGCCGACGGCGATAACTTCGAACGCGCCGTGTCGCCGCGATGACGCCTTCGTGAATAGGTGGCGGGGGGTTGAACCGAACCGTACGGTCGCCGTCGTGCACATGTGCCCACCATTTTTCCACCAGCAAGGGCAAGCGCTGTGACGCCCTTGCGCTCCCGATCATGAACGCTTCGAGGCGTAGCCGGTGGCAGGAGTGGGCCGCGCCGCTGTGGCTCGGGTGCAACTTCAGCGCATGGACGCGGCTGCTGATCCGCAACCGTCTCGCCGTGCATTGGAGCCGCTGGCACTACGCGATGATCTACACCCCCCTCAGCGTCGTCAACTCGATCCTGGGAATGCTGCAGACAATCGTCTTCGGCCGCCGGGTCGCCGAGACCGTGATCGTCGACGCGCCGATCTTCATCGTCGGGCACTGGCGCACCGGAACCACCATGCTGCACGAAATGCTGGTGCTGGACGAGGACCATACCGGTCCCACAACCTACGAATGCATTGCGCCGCATCACTTTCTGTTGACCGAGCGGTTCGCCCGCTTCGCCGAGTTTTTGACGTCCAAGCATCGGGCCATGGACAACATGGATCTGAGCCTGGCGCATCCGCAGGAAGACGAATTCGCGTGGTGCATGCTCGGCCTGCCGTCGCCGTATCTGACCATCGCGTTCCCGAACCGCCCCACCCAGGACACCCACTACCTGGACATGGACCAGCTGAGCCCGCGCGAGCTGAATAGGTGGAAGCGCACTCTCTTCCGGTTCGTTCAGCAGGTGTACTTCTGCCGCCGCAAGACCGTGGTCCTCAAGAGTCCGACGCACAGTTTCCGGATCAAAGTGCTGCTGGAGGTCTTTCCGCAGGCGAAGTTCATCCATATCGTGCGGAATCCGTACGTCGTGTACCCGTCGACCGTCAACCTCTTCAAGGCCTTTTCCCGCGTACACGGCCTGCAGCGACCGACGTTCGACGGCCTGGACGAAACGGTGCTGTCCACCTACGTCGAGCTGTACCGCAAACTGGACGAGGGTCGCGAAATCGTCGACCCGTCAAGGTTTTACGAAGTCCGCTACGAGGATTTGGTCAAAGACCCGGAGGGCCAGCTGCGCCGCCTGTACGAGCACCTGAAACTCGGCGACTTCGAGTCTTACCTGCCGCGGCTGCGTAAATACCTGTCAGACAAGGCGACCTACCGGACCAACAGCTACCCGATGACGAGCGAACAGCGCGCCGTTGTCAGCGAGCGCTGGGGCGAGTTCATCGAACGGTACGGCTACGCAGCGCCCGAGCATGCGCCGGCCGAACCCGCGAAGACGGCACTGGCGAGGTAGTCAGCGGGACGCGACCTCTTCGATCAGGTCGAGCACCACACGGGTCGCCGCGCTCATCGACCTTGCCGCCGAGGTGGTAACGAACAGCCGCCATTCCAGGTCATAGTCGCTCACCCGTAGCGTGGCCAGCCCGAAATCGTCGATCTCGTCCAGGATGGTCCAACTCAAAAACCCGATGCCCAGACCGTTGCGGATGTAGGTCGCCGCCGTACCCAGATCGGCGACCTCCACCGTCACCGTCCGCTCGACGCCGGCTGCGGTGAACGCATTGTCGATCACGGTCCGGGTGCCATACCCCGGCTGGCTGTCCACGAACGACATTCCGGCCAGCTCCCCCAACTCCACCGAATCCCGTTGTGCGAGCGGGTGATCGGCGGGCACCACCAGCAGCAACGGAACCGCGGCGACCAGCCGGGCGTTCAAGTCGGCCGGCGGCGGCCCGGTGAACACCAAAAAGGCCACGTCGAGATCCCCGTCGCGCAGTTGGCTGGCCAAACCGGCAGACCCCGAGCTGGCCGCGCGCAGGTGGACGTTGACCCCGGGGTGGCGGGTGTGCAGCTCCGCGAGCACCGTGGGCATGTCGATCACGCTGATCGACGTCAGAATCCCCACCGTGACGGTGCCGCGAATCGAACCGCGGGTGGCGTTGACGGCGTCTTTGGCCGCGCGGGCGGCGTCCAGCGTCTCACGGGCGCGGGGGCGCAATTCCGCGCCCGCCGCGGTGAGCTCCACCCCGCTCGAACCGCGGACGAACAGTTCCGCGCCGAGCTCACGCTCAAGGGCCTTGATCGTCGCCGATACACCCGATTGGACGACGTGCAATTTCTTCGCGGCCTCGGTGAAGCTTCGGTTATCCGCGACCGCAAGGAAATATTCAAGATGGCGAAGCTCCACACAGCTATTATCACCGCAAGTGCTAACGGCCATCAGAACATGTCGTTGGCCCAGATACAGCAGGTGATCGTAGCGTCAATTTCGTCGAGCGTGCTGACCGCCCGGCGACTTGACCCAACCCCCAACCTGCTGGACGTGCCAATGACTCTGCAAGCTCCCGCCTTGACAAGGACCAGGACACGCTGGTCCTCCCCCTCCACCGACGACCAGTTCGTCGTCGAGAACCCTGCCACCGGCCGGACCATCACCGTGGTACAGGGAGCGGGACCCAACGAGGTGGACCAGGCCGTGCGTAAGGCCCACGCGGCGCACTTGCGCTGGAAGCAGCGTCCGGCCCGGGAACGGGGCGGCTACCTGCGGGAAATGGCCAGGATCATCCGTGCGCACGCAGACGAACTCGCCCTGCTCGAGTCGCGGGAAATGGGCAAACCCATCGCTCAGGCCCGCCAATTCGACCTGGAAGCCGCGATCTCGATCTTCGAGTACTTCGGCAGCATCGTGGAGTCGATGCCCAACGGGGCGCGCGATCACGGCACCGTGCTGGACGTGACCACGCTGGAACCGTACGGGGTGATCGCCGCCATCGTGCCGTTCAACTGGCCGCCGATTCACACCGCGGGCAAGATCGCCCCGGCGCTGGCCGTCGGTAACGCCGTCGTGCTGAAACCACCGGAGCAGACGCCTTCGGTGGTGCTGCGCATGGTGGAACTCATCCAGTCGGTGCTTCCCGACCGGGTGGTGCACGCGGTGCCCGGCAAGGGGGAAGTGGGCGCCGCCCTGGCCGCACACCGGCTGGTGGGCAAGGTTTCGTTCACCGGCTCGCCCCGGACCGGGGCGGCGGTCATGCGCAACGCGGCGGCCAACCTGACGCCGACGCTGATGGAGCTGGGGGGAAAGAACCCGCTGATCGTCTTCGAAGACGCCAACGTGCACGAGGCGCTGCTGGCCGCGATCGACGGTGGTTTCTTCAACCAGGGTGAAGCATGCACGGCATCGTCACGAATCCTGGTGCAGGACAAGATATATGACCAGTTCGCCGCGAAGCTGTGCAAGGCGGTGACCAAGCTGCGGGTGGGCGACGGCGCCGACCCGACGACCGACGTCGGCCCGCTGGTGACCCGCGCACAGCAGAAGCAGGTGCTGGACTACCTCAAGCTCGGGGTCGCCGAAGGCGCGCGCATCGCCGCCCAGGCGCCGCTGCCCGAGGACCCGCGGCTGGCGGACGGCTTCTACGTCGCACCGACCGTGCTCACCGACGTGACCCCGCGCATGCGGATCGCCCGCGAGGAGATCTTCGGGCCGGTGGTCACCCTCATCCCCTTCTCTGAAGAAGGGGAGGCGGTGCGGATCGCCAACAGCACCCCGTTCGGACTGGTCGCGGCGGTGTTCACCCAAGACAGCGACCGCGCGATGCGGGTGAGCCGACAGGTTCGCGCCGGAGCCGTGTTCGTCAACAACTACGTCCGGATCGCCATCGGCACCGGCTTCGGTGGCGTCGGCCACAGCGGATTCGGCCGCGAGCACGCCGAGGAAACGCTGTCCGAATACGGCTACACCAAGACGATCCGGTGGGCCGCCAAGCGCGAGGAACTGCCGTACTGGACGGCCGCCAGCCGGGTGCTGGAGGGCTAGGCACGTCTTGCGCACGATCGCACTTGAAGAGCATTTCGCGACCGCGGCGTTTTTGCGTGGGCCGGGCAGCTGGCTGACGTCCCGCCCGGGCGTGATCGACGCCATCGCCGAACTCGGTGACAGCCGCATCGCGGCGATGGATGAGGGGGAAGTCGATCTCGCGGTGCTGTCGCTGGCGGCACCCGGCGTCGAGCAGCTGGACGGCCCGAAAGCCGTTGAGCTAGCCCGGGAATGCAATGACGAGCTCGCCGCCGCGGTCGCGCGCTACCCCGATCGGCTGGCGGGGTTCGCCACCGTGCCGATCAGCACACCGGACGCCGCGGCCGAGGAACTCGAGCGGGCGATGGGTACGCTCGGTTTCCTCGGTGCGGTCGTCAACGGTCACAGCCAGGGGCGCTACCTCGATGATCCCTTCTTCCGGCCGTTCCTCGATCGCGCTGCGGCGCTCAAAGCGCCGATTTATCTGCACCCGACGATCCCGCCGGCCGGCGTCATCGAGTCCAGCTACGCCGGGTTCGCCCCCGAGGTGACGTTTGCCCTGGCGACCGTGGGCTGGGGCTGGCACATCAACACCGGCACGCACGTGCTGCGCATGATTCTCGGCGGCGTGTTCGACACCCACTCGGAGCTGCAGGTCATCATCGGGCACATGGGCGAGGGCCTGCCGTTCATGCTGCCGCGGTTCGACGCCACGCTCAGGCCGGAACTGACCGGCCTCAAGCACCCGGTCAGCACCTACCTGCGGAAGAACCTGAACTACACGTTCGCCAACTTCAACAACGAGGCCACCTACGCCAACCTGGTCTCGCAGGTGGGCATCGATCGGGTGGCGTTCTCCGCCGACTACCCGTTCGGGTCGATGAAGAACGCCCGCGCTTTCCTGGACAGCCTCCCGCTCAGCGACGACGAGCGGGCACGCATCAGCCACCGCAACGCCGAGAGGCTGCTGGGTCTCTGAGTTGGCTTGGCCGGCTCCCGGATTCGGCGATCACAGTTTGTTATCGTCGGCGTCTCGAAGGCGCGTCGTCGCCGCGACTGGGCCCACCTCCTGCGTAATCTACGTCTGACATCTCAGATCTTTGGGAGCGACGCGTGCGGTTATCCCACACGGCCCGGCGGGGCCTAGCCGGTGGCTCGCTGTTACTCGCGGCCGTGCTGGCCAGTCCCGCACTGACCTCCGGGTGCAGCTCGGTGATCGAGGGTAGACCGGTTGCCACGCCCGGCACCGGACCGACCGAGCCGGCGTTCCCGACGCCGCGGCCGACCGCCGCGCCACCGTCGAACCCCACCGGTGTCCCGCCGACAGCGCCGGCCAGCCCGACCACACCCGCTGGCGCCATACCGCTGCCTCCCGACCAGAACGGTTACGTCTTCATCGAGACCAAGTCCGGCATGACGCGTTGCCAAATCAACAAGGACAGCGTCGGGTGCGAGGCACCGTTCACCAACTCACCGATGCAGGACGGTGAGCACGCCAACGGCGTCCACATCACCTCCGGCGGCGCCGTGCAGTGGATACTCGGCAACCTGGGGGCCATCCCCACCGTCACGATCGACTACAAGACCTACGACGCGCAGGGCTGGACCATCGACGCGTCCGAAGCCGGCACCAAGTTCACCAACAGCCGGACGGGGCACGGGATGTTCGTCAGCGTCGAGAAGGTCAACACGTTCTGACGCCGATCAGTACGATCGGTGCCGTGGCACGCCCACCGGACGACTTCAACAACGAGCCAACCAGATACCGGGACAGCGGCCGGGGCAATCAGCCGCCCGCCCCCGACCAGCCGGGGCCGCCGTCCGCCCCGGACGAGCCCGGGCAGCAGCCGCTGGATCCGTTCGATGACGAGACCGAGCCCGCCGCCTGGTACCGACGCCCCGTGGTGCTCGTCGGCTGGGGCCTGATGGTGCTGATCCTGGTCGGGCTGATCGTCTTTGGCATCATCGAGCTCGTGGCCGATCAGGGTGAGACCAGCACGCCGAAAACGACGACGCCGCAGCCCACCACGTCTGCGACGTCTACTGCGCCCACCACGCCCACCACGACGACCACGACGACCACCACGTCCACGACGCCGACGACCACGGAGCCGACCACCAGCAGCGTCGTGCAGCCGCCCGCCCGTCAGCCCACCCAGCCACCGACGCACCGGCATCACTGGCCGTCGTGGCTGCCCACCACCATCCCCGCACTGCCCTAACGAGTTGGTTGCGATTAAGTCAAGTTTCGACGGCCGATCCGAAGCCGCCCGTGTGGGACCCAGCTCGGCCGACACCGCGCCGCTACCCTCGGCGACCATGGCAAGGCACGCGCCGGCAGATCACTTCGTCGACGACGACCCCACCGTCTACATCCACTACGACGAAGACGGCCCCGGCGCGCAGCCGCAGCCCGACGATCCGATTCCGGGCTGGCGCAAACCGGCCGCATTGATCGGCTGGGGCCTGCTCATCGCGGTGCTGATCGCGCTGATCGTCTGGGGCGTCATGCAACTCGTCGCCGGCACCCCGCCGCAGGACACCTTCATCAGGACACCCACCACCGCGACCACCAGCAGGCTCCCGACGAGCGCCGCGACGCCGGTGACGCCGGCCCCGGCACCGTCGCTCACGACCGAGCCGATGCCGTCGTCGGATGCCCCCACGGCCTCCACCGAGGAGACGCCGCCGTCGACCACACCGCAGAGCACCGCCACGACCACGCCGTCCGGCGAGGCCTACCCGCTGCCGCAATTGCCGTCGGTGATCACGCTGCCGTCGCTGCCCGGCCTGCCGACCGAGATCACGTTGCCGCCCGGCCTCTGAAACGGGCCGGGCGAACGGCCTCCCACCTAGACTCGCGGGAACCCACAGTCATAACTAGGACGAAACACAGGGGTATGCGAAATGAGCGAGTCGCTCGGGTTGTCGATCGGGGTGGCCAACCTTGTCGCCGCTCGCGCGGGTCGCGATCCGGTGACTCGCAGATCGGTGCTGACGCTGTTCGACCATCGGGCATCCGAGGTCGGTCTCCCGGACGAGAACCCCGCCTCATCCGATGCCGGCCTGGTGATGCGCGGCTTCGTCGAACGGGTCGGCGATCGAACGCCGCTAGTCGCCGCGGACGGGACGAAATACCTCGGTGACGCGTTGACGGTGGAGGCGCTCGAGGCGATGGCGCGCACCGTCGACTACGGCGCACCGGTCACCATCGCGGTCCCTGCCCATTGGCCGCCGGAGAAGTCCGCGGCGCTGCGGGAGGAGTTCTTCGCCCAGCCGGGGCTGGCCCCGAACGGGGTGCCACCGGCTTTGATCTCCGATGCCACCGCCGCGCTCACCGCGCTGCGCGCCGAGCCGAATTTCCCGACCGGCGGCGTCGTCGCGTTGTGCGACTTCGGCGCCAGCGGCACCACCGTGACGCTCAGCGACGCCGGATCGGGCTTCACGCAGCTCGGCGCGCCGGCCCGGTACCGCGACTTCTCCGGCGACTCGATCGACCAGCTGATCCTGGATCATCTGCGCGACGGCACACCGATCGACAGCAGCGGCGGACTGGCCGGTACGACGCGGATGGGATCGCTGGCCCGCCTGCTCGACCAATGCCGCCAGGCCAAGGAAGCCCTGTCGACGGCACCGGTGGCCACCCTGTCCTCGGTCACCGGCGAAGACGTGGAATTGACCCGCACCGAGTTTGACTACCTGTTGTTCGGGCCGTTGGATGAGTTCCTTTCCGGTGTCGAAGAACTGTTGCGGCAGAACAACATTGCAAAGCTGGGCGCGGTGGCCACGGTCGGCGGCGGAGCCGCCATCCCGCTACTCGCCACGCGGTTGGCCGCCCGGCTCGGCGCGCCGGTCCACACCACCCCCCACCCGGGATCCAGCGCCGCGATCGGCGCGGCCGCTTACGGGCAGCAGCACGCCGCCGGCGTGCCCGCCAGTCCACCGGTCGAGACCCCGACACAGCTGGCCGGCGCCGCCCCAGCCGATGCGACCCAATTCCTGCCGGGCGCCCGGGTCGCAGAAGAGCGCCCGCTGGCCTGGTCGGAGGACGACGCCGAGGAGGAGCCCGTCCCCTACACCGGCCCCGAGCACAGCGGCCAATATGTCCGCGACGCAATGGAATACGACGAACCGTATGCCGCCGAGCCCGAGCAGCTGCCGTGGTACAAGCGCACCGCGCTGGTTTTGAGCCTGGCCGGTGCGGGTCTCGCGGTGCTGGTGGCCGCGGTGCTGGCGTTGACGCTGGGTCGCGACGAGGTGGGACCCGCTCCGACCACGCCGAGCCAGCCGACGCCGGCGCCGGAAACGGTGACCGTGACCGAACCACCGAGCACCGGCCCCACCCAATCGACGGCTCCGCCGCCGCCGACGACTCAGCCGCCGGTCACCACCACCACGACCGAGGCGCCCGTCACCACCACCACCGAGGCACCCACGACGACGAACCCGCCGACCACCACCACGACGGTGGCACCGACCACGACCGCCGCACCGACCACCACCTTCACGCCGCCGTTGCCGACCGAGCGGGAACGGCGCTGGCCGTGGCGGCGCTTCTAGAACCCGATCTGGTGGCCCTGCGCCGCGAAGTCGGCGACCATGGCCTCGGCGCTGCGCACCGCGGCACGGCAGGCCCTGGTGGTGAACGGGTCGTTGAGCGGGTGCTCGGCCCGACGCCGCCAGCGTTGCGCCGCAGCGAATGCGGCCCGCGGCCCCTCCTGGGCGTCGGCGTCGGGACTCAGGCCCAGTCGACTAGCCGCACGGGTGCCGGATCCGCCGATGATGCGACGCAGAGACGCGATCTCCTCTTCGTTCAATGTCGTTGGGCGAGAAGATAATTGGCCGAGAAGGCGGAGCTCTTCGAAGGCGTGGGTATCGGCCAGCAGCGGGTCGATATCGGCGATGATGTACGGCGTCGCCACAATCGGGAACACTTCGACAAACCGGCGCAGCGACAGGAGCGCGGTATGCGCCTTGAGCAGATCGGATCGTTGCGCGAACTGCGCATCGATGACCTCTCGCAGTGCGATAAGCCCACTGCGCTCGAGCAATTCGTCGGCCAGGCCGGCCGCGTCGGCGACTCCGCCGGCCAGCACGGCCAGTGAGATGCGCAGTCCGAACATGCCGAACCGGTCCAGTAACTGAGCGCGGGTGGCCGCGTCGACGGGCAGTCGGCCGTCGGCCCGGACAAAGCGGTCGACGCTGAGCATCGATCTACTCAGCTCGGTCTTGTCCGCGCCGGCGAGCTTCTGCAGGGCGATGAACTCGCTTTGGCGCAGCGTGCGCGCCGTCAACGCCAACAACCCCGACACCGGAACCACTGCCTGGCAGATGCCGGTCTGGTTCATCTCCCGGGTGAATCGCTTGGCCACGTCGGCCGCCGAGAGCATCGCGTCGATGCGCCCCGCGCCGATCTCGTCGGCCCGGGATGCCACGCCCACGATGCCCAGCGCCCCCGCGGATCCGCCGACCAGATGCCCGATCTGCTTGAGCAGAGCCACATCTGCCGCGTTGAGGGTGCGCAGCAAGAACACCACCGCATCGACCCGCGGCACCCCGTCGGGCGGTACCAGCAGGCGCAGCGTGCGCTCCGAGGTTTCCCGGTTCAGCGACGACGTGCCCGGGGTGTCGATGATCGTGGTGTCGATGAGTTCTTCGGCGGGCCATTCCACGTCCAGGTCGGCGACCTCGGCCGGATTGAGCATCCGCAAGTCGAACGTCAGTCCGCCGCTGTGACCGATCGGAACGTTGGAACGCCTCCCGCCCCAATGGTTTGCCGTGACCTTCGGGGTGGGGCCGTGTCGGTACCACGTGACGATCCGGGTCGCTTCGGTGGCGTCGGTCGGTGCGACGTCTTGCCCGACTAAAGCGTTGAGCAGGGTGGACTTTCCGGCCTTGAGTGTGCCGGCCAGGGCGATGCGAATCGGTTCGTTGAGCCGGGCGCCGATGCGGTCTAGTTCGTAGAAAATGTCGGGCCGGTGCCGAAACGCAGGCTCGCCACGGTAGGCCTGGATGGTCCCGCCCAGAATTGCACGGACTCGATCGCTAGTGCTCACACCCGTCCTATGGTCACCCGCGGCGTCAGTTTGTCCACATTCTCGGTGACCTGCTTCAAGATATCCAACTGCCGCTCGAGTTCACGGACCCTGTTTTCGCGTTCGGCTTGTTCCCCGTGGGCAGCGGCGATGGTGGACTGCAGCGATTCGTTGAGCGAACGGGAGATCTCGTTGGCGATGCCGCGATAGTGGTCGCGCAGCGTGCGGTGGACGTCCTTGAGCCGGTCGCGAGATTCCTTGCCCACCACGAACGAGACGTCGTCGACGAAGCGTCGCACGTTCGTCTTGGCTTCGGCGCGCGCCCGCAGCAGCCGGTTCGCCTTGTCCTCCTTGTATGCCATCCGGCCCAGGATCAGGCCGGCGCCGATGGACAGCGGGTTGAACAGGCCCAGCCCGGCGATCGAGGACAACATGCCGATCATCACCACGCCGCCGTACGAACCCCGCAGCCCGCTGACGACTTTCTGGCCCTTGCCGGCCGGTTTGGACTCCAGATCGGGCAGCGACTTCAACCGGCCGAAGTCCTCGCCCATGGCGCGCGCGCTCAGCTCGGGTGTCATCACCGTATCCAGCTGCGCGGCGGCGAACGACCGGGCCACGTCGTCGGCCAACCGTTCGGCCCGTTGATAGGCCCACACGAAGTTGTCGCCGACCGCGGTCGCGACGGCCTCTTCCACGTCGGCACCGATCTCTGCCCAATGTTGTGTCGGATCGCAGGAATCTATCTGGCGCTCAATGTCTTCGGTGAGCGCGCGGAATCGGGCCCGCAGGTCGTGGTCGACGTCGTTGGTCAGGTCGGTGAACCCGTCGTTGAGCACTTGTTGCCACAGCGCGGTCTGTTCGAGCGCGTCCATCGCATCGCGTTTGCGGCGCTCCAAGTCCGCGGTGAACCGGTCCCGCTGGTCCGGGTCGTTGACGACCGCAAGTTCGGAGCCCACGCTTACTGTCAAATGTCGTGCAGCCGAGCGGATTTCACCAATAACCTCATCACGCACCCGGTCCGTCTCGCGAGAGAGCACCTTTTCGCTGAGGAATTTGACGATCGCCGGAAAGTTGGATTCCTCGTTGAGCTCGGTGTCGTTGGCCGTCACGGCGTGGCTGCGCAGCAGCGAGGAGACCGGCAGGATCGGTATCGGCACACCGGCGCGCTGCAGGTGCGCGGTGTTGGTGGCCACGACGTCGCGCCAATGCGGGTAGAGGTCGATCTTGGTGGCGGCCAATATCGCAACCGGACAGATGCGGTGGGCCTGCCGAAGAAACCACATCTCGGGTTCGGTCAGCTCTTGGCTGGTGTCGCTGACCATGATCAGCGCGTCCGCACCCGGCAGCAGCCCCAACGTGGCGGACAGGTGCGGCTGCCCGTGGCCGCCCACTCCCGGGGTGTCGATGAACGCCAAACCGCCCTGCAACAGCGGGCTGGGCGCGCCGATTTCGAGGCGCAGCACCTCGCGGCCGTTCGCTTGCGGCCCCCGCCGCAAGTCGGTGTTGATGTCGTCGATCGGGACGTCGATTGCGGCGGCTTCGCCGTGCGGGCCCGCCGCGACGATCAACCGGGCCGACGGCGGATCACCGTGGCTGACGACGGTGATGACGACGGTGGCCTCGTCGTCGCCCACCCGCGCCACCGGCAGGTTGAGCAGCGAGTTGAGCAATTGACTCTTGCCCTGTTTGAGCTGCCCGGCGATCACCACCCGGATCTGGGGGTCGATGATGCGCTCGCGGGCTCGGGTCAGTCGCGCCGCGAGGTCATGGCGGTCGTTGAGTTCGGCGATGGCGATGGTGTGGTCGATCAACTCGACGATCACCCCGATCCGTCGCGGGTCATTCGGTTGAGTCACCGCGCTTCCCCACTTTCTCGCAGCTGCGCTAACCGTATGCGCGCGAAACGGCGGGGATCAAAAGGTCCCCGCCGTTTCGCCGTGTCGACCCGTTACCCGTGCGGGCCGCCGATGTGCGTCGGAGCCGGATACGGCGCCGGCTCGTGCATCGGTGCCGGTGCGTGCGGTGTGCCCTCGAACACCGACGGGCTGTGCGGCGCGGGCGCATGCTGCACCGGGGCATGTTCGACCGGGGCCGGGGAATGGTGCACCGGCGCCGGCGAATGCTCGATCGGCGCGGGTGCGTGCTGCACCGGCGTGGGTGCGTGTTGTGCCGGGGCTTGCTGCGCGGGCTCGTGGATCACCGGGGCGCCGGCGCCGCCCGAGCCTCCCACGCCCCCGGCGGCGCCCGGGGGCGTCGGGTGCCCGCCGACCGAGCCGTCGGCGGCGCCGCCGCCCTGGATGACGGGCCCTGGTCCGGCCGGACCCTGGCCGAATGGCCCTTTCCCGGCGGGTGCGTGTCCGGCGGGCCCGGCCGGGCCGTGACCCGCGAGGCCGCCCGCTCCGGCGGCGCCGCCGCCACCCCCGAGCGCGGCGCCGTCCTGCCCGATGATGCCGCCGTGTGCTCCGCCGCCGGCTGAGATGCCACCGTGCGGGGCGCCGCCCGGGAAGCCGCCGCCGGCGGCACCGGTGGCGTGGCCGCCCAATTCCGCGCCGCCGACGCCGGCGCCCGCGGCACCCGTAGCGTGACCGCCCAGTCCGGCGCCGCCGGCCACCGCGGGAGCGGCCGCATGGCCACCGAATCCGCCCTCGCCGCTCAGTGCGGCGGTGCCGCGCGCACCACCGATCCCCAGGCCAGCGCCGCCGGCCGCGGCGGCGCCGCCTTGACCGCCGACACCGATGCCGCCGAGCGGTCCCGCCACGTGCGGAGTCGCGGCGCCGTTCAGCGCAGCGCCCTCGCTAGCGATCAACCCCGCCTGACCGCTCGCGCCGGCACCCAGTGCGGCGTTTCCCGCCGCCCCGAGATTCGCCTGGCCGCCGAGCGCGCCGATGCTCTGCGCAGCGAACCCGCCGGCCGGTTGACCGCCAGCGCCGAACCCGGCACCGGCCTGGGCGCCCAAGTTCGCCTGGCCGCCGGCCTGGCTCGGGCCACCGAAACCACCACCGAAACCGGAGCCGACACCACTGCGGCCACCGAAGCCGGCACCCGCTTCACCGGCCAGACCGGCCTGTGCGCCGGCCTCGGCGCCAAGCCCGCCGCCTGCTTGACCCGCAGCACCGAACCCGCCGCCGATCCGGCCGCCGAGGGCCGCGCCCCCGCCGAAGCCGCCGTCGGTGTGGCCGCCCAGGCCGGTGCGGCCGGCCACCGCGGCGCCCCCTTCAAATCCACTGCCGGCGTGTACACCGACGCGTTCGCCGAGACCGCCCGCCCCGGACAGCCCGACTCCGCCGCGTAGGCCGGCCTCGTCGCCGAGGCCCAACCCGGCGTGACCGCCGAGTCCCGTCCGCAGACCCACGCCGGTCAGCCCGTCGGCGCCAAAGCCGGCGTGGGTACCGAATCCGGCCCCGAGGCCGGTGTGACCACCAAACCCAAGTCCGAGGCCGGCATTGATCTCCGCACCCAGGCCCGTGCCGCCAGCAAAGCCGCCATTGAAGCCGCCATGAAAGCCGCTACTGAAACCGGTCCCCACACCGAATTCGCCTGCACCAGGCCGGAAGCCATCCCAGCCGGGCCGAAAGCCGTCCCAGCCTGGGTTCGGATCCCCCCACCCGTGGTGATGAAATCCCCGACCGGGCCCGAATTCGCCCCAGCCCGGGCGGAAGCCTCCCCAGCCGGACCCGAATCCGGGGCCCCATCCTCCGGTGCCCGGACCGAACCCGCCCCATCCGGGCTGCCAGCCGAAGCCGCCGTACGTGCCGCCGTACAGTCCGGCGTTGACCGCACCGAGCAGGCCCGCACCGAAGTTGCCGGCGATTGCGCTGCCCAGGCCCAGGGCGACGCCGGCGCCGTCGACCACCGGCGCGAGCGCATCACCGACCAGGGCGCCCGCGTCCTGAGCCACGGCGCCGACCAGACCCGGTCCGTAGCCGTAGCCGTCATAGCCGTAACCGGGGTCATAACCGCTGTACCCCCCGTCATAGCCGTCATAGCCGTCATAGCCATAACCGGGGTCATAGCCGTACTGGTCGGCTAGCACCTGCTGCAGCCCGACGACCGGGTCTCCGACGCCGAGCGGCACCCCCGGAACGGCGCTGGCCACCGCGGATGCGAACTCCGCCGGAGCGACATCGATCAAGCCGGCATTGGTCATGGCCTGGCCGGGACCCGCGACGAACGCGCGGGCCGCATCCGGGTCGCGGAACAGATCCAGGATGTATTGGATCAGTCGGTCCATGATGATTCCCCTTCGAAATCCTCTTCGCCGGATGTCCGGCGTCCTGTCCTACACGGTATGGACCCCACCCGATCTTCCGAATCGGGGACTCGGCCCTTGGTGCGCCGGCACGCCACCGGGATCGACAAGGTGCCGCCATTAGGGGATTAGGGAGTGCCTAGGGGGCAATAACCTAGCCCCTAGGCGACGGCATCACAGCACGTCAGGGTGGTGCTGGCGGGGCCGGTTCAGCCGTGCAGACCGAAGTCGTGATGCTCGGGGTCGCCGGGGTGCGGATGGGGGACCGGGTGGTCCCACAGACTCAGGTCGTCGGGCGGTAAGCCGCCGTGCTCGACCGGGCTGTCCGACCCGACAGCGTCGGTGAACTGCGGCGATATCCCGTGTGGGTCGCTCCCGTGCGGATGCCGGTCCGGTGTCGGCGTTGCGGTCGCAGGGGTGACCGATTGGTGGATCACGCGAGCGCCCCAGCCGTGCGGGTCGATCGTTCCCGACGGGGTATGCGGCGTGAACGCATCCAGAGCGGCGGCCGCCGCACCGCTTTCCCAAACGTTGCCGTGCTCGGCGACCGGCTGACCCGCGGCGGTGCCGCCGGCTGCGCCCATCGACAACGAATCGGTGACCACGGGGATGAGATTGTTGACATCGGCGCTGGTGACATCCGTCAGGTGAGCGTCGGCGAGGGCCTTGGCGGGGTTGACCGCGTACCGCGCCGCGGCGTCGGGATCACGGACGAGCGAGATGACGAAATCGAGCAGTGAGTTTGCCATCGCGCATACCCCCTTGCCCAGGCACCGCGGTCTGCTGGGAAAGCCCGGTCACTGCCTCGATGCTATCGGCTTGGCGCAGCCATGTGATCGGTGCGCAACCCGCCCGCGGCGTGCCGCGCTTAGGGGGTGGACGCATAGGGGATCGCCGGCCGTACGGGGATGAATACCCGGGGCTGGGGACCGACGCGGTTATGGTGGGCAAAACCCGAGCGGTGCCTGATCGAGGGGGTGCGCGAGATGAGTGCGGCTGCCCTTTCCGCGGACCTGACAGCGGTCGCCGACCAGGTGAGCGATGCCCTGGCCACCGCGGCCACCGTCCCGGTGAAGCTTCTGATCAGCGGCGGCATCGGCACCGGCAAGAGCACCGTGCTCGGGGCCGCCCGCGACGCGCTGCGCGGCGCCGGACTGACGGTGATCACGCGTCCTTCCCAGCCCGGCGATCCGCCCGACGCGGTGCTGGTGATCGATGACGCCCATCTGCTCGGCGAGTCCGAAGTGCTCGCCCTGACCCAGAGGGCCGCCGACCCGCGGACCACCATGGTGCTGGCCGCCGAACCCCAGGCGCAACTGCGCAACCTGGCCGTGGCGATGGAACGGCACCGGCCCCGTCTGTCGTTGCCCCCGCTGACCGTGCCCGAGGAGCTGATGGGCTGCACCGCGGGACTGCCCTTCCTGGTGCGCGCGACCACCGAAAGTGCCCGGCCGGCGGCCGAGGCCGCCGCTTTCGCGCTGATCGCCCGGTTACGCCGGCTCGACGAGCCCGACCTGGACACGCTGTTGATCATGTCGCTGGACCAAGACCTTGGTGCTGCGGATATTGCTGCGGCGCTTGGCAATTCGATATCCGATGCGCACCGGCTGGTGGACCGGGCCCGCGCCGGCGGACTCGTCGAGCCGTCGCACAGCCGGACGTTTCTGCAACTGGTGCACGGCGCCGTGGCGCGGGTCGTCGGCAACGCCCACCACCGCGATGTCGAAGCCGCCCTGCTGCATTCACAATTCGACATGTCGGCGACATCGCCACCGCTCGCGCTGCAACTGGCCGAACACGGCTTGCACGACGATCGGCTGGCAACTCTCCTGGCTCGCCACGCCGCGGACGCGCGACGTGACTCATCAACAGCCGCAAGGCTTTACCAGGCCGCGCTGAACGCCGGGGCCGTGGGGCTGACCGCCCACGTGGCCGATGCGCTGGCACGCAGCGGAGCATGCGGGGCCGCGGCCGCATTGGCCGACGATCTGCTCGGCTCGCCCGATGCCGCCGAACGCGCCGCGGCGGTGCGGATCGCGGCCAGCGTCGCGACGCACGACGGCAGCGCCGCGCAGGCCGCGGAACTGTTCGGCTGGCTGGGCCCGCAACCGGACGCCGTAGTCGGCGCGGCCGCAGCGATCGTGTTCGCCGCGACCGGTGACCTCGCTGCCGCGCGCGATGCGCTGCCGCCCAACGACTCCGGGCCGCCGACCAGGGCCGCACGCAGCGCACGCAGCCTCGCCGAGGGCCTGCTGCTGACCGTGGATCAGCCTTACCCGGTAGCGATGACCAAACTCGGCCAGGCCATCGCATCCGCACCAGCCACGATCGACGTCGTGATGCCCGACAGCCCCGCCGGCCTGGTCACCCTGGCCGCGATACACGCTGGCGATCCGGTCCGCGCCCGCAGCGTGATCGGCCGGGCCACGCGCGCCGACGGGGACGTGGTGTTCCGCTCTCGGCACATCCTGCTGAGCGCTTGGATCAAGATGCAGGACGGGCAGTTGGCATTGGCGGCTGCAGAGGCGGCCACGGAGATCACACAGGCTGATTCCGTCGAACTGCACCGGCGCGACGCGCTGTGGGCGGCCGCGCTGCAGACGGCGATCGCCCGTCGCAGCGGGGATACCGGTGCGCTGCACAAGCATTGGTACGCGGGCATGGAGGTACTCGCCGAGCACTCCGTCGATTTGTTCACCCTGCTGCCGTTGGGCGAGTTGTGGGTGGCGGCAGCCCGCATGCGTCAGGTCGAACAACTGCGCCACGCCCTGGACCAGGCGTTCACCCTGCTCGATTCGCTGGGCAACCCGGCGCTGTGGTCAACGCCACTGCATTGGGCGGGCGTGCACGCCGGCATCCTCCTCAACGCGCCGGAGCTGGTGGCGCCGCACGGCCAGGCCCTCGGCGCGGCCGCCGGAGTGAGCGCGTTGGCGCATGCCCTGTCGGGCGCCGGCCGCACCTGGTTGCGCGTGCTGGCCAATCAGGTCGACGTCGACGAGGTCACCGCGGCGGCCCGCGCGCTCGCCCAGGTCGGGCTGACCTCGGATGCGACCCGGTTGGCGGGGCAGGCCGCGCTGCAGACACCCGACGGCAAAATCTCGGGCGCCATGCTGCAGCTGGCCCGCGACCTCAAGGTCGGGGCCGCACCCGACGACGCCCCCGCTCCGGCGCCGCAGGACGAACGGCGCGATGCCGCGTCGTCGCCGCCGTCGGGGTCCCAGCTGTCGCGGCGCGAACGGGAGGTTGCCGAGCTGCTCGTCCTGGGTATGCCGTACCGCGACATCGGGGCACAACTGTTCATCTCGGCGAAGACGGTTGAGCATCACGTGGCGCGGATCCGCCGCCGGCTGGGTGCCGGATCACGCTCGGAGCTGCTCTCTATGATTCGTGCGATGCTGGCAACGGAGGGCTAATCCGCTGGTCAACGACCTGCACCGACGCGTGTTAGGGCAGCCTTTCTCGCGACGGTAGCGTCGCAGATGTCACTATGAGCTAGCAAAGATCGAACGGATTTTCGCTGGGTGACGAGGCGTGGGGAGAGACCTTCTGTGACCACACAGACGCTCATCAGACTGGTGCTAGGCCTGGGCTTGACCGCGGTTGTGGTGTCGTTGGCCCTCAAACGCATCTGGTGGCTCTACCGGCTGGTGATGGCCGGCCAGCCCGCGAGCCGCCGTACGGACCACATCGGTTCCCGGATCTGGGCGCAGGTCTCCGAGGTGTTCGGTCAGCGCAAGCTCCTTAAGTGGTCGATCCCCGGCCTGGCCCACTTCTTCACCATGTGGGGATTCTTCATCCTCATCACGGTCTACATCGAGGCATACGGCACGCTGTTCCAGCCCAACTTCCACATCCCGATCGTCGGCCGGTGGAACGCGCTCGGCTTCTTGCAAGACTTCATCGCGTTGGCGGTGCTGGCCGGCATCATCACGTTCTCCATCATCCGGTTGCGTAGTGAGCCAAAGGAATACGGCCGTTCGTCGCGCTTCTACGGCTCCCACACCGGCGGCGCATGGCTGATTCTGTTCATGATCTTCCTGGTCATCTTCAGCTACGCCATCTTCCGCGGCGCCGCCGTCAACACGGGCAACTTCCCCTACGGCCACGGCGCCTTTTTCTCCCACGCCATGGGCGCGCTGATGCATCCGCTGGGGCCCACGGCCAACGAGTGGATCGAAACCTTCGCGTTGCTCGCCCACATCGCCGTGGCGTTGATCTTCTTGCTGATCGTGCTTCACTCCAAGCACCTGCACATCTTCCTGGCGCCGATCAACGTCACCTTCAAGCGCCTGCCCGACGGACTGGGCCCGCTGCTTCCGATGGAATCCGGCGGCAAGCCGATCAACTTCGAAGATCCCAGTGAGGACGACGTTTTCGGGCGCGGCAAGATCGAGGACTTCACCTGGAAGGCCAACCTCGACTTCGCCACCTGTACCGAGTGCGGGCGCTGCCAGTCGCAGTGCCCGGCCTGGAACACCGGCAAGCCCCTGTCGCCCAAGCTCGTGATCATGGACCTGCGCGATCACTGGATGGCCAAGGCGCCCTACATCCTCGGGGAAAAGGAGACGCCTCTCGAGTCCACGCCGGAGGGCGGCGTCGGCGAAGAACTGCGCGGTGAGAAGCACGCCGAAGAACACCACGTCCCCGAGTCCGGCTTCGGCCGCGTGCTGGGTTCCGGCCCGGAGCAGGCCACCCGCCCGCTGGTCGGCACCGCCGAGCAGGGCGGCGTGATCGACCCGGACGTGCTGTGGTCCTGCGTGACGTGCGGCGCCTGCGTCGAGCAGTGCCCGGTCGACATCGAGCACGTCGATCACATCGTCGACATGCGTCGCTACCAGGTGATGATGGAGTCGGAATTCCCCTCCGAGCTCTCGGTGCTGTTCAAAAACCTTGAGACCAAAGGCAATCCGTGGGGCCAGAACGCCAGTGACCGCACCAACTGGATCGACGAGGTCGACTTCGACGTCCCGGTCTACGGCGAGGACGTCGACAGCTTCGACGGCTTCGAGTACCTGTTTTGGGTAGGCTGCGCCGGCGCGTATGACGACAAGGCCAAGAAGACCACCAAGGCCGTCGCCGAGTTGTTGGCCATCGCCGGGGTCAACTATCTGGTGCTGGGCACCGGGGAAACCTGCAACGGCGATTCCGCCCGCCGCTCCGGCAACGAGTTCCTGTTCCAGCAGCTGGCTCAGCAGGCCGTCGAAACGCTGGACGGGGTGTTCGAGGGCGTCGAGACCGTCGACCGCAAGATCGTGGTCACCTGCCCGCACTGCTTCAACACCCTTGGTAGGGAATACCGTCAGCTCGGCGCCAACTACACCGTGCTGCACCACACCCAGCTGCTCAACCGGTTGGTGCGGGACCAGAAGCTGGTGCCCGTCACGCCCGTGTCCCAGGACATCACCTACCACGACCCGTGCTACCTGGGCCGGCACAACAAGGTGTACGAGGCACCGCGCGAGCTGATCGGCTTCGCGGGGGCCAACCTCACCGAGATGCCACGCCACGCCGAGCGCAGCTTCTGCTGCGGCGCCGGCGGTGCGCGGATGTGGATGGAAGAACACATCGGCAAGCGCATCAACCACGAACGCGTCGACGAAGCGCTGGCCACCAACGCCGCGACGATCGCCACCGGCTGCCCGTTCTGCCGGGTGATGGTCACCGACGGGGTCAACGACCGGCAGGAAGAGGCCGGCCGCAGCGGAGTCGAAGTGCTTGACGTCGCCCAGATCCTGCTGGGGTCGCTCGAGTACGACAAGGCAACGCTGCCGGAGAAGGGTACGGCCGCCAAAGAAGCGCAGGAGCGGGCTGCCAAGGCCGAGCCCAAGGCGACGACGGCGACCGCTCCCACGCAGGCGCCCGTCGAAGCCCCCGCCGAGACACCCGCCGAGATAGACGAGCCGGCAGCCGCCGAGCCGGAGCAACCCGCCGCCAAGGCCGCCCCGGCGCCTGCGAAGGGGTTGGGCATCGCCGGCGGCGCCAAGAAACCGGGCGCCAAGAAAGCCGCACCGGCCGCCCAGCCCAGCACCGAGACCGCCGAGGCCACGGCCGCGCCGACGGCACCCGTCAAAGGCCTGGGCCTGGCCGCCGGCGCCAAGAGGCCCGGCGCCAAGAAAGCCGCGGCGGCTCCCGCCCAGGCGGACAGCGCGGGCGGTGCGGGTGTGGCCGCCGAACCCGAGGCGCCCAAGGCTGACGCAGCACCCAAGGCGCCGGCCGCGCCCGTCAAGGGGCTGGGCATCGCCGCCGGCGCCAGGCGCCCCGGCGCCAAGAAGGCCCCCGCCGCCGAAGTAACGACCGGCACGGAAGCCGAGCCCAAGGGTGAGGCGCCGACGCCGTCCGCGCAGCCGGCGGAGACCACGCCGAAGCCGACCGCCGACGCTGCCGACGAGGCCCCGCCGGCGGCCCCCGTCAAGGGCCTCGGCATTGCTCGCGGCGCTCGCCCGCCGGGTAAGCGCTGATCACGGATTGGCCTCTATCAGCAAAAATCAGTGGACAGCGGTGGCACCATGGGGGACGTGACCATTCACCAGGTGCCCGTACACAGCCCGGCGGGCCACCACCGGCAGCGCACCTTCGCGCAGTCGTCCAAACTGCAGGATGTCTTGTACGAGATCCGCGGCCCGGTGCATCAGCACGCGGCCCGGCTCGAGGCTGAAGGCCACCGCATCCTCAAGCTCAACATCGGTAACCCCGCCCCGTTCGGCTTCGAGGCGCCCGACGTGATCATGCGGGACATGATCCAGGCGCTGCCGTATGCCCAGGGCTACTCGGATTCAAAGGGCATCCTGCCGGCCCGCCGCGCGGTGGTCACGCGTTACGAACTGGTCGACGACTTCCCACGTTTCGACGTCGACGACGTCTTTTTGGGCAACGGCGTCTCCGAACTGATCACGATGACGCTGCAGGCCCTGCTCGACAACGGTGACCAGGTGCTGATCCCGTCGCCGGACTACCCGCTGTGGACGGCGTCTACTTCGCTGGCCGGCGGGACGCCGGTGCACTACCTGTGTGACGAAACGCAGGGCTGGCAGCCCGATATCGCTGACCTGGAATCGAAGATCACCGAGCGCACCAAGGCGTTGGTGGTGATCAACCCGAACAACCCCACCGGCGCCGTCTACAGCCGCGAAGTCCTCAGCCAGATGGTCGAACTGGCCCGCAAACACCAGCTGCTGCTACTCGCCGACGAGATCTACGACAAGATCCTCTACGGCGACGCCAAGCACATCAGCCTCGCCACGCTTGCCCACGACGTGTTGTGCCTGACCTTCAACGGCCTGTCGAAGGCCTACCGGGTCGCCGGCTACCGCGCCGGCTGGCTGGCGATCACCGGCCCCAAGGACCACGCCAGCAGCTTCATCGAGGGAATCAGCCTGCTGGCCAACATGCGACTGTGCCCCAACGTCCCCGCCCAGCACGCCATTCAGGTCGCCCTCGGCGGCTACCAAAGCATCGAAGACCTGGTACTGCCCGGCGGGCGACTGCTTGAGCAACGCGACGTCGCGTGGACCAAGCTCAACGAGATTCCCGGAGTGTCCTGCGTCAAGCCCGATGGTGCGCTTTACGCGTTCCCGCGGCTGGATCCCGAGATCTACGACATCGCCGACGACGAGCAGCTGGTCCTGGATCTGTTGCTGCAGGAGAAGATTCTGGTAACCCAAGGCACCGGCTTCAACTGGCCCGCCCCGGATCATTTGCGCATCGTGACGCTGCCCTGGGCGCGTGACCTGTCGGCCGCGATCGACCGGCTGGGCAACTTCCTGAGCAGCTACAGACAGTAGCCGGGGTCCGGCCGCCTCTACGGTGGACCGCGTGACTCACTCGCACTCGCACAACTTGTCGTCAGGCCCCTCCCCGTTCGGTCCTCTTCCCGCGAAGATCGTCGTCGGCCTGCTGGTAGTGATCGGGATCGCCGTGCTTGCCGGCGCGGCGCTGCTGTGGCCGAGCCGCCAGCATGTCGACATCCCGATGCCGTACCAGAACGCGGCCGGCGGGGCGGTGAGCACGCAACGGGCGCATGTGATTTCCAGCGGCCTCGGTGACTGCGGCAGCCCGTCGGCCAACCAGGTCCTCACCACGGCTCCCCAACCCGCCGCGCCGGGCAGCGGGCGATGCGTCGAGACGTTGGTCGCGATCGACTCGGGCCCCAATGCGGGCGCGACGACACTGCTGGAGTCCTCCCCCGGGCCGGGTCAGCCGCAGTTCGCGGCGGGCGACCAGATCCGGGTCGTCCGCCAGGTCGACGACCAGGGCGCCACCAGTTACGCGTTCTACGACTTCGAGCGCGGCTGGTCGCTGATCGGGCTGGCCCTGGCGTTCGCGGTGGTCATCGTGGTTGTCGCACGCTGGCGCGGGTTGCTGGCGCTGGTGGGCATCGTGGTCGCGTTTGCGGTCCTGGTGGTGTTCCTGCTGCCCGCCCTGCGCGACGGCGCACCCGCGGTGCCGGTGGCCCTGGTGGCGTCGGCGACCATCCTCTACGTCGTCGTCTACCTGGCGCACGGGGTCAGCTTGCGCACCAGCGCGGCCCTGCTCGGCACCCTGTCATCGCTGCTGCTCGCTGCCGGATTATCATGGGCAGCAATCGAATTGGTACATCTGACCGGGCTGTCGGATGAGCAGAACTCGGCGGTCAGCGCATACCTGGGCAGTGTGTCGATCAGTGGACTGTTGCTGGCCGGATTCATCATCGGATCGCTGGGTGTGCTCAACGACGTGACCGTGACCCAGGCGTCGACCGTGTTCGAACTCGCCCACCTCGGCGGCGACACCTCGCGGCGGGCCATCTTTCTGAGCGCCATCCGGGTGGGACGCGATCACATCGCCAGTACGGTGTACACGCTGGTGCTGGCCTACGCGGGCAGCTCGCTGCCGCTGCTGTTGCTGTTCAGCGTCGCCAACCGGTCACTGAGCGATGTGCTGATCAGCGAGAGCGTGGCCATCGAGCTGGTGCGTTCGGCGGTCGGCGGGATCGCGCTGGCACTGTCGGTTCCGCTGACGACCGGGATCGCCGCGGTGCTGGCCAAGCCGGGGTGCCTCAGCCCCGCTCCATCAGCTCCAGCAGATAGCCACCGTATCCGGACTTGAGCATGGTGTTGGCGCGGGTGGCCAGCTGCTCGTCGGTGATCCAGCCCTGGCGCCAGGCGATCTCCTCGGGCACACCGACCTTGAGGCCCTGCCGGCGCTCCAGAGTGCGGACGTAGTCGCTGGCGTCCAGCAACGAGTCGAAGGTGCCGGTGTCCAGCCACGCGGTGCCGCGGGCCAGCACCTCGACCGAGAGCCGGCCGCGGTTGAGGTAGATCTGGTTGACCTCGGTGATTTCGTATTCTCCGCGCTCGGATTTCTTCAGGCCCTTGGCGATTTCGATGACGTCGTTGTCGTAGAAATACAGGCCCGGTACCGCGTATTTCGATTTCGGCGTTTCAGGTTTCTCCTGCAGCGACAGCGCCATCCCGTCGTCGCCGAATTCGACGACACCATATGCCGACGGGTTGGCCACCCAGTAGGCGAAGATGGCGCCGCCGCTCACCTTTTGGAAGCGACTCAGATTGGTGCCCAGGCCCGGGCCGTAGAAGATGTTGTCGCCCAACACCAAAGCCGCCGAGTCGTTGCCAATGTGCTTGGCGCCCAAGACGAACGCCTGCGCCAGACCGTCCGGTCTTTCCTGCTGGACGTAGCTGAGGTTGATACCGAATTGCGAGCCGTCGCCGAGGAGCCGCTTGAAGCCGTCCGCGTCGTGCGGGGTGGTGATCACCAAGATGTCGCGGATCCCTGCCATCATCAGCGTGGACAGCGGGTAATAGATCATCGGCTTGTCGTACACCGGGAGCAACTGCTTGCTGATGCCCATCGTGATCGGATGCAGACGCGTACCCGAACCGCCGGCCAAGATGATTCCGCGCATGTATGGCTCCTATGCCCTAGGTGACGAGGTCGTCCTCGGTCAGTTCGGTGGCCGCCAGCGCAGACGTCAAGTCGTGGTGACGGAAGACCGAGGTGACGCGATCGCGGACCACCCGGAACGCCAGCGCGTTGGTGGCCGCGCCCGGATCGTCGGGCTCGCTGGTTTTCAGTTCGGCGACGACGATGCCGTCGTGCACATACATCTGCCCGAGCTCAGTGGTGGCGCGCCGCGAGTGGGCCCAACTGCGCAGCGCCTCGTGACCTTGCTGGGCACCGTGCGCGTCGGCCAGGTCGATGTCGTCGCTGGACAGGGTCGCCAGGGTCTCGACGTCGCCGGCGTTGAGCGCGTCGTGCCACGCCAGCACGGTGGCGATCTCCGAAGTGGTCATGTTTTGCAAGTTACCGTGTGCCCCATTTCCGGCACGCGGTTTCCCCGCCGTTGCTAGAGAGGCGTGCACTCCACCCAGTGTTGCCATACCGCCTCGTCGCCGAACGTCTCGACGCCGGTTTGGGTGAGCGAGGTTCGCCGCGTCATGGCGAGCAACAGCTCGGCGGCACCGCCCCGCACGGCCAACGTGCCCTTACCGTGCTCGTGCGCCCAGCTGATGCACCCCCCGGATACGCTGACCGTCCATTCGCCGGCTGCCCCGAGCCCGGGATCGGTCGCATGCAGATGCAGGGTGCGGCCCTCCTCGAGCGGCAGCGGAGCCCCATTGGCGCCCGCCTGCGCGCAGATGCGGTCGAGAAATTCCGAGATCCCGTCGGCCGCGATGTCGGGTTGCAGGGCGAAGTCGCGTCCCAGGGCGTAGGCCGCGTCCGCGCGGTGCACCGCCACTTCGTGCAGCCGGCGGCGGATCCACCAGTTCGCCGGGCGCTCCCCGAGAAATGTCCACACCGGTGTCTCGACGCCGGACAGTTCGACGGCGTCGACAAGACGCTGCGCCCCGCCGTGCAGCCAGGAGATCGCGTCGGCCGGGTCCGGGGGCGGTTTGCCCCCTTCGACGCTGCGCGGATCGAGAGGCTGGTCAAGACGATCCCGCACGATTTGTGCCGCCCAGCGATCGCCGCGGCCGACGTGTCGCAGCAGCTGGTTGAGGCTCCAGCCCGGGCACGTCGGCACCGGGACGGACTGGTCCGCACCGTCGAAAAGTGCCGCAAAGGCCCGGTTTTCGTCTAGAAAGGCCGCCGCGTAATCCACGGGGCCAGGCTACTCGCCCCGGCGACTAAGGCCGTCGGGCACCGAGCCGAAACACCCGCCAGCCCGCCTGACTCCAACGCGCCGCGTCCAGGCAGTTGCGGCCGTCGACGACGACGCGGGCCCGAACGGCGTCGGCGAGGTCGTCCGGGTCGAGGCTGGTGAACTCCGGCCACTCGGTCAGGACCAGGACCGCGTCGGCGCCCTCACACGCTTCGGTCACCGAGACCGCGTAGTTCAGGGTCGGGAATTGGCGACGCGCGTTTTCCAGGGCTTTCGGATCGTAGACGTTGACGGCGGCCCCGTTGAGCTGCAGTTGGCCCGCCACGTTGAGCGCCGGCGAGTCGCGCACATCGTCGGACTCGGGTTTGAAGGCCGCGCCGAGCACCGCGATGTTGGCGCCCAGTAGGGAGCCGCCGCACGCCGTGGTGGCCAGCTCCACCATCTTGGTCCGCCTGCGCATGTTGATGCTGTCCACCTCGCGCAGAAACGTCAACGCCTGGTTGGCTCCGAGTTCGCCCGCCCGGGCCATGAAGGCCCGGATGTCCTTGGGCAGGCAGCCGCCGCCGAATCCCAGTCCGGCGTTGAGGAATTTGCGCCCGATGCGGGAGTCGTAGCCCAGCGCATCGGCCAGCAACGTGACGTCGGCACCGGCGGCCTCGCATACCTCCGAGACCGCGTTGATGAATGAAATCTTGGTCGCCAGAAAGGCATTGGCTGAGACTTTGACCAATTCCGCTGTCTGCAAATCGGTTACCAGAAACGGCACGCCGGCGTCCAGGAGCTTGGCATAGAGCTCACGAATGACGGCTTCCGAGCGCACCGAATCCTGTTGGATGCCAAGGACAATGCGGTCGGGTTCCAGCGTGTCGGCAACCGCATGCCCTTCGCGGAGGAACTCCGGGTTCCAGGCGACCTCGACGTCCACGCCCGCGGGTGCCAATGCGGCGGCCCGCTGACTCAGCTCCGCGGCGGTGCCCACCGGGACGGTCGATTTGCCGACGAGCACCGCCGGCCGCGTCAGCCGGGGCACCAGGTTGTCGATGACGGCGTGCACGTGGGATAGATCGGCGCCGTATTGACCCTTCTTCTGCGGGGTGCCGACGCCCAGGAAATGTACGTCGGCGAACCCGGCCGCCGCGTCGTAGTCGGTGGTGAACTGCAGCCGCCCGGCCGCTAGGTTCTCGGTCAGCAGCTCTCGCAGGCCGGGCTCGTAGAAGGGGATGTCCCCCGCCGCGAGCTTGGCGACTTTGCCGGGGTCGACGTCGACACCGATGACTTCGTGTCCGAGTTGCGCCATCCCGACTGCATGCGTGGCACCCAAGTATCCCGTGCCGAAGACGGTGCATCGCATACCACCGTGTGTAAGGGGCTGCGATGAGCTGACTGCATCGCTGCGCTAAGCGGGAGGCAAACGGGAGGTGACAGGTGGCTCTCGGGAACTAACGGTGCCCGAATCCACCGTGGCCGCCACCGAAACCACCGAAACCGCCGTGGCCGCCACCGCCGGGGAAGCCACCGTGACCGCCACCGCCGGGGAAGCCACCGTGACCGCCACCGCCGGGGAAGCCGCCATGGTCGCCACCGCCGGGGATGCCGTCGCCGCCGCGTCCCGGGTTCCCGGGGACGAGCCCACGACCGGGATTGCCGCCGCCCGGACCGGGCACGATCGGTCCGCCCGGGATGCCGATCACCGGCGGAATGGGTAGCGGGATCGGGACGGGGATCGGCGCGACGGGCGCGGGGGCTGGTGCCTCCGGCACCGGGACCGGCGCGGGCGCCTCGGGTATCGGGGCCGGCGCTTCCGGGGCGGGCGCCGGCGCCTCGGGCACCGGGGCCGCAACGGGCACCTGCGGTTCGGGTGCGGGTGCCTGCGGTTCGGGCGCGGGCGCCTGCGGTGCGGGGGCGGGTGCCGGAATGGGGGCCGCCTCCGGCGCGGGAGCCGCCGGGGCGGGAGCCGGAGCCGCGGGCGCCGGGGTGGCCGGGGCGACGATGTTTCGACTCGGAGCGGGTTTGACACCCGACGTCGGCCGGATCGCGACCGCCAGCGACACCACCAGGGCCGCCACACCGACGATGAAGATCGCCGCGACGATGCTGCCGACCAGTCCGAACGGCCTGCGGTCGCGGTACTCGCTCAGCGTGGTTTCTGCGTGCTCGCCCGGGTAGGCGTCGGGGTACTCGTCGGGAACGGCGCTATAAGCCAAAGCTCCCTCGCCGGAATCGGCGGTGTCGAAGTAGCCGGGGGCGACGGCGAACGGATCGATGGCACCGGTGCCGGGGTCTTGGGCGTAGGCCTGCGCCGCGGTGGACGACGAGAACAGCGGCGCGTGCGCCGACGCCAGCGCGGCCCCGCGCGCGAGCGCGGTGTCCGGCTCCTCGGGCATTGCAACCGGAAGCGTGGTCGCGGCCTCCAGGGCCGGCTTGATCAGCGGGATGTCGACGCCGGCACCGACGACGAACACCGCACCCGGACGCGATTCCAGCGCCTCGGCCTCCGAGACCATGGTGGCCAGCTGCGCCACGGCCGCGTCGTCGTCCTCGGGCAGGGCCTGGCGATGCACGTCGGCGATCGACCCGTCGGCCGTGTCGACGAGCGCCAGCGTCGCGGTGTCGGGCTCGATGAACAGCAGCGCGGTCTGCGCGTAGTTGGTCTGGTTGCCTACCGCCTGGGCGAGGGCGGCCGCGGCCAGAAAGGCCGAGACCAGCATCACGTTCTCGACCTTGTGGGCGGCCAGGGCGTCGCGCAGCGCGGCCGCCTCGGTGGGATCGGTCCAGGTGACGCCGGTCGACGTCAGCTGGTAACCACCTTGGGCCGCGCCCTCTTGTGTCCCCAGGATCGCGGAGACCACTTGATCCGCGGCGGTGGTCGTCGCGGCATCGTCGTCCGACGCTACGTCGAAGTTGTCTTCGTCGACAGTGGCGCCGTCCCCATTTTCACCTTCGACCAGCACCATCCGGACTGCCGTCGGCGCCATCGACACACCTAATACGGTGTCCAATGCCCCTCCATTGTCGTTTGTTCGACAGTGACGTGGAGAGCGCCGTCATCGCAGGCTCCGGCTACCTCGAGACGTCGCGGGTCCCCACCCTGTATTCCCCCGGCCCCCGATTTTACGCGTGCCGCATCGGCCCCGCCGGGGCGAACCGTTCAGCGGTGCCCGAAGCCCCCGAAGCCGTGGCCGCCGAATCCGCCGAACCCATGACCGCCGAACCCATGGCCGCCGAAGCCGCCGAACGGGCCGTGACCTCCGAACGGACCGTGACCGCCCCCGAAGGGACCGTGCCCACCAAACGGGCCGCCGCCCCCGAACGGACCGTGACCACCGCCGAAGGGACCGTGCCCACCAAACGGGCCGCCGCCCCCGAACGGTCCCTGCCCACCGAACGGGCCGCCGCCCCCGAACGGTCCCTGCCCACCGAACGGACCACGCCCGTGGAACGGGCCACGCCCGCCGCCGAGCGGACCGCGGGGGCCGGGCACCTGACCGAACGGGCCCCGCGGCGCCGGCGGACGCAGCGCCGGGATGTGGGGAACAATCACCGGCGGCGCGATCACCGGGGGCACGATCACCGGCGCGGGTGGAGCCGCGGGAGGCAGGGCCGGCAGGGGATGAGGGGCGGCTACGGGCGCCGGCGCGGCGATCCTTGGCGCAGGGACTGAGGCCGGGGGCGACCGGTGCGGGGAATGCGTTGGAACGATTACGTTTTCGTTGGGGCTGGGCCGCAGGGCGACGGTGGGTCGGATGCTGATAGCCAGCGCGATCTCCAGCGCCACAACCGCGGTAATGAAGATCACCGCCAGCGTGCTACTCACCAGCAGGATGGATCTGCGGCGCTGCACCGACTCATCGACGACGACGGTCTGTGCGTCGTCGTCCTCGTCGGGCACCGCGCTGTAGGCGACGTTGGGCCGTTCCGGACGATGCGCAGCGGCGGGGTCGGCAGCCACCCGATGGTCGGGCAGGTACCCGGGGAGCAGCCCCGGCGACGGGCCGGCGAGTGCCAGCGGATCCACCTCGCCGGTGCCTGGGTCCAGCGCGTATGCCAGCGCCGCGGTGGAAGAGGCGAACAGCGGCGCGTTCGCCGATGCCAGCGCCGCCCCGCGGGCCAGCGCCATCTCCGGTTCGTCGGGCACCGCGAGCTCGAGGGGCGTCGCAGCCTCCAACACCGGTTTGATCAGCGGGATGTCGACGCCTGAGCCGACGACCACCACCGCCTCCGGTTGGGTTGTCAGCCTCGCAGCGCGTGACACCAATTCCGCGAGCTGGGCCACCGCCCGCGTTTCGTCGTCCGCCAAGGTCTGGCGGTGGACGTCAGAAATCGCCCCGTCGGCCGAATTGACCACCGCAAGCGTGGCGGTATACGGCTCAACGAAGAGCAGCGCCGTCCGGGTGTAGTGCGTGGCGTCGCCAACCGCCTGTGCCAGCGCGGCCGCGGCCATGAAGGCCGAGACCAACATGACGTTCTCGATCTTGTGAGCGATCAACGCGTCACGCAGCAATGCGGCTTCGACCCGATCGGTCCAGGTGACCCCGGTGGACAGCAGCTGCAAGCCACCTTCGGTGGCCCCTTGTTGGGTGCCCAGGATGGCTGCGATCACTTGATTGGGCACGCTCGCCGGGGCCGCGTCGCCAGCTACGTCGAAGGCGTCCTGGTCGACGGTGACTCCGTCGGCGCTCTCCCCTTCGACGAGGACCATGCGGACTTTCGTTGGTGCCATTGACACACCCAGCACGATGCCCACCACGGCGTCGAAGCTCCCCCTGAGTTCGTTCGCTACCCGGCAGTCGTGTGCCGGGCCGCGTGTTCGTAACCATTCGCCGGGTCCCCACTTGCCACGACCAGTGCGGGCTCGAAACGACCCGATGATCCGACCCTACTCGCGGATCGTTAGGCGCGGTAAGTACCTGTCGCCCGAAAACTGCTAGTGGTGGCCGCCGCCGCCGCTGTGGCCGCCGCCCCCGCTGCTGTGGCCACCGCCACCGCCGAAACCACCGCCACCGCCGAAACCACCGCTGCTATGGCCACCGCCACCGCCGAAACCACCGCTGCTATGGCCGCCGCTACCACCGAAACCACCTCCGCCGCCGATGCCGCCGCCAATGCCCCCACCACTGTGGCCGCCTCCGACCGGCCCGCTGGGGGCGTGTCCGCCGCCGATGGGACCGCTAGGCGCATGCCCGCCACCGATGGGACCGCTGGGGGCATGCCCACCGACGATCGGGCCACTCGGCGGTTTACTCCCGCCTCCCGAACCACCACCGATCGAACCACTCGGCGGATGACTCCCACCCCCCGAACCACCACCGATCGAACCACTCGGCGGATGACTCCCACCCCCGGAACCCGAACCAGGAGGCGGAACATGCCCACCGCCCGGACCAACCGGACCCGAACCAGGCAACTGACCCGAACCACCACCATTAGCCCCGCCCGAACCCGAACCAGGAGGTGGGACATGTCCACCACCGGGGTTGCCGGGCGCCGTCTGCGGAGGGGTCGGATGCGGCGGCAGCTGCGAAATCCCGCCGGGACCTTGTGCGGGTGGGTCTGGGACGTGCACCGGCGGTTGCGGCACCACGGGTTGTGGCGGCGCCACCGGCGGGACCCGGATCACCGGTGGGCTCATCAACCAGTTCGGCGACGGCACCCGAATCGGGGGCACCGGCACGGGCACGACGACGGGCATTGGCACCGGCGGAGCCGCGATCGGGGGCGGGGCTGCCGGCAGCGGCTCAGGAGCCGGCAGCGGCGGAGGAGCCGCGGGAGGCGGGGCCGCCGGCCGTGGTGCGGCCACCTGCGGGGTGAGCGGCTTGGGTGCTGCGGCGGGTGTTTCCACCCTGATCTTCGGTTGTGCCTGTGCCGCAGCGGCCGGGGGCGCGGGCGCGGATTGGGTCGGCACGATCAGGTTCTGGTTGGGGCTGGGCTGCACGGCCACGTCCGTCGTCCGGATGCCGATCGCCAGGGCAATTTCGAGCGCGACGACCGCGGTGATGGCAACCACGGCCATCCCGCTGCCGACCAGCAGCATCGGCCGGCGGCGAGGCTGTTCGTCATCGAGGTCGCCAAGGAATGGAGGCTCGATGACGACCGTCGGCGCGTCGGCGTCCTCGTCCGGCACCAGGCTGTAGGCGAGGTCGTCGCCGCCTTCGCCGCCGGGAAGGCCGCCGGCAAGGTACGAGACACCGAAGTATTCGGGCAGGGCGTAGGGGTCAATCGTTCCGGTGCCCGGGTCCTGCGCGTAGGCCAGCGCCGCGGTCGATGAGGCGAACAATGGCGCGTTGGCCGACGCCAGCGCCGCGCCCCGGGCCAGTGCGGTCTCGGGTTCCTCCGGCGCGTTGACGGTCAGCGCGGTCGCCGATTCCAGCGCCGGCTTGATCGGGCCGACGTCGACACCCGAGCCGATCAGGAAGACACCGCCTGGGGCAAGGTCCAGTCCGTCGAGCCAGGACAGCATCCCGGCGAGTTGCGCGGTGGCCTCGCCATACGACTCGGCGACGACCTGTTCCTTGTAGACGTCGGTGATGGATCCGTCGGCGGTCTCGACGACGGCCAATGTGGCGGTGTCGGGTTCGACAAAAAGGACGGCGGTGCTCTCGTAACCCATTGCGCCGCCGACGGATTGACCCAATGCCGTGGCAGCCAGGAACGCCGAGACCAGCATGACGTTTTCCAGCTTGTAGGTGGCCAGCGCGTCGCGCAGCACCGCGGCATGCAGCTGGTCGGCCCACGTCACGCCGATGGAAGACAGCTCCAGCCCGGCGTCGGTGGCGCCCTCGCGGGTGCCCAAAATTGCCGAGATCACCCGATCGGGGACGACGGTGGGCTGCGTGTCGTCGGGCGCGGGGAGTGAGAATTCATCCTCTTCGACCACGGCGCCGTCGGCGTTTTCGCCTTCGACGACGATCATCTGGACCGAAGCCGGTGCGATTGACACCCCGAGCACGATATCCAAGACGAACCACTCCAAAAGCATTGCGCGACAAGCTAAGCCCGGGCGGAGAAGGAACCACGGACCACTCCATACTCGCGCAGGAGAGCTGTGCGGATACCCAGTCGAAGCTATGTGGTTCTTATGAAGTTCTCGTAGGAGCGAGAAGGTGTGGGCCCCCGCTGACCCTGATACTTCGAGCCGACCCGCGAACTGCCGTACGGGTGCTCGGCGGGGCTGGTCAACCGCAGAATGCACAGCTGCCCGATCTTCATGCCGGGCCACAGGGTGATCGGCAGGTTGGCGACGTTGGACAGTTCCAGCGTGATGTGTCCGGTGAACCCCGGGTCGATGAACCCCGCGGTCGAGTGTGTCAGCAGGCCCAGTCGGCCCAGTGACGACTTGCCTTCCAGACGCCCGGCGAGGTCCTCGGGCAAGGTGAACAATTCGAGGGTCGACCCGAGCACGAACTCCCCCGGATGCAAGACGAACGGTTCCCCGGCAGCCGGTTCGACCAGCGTCGTCAGCTCGTCCTGTTGCTTGGCCGGGTCGATGTGGGTGTAGCGGGTGTTGTTGAACACCCGGAACATGCTGTCGAGGCGAACGTCGATGCTGGACGGCTGCACCAGAGCGTCGTCGAACGGGTCGATACCCAGTCGACCGGCGGTGATTTCGGCCCTGAGGTCACGATCGGAGAGCAGCACTGGACGAGCCTAACCGTTGCGGTGTGCTGGTTGTCCTGCGTTCAATCGGCGAGGTACATTTCGCCACCCTTGGGGTAGCCGCCGCCGGTGGTCGTGACGTGAACGTGGTCGAAATGGCCCAGCCGGCTCGGTTGGGCGCCGCCGGGCGTGTAATAGACGCCGCGCCAGATCGCGTCCTGGATGCCGAACCGGTGGGCGTTGCCGAGCACGTACGCCACGACCTGGTTGCCCAGCGCGATGCCTTGCGGGCTGCCGGGATTGGGGATCATCACGTCCAGCGCCAGGCCGAGGGGATGCCAGGGCAGCGAGTCCGGCCGCACGCCGCCGATTTCGTGAATCTGGGGGAACTGCGCGCTGATCGCCCGGGACACCAGGACCGTTCGGACCTGCAGGCCCTGCTCGGCGGCGAGTCCGACGGGCAGGAACCGGGATCGGACGTGGTAGCGCGACGCCGCGGGCTGCCGCTGGACGGCGCCCAGACCCGCCGCGCCGTGCGGAAAATTGGCTTCGGACGCGACGATTTCCAAACGGCTCGGCGCGACGTCGTCAATAACGGGTTTGGCTTCTGCATGCGCCGTTAATGGCCCGACATCACCGCCCATCGCGAAAGAGATAGCAGTGACAGCCGGCAGCGCTGCCAGGGCTACGGGCGACTTGCGCCGCTTCCTGGCTAATCTGTGCCGACCCACCCCGAGCACATTACGACAAGATCACGAAAGAATAAATGTGAGCATTTTAAATTTGACGGAATAACTACATTCCGACGCCCGGGCCGCACGCTCTGAGCTGGCCGCACCCCGTGGTGCTAGCCTTTGTTCGGCGACCGCGCCCATGCAGTGCCGATGTAGTTCAATGGCAGAACATCAGCTTCCCAAGCTGAATACGCGGGTTCGATTCCCGTCATCGGCTCCATACGCCCAGCGGAGTCTGCGCTATCGCATCCGCCGAAGTAGATCAGTCAGCTGAAACATTGCCGACAAGAGCATGCCCTCGACCTGTAACTGCTGACCCGGCGGGAGATTTCGAGTCTCGGCCTCCACCGCGGGGGCCTCTTGTTGTAGGGTCTTGAGCCGCTGATTCCGCTCGTCCGGACTGAGGGTCTCCCAGTTGTCGTGCAGGTCGGAGATATGGCGCTGAAAGTCCTGAACCGCCACCATGGGGTCGGGTTGACGACCGGACCGGGTGGCTGCAGCGGGTAGCCGTAGGACGGCAGCGGCCCGCCGATCACGTCTGCGTGGGCGGCGCTCGAGGTCAGCGTTGTGCTGGCCACAAGAGCGGCAACCGCCATGGCGGCGATCCTCATGGAGACTCCCTTGGGTGGTCCGAACTTCCTCGTCCCGCCGAGTCCACACGCCGCGTATTGCTACCGATCCCAAGCTCGACGCGGCGAGGCGCCCGCCGACTCGCTGACCGCGGACTCCCATAGCTTTTGCCTAGCGTCTGCAACGTCCGGGCACAGTTTCCGGGGCCACGATCGGTTCGCAGGGGGCCTCGTACCCGGGAGGCGTAGGTAATGGACATCGTGCTCGGCGTTTCCGTGGCGCCAACCTCGGTTCACATGGTCATGTTGCAAGGCGAGACCGCCGACGGGCCCACTATCGACGAGAACGAGTTTCCGATCACTTCGGTCGACAGCTCCCGCACTATCAGTGCCTCCGATCGGGTGATCGCCGCCATTGAGTGCACCCGAGAGGATGCCGCCGGCGCAGGCCTCGCCTTGGACTCCATCGGAGTGGCGTGCACCGATCGACTGGAGGCAGCGGCGCTGCGCGACGCGCTCGCCGCGCACAAGATTGAGAACGTCATGCTGGTTTCGGCTTTTGTGGCCGCAGCTGCGTTGACCCAATCTGTAGGTGCCGCAATGGGTTACGAGCGAACCGCGGTGCTGTTCGTGGAACCCGGTACCGCGACGCTGGCTGTGGTCGATACCGTCGACGGATCCGTCGACGACGTCCACACCGCGCCATTGGATGCCGACTGGGCGCCGACGGTCACGGCGGAACTGGTGGCGTTGATGGCCGGTCTTGACGACGTCCCGACGCCGCCGGGCGCCCTGTTCGTGGTCGGATCCGGTGTGGACGTCACCGGGATCGGGCGGCGGATCGGCGAGGTCACATCGCTCGTGGTGAACATGCCGGAGGAGCCGGAGACTGCACTGGCCCGCGGCGCGGCCCTGGCGTCGGCGCACGCGCTGGCGTCACCTACTACGGCGACGGCCTACGCCCAAGATCCCGGCACAGGCGCGGTCGACGTGTCCTCGCTGCCCGAATATTTGCACATCACCGACACCGAGCTAAGCGACGACGGCCTGGCCTACAGCGCCGTCGCCGACGAGGAAGCCGACGCCGCCACCACCGTCATCGCCGCTTCCGACGGCGCCGAGCCCCGCCGTCGGCCCGCCCTGCTGGTCGGAACCGGGGTGGCGATAGCCGGTTTCAGCGCGGCGCTGGCACTAGAGATCGCCCTGTCCATCGGCATGCAGACGACAGTCGATTCGTTGCCCGCGCCGATCAGGGGCATCATCGCCCCGGGCCAGCAGGCGCTGTTGCCCGCACCCGATGTGGCCCTGAAGATGGTGGCTCCAGCGCCGTTGAAACCAGCGCCGTTGAAGCCAGTACCGGTCGCGCCGGCACCTGCGGCACCGGCCGTCGCGGTCCCGGCAGCCCCGCCCGTCACGGTCCCCGCGGCTCCGGTGCCCGCCGCGCCCGCTCCGCAGATCGAAATTGGTCCCGTGCCGCCGATTCACATGCCCGCGCCGCCGGCGAGCCCACCCATGGTCGACACTCCGTCGTCACCGCCGATCTTCGTCCCCCCACCGAAGTCGCCGCACCGGCCCCCGACGGCGCAAAACCCACCGCCGAGTTCCGGCGGTGGTGGGTCGCAGGGCAGCGGTCAGCATCCCACGGGCGGCGGACCCACGAATGGCACGGGTCCGGGCCAGAGTGCGCCGGGCGTCGGATCAGCCCCCGATGGTCAAACCCCAACTGGCAGTGGTCCTTCCGGCGGTGGTGCAAACCCGAGCGATGGCGGTCCCACGGGTGTCGCGTCCCCCGGCGGGGGCGCGCCGTCGATCGGCGGACCAGCCTCGGGCGGCCAGACCCCCAGCGAAGGCGGGCCCGCCAGTCCGGGCGGAATACCCTCAACCGGCGCCGAAACTCCAAGCGGCAGTGGGCCTTCCGTCAACGGTTCATCCGGCAGCGATCCGGGCAGCGGTTCCCTCAGCGGGAGTAGCTCGAGCGGCGGCAGCGAGAGCGGGAGTAGCTCGAGCGGTGGCAGCGAGAGCAGCAGTTCGAGCAGCAGCAGTAGCAGCGGCGCCGGCAGCGAAAGCAGCAGCGGCAGCTCGAGCAGCAGGTAACCACCAGCGCGCATCCGCGGCCGAATTCCGACCCGCCTACCAGTGCGGCGTCGTGACGGTCCCGCCCCCTCGGGCTTGACGCCGCAGCGTCGCGGGCGCACTGTGATAGCCATCACATGACCGCTAGTCACCTCAGGCCGAAAGGCGGCAACTCATGACCACGCGCGAGAAGTACACCGAGGTCCCGACGCCGTACTCGTGGCAGGTCTCCAGCGCCGGCGACGCCCGATTTACCTGGGAGTACGACGACGGGCGCGCCCGGCTGCTGTCCCTGTACCAAAAGGGCAAGGACAAGCAGTGGGACGCCCAGTCGCGTATCGACTGGGCCCAGGACGTCGACCCGCAAAACCCGGTGGGGCTGCCCGACGAGTTTCATCCGCTGTTCGGCAGCCCGGTGTGGGAGGCCGCAGACGAATCGCGGCGGGCCGAGATGCGCCAGCACGCACAGGCCTGGAATTTCTCGCAGTTCCTGCACGGCGAGCAGGGAGCGATGGTGTGCGCGGCCAAGATCGTCGAGGTCGTGCCGGACCTGGATGCCAAGTTTTACGCCGCCACCCAGACTATGGACGAGGCCCGGCACGTCGAGGCGTTCTCCCGCTTCCTGCAGGAGAAGGTCGGTCTGGTCTACCCGATCAACAAGCACCTGACGGCGCTGCTGGAAGACACCCTACGCGACTCGCGTTGGGACATGCCCTATCTCGGCATGCAGGTGCTCATCGAGGGGCTCGCGCTGGCTGCCTTCGGGGTACAGCGGGACTTGGCAGCACCGGATTCGCTGGCCAAGCAGGTGCTGGCCTACGTCATGCAGGACGAGGCGCGCCATGTGGCCTTCGGCCGAATCTCGTTGAAGGACTACTACGGCGAGTTGAGTGAAGCCGAACGGGGCGAGCGCGAGGAATTCGTGGTGGACGCCTGCTATCTGATGCGCGACCGGTTCCGCGGCGAAGAAGTGTTCGAGACGCTCGGGCTTCCCGTCAAGGAGTGCGCGGAGTGGGTGGACCACTCGCCGGTGATGATCCAGTTCCGGTCCCACCTTTTCAGCCGCATCGTGCCGATCGTCAAGGACATCGGATTGTGGGGTGAGAGGGTACAGAAGGCGTTCCGCGACATGGGCGTTCACGACATGGCCGGCTTCGACATCGAGGCGCTGATGAAGGCGGACGAGGATCAGGCCGAGGCGTTGGACAAGGCGCACCCCGAGATGGCCGACCGGGTCCGCGAAGTGGACCAGGTGATCGCGGTCGGCGGGAGCTAACCCGCGGCCTGCACCGGCCCACACGTGTTGGGTCAAAACCCCTGCGCAGTCCGCGATTCAGCGTACGCGTCGCCCTCGTCGCGCCGCGGGCCGAACTCCGTCCGATGGCGCCGAAAGATAATCTTGGCAATCGCTTTCACGTCGCGGACCTCGCCGCCGGCTTCCGCATTACCCGCTGGTAGTTTTTACCGCTATGGGTGCTTTGGATGGACGCGTTGCCTTTATCACCGGCGGTGCTCGCGGGCAGGGCCGCTCGCACGCATTGGCCCTGGCCGCCGAGGGAGCCGACATTGTCGTGGCCGATGCTCCCGCCGCGATGGCGGAGCTGACGTATCCGCTCGGCACCGAGGATGACTTGCGCGAGACGACCAAGCTGGTTGAAGAGCTGGGCCGGCGGTGCCTACCGCTCACGCTGGACGTACGCGACGCGGCCGCGGTCAACGCCGCGATCAGGCAGACCGTTGCCGACCTGGGCAGCCTCGACATCGTGGTGGCCAACGCCGGAATCGTCAGCACCGGGCTCTTGGAGGAGGTCAGCGACGTGGTGTGGCGACAGCTGGTCGACACCAACCTGACCGGTGCGTTCCACACCCTGCGGGCGGCCCTCCCGGTGATGCGCCGACAGCGATTCGGGCGGATCGTGGTGACCTCGTCGATGGGTGGGCGGATGGGCATCCCCGAGTTGGCCGCCTACAACGCCACCAAGTGGGGCGTCATCGGTCTGGCCAAGTCCGCCGCCCTGGAGGTCGCCAAAGAGGGCATCACGATCAACGTCGTTTGCCCGACCACAACCCAGACGCCGATGGTGCAACCGAGCGGGGACGACGACATCCCCGACGACCTGGTGCGCCGGATGACGAAAGCCAACCCGATCCCGCAACCCTGGCTGCAACCCGAGGACGTCAGCCGCGGCGTCGTCTATCTGGTCACCGACCCCGGGGTCATCACCGGAAGCGTGCTGGAGATCGGCCTCGGCGGCAGCGCCCGCATCCATTGATCGGGGAGGCTCGCATCCCCAAGCATCCCGAACGGGCCGTCAGGCGAGGATGTGTACACCCCACCGGTCCAGCAGCGGCTGCACCATGACGAAGTAGGTGGTGTTGGGGTCACCCGCCAACGACGTGGACATGACCAGGCCGGCCGCGGTGACGCTGCCGTCGGCGTTCTTGACGTAGCCCGGTCCGCCGCTGTCACCCGGCTGGGCGAACACGTGGACCTCCACGACTTCCCCGTCGATGCTTTGGACGGCGCCACACGTTTCGCCGGTGATCGCACCCAGTTTGCAGAACGGCGTCCCCGGCTTGATCTGGCTCGCGCTGGCCACGCCCTGCACGCGCTGGCCGGCCACATCGCCGACGGGCGGGCCGGCGCCGGGATCGAGACGGATGATTGCGGCGTCGTGCCGGTCGCCCTCTTCTTCGCTCGAGGTGACGGTGCCGAGCGGGACGTTATCGGCGTAGGTGAACGGCGCACCGTGGTCGCAATGCCCGCTGGTGAACAGATAGTAACCACCGTCGCCGCCCTGAGCGGCAAAACCGGTCGTGCACTTGGTGATTCCGTCGCTGACCTGGATCCCGGGCGCCGGAGGCTCGACCGCCTGCGCTGTGCCCGCCAAAGCCGTCGCGCCCAGCACGGCGACGCCGGCCACCGCCAGCGCCGACCGTCCCCGTCCGGGCATGGTGTTCTCCTTTGCTCCGCGTCGCGCCATCACGTTGACATATCGGCCGGCCGTAGCCAAATCGTGACAGACACTTGACCAATTGCTAACGCGCCCTTGAGCTTCCGCAGCTCAGCGGGCATTTAACATTCCTATTGCAACTCTGTCAGTTAAAAGGAAATCGAGGTCATGCGCGCGGGTATTCGGTGTGCCGTTGCTGTCATCGGAATCGGCGCGACTGTGGTCGCGGGCTCCGCCGTGCTCAACTTGCCGTCGCCGGAGGACGTGAGCCTGGCCGCGGCCAGCCAAGCGTATGCACCGTTCCCGATCGCGTCGGTGTTACCCACAAGCACCCGAGCGGTCGGCATCGCGCACCCCGTGGTGGTGACCTTCCGCGCACCAGTGACCAATCGGCCCGCAGCCGAGCAGGCCCTGAAGGTCACGTCGACGCCGCCGATGACCGGCAACTACGAGTGGCTGGACAACAAGACGGTGCAGTGGAAACCCGACCGGTACTGGCCGGCGCACAGCACAATTGCGCTCACCGTGGAAGGCCAGCCCACACAAATCAAGACCGGTCCGGCCGTCATCGGTATCGCGAGCATCGCCGAGCACACCTTCACCGTCAGCATCGACGGAGTCGAGACCGGACCGCCGCAGTCACTGCCCGCACCGCACCACCGCCCGCACTTCGGCGAACCGGGCGTATTGCCCGCCTCGTTGGGCCGGCCCGAATACCCGACCCCGGTCGGCTCCTACACCGTGCTGGCCAAGGACCGCACGGTGCAGATGGATTCCAGCAGCGTGGGCATTCCCGTCGACGATCCGGACGGCTACCTAGTCAATGTGGACTATGCCGTCCGCATCACCAACCACGGCCTCTTCGTGCACTCAGCGCCGTGGGCCGTCAATTCGCTCGGACTGGACAATGTCAGCCACGGCTGCATCAGCCTGAGCCCGCAAGACGCCGAGTGGTACTACAACACGGTCAACGTCGGCGATCCGGTGGTCGTGCGCGAGCACACCAACGAACTTCCTTCTTCGTAACCGGCTGTCGCACAGCACTTCTGCCCCACCGCCGGGTAAGCCCGGTTAGCTATCCCGCGGATTCGCGGCAATGCGCGCATGTTCGAATGTGCTCGCCCACAACGGACGCAAAAACGAAGGCCCGCCGGGGATAACCCGGCGGGCCTTCGAATCAGAGCGGGATCAGTTACCGTGCACCGGCGAGGGTCCGGGCGAAACCGGCTGCCCATCCACCGGCCCACCGGTCGGTGGCGGGCCCGACGGCGCGTCCTTTGCGCCGGCCATGTCGATCAGGGGCGCCACCGGCACACCATCGGCCACCCCACCCAGGGCAACCAGGGGCGCCCCCAGCGGCAACGGGGCAGCGATCGGCACCGGAGGAGCGCCCAGGGGCAGCGGAGCACCCAGCGGCACCGGTGGTATCGGCGGTCCGAGCGCAATCAGCGGGGCACCGGCCGGAACTGGAACAATGCCCGGGCCCGGGACCACCAGCGGGACACCGGCCATGTCGGTCAAGGGAGCAGCGCACGGTGCCGCGGCGGCCGCCGGCCCGCCGGCTGCGGGCGCGCCGCCGGCCTCACCGGCCTGCCCGTACATGCATGCCCCGCCTCCGGTCATATAGGGGACGGCTACCGCGTCCGGGCTCAACGCTATGGCGGCACCGCATAAACCAGCGCAGGCAACAACTCCGATGTTGAATCGATCGAAGATCGGCATCAACGTCCAACTCCTTCATTCGCGCGAGCCAAGTCGCCCCTCGACGGCCGACCCCATTGTTAGTGGCGTGTGTAGAACACGCCGCGCGCCGCACCGCGCTGTTTCCAAATGGTGACGTCACGACGGCGTCACAACTCAGTTGCGCGAATACTGCGTCGCAGCAACGGAAAAGACGACTCCGCGCAGCGCGGCAGGGCCCGGCACCCAGGTTGGAATCTTCTGTGTGGCCCCGTCCGGTGGGCAGATCGTCGGGTCCACGTGGTCCACTGCGCAGCATCGACCGGGGTGACATAGTTAGATCGTCCTATGAGCGAACGCGTGACGTTCCGAGGCTCCACGGGGGCGAAGCTGGCCGGGGTCATCGAGGTTCCCGGCGGCGCGGTGCGCGGCTGGGGCGTGTTCGCGCACGGCTTCACGCTCGGCAAGGACAGTCCGGCCGCGTCCCGCATCTGCAAGCAGCTGGCCTCCGACGGCATCGGCATGCTGCGGTTCGACGCACTGGGTCTCGGCAAATCCGAAGGAGACTGGGGCGACGGATCGTTCACCGTCAAGGTCGACGACATCCTCAGGGCGTGCGAGTTCATGGTCGACCGCGGGACGCCGCCCGACATCCTGGCCGGGCACTCCTGGGGCGGGGCGGCGGTGATCGCCGCGGCGATGCGGGCGCCGGGGGTGCGGGCGGTGGTCACGGTGGCGGCGCCGGTGGACCCCAGCCATGTCGAAAAGCATTACGACGCAGTCGTCGACCGCTGCCTGGTCGAGGGCAGCGCCGAGTGGATGGTGGGTGGTCGCACCCTGACGCTCAAGCGTGCCTTCGTCGAGGATGTCCGCGCGGCTCACCTGCGTGACAAGATCAAGAGCCTGCGCCGGCCGCTGCTGATCCTGCATTCGCCGACCGACAACACGGTCGGCATCGAGAACGCCAGCGAAATCTTCCGCCTGGCCCGCCACCCGCGCAGCTTCGTCTCCCTGGAAGGCTCCGATCACCTGTTGACCGCCCGCGGTCAGGCGCATCGGGCCGGCCGCATCATCGGGGCCTGGGCCGACGCATACCTGGGCGCAGATGCCGAACCCTAACGCAGAGAACACAGCTCGCGTCGTCTGTGTCCGGGCCGGGTGCCGCCCAAGGAACGTGATCCGCAGCTGTCGGCGATCGCCCGGGCGAACACGATCAACGCGATCGCAACCGACGGCACGCCCACACATCTACCCGGTCGCGCCGTCGCATTGCGAGAAGCGTTGCGCGGCAACCGCAACAGCGTACTGACCGGGACCGAGAACGCGATGTTGGCGGAGTGGCTCGATCGGCTGGCCGACCAACAGGGCTCGTGACGCTTCTCAGCGCAGCGGTCGAAACACCGGCAGAATACGGTATTTCGCGGTAAAGCTGGCCTCGCGGTACTCCTCGCCCACCTCGCCGTCATGGGCGATGACGGTCGGCCCGTCCACCGCGGCGAAGCTGAATTCAGGGACCTGCAGTTCGTGGTAGAGCGGGCTGCGTTGCAGCCGCCCCAGGGCGAGCGCGGTCAAGATCCGGATGGTGGCGAACCGGCGGCCGGTTTCCAGGATGCGCACGTCGATCAGACCGTCATCCATGCGATTACGCCGTGACGGTGCGAACCCGGTCGGCAGGTACAGCGAGTTACCGAGGAAGAACAGCGACGTCAGCAGGGTCTTGTTGTCGTAGCGGATACGCACCGGTTGGTCGTTGCGCAGCGTGTGCAGCATCGCGTAAAAGCTGGCCAGCGGTTTGCCGATCCGCTTCTCCAGCTTCTCGCGCTGCTGCACGAACGTGGGATAGGCGCCGATGCTGGCGGTGTTGATCACCAGCCGAGTTTCGTTGAGGCACACCAAATCAATGCAGGCGACGCTGCCGCGACGGATGGCCTGGACCGTCTTGCCCACGGTGTCGCAGCCGATGTCTTTGGCGAAGTGGTTGAGCGTTCCGGCCGGGAAGACGGCCAGCGGCAGGCCCGCGTCGACGGCGACCGCCGCGGCCGTGGACACCGTGCCGTCGCCGCCGCCCACCGCCAGCACTTCGGCGCGGGCGGCAGCGCTGCGCAACGCCTGTTCGGGGTCGTCGTCGGGGCCGAGTTCGACGATCTCGGCCCTGGGCAGCGCCGCGCGAACCTCGTCCACGACGCGGGCC
This sequence comes from Mycobacterium sherrisii, assembly GCF_002102355.1. Classification (GTDB taxonomy): domain Bacteria; phylum Actinomycetota; class Actinomycetes; order Mycobacteriales; family Mycobacteriaceae; genus Mycobacterium; species Mycobacterium sherrisii. The sequence goes on along the minus strand of NZ_LQPT01000089.1, from coordinate 42,545 downwards.
CCGTTGCCACTGCCCGACTCGGGGTTGACGACCAGGACCACGCCGGCGCCGTCGGGGCGCTCCGGCGTGTCGATCCGCAGCGGTTCCGATTGCGGCAGAGCGGCTTCCGCGATCGGCGGAACGAGCCGGCCGCCCAGGACCGCAACGCCCGCGCCGATGCCGAACCCCGCGAGAACGTCCCCGGGATAGTGCGCACCGGTGGCCACGCGCGACAACCCGACCAGCCCGGCCAGGAGCGCCAACCCGAACCCCACGGGCGGATTCTCCAGGCCCACGCCGACGGCGAACGCGGCCGCGCTGGCCGAATGGCCCGACGGGAACGAGTTCGACGTCGGGCGGCGACGGGCCCGCCGAACCACGGGTACCTGGTCGTAGAGCGGGCGCGGGCGCCGGCGGACACGCTTGGCGATCTGGTTGGTAAACAGGCTCGTGGCGCCGAGGGTGACCAGGCCGCGCGTCACCCCGCGCTGCGCCGCGGGTTTGCGGGTCGCCAGCAGCGCGCCGGCGATCACAAACCACAGCTTGGAATGGTCGGCCGCACGGGTCAGCGGTGGCATGACGGTGTCGAGCAGCGGAGTCGGGGCCTCGGCGACCGCGGCGAACAACTCGCGATCAAGGGTGCCCAATCCCCGAGTGATCTGCTTGATGCCGCGCGCTCGCCGCCAGGGCCCGGAGTTCATCGCTTCACCCTAGCGGCGGGGCTGATAAGAATTGACGCACTATGACGCGGCGCGCAGCACCGGACTACCACCACAGGTGGTTGGCCAACGCCGAACGCCTCGGCGTGCCCAACGCTGTGACCGCCGCGATCGCCTCGGATCACGGCATCACCGCGCACGGCTTCCGGGTGCTGGAGAAGCTGACCGAGATCACCGATCCGCACGGCAAGTCGTACTTCCTGCTCACGCCGGGCACCACCGGCGCCGACGCGCGCGTCGCGACGTTGATGACCTACGTCCTCAACGCGGGCACCGGTTACGGCCGCAGGACGGGACAGCCCACCGATTTCCCCGAAACTCCGTACGGCCCCGACGAGGTCCGTCGGATCGTCGATCGGCAGGCCGCCAACCGCTGGAGTTACGACGAGGACGTCGGCTTCGTCGACCGGCACGGCGGGCGCCTGGTCACGACGCCGAACGGCATGCTGATGGGTGTCGGTGGCGACTGGGTGCAGCGGCTGTTCAGTCAGCAGGGCGGTACCGCCTGGGGTGACATCTTCCTGGTCAACGTCCCAGTCGACGGCGACGCCGCCGGCCGGCTGCGGCAGATCGTCGAGTCCGGCCACGCGTGGTACACCGACCGCACCGGGCGAGCGAGGCAAGGCACCCTCGCGCTGGAGCGCGTGCTGCATCACGAGGAGTTGCATTCCCAGCAGTGGGCCGCCAGGGGCCACGCGCGAATGATCACCGCGTACCTCTGGGAGGTGCTGCGCGACAGGGTCTTCGGCAAGACCAACCGTCTGGAATGCCAGGCCGGCCTGGCCGACGGCGGCTACCGGTGAACCGCCACCGCCCGGTTCAGAGCGCGCGAATTCCGTTGTGCAGCACCATCAGGCCGATCAACACCAGGATCACCGCCAGCATCGCGGCGTTGTTCTTCTCCATCCAGTTCTTGACGCGCTCCAAGAAATCGTCCAGCCGATGCCCCGCGGCCGCGTAGGCCAGGATCGGGATGGCGACCGTCGATGCGGATACCGCGACGAAAACCACACCCGCCGAAAGCTTGTCGATGTCGTCGTGGTGGCTGGTGCCGATGGCCAGACCGGCCGCCAGGCACATCAGCAGCACCTCGAGCCGGATCACGGTCAACAGCAGCCCGGTGATCGCCGCGCGCCGGGGGCGCATGGTGGAAAACGAACGCATCCAGGCCGGCGACTCGGTGTGACTGCGCCGAGTCACCCAGCGGTAGATGCCGAACAGGATCAGCGCCGACCCCAACACCACCCGTAACCACGACGCCCACGTCGGCGGTGATTTGTGCATGTCGCCGAGGGCGCCGGACCCTTCGACGAACAACACGGTCTGCACCACCAGCCCGAACACCCAGCCGCCCAGGAACGCCAGCCCGGCGGGTCGGGGTTGCGGTGCGTGCAGAACGAGGACCGCCGGTATGACCGACAGCGGCGAGACTGCGATAACAAGAGCCAGCGGAATGAGCGTCGTCAGCAGCGAGCTCCAGCTTCCTGCCACGGGCAAGCAATCCTCTCGTCGACTTCTGTGCCGTGTCATCGAACGCGTCGCGCTTGCTGTCCGGCCGGTCGAACCTGCCTAGGGTGGTTGTATGTGATTGCAGCGCAACCCGCGAGGAAAACACTAGGGGAAGAACGCGTGGCTCGGATTCACCTTGGGCACATTTTTCACCTTGCCGGCGCGCCGCTGCTGTCCGAATCCGCTCACGCATTGGTGTCGATCCCCGAAGGCGCGCTCGTCGTCGACGACGACGGCAAGATCGCGTTCTGCGGCGACCGGGCGGGGGTGCCGCTCAAGTACCGCTCCACGCCGGTGACCGATCACCGGCCCGGGTTTGTGCTGCCCGGCTTCGTGGACACCCACGTTCATTTCCCGCAGACCTTCGCCGGCGACTCCTACCACGGCGGCCAGCTGCAGGACTGGCTGGAGGGCCGCATCTATCCCGCGGAAGCCCGCTTCGCCGACCCGGACTTCGCGCGACGCGCGGCCGTCGAGTTCTGCGACCGGCGCATCGCGAGCGGCACGACGGCCGCACTGGTCGTCGGATCGGCGTTCCGCGAAGCGCAGGACGCCCTGTTCGCCGAGACCGCCCGGCGCGGGCTGCGGATCGTCAGCGGTCGCGGCATTCAGACCGTCGGGCCGGACGCGGCCCGGCCGTTGCTGACCTCGGAAGACGACGTGATCCGGCTGGCCCGCGAAGAGATCAACAAGTGGCACGCGGCCGACACCGGCAATGTGAAGACGGCGCGACTGCAAGTGGCGCTCATCCCGCGATTCGCCCTCGCGGTCACCACCGACACCCTGAAAGCACTTGGCCAACTCTACGATTCGGTCCGAGATCGTGGCGTGTACTTCCATACCCACCTCAACGAAGACAACCGGGCGGGCGGCGGCGAGATCGCCGCGACCAAACAGCTCTATCAGGTCGAGTCCTGTCTGGACACCTACGACGGCAGGTTCTTGCCCGGCTCGCAGGTCGGCGGACCGAGCATGCTGGGGCGGCGCAGCATCATGGCGCATGCGGTGCACTGCCAGGACGTCGAGTTGGAGCGGATGTCCCAGACGGGCACCTCCATCGCGCACTGCCCGGTCTCGCAGCAGTTCCTCGGCTCGGGCACCATGCCATGGCTGAAGACCGTTGGATCCGGTGTAAACATCAGCGCCGGAACGGATTTCGGTGGCGGCGACGAGTGGCCGATTCCGCAGGTGCTGGCCGCGGCTTTCAAGGTGCACGTCGGTGAACCGGGTGATGCGGCGGTGTCGATGCATCCCGCCGAGATGCTGTTCCTCGGAACGCTCGGTGGCGCCCGCGCGCTGGACATGGAGGAGCGGTTCGGCAACTTCGACGTCGGCAAGGAGGCCGACTTCGTCGTCATCGACCCGAACCGCACCCCGGCCCTGCGGGCGGTGATCACCGAGGGCGTGCGATCCGACGACCCCCGGATGGCCCGGGACCAGACCCTGTTCGGGTTGTTGATGAGGACGCGTGAGACGTCCATTGCGGGCACCTACGTGCAGGGTCGCCGGCTGCAACCACCGCCACCACAACGGGTGACGGCCTAGCCTTTGCGGCGCAACGTCCAGGCCGGAATCCAGTGCGTCACGCTGCGCCGCTGGGATCCGTAGCTGATCGGGTAGGTCACCAGCCCCCACCAGTCGCCCTGCTCGCACAGACCCCAGCAACTCAGCCGCCCCTCGACGACCTTGTGCAGCTGCAGGCCGTTGGGCTGGTACCTACCCGACCGATGGGGCTGGCGCGGAAACAGCACCGTCAAACCGACGAGCACGGGGATCGCCGGCCGCACCACCCGGAACGGGCTGCCGACCGGTTGGCCGTGGTACCCGATCGACGCCAGCGAACCCATCGCTCGATCATACGTTCGAATAATCCGGCCCGGAATGGCTCTGGCGAATACGGTCCGGCGCCTCGCGCAACTCGATATAGTTCGCTGGCAACCGACCGATCGACGGAAGACAAAGCTTATGAGCAGGGTAATTGCGGCCGGTCTGCTGGCGCTGGCGGACTGATGACGGTTGCGGTGGGTGTGGCCCGCGCCGACGAGGTCGAGGTCGAGGGCAACTACTCCAGCGAGAGCGGCTGCCTCGCGGATGCTCCGCACGTCGAGCTGACCCACAACGACGACCTCTACACCCACTACTCCTGCCGCTTCGGTCCGGACGGCTTCTGGCACGTGTGGCTGAATAACTAGCGGCGCCACGAGCCGATTCCGGCCGCCAGGGCCCGGGCCGGTTCTGGCAACATAGCGGCGTGTCGAGCCAGTCACGGCGCCGCGTCCTGGACCCGCTGATCATCGCGGTACTGGCCAGCGCGATCAGCCTGATCGGGGCCGCCCGTCCCTCGTTCTGGTACGACGAGGCCGCGACCATCTCGGCCGCCTACAGCCGGTCCCTGGGGCAGCTGTGGCAGATGCTGGGCAACGTCGACGCCGTGCACGGCCTCTATTACCTGCTCATGCACGGCTGGTTCCGCATCGCCCCGCCCACCGAATTCTGGTCGCGAGCCCCGAGTGGTTCGGCGGTGGGGCTCGCGGCGGCCGGCGTGGTGGTGCTGGGCAACCAATTCTCTTCCCGCACCGTGGCAATCAGCTCCGGGTTGCTCTGCGCGGTGATGCCACGCGTCACGTGGGCAGGCATCGAAGCCCGCCCCTACGCCGTCTCGATGGCGGCCGCGGTGTGGCTGACCGTGCTGTTCGGTTACACAGTGCGGCGCGGCAGCGCTGTGGCGTGGCTGTTTTACGGTATCGCCCAAGCGGTTTCGATCGTGCTCGACGTATATCTTGCCCTGCTGTTGCCGGTCTATCTGCTGTTCGTCTGCCTTTTTTTGCGCCGCCGAACGATCGTGGTTCCGTTCGCGCTCACCTCGGTGCTGACCAGCTGCGCGGTGGCGCCGTTCCTGATGGTGGCCGCGGGCCAAGTGCACCAAATCAGTTGGGTCGCAGCGATCGGGCACCGAACGATCGAGGACGTGACCGTGCAGCAATACTTCGAACGGTGTCCGCCGTTCGCGGTGCTGTCCACCCTGGTGATCGCGGCGGCCTTCGTGGTGTGGCGCCGGACATCGGTCAAAGTGGTTGCCGCAGAACGTCAGTTGTTGGCCCTGGCAGGCCTGTGGCTGCTGATTCCCACCGCGGTGATCGTGGCGTGGTCGGCGGTGGTGCAGCCGATTTACACACCGCGGTACCTGAGTTTCACCGCGCCCGCCCTGGCCCTGGTGTTGGGGGTGTGCGTCGGCGCGCTGGCGGCCAAGCCGTGGGTGGCCGCGGCGCTGATCGCGCTGTTCGCCATCGCTGCCGCACCGAATTACCTACGCGTGCAACGTAACCCGTATGCCAAGTACGGAATGGACTACAGCCAGGTGGCGGATCTGATCACCGCCGACGCGGCCCCGGGTGACTGCCTGCTGGTCAACGACACGGTCACGTTCATGCCCGCACCGATGCGCCCGCTACTGGCGGCCCGCCCCGACGCTTACCGCAAGCTCGTCGACCTCACCCTGTGGCAGCGGGCCACCGACCGTCGAGATGTGTTCGACACCAACCTGATTCCCGAGGTCGTCGCCGGCCCGTTGAGCCACTGCCGGGTCGTCTGGATCATCACCCAGGCCGACGAATCGATGCCCGCCCACCACGAACGGGGTCCGGCGCTGCCACCCGGGCCGCGTTACGGCGTGACGCCGGCCTTCGCGGTCCCACACGATCTGGGCTTCCGCCTGGTCGAACGTTGGCAGTTCAACCTGGTACAGGTGTTCAAGGCCGAGCGCTAGTCACCAGATGCGGATGTAGTCGACGAGCATGGCGGCCGGGAAGGTGCCCGCGGCCGGGTCGCCGGCACCGACGCCGCCGACGGCGAGGGTGAACATCGGCGTCATCCAGTAGCCGGGAGCGTTGAACGGCCAGCGGAAGTCGTCGGGCGCGCCGCCGTGCACGTGAATGGGCTTGTTGGGCACTTTAAAGTACTCGGCGCCGTCCCGGGCGAACTCGAATCCCTCTTCGCCCCAATGCATTCGCCAGGTATGCCAGTTACCGTCGACCAGTCCGGGGATCGATTTGCCCTCCCAGGTCTTGCCGTTGGATGCGGCGTGCACCGTGGTGCCGGGGGCCCAGTTGCCGTTGCCGTACCACTCGAAAATGTCGACCTCACCGTCGGGCAGCGGGTCCTCGTTGACCCCCCAGAACGAGGGCCACAGGCCGGGGAACAAGCAGTCGAGCTTGATCTTGGCTTCCCAGGTCTGGTTGATCATGCTGCGGAAGTTGCCGCGCAGCTTGCCGCTGTAATAGGTGTTGGTCAAAAAATCGTGCGTGGCGCACAGGACGAGGTTGGAATGGCCGTCCTGGAACACGTTTTGGCGGTCGTCCCGATAGATGCCGTCGACGGGCGGGAAAACGTCGTCCTGCCAGGTCTGGATTGTCCACTTGGCCGGGTCGGGCGGGGAGCCGGCGGGCCCGTCGAACTCGTCGGAGAAGATGTACGGCCCGCTCGGGCCGGCCGAGGGCGGCGCTTTGGGTGCCGCCGGGCGTGCCGAGGCCTCCGGGAGCGGCAACGAGGCGACCGCCGCCAGCATGCCCAGCCCCGTCGTCAACATCATGCTGCGACGATCCATATCCACCTACCACCAATCGGTAACGCCGGAGTTTCCGGCTCGGCACGGTTCCCCCCGCGGCCTACAATCGCAAACGGTGTTATAAAACCATGCGCCGCGAGCCCGCGCACGCTCCACCCAACGCATCAGAAGCCCCGCACCCAGTCGACGAGCATTTCCGCGGGGTAGGACCGCGTCGCCGGATCCCCGCCTCCCGAGCCCCCGACCGCGAGGTTCAGCACCGGGAACATCGTGTAACCGACGTCGTTGAACGGCCACATGCGGATCGGGTCGTGCAGATCTTCGATGCCGACGGCCGGCACGGTGAAGTACGGTTCGGCGCCCTCGGCATAGTCTTTCCAGAAGTACATGCCGCCGGGGTGCCACGTCACCCGCCAGGTGTGCCATTCGCCGTCTACCGCGACCGGGTGGGTCTCGAAGGCCGTGCCGTCCGGGTTGGCATGCACGGTGGTTCCCGACGGCCACTCCCCGTTGCCGTACCACTCGATCAGGTCGACTTCGCCGCTGCGACCGGGATCGTCGTTCGAAAGCCATCAGGCCGGCCAGCAACCCCCGGTGAGGCAGCTGAGTTTGACGCGTGCTTCCTAGGTGGTTCCGATCGCACCGCGCCAGATTCCGCTGACCAGACCGCCGAAATAGCCGCCACCGTCGCGGGTGGCCCGCAGCACCAGGTTCGACTGGCCGTCCACGAACACGTTTTGCCGGCTGTCGCGGTACTGCCCGAAGAATTCGGGACGGTCGAATCCGGCCGGGTTCTTGATCGGCGTACGCTGCTTGGCCACAACCCATTTCGACCGATCCGGAGCCGAGCCGGCCGGACCGTCGAACTCGTCGTGGAACACGTACGCTCCGGACGACCGCCCCGGCGCGGCGCCCGCCGGCGCAGCGGGCAGCGCCGAGCTCAGGGCGCCGAATCCCGCCAACAGCAGCATCTGCCGGCGATCCATCTCGACCTTTCGGTTAAGGGCTCCCGCAGCATAAGACAGTCGCCCGAGTTCGGTTTGCTGCTCCGCGGTGAGTCGGACATGAATTCGCTGTGAGCTCGCGACACGGCGTCCGCGGCCGGTCGTTGCCGCGCCGGGGTCCGTCCACTCGACCGAGTTCTTCGATATCAACTTCCTTGACATTGCCTGCGGCGGTGGTATCAAGGAAGTTGATGGTTCGATTTGGAAAGGAGCAATTATGTTTGGTGGTGGATTCTTCGGCGGCCCTGGCGGTTTCGGGGGCCCCGGCTTCGGCGGCCCTGGCGGTTTCGGGGGGCCCGGTGGCTGCGGCGGGCATGGTGTCGGCGGGCACGGTTGGGGGCATGGCTTCGGCGGGCACGGTTGGGGGCATGGCGGGAAGCCCCCGCTGAAGCGCGCCGCGTTTGTCACCGCGGCGCTGTTGCTCGACGGACCGGCCGATGCCGCGCAGGTCGTGCAGCGGGTATCGGATGCGACCGATGGTGCGATTACGCCGCCGCACGAGATCGCCGAGCTGGCTATCGGTGTGCTGGCCGGCCGCGGCGTGGTGACGGTCGACAACGGCGTGGCCACGCTGACCGAACTGGGCCAGAACCTGCTGGCCTGGCGGGGTGTCAGCAGCGAGACCGCGCACGCTTTCCTGGCCCGCGCGGGTCAGTTCGGCGATGTGTTCAAGATCCGCCGCGAGCTGTTCGAGATCGCGGGCCTGGCCCGCACGATCACCTGGACGGGCACCGACGAGCAGAAGCAGCAGCTTGCCGCCGCGCGGACCAAGGTTCTCGATGCGCTGCGCGAAGCCAAGAAGACGCTGCACCGCACCCTCGGCGAGGACTGAGCCCCTCGGGTGCGCGCCGAGATTGCCGTGGCGGTTTTGCTTTCCACCCCGACGGCAGCCGTCATGGCAATCTCGGCGCCACCGTCAGCGCGCCGTGGGCTCACTGATTTGGACCAACGTCTTGCCGATGTTGGCGCCGGTGAACAATCCGTTGAGCGCGTCGACGCACGACTCGATGCCGGAAAAGATGGTCTGCCGGTGCTTGAGCCGACCTTCGGCCTCCCACCGACGCAGCGCGGCGAACGCCTCGTCGAAACGGCCCCACTGGTCGAGGGCGTTGAATCCTTGCATCAGAGCGGTTTTCGACAGCAAGTTGACGTAGTTTGCCGGGCCGGGATGCTCGCCGGTCAGATAGCTGGAGATGACGCCGCAGAGTACGACGCGCGCATTCGAGGCGAGCCGGCCCAGCACCGCGTCGAGGATCCAGCCGCCGACGTTGTCGAAGTAGACGTCCACCCGGCGCGGGCAGTGCTCTTTGAGCGCGGCGGGCACATCGTCGTTCTTGTAGTCGATACACGCGTCGAACCCGAAGTCCTCGACCACCGCGCGGCACTTCTCCGGCCCGCCGGCGATGCCCACCACCCGGGCGCCGGCGATCTTGGCGATCTGTCCGGCCACCGACCCGGTGGCGCCCGCGGCCGCCGAGACGACGACCGTCTCGCCCTCCTTCGGCCTGCCGATGTCGGTCATGCCGAAATAGGCGGTGGCACCCGTCGGCCCGTACACCGACATGATGGCCAGCTGGTCGTCCTCGCCGGGAATGGGCGTGCTGAACACGTCGTCCCGCACGATCACGTATTCCTGGAAACCGGTCAATGTGGTGACGACGTCACCGACGGCGAAGGCGTCACACCGCGACGCCACCACCTCGCCGATACCGGCCGCCCGGATCACCTCGCCAAGCTGCACCGGCGGTAGGTAGCTGGGCTGGTCGTTCAGCCACGTTCGGACCGCCGCGTCGAGGCCCACATAAGTGGTTCGCAACAGGGCTTCGCCGTCGGCGGGCTCGGGCGCCGGACGGCTGGTGAGCTCGGTGTCTTCGGGCTGGACCAGCCCGGTCGGGCGGCTACGCAACAGGATCTGACGATTCAGCATGTCGGGCACGTTGCTGAAACTACCCATTTGCGGCCGCGCAGTGGGAGCATCTGTCCATGGAATCGCAGGACGACCCGGAAAAGCGCATTCGGGATCTGGAGCGCCCGCTCGCTGACACGGCGCGCGCCTCCGAACTGGGCAGCCCGCCCGCCGGCGGGCTCGGCTACCCGCCACCCCCGCCCGGGCCGGTGCCACCGCCGCCGCCCCCGTCCGGGTACGGCTACGGCGGCGCCCCTTACGTCGGCGCCGTGAACAAGTCGTCGTCGAGCAACCGGGTGTGGTGGATCGTGGGCACGATCCTCGTCATCACCGTGCTGGCCATGGCCGGAATCATCGCCGCGTTTGCCGCGCACCAACTTTCCGGAGTCCGGTCGATCATCTCCTCCGAACTCACCACCCCCAGCACGGCGCCGCTGAGCACGGCACCCCAAACGACGACACGCAGCCCGAGGTCGTCGACCAGCGCTCCCGCCACCAGCAGTGCGGGGCCGTCGACCCCGGCGACGGGCGCTCCCGGCGCGCCGTTGGATCTCTCCGGGATCGACGAAAACAAGACGATCGCATGTAACGACAACGCGGTGACCGTCAGCGGGATCAACAATACGATCGTGATCACCGGCCACTGCGCCAGCCTGACGGTGTCCGGTATGAAGAACGTGATCACGATCGACTCGGTAGACACCATCGAGGCCTCGGGCATGAGCAACCGGGTGACGTTCCATTCCGGCGCGCCGGCGATCTCCAACTCCGGGCTGGACAACCAGGTCGCGCAGGGCTAGCCGGATCAGTCGCCGGCCTCGCCGCGCACCACGTTCTGAATGCCCAGTGCCGCCAGCTGCACCCGAAAGTCGAGACTCTCCAACGTGATTGGCGCACCGAACAGCGCCATCATGGCGTCGCCGACTGATCGACGAGGTCCGTGCGCGAGAACTCGAATCGGCGAATTACTCCGGCTCGGGCGAGTCGTCGTCGAGCACGCTCACCGCGATGCCGTACGGCAAGAAACGCACCTTGCGCTTCGGATCGGTGTTGTCCTTGTTGGCACGCAACGCGTCGAGCTCGGTCGCGAATACCTGTTCGACGCGGGCGTCTCCCCCGGCGTCGACGGAGTAAATCGCCCACACACCGTCACCGGCCTCGCCGGCGGTCTCCGGCGCCGAGCGGGGCCGCCGGGACAGGTCGTCGAAGAACGCCGCCCAGCCGGTCCGGGCGCCCGGACCGCCGGCGAACTTGCTGACCCGTTCGAACACGTCGCGCAGCCCCTGGCTGCCCTCCCTGATCATCCGATCGAATTCTTCGGGATCGATTCCGAACGCACCGTACTCGCCCACGCGGCCTCCTTGCATAGCGTTACTGCCCAGTGTGCGCCCGCACCCGACGATGCGCCACGGACTTTGCTGTCGGCCGAAACCGCCGCTAGTAACCGGGGCCCAGGAACGGGTTCTGCGAATACCCGCCGCCGGGATAACCGCCCCCGGGATAACCGCCGCCGTATCCGCCGCCCGGGTACTCGCCGGGATACTGCTGGACCGGCGCCGGATACTGCGGGGCGGGTGTTGCAGGGGCCTGGTTGGCCGGCACCTGGATCGGGATCGGCACCGGCAGCAGCGGCACGTGGATCCACTGCGTGGTCATGGGCACCGTGGTGGTGGTCGGCGTCGTCGTCGAGGGAGGCGACGGCGGCGGAGTCGTGGTCGGCGTCGTCGTGATCGGCGGTGGCGGTGGCGTTGTCGTCGTCTGCACCGGCGGCGGCGGACGGTGCGTGGTGTACACCGGCGGCGGATGGGTGGTCACGACGACCGGCGGAGGCTCCGGTGAGGGTGGCGGCTCCGACGGGGGCGGCGGGGGCGGCGGCGCGACCGAGCTGGGCACCGGCGCGGCGGTCGGCGGGGGTGGCACGGCGGTCGGCGGCGGCGCGACCGGGCTTGGCACTAACGTGCTGACCGGCGGCAGCGGAACGGGAGCCACCGACGGCACCGGCGGCGCCTGCCGGTTCTCGATGCCCGTCAGCGTGTATGCCACGCCGCCGATCGCCGTCATCGCGACCAGGGCCGACATCCCGACGACCAGTTGGGAAAACCGCAACCGGCGCCAAGGCCGCTCCCGGGGCGGGTCGATCACGTTGAGGCGCATCGACCAGCCGGCCGGATTGCTGTCCTCGTCGAATGCCTCCGGGGTGTAAGGCACCCGGATGTCACCTGGATATTCCGTTTGCGACCAGGCCAACTCGCGATCGGTGAGGGCCTCCTCGTCGATCACCAGCAGGTCCCCGGCGGGCAGTTCGATGACGTCGCCGCCGGATGACGCGGTGAGCAGTCCGATCGAGGTGCGAGTGCGAATGTCGACGTCCTCCCCGCGGGAGGCCAGCAACAGCGCCCCGGCCGCGGCGGCGAATGCCGGTTGCGACGGCGACACCACCGGTCGCCGGCTGTGCACCGAAAGCCGTTCGTTGACAAGCGGAATGCTGGCACCACCGCCGACGGTGACGACGGCGCACAGGTCGCTCCAGCTCTTACGGTGCCGGCACAACATATCGTCGAAGGCGTAGATCAATCCGGTCAGCCGGTCCTGGATCAAATCACCCAGCTCGTCGCGGGTGAAACTCATGGTGGCCCGACGGCCGCCTAGCTCCACCGCGAATTCCGTTGCGGGCTGCGACGATAACTGCTCCTTGGCGGTGCGACACTGCTCCCTGAGCCGGGCCAGCTGCCCAACCGCGGCGGTGCTGGCCGGGTCGATGCCGCTGCCGTGCCCCAGCTCCTCGAAGACGCACAGCATCAGGGCCTGGTCAATCTCGTCACCGGAGAAGTCGGTGTAGCGCATGGTGGCGCTGAGCGGTTTGAAGTCGCCGGCCAGATCTAGCAGCGTCGCCGACGTGCCCGACCCACCGAAGTCGAGTAGCCCCACGACCCCGGTTGCGGCCAGGCACAATTCGGCATTCGCCGCGGTCAACGAGGCGATCGCGTCCGAAACCAGCCGCGGCGCCATACCACTGCGAACGAAGCCCAGATGGGTGCGTAATCCGTTGCGTAGAGCCTGGGTGGTACCCGGTTTCCAATACGACGGCACGGCGATGGAGATCTCCGAGGACGCCGCGTCGGCACCAACGGCCAACACCATGGCGTCCAGGGCTTCAACCGTCAACAGGTCCGGATCGTGCGCGGAGCCATCGCTGGACACCAGCGCTACCGAATCTCCGATGCGCTCGACGAACCCGCTCATCAACACGCCGGGCTCGATGAGGTTCGGATCCTCCACGGGCAAGCCGATTTTCGGTGCGCAGTGGGGATAAAGTGTCAATACAGCACGACGCGAAACCGGTGGGTTTCCGTCACGCACAGCGACCAGGTTCGTGGTCCCGATCGACAACCCAAGTGGGTCGTACATAGAGCGAATACTTTCGTCTATAGGGGTCGGTGGCCAGCGTTAACGATAGTCGCGGACACGCGGAAAGCCGATGCTTCGCAATGCCATTGGTATCCGCTCGATGCGGTTGCGTCACCGAAGCGGTACCGAAATCCCCTTGACAAATAGCCTTGGGTCAGACCACGGTCAGCGGCAGCGAACGCCTCGGTTCGAACTGAAACGTCGCTCCGCCACTGACTCTGACCACCGAAACCTCTGGCAGTTCCCCGGCGGCGACCTCGGTTTCGACCAGTTCTGCCGTCCAGTCGGTGGCCGTCCTGCTAACTCGCGCTTCGAGGTGTGGTTCAACCGCGGTGGCGATCGCCTGCAGCGGTTGCACGGATTCCGGTGAGCACAATGAGATCCACGCGCCGTCGTCGTGTGCCGGCGACGGGTGCACGTGCAGCCTGTTCGATTCCGTCTCGGCCACAACGTAGTCCGCGGGGTTCAGCAACGGGTGTAATTCGAGGACCCGCAGCGCTCCCTCGATCCCGGCGGGCAGCTTGAGTGCGCGGTGGATGCGCTCGGCGGCCAGGCCCGCGATGCCGATCAGACCGCGAGTGCACACGCCGCGGGCTTCGTCGTCATTGCGGGCACGCGCCCGCACCGCGATCGCGAACGACAGGTACAACAGGTGCATCTGCAGACACACCTCATCGGCCATCCGGACCAATGCCGAATGCGAGAAGGCGGCGAAATCGAAGTCGGACAGCAACGGGCCCGAGTAGTCCGACTGCCCCTCCTCCGATGGGTCGATGGGGTCGAGTTCCCAGGTGGCAGCGCGGGTTTGGCTGACGATGTCCAGGGCGGGGATGCTCTGCGCCTCGGGATAGGACTCGTCGATGACGACGGTCCACGCGCAATGCGGGTGGCGGTCCGCCGGGGTACGCGGGGGGCGGTGGATGGGGCGCACCTGAGCCCGGGGGTTGGTCGCCACCGCGGTGGCGTCGAACGTCGGGTCCTCGATGGTGTGGCACATCCCGAACACGTACTTCTCGCCCATCGGTTCCACGTCCAGCAGGGCGCCGCAGTGGTCGAGGTGGAATTCGCCGTGCCATCGGTCGTGCACGGTGTAGCGAAAGTCCATGAATTGCGGCGGGGCCCCGATGTCGAGTTGCAGGCCCTTGAAGATGGTGGGCACGTCGTTGCCGACGTAGTTCAGCGCCTGCTGCATCCGCCGGGTGTAGATCGGGCTCGACCCCGCCCACTCTTCGATGGCGATCTGCACCATCTCGTCGCGGCCGAATGACGAGATGCACCAAGCCATCCCGGACCGGTCGATCAACTGCCCGATCAACAGCAGCTCGGGCACGAGAACGGCGAGCTGGTCACGGGACAGTCGGGCATAGCGCGAGGGGCTGCTCACCCTACAAAAATAGATCCCTCTATGTTATAAAGTCAACAATGTCCGTTACCGCAGGCCAGCCCCGCTCGGTCGCTCCGACGCGACGGACCAGCGCGCCCCGCAAGCGCGGTGACGACACCCGGGCGAGGATCATCGACGAGACGGTCCGGTGCATCCAGGAGGAGGGTTTCGCGGCCGCGACGGCCAAGCACGTGGCCGACCGCGCCGGCGTCACCTGGGGCGTCATCCAATACCACTTCGGCGATCGCAACGGCCTGCTGATGGCCGTCGTCGACGACGGGGTGGACAGGTTGATCGGGAGCCTGTCGGCGGCGGACGTGAGCGAGCTTGCGCCGCAACAGCGCATCGAGGTCGTCATCGATACCGCGTGGAGCTGCTATAGCAGTCCGACGTCGATGGCCGCGTTCGAAATCCTGCTGGCGACCCGCGGCGGACTGGGCGAATCGTCGCGCCGGCACCTGCTCGAGATGAACTCTGCGATCGCCCAACTCGGTCGGCTGATCACCGACGATCCGGCCAAATCCGGTGTGGCCGAGGTAATTTGGGCCACCCTGCGCGGTGTGGTGCTGGCCCAGATGGTGACCGGGACCGTTATCGACTGGAGCCGGGAACGGCGCGCCCTGATCGACATGGTCACCCGGGCCTGCGCCGGCCCCGCTCACCGCGACACTTAAACCACGCACACGACACGCCGCGTGCGCTCGCAATGGCTTAAGTCTCGGCGTGCCCTGACCGACCTGTTGGCCCGTGTGCTGCAATGACGGAATGACCCTCGACGATCTGGCCGATATCGAAGCCATCAAACAAGTCAAATACCGGTATCTGCGCGCGCTGGACACCAAGCATTGGGATGACTTCGCCGACACCCTGGCCGAGGACATCAAGGCCGATTACGGGCCGTCGATCGGCAACGAGCTGCACTTCACCAACCGCGCCGACCTGGTCGACTACATGCGCACATCGTTGGGGCCCAACGTCATCACCGAGCACCGGGTGACCCATCCGGACATCACCGTCACCGGCGACACCGCAACGGGCAGTTGGTATCTGCAGGACCGCGTCATGGTCGCGGAGTTCAACTTCATGCTGATTGGCGCGGCGTTTTATCGCGACACCTACCGGCGCACCGAAGACGGCTGGAAGATTTCCGGTACCGGCTACGACCGAACCTACGACGCCACAATGTCGTTGGAGGGGTTGAACTTCACGCTCAAACCCGGTCGCGCGATCGCGGACTAGCTACTTGGTGATCGCGATAACCGCGCCCGGGCGCAGCCATTTCATGATCGACACCAACTGAGCGTCGTCGACCGCGACACACCCCTCGGTGGGGTGCCCGTCGGTGGTGTGGAAGAAGAACGCCGCGCCACCGCCCGGGGTCTTGTTCTTGTTGACGCCCATCACCACCGCGTGCTTGTACTGCGGGATCTGCAGGTTCTCGCTGTCGGCCGTGCTGAACGGACACTGCGCCTTCGGGCAGACCTGCATGGAGTTGAACGTGGGGCTGTGATCATCACCGCTCCACCAGTAGTTGGGCCCGACCACCTGGGTGTAGGGCAGCCCAGTGCCGGGATTCGGCGCGGTCCCGAACGCGGCGTCGAGGCTGTACACACCCATCGGGGTGGCCGGCACCCCGCTCTTGGCCTGCGGTGCCATGCCCGCCGACCCGACGTGGGTCGGGATACCGGTGCGCAGTGCCTGCCAGCCGGCCGCGGTGCGCTGATAGATGTCCATCGTGGCGTTCGAACCACCGGTGCTGACAACCGAAACCACCTGTGTGGCATTGCCAACCGAGTTGGCGAACCAGGGAGTGCCGGCCGCCGGCCCGACCGGCGCGGCGCCCGCGAGCGGCGCGAGCACGACCGGGACCCACGCCAAACACGCCACGGTGCATAGCGAAACGAGCAGTCGGCGCATACCGTCCATCGTCAGGTGACGCCCGGTCCAGGGTCAAGTAAAGCTTCAGCCCCCGTTTGGTCACGGCGTCGTGATCAACGAAAAGCCCTCAACGCCAAGGGTTTAGGACGTATCACCGCCAGACACAGCAGAGCGTAAAGATAACCCAAGGACCAACCGGCCAGCACATCGGACGGGTGGTGCACGTTCAAGGCCACCCGCGAAATGCCGACCAGAACCAGGACCAGTGCGCTCGCCGCGATCGCAACCGCCCCGGTGGTCCGGCCCAGTACCGGCAGCACCACCGCCAGCAGTGCGAGCACGGCGGCCATCGTCTCCAGCGCGTGCCCCGACGGGAACGAGCTTTGCGGCACGACCACCAACATCGTCGACGGCCGTGGCCGATCCGCCAGACTCTTGGCGGCCCAGGTCACCAACCCGTTCAGCGGACCGCACAGCACCAACAGCAGGCCCGCCCGCACGTTGCGTTTCACGAACGCGACCACCGCCACCACCGCGTCCAGCAGCCGCAGCGGGTCCGGCCCCAGCCACAAGGACACACCGGCCCAGACTCGCACCCACGTCGGGTGCTTGACCCCGACGTCGTGTGCGGCGTTCAGCAACGACCAGTCGAGTCCGCGCAGCCAGCCCCACTGCAGCCGGAAACCCGCCCACATCGCCGCGTAGACCGCCACGGCGAGTGCGGCGACGATCAGGGCCGCGCGTTGTCGGTGGGTCATGCCCTCTAGCGATACCAGGGGGCCGGGCCGGGCAGCGCGGCGGATGCGCGCGGCCGCACCGGCCGGCGGCTCGCGTCATACTGGCGTGATGGCCGTCTACGTCCGCAGGTTGCTCGGGATCGGCAAGCTCCCGGAGGACCTGCATGCCCAGGTCGTGGCGGAAGGTCTGCTCTATCTCGCCGACTACGTCGCGGTGACCCGGCGGTTCAGCGGCGTCATCCCCGGGGTGCGGCTACCGCACAGCGTTGCCTACTACACGGGTTCGCTGGCGCTCACCCGGCAGCGGATACTAGCGACGTTGTCAATGCTGCCCAAGCTGGCCGGCGTGACCGTCGACGCCCGATGGGACAGCGCACCGGAGGGCGCGGCCATCGCCGAGATCTCGCCGACGGGCCTGGCGGTGCACGTCGACGTGTCGCGGATCGACGAAAAGTTCAGCGGCGAACTGTCACTGCTTTACAAGACGGAGATTCCTGCGGACGTGGTCAGCGCGCTGCCGGCCTGCTCGTTGGCATTCCACATGTCGCCGGACTGCGTCGTCCGCGCCGTCGGCGTCACCTATAGTCCCTGATCGTGATGCGCGGCCAGGGCGGCTGACGCAGCACCGCCAGACACGCGATCACCCCGGTCAGCAGACCGGTCAGCGCGCCGAGCAGCGCGACGCGATTCTTGTCGACGGCCGGCACCCACGACGCCTGTCCGGCGTGCACGACGAAGACGCCAAGGGGTCTTTCCACCGGGATCACCGTGACACCGTCGGCGGTTTCGAAGGGCTGCCCGTACCCGCGCGGGGCGCCGCGCTTAATGGGCAGCTGTTCGAGCACGCCGGAATACTCGGAATACTGCACTACCCGCTCCCTTACCCGTGTTTGCCAGCACGCACCGTTGCTAGATTTGACGCCGATGCCATTCTCCTCCGGTGGGCTCTCCGATGGCGTGGTGAACGAACATGCGTTCAGCCCGCAAGACCGCCGCGTCGTCTACCGGGTGATCGCCGAACGGCGCGACATGCGCCGCTTCGTGCCCGGCTGCACGGTGCCCGAGGACGTCTTGGCGCGCCTGCTGCAGGCCGCGCATGCCGCGCCCAGCGTGGGGCTGATGCAGCCCTGGCGGTTCATCCGAATCACCGACGATACGGTGCGTCGGCGCATCCACGCTCTCGTCGACGAAGAGCGGCCGCGCACCGCGACGGCGCTGGGTCCGCGGGGGGCGGAGTTTCTGCGGCTCAAGGTGGAGGGCATTCTCGAGTGCGCCGAGCTGTTCGTGGTCGCGCTGGCCGACAAGCGCGACGTCCACGTGTTCGGCCGCCGTACCATGCCGCAGATGGACCTCGCGTCGGTATCCTGCGCGATCCAGAACCTGTGGCTGGCCGCCCGTGCCGAGGGTCTCGGTGTCGGCTGGGTGTCACTGTTCGACCCGTTGCCGCTGGCCGAGCTGCTGGGCATGCCCGCCGGTGCCGAGCCGGTGGCCATTCTGTGCGTGGGTCCGGTACCCGAATTCCCGGATCGCCCGGCGCTGGAGATCGACGGCTGGGCCTACGCGCGGCCGCTGTCGGAGTTCGTCTCCGAGAACCGCTGGGGTGTGTCGGCCCCCTCCGCCTGACCGAGCGCCCCGGCTTCCTCGCGGTCACCTGAGGTATCGTCGCCGCCGTCGCAACCAGCGCGGAGAGGGTGAGGCGAATGACCGGCGACAACGTCCTGATCGTGCACTGGCACGACCTCGGCCGACAGCTCGGCGTCTACGGTCACCCGGACGTGTCCAGCCCGCGATTGGACCAGCTCGCCAACGAGAGCATTCTGTTTACCCGGGCGCATGCCACCGCGCCGCTGTGCACCCCGTCTCGGGGGTCGTTGTTCACCGGCCGCTACCCGCAGAGCAACGGGCTGGTCGGGCTGGCGCACCACGGCTGGGAATACCGGGCCGGCGTCCGAACCCTGCCGCAGATTTTGTCCGAATCCGGTTGGTATTCGGCACTTTTCGGTATGCAACACGAGACGTCCTATCCGAAGCGGCTGGGTTTCGACGAGTTCGACGTGTCGAATTCGTATTGCGATTACGTGGTGGACCGGGCGGCGGAATGGCTGCGCGACGACGGCGCCCACCGTGGGCAGCAACCCTTCCTGTTGACCGCGGGCTTTTTCGAGACCCACCGCCCCTACCCACACGACCGGTACCAGCCGGCCGACCACAGCGCGGTCGAT
The DNA here is from genome assembly GCF_002102355.1 of Mycobacterium sherrisii. GTDB lineage: Bacteria > Actinomycetota > Actinomycetes > Mycobacteriales > Mycobacteriaceae > Mycobacterium > Mycobacterium sherrisii. The sequence continues at coordinate 23,235 of NZ_LQPT01000089.1, read as the reverse complement.
CTGCCCGACTACCTGCCCGACACCCCGGAGGTGCGCGGCGACCTCGCCGACTTCTACGGCGCTATCGCGACCGCCGACGCGGCCGTCGGCCGAATTTTGGACGCGCTGATCGAAACCGGGTTGAACACCAGCACCTGGGTGGTGTTCTTCACCGACCACGGTCCGGCGTTCCCGCGCGCGAAATCCACGCTATACGACGCCGGAACCGGTATTGCCCTGATCATCCGCCCGCCGGCCGGCCGCGACGTCCCGGTGCGCGTCTACGACGAGCTGTTCAGCGGCGTTGACCTGGTCCCGACGCTGCTGGAACTGCTGGGCCTACCGGTGCCGCCCGACGTCGAGGGTTTGTCGCACGCGCACGCCCTGCTCGCGCCGGGGGCCGCGGCCGATCCGGTGCGTGAGGAGGTGTACACGATGAAGACCTACCACGACTCATTCGACCCGATTCGGGCAATCCGCACAAAGGAATACAGCTACATCGAGAACTACGTGCCGCGACTGCTGCTGGACCTGCCCTGGGATATCGAAGAGAGTCCTTCGGGACTGGCGGTCGCCCCGTTCGTGACCTCGCCGCGGCCGGAGCGTGAACTCTACGATCTGCGCACGGATCCCGGCGAGACCGCTAATCTGTTGGCCGACAGCGACTCCGGCATGGACGCTGTTGCCGCGGATCTTGCTGTCCGCCTTAATGATTGGCGTCAGCGCACCGGCGACGTGATTCCGTCGGATTTCGCCGGCACCCGGATCGCGCAGCGCTACACGGAGACCTACCTGCAGATCCACCACACCGCTCCGACCAGCCGGTCGGCGATCGCCGCCGACCGCGGTGTCGAGGAATGACGACGTTACCCGGCTAGCCGCCGGCACGCTGTGTCCCGCCCACCTCGGCGACGATGAAGACCCGCCGGAAGGGGAAGATCGTCGTGCCGTCCGGCCGGACGGGGTAGGCGTCGTCCAGCAACGGGATGAGTTCCTGGCGGAACTGCTCCCAATCCTCGTCGTTCAGCCGCTCTCGCACCGGCACCAGCGCGGTACCGGTGATCCATTCCAACACCGGGTGCTCCCCGGTCAGCTGGTGCAGGTAGGTGGTCTCCCACGCGTCGACCTTGCAGCCGGCGTCCATCAGCAGGTTGGCGTAGTGCGCCGGCGGCTGAACCACCGCGCCCACTCGGAAAGGCACGTCGCGCAAGGTTTTTGCGTAGTGTTCGCGTCGCGCCACCGCCCGCACGGCGGCATGCGACGGCGTTTCGAAATTGCCCGGAAGCTGGACGGCGATCCAGGAGCCGGCCGGCAGTTGGCCGGCCCACCCGACCAGCAGGTCGGCGTGCTCGGTGACCCAGTGCAGCGCGGCGTTGCTGACCACCACGTCGGTGTCGGGTCTGGGCTTCCAGTCGCGCAAATCGGCGACGTTCGCGTCGATGCCGCGTTCCCGCGCGGCCGCGACCATCTCCGGTGAGGTGTCCAGCGCCTCGACGACCGCGCCGGGCCAGCGCTTCTCGAGATACTTCGTCAGGTTGCCGGGGCCGCAACCTAGGTCGACCACCCGGCGTGCCCGCTGGGCCCCCACCCTCGAGAGCAAATCGTAAAACGGGCGGCTGCGATGGTCGGCGAATGCCAGGTAGACATCTGGATCCCACATGTCGGTCCTCCTGATCAACACCGCCACTAGTCGGCCACATATAGACAAACCGTATTACCGCATGGCGCCCCCGCACCCCCCGAGCGCCCCCCACAATCCGGCCAAATCCCCTGGGACCGGCGGTCTGGCGGGATAGCATCGGCAGTCGTGGCGACCGACTCCGATCCCATCGATGCGCCGATCCCGGTTCCCGATGTCCCCGGCGCCGACGTTCCGCCCGGTGCCGGCGGTTTACCCCCGCTGTCGGAGTTGACGTCGCACGAACGCAGGGTAGTCCTCGCGTCGGCGGCCGGCGATGTCGCACTGCGTACCTGGGTCTCGTCGCTGTTGGCCGTGACGGCGGCACCGGCGGTGATCGCCAGGTCGCTGTTTTCCCAGCTGCACGCCGACACCGGCACCGAGAAGGGCAACCTGAAGTTCTACGCCGAACTGGCGGGCGAGGGCGACCCGCAGACATCGTTTCCCGCCCCCACCGACTTGCCGCAGGTCTCGTCGCGGCCGGCGGGACCGCTGGCGACCTGGATCGCGCGCGGCACCGTCGAAAACATCTCGTTTCCCAGCAGCTTCACCGCGATCAATCCCGCGATGCGCGAGCGATGGAGGGGGTGGGGCCGCAACAACGTCGCACACGCCCAGCACTGGCGCCATGACGACGGACCGCGACCCACGCTGTGCGTCATCCACGGTTTCATGGGGTCGTCGTATCTGGCCAACGGGCGCTTCTTCTCGATGCCGTGGTACTACCGGGCCGGCTACGACGTGCTGTTGTACACGTTGCCTTTTCACGGTTGGCGCGCCGAAAAGTGTTCGCCGTTCAGCGGTTTCGGCTATTTTGCCGGCGGGCTGAGCGGATTCGCCGAGTCGATGGCGCAGGCCGTGCACGACTTCCGGTCTGTCGTCGAGTATCTGCGACACACCGGTGTCGAACGCATCGCGCTGACCGGCATCTCGTTGGGCGGCTATACCTCGGCGCTGGTGGCCTCGGTCGAGGACCGGATCGAGGCCGTCATTCCCAATTGTCCCGTCGTCGCCCCGTCGACGATGTTCGAGCAGTGGTTCCCGGCGAACAAGCTGGTGAGCTTGGGGTTGCAGTTGTCAGACATCAACCGCGAGGAACTCGACGCGGGGCTCGCCTACCATTGCCCACTGAACTACCGACCGCTGGTCCCCACCGACCGACGGATGATCATCACCGGTCTCGCCGATCGGATGGCTCCGCCCGGGCAAGCCGAAATGCTATGGCACCATTGGGATCACTGTGCGCTGCACTGGTTTCCCGGCAGTCACGTGCTGCACGTCAGCCAGCTGGACTATCTGGGGCGGATGACCGATTTCTTGAACGAGGTCATGCTGAACTAGCCGTTTGGGATCGGGCTGCCCGATGGGCACCGGCCTCGGGGGTGGGCCAATCCAGACTTTCCAGCAGTCCGGCGGGTGCGTTGGTGTGACCGTCGAGTCGCCGGGTGGACAACAAATCCAGCGCCGCCAGCGCGGGCCCTTGGTTGCCGCGCTGCGGGATCAGTCCGGGCACCGGCAGCGTCAGCCCGGGCGCCGTGTCGGTGCGGAAGGCGCACGCCGCGGCGAGGGTGAGCTGGCCGCGCGAGGACCGCGAGCGGGCGATCTCCAGCGCGGTGCACGTCTGCAGGGCCGAGTACGACCGGATGGTCTCGAACGTCCCGGGAAGATCGTCGTCGACGCAAACCTGGTATGCCGCAACATAATCGGAATTACCACGCTGCACCGCGCGCCACGTCTCCCGGGCATTGGCGGTCAGCCAGCGTGGCACGTCGTCGGCATGGACCAGGTTGGCTTCCCAGCCGATCTCGCGGAGGTGGTCCGCGAGCCGGCGCGCCGCGACCTCCGCCGTCTCGTGCAGTGGGATGCGCGACGAGCGTGCCTGCAGTGCCGCCAGGTTTTCGGCGGCCGACAACGTGATAGCCACCCAGGTCTCACCTCCGGAGACGTCGGATGCGTTGTCGCGGCTGGTGATACGGATCTTGTCGGCACGGATTCCGTAGCGGTCCAGGTAGCCGGCGAGAAGCTCCAGCGGGAACACCGCATCGTCCGCGGCGGCCGGGCCGATGCGCACTACCGCGGTGGCTTTCGCGGTGACCGCCGATTCGGCAGATGCCAGCTTCGCCGGGTCGGACCGACGGCCGATGATGGCCAGCCGGCGCCGCAGCATGGTGGTGAAATGCAGTCCGCGCCACCAGCCCAACAGCGCGAGGACCGCAACGGCGGCGATGCCGAGCAGCCAGTAATCGCGATTTGAGTTCCACGGATACGCCAAGGCCGCGGGCACTACCGCCAACGCCGTCAGGGTGATCCGGGCGCGGCCCGGGATCGGCATCGAACTCACGGGGTGGTCTCCTTCCGTCGGCGTGCGGCGATCGCGGATGCGGCACCAGCCGCCGCGACGAGTACCGCCAGCGCGGCAGTCCCGACGAACGCGACGGTCCGCGGGGTGGTGTCCTTGGGCGCCGGTGCCGGCGGCACGGCGACCGGCTTGGCCGGCGTCGCGACCGGTCCGCTGCGAGTGGGCAGTTCCCAGGTCAAGGCCGCCAGCGCGTCGACGCTGCCCGCGCCCACCAGGTTGGACGGCGCGCGGGCGCCGTTGTGCGCGGTCGCGGTGATCCGCCGGATCACGTCGGTCGCCGACATCGCCCGGTATTTACTGCGTACCAGCGCCGCGACGCCCGCCACATAGCCGGCCGCGTAGCCGGTGCCGCCGACGGTATCCAGTTGCTGGTGTTCGTTGGGCAGGCCGTTGGCCAGGCCCCCGCCGTCGCGGTTGCTCACCGACACGATCTTTTCCCCCGGCGCCCCGATGCCCACCCACGGGCCCGACATGGTGAACCTCGACGGCTGACCGTCCGCGGTCAGTGACCCCACCGACAGCACGTAAGGCTGCCACCACGACGGAGTCGAGACGGACGTGACACCGGCCCAGTTCCGGGCATCGGCAGGATTGCCCAGGTCGGTGAGCGGGTTTGCCTCACAAGACATTCCACCGCCCAGCGAGCCAACGGACCCCAGATTGCCCGCGGCCGCCACCAGCACCGCATCCTTGTCCACCGCCGCGTACCGAATGGCCGCTCCCAGCGCGGCCTGATCGACAGGCCGATCGGCCGGCACGCAGGTCGCCTCGGAGATGTCGATCACCCGGGCGCCCAGATCGGCCGCGCGCACGATCGCCCGGCCCAACGTCGCAACCTGCAGGGACACCCGAGCCACCAGCGGATCGCCGCCCGGCGTCCGCGGCGAGAACCTGGCCGACGCGGTGCGAACCGCCAACACCCGCGCCGCGGGCGCGACACCGGAGAAGCCATCGTCGGCGGAGGGCTGACCGGCGACGATCCCGGCGACCAGCGTGCCGTGCCCGTCGCAATCGGTCAGGCCGTCGGAGTTCTCCACGAAGTCGCCGCCGGGGTCGACATTGGGTAGCCGCGGCCCGGGCCGCACGCCGCTGTCCAGCACTGCCACCAGCTGACCCTCGCCACGGGAAAACTGCCACGCCGGACCAAGATTGAGCGCCGCCTGACTGGCCGAGACCGCGGTGGGATCGCTGCCCGGAATGACACCGGAGGTGATGCAGGGCCCGCGCTGCTCCATCGGCTGCACGGGGCCCGCGGCGCCGCTGGGGGGTGGTGCGGCGGGATCGACCACCGGCGCGGTGATGGCCGACGCCGGCGGACAAGCCCACGGAACGACGGCCGGCACGAAAACCAAAGCCGCGCTCAGCCAGGCGGATCCGGCACGAATCATCGACTGAGCACCCAGGCGAAAAGACCGACGAGGTAGGCGATGACCGGAATCAGCGACGCATCCAAACCGGCCGAGACGAATCCCAGCAGCCGGCGCAGCGGCAACGAATAGGTCTCCGGCGAGGCGATAGTCGGGTTCAGCGCCACCACCGCCCATGCCAGCACCAGCACGACGAGCACCACCGCCGCCACGAACGCGGCCAGGTACCGCCCGGTCGAGGCGTAGCACACCAGCAGCACACCGGCGACCAGGTAGGGCTGGGCGAGCAGCCATGCCTTGCAGGCGGCCGAATCCCACACCCGGGCACGCAACACCGAAGTAGCCGCGGTGGCCGCCACCACATACCATCCCCACCCGCTCAACGATTCGGGACGTAGCGCGATCGCGATCGATCCGAGGACGCTGAGCAGCACGGCACCGGCGATGAAACCGTTCTGATGGGCGTCACCGACGCGCACGCGCCGGGGCAGGTCCTCGAGCAATCGCAACTCCGGCGCGGCAGGGGTGGGATCCCCCGGAGCCGGGATGACCGGCAGCGGGAACCGCGCCCACAGTGCGGAAAGCTGCGCCGCTTCAATGGTCACCAACAGCGCCACCACGATCAGTCCCGCACCGAGCGTGGAGATCGGTAGTTGCCAAAGCAATTCGGCACCAGCCGCCAACAACACCCCGGCACCCACGACGGTGGTCGCGGTGAAGAAGCCGACGATCCGCTCGTGCTCGGTGCTGGGCACCATCAGCACGATCAGCGACCATGCGGTGACACCGGCCGCGGCCAGCACCAGCTGTGCCGCACCGAACTGCCCCGGGACGGCCAGCGCCAGGGCCGCGCCGATGGGTGCCAGCGCAGCCATCGACAGCGCCATGCCGGTGCGTTCCGAGCGCAGGGTCACGAACAAGCCGGCGATCGCCGTCAGCGCCGCGATCACACTGACCGCGACCAGGCCGGTCAGCGCCCCGGTGGCCACCCGATAGGTGACACCCAGGCCCGTCGCCAGCAACGCCACCACGATCGCCGCGGCCAGTGCACCGCGGCGAATGTGCTCGATGCCCCAGGGCTCGAGCCGGGAAGTCGAGAAGATCATCGCGGCATCAGCGATGTCCTCGACGATGCCCGGCGCGGCCGGTCCCTCCGGAATCGGCTGTAACGCAAGCAGATCCCCGTCGACGACGCCGACAGTGTCCAGGCTGGCATCCAGGCTGAACGGCGCTCCCCCGATGGGTGCCAGGCTCAGCTGGGCGACCGCGCCGTCCTGCGTCGCGCCCTCAAGGTCGCCGCCATCGCCATTCTGGGCCGTCGGGACCACCAAGCGCTGCACTGCGGGCAGGATTTCGCGCAGCGGGAGTTCGGCGGGCAAGGCAACTTCGGTCAGCCTGCTGTGCGCGAGGATGGCTACGCGCACGATCGGCATGACGGCGGTCACGGGACCCTCGAATCGGCCTGGAACATCGTGTTTTCTCGCTATCTGGTTGTGGTTAGGCGTATTGGGTGGACAAGTCCCGGGATAGCCGCCGGTTGGGGAACCAAGGGGCGCCGGGCAGGCAGGCGGTCAGGTGTTCGATCGCGATGGCGATTGCAAACGGGTTGCCGGGGGCGAAGGTCGAGATCCATTCGCCGTCGAACGCGCGGGACGGGCTGACCAGGATCCGGCCCGCAGCGGTGTCGACGATGCTCATTCCGACCTCTGTGGTGGTGTGTTGTCCGTCGCGATTGCAACCCGCGACGACTTCGACATAGGCGCGCGGACCGGTGAACACCGATTCCACCACCGCCCGCGCCGAATCCGGAATACCCAGGTAGTCAAGGACTTCCGTCAGGGCGGCGCCGGAGCGCAGCCGCTCGTCGGCGCGGGCTCCGACGCGTGCCGGCATGCTGAACTCCGTGAAGCGCGCCGGCGGCCGCTGCGCAAGGCCCGCCCCGAGCACCGGGACCAGCGCGCGGGCGTCGTCGATGTTCATTGCGGTGAAGGTGACCAGCTGCGCGTTGCGCAGCGCGACAACGGTTTTGGAGGCTATGGCGGTCTTTCCGCTGGTGCCGGCGCGCCGCGCGACGATGCCGCGCAGCAGATCGCCGGAACCGCTGGCCGCGCCCGAGCCCACGTAGCGCAGATCAAGCCACTGGTCAGGAAAGCACACCACCCTGATCCAGTCGGCGACGGCCGGGTGCACGCGACCCTCCGGCGACAGCAGACCCAGTGCGGTCAGCTCGTCGTGTTGATCGCGGCGGAACGCGTCGCGTTCCGCGGCATCGCGGTATGGCGAGGTGATCGCCAAAACCCAGGGGAAGCTACCTGCCCCAATGGTTTCGGCGATAAACCACGCGTTGTCGACCGTCAGCTCGACGGCATTGGGCTCCGCACTCATCGAGGAAGGATTAGCCGCCCCACTTGGCGGCCTCGGCCGTGTCACGGGCGTACATGGCCAGCGTGTTGTTCTCGTGGGTGCTGGCCATCGCCTGGTAGGAGCGCACCAACGCCTCCATCGCCTGGTTCCACTGCGCCTGCCAAACCTGGTAGGTCATACCCGTGTCACCCTGCCAGGCGTTCTGCAGCGCGGCCTGTTCGGTCGCGATGTCGGCGCCCAGCCCCTGCATGGTGCCGGCGTAACCGGACATGTCGGCGGCGTGGGCCAGCATCGCCGGGTAGTTGTACATGATCTGGGACATCAGAAGTCCTTTCGCGGTTCTCTGGGTCGGGTCAGAACGAGGTGTAGCCGGACGCGGCGGCGGCGTCGGCGGCCACATAGGTGCCCGCGGCGTCGCCGAGGTTGGCTTGTGCGATGTCCAGCAGGGTGTTGACCCGCGCCGCCATCTCGACGAACCGGGCATGCGCGGCCTGGAATGCCGCCGATGACTCACCCTGGTGGAAGGCTTGGGCGGCCATTGCTTCCTGTTCGGCCGCGCTGATGGTGCTGCGCATCAGCGCCGCCTTAGCGCTGAACGCCGACTGCGAGGCCACCAATTGCGGGATGTGTGCATCCAGAAGACTCATAACACTTCCTTTCTCTTGCGTCTCTTGCGCTCCATATGATTTCGGCTGTCCGTATTGTTAACTTTCGGGGCCTCCCTCCCCCGCTTCATCGGGACCGCCCGGGCCTTCGCCGTTGTGATCCCAGGTGCCCGGCACCATCGGCATTCGTGGGCCGCTGCCGAAGTCATCGCCGGCCAGTTTTGTCAGCCCCGACGCCCGCAGGTCCCGTTCTCGGCGCGCGGTGCCGGCGAAGCCGAGCCGACCGGCGGCGCTGCCGGAGGCCAGCGCGGCGGCGAGTTCCTGCTCGTCGCTGGCCTTTTCGCTGGCCGCTTCGCTGGCCTTTTCGTTGGCCGCACCGCCCCAGTCCGGGTCGACGTCGACGTTCATGTCCACGTACTCGTCGCTGTGATCGCGCATCGCCGCCCGGCGGCGTCGGCGCGCCGCGGCCGCCCGGCCCGGCACCGCCGCGGCGGCCGCCGGGATGGTCGCGGCCGGCGCCTTGGCACCGCCGCGGCCACCGAGAGTCGGACCGAATCCGGTTTCGGGGTCGGCGCCCAGTGCGACCGCGTAGCCGAAAGTTCCGGCGACCGGCGCCGGCGCGGGCGCGGCCGGCGCGCTGGCTGCGGGGGCCGGTGCCGAGGCCGGCGCCGACGCGGGGGCCGCAGCCGTCGGCGCCATGGCCACCACCGGCGGCATCGAGGGCTCGGCGGATGTGGTGCTCGGCACCACCGGCACCTCGTCCGGGACATCCGCCGCAGCCTCGGGGTTCTGCAGGTAGAAGTAGGCGCCGATGCCGATGACCAACGGAATCAAAAGTGGTGCACTCAGGATGGCGCCCCAGGTCGGCCAACCGATCGCGTTGAAGAACAGCTGGTAGGCGATGAAGAACAGCAACGGTCCGTTGGCCACCAAGAACGGCCCCAAGCCCTGCATGAACTGCTGAATCATCTCGGACAGGCCTCGGAAGAGACCTTGGAAGAACTGCTGCAATTGCCTCAGCAGATTGTCCAGCCAGTTGCCGGAATCCTCGGCGCTTGGTGCGGCCAGGGTAGAGATGTTGTCCGTTTCGGCACCGGGGCGCAGCACCGCCGGCGCCGGCCCCACCCGCGGCGCGGACGCCAGCGCCGTATCCGAGACGACCTGATAGGTGCTCATCGTCGCCGCAGCCTGCATCCACATCCGGGCGTAGTCGGCCTCGTTGAGGGCGATCGGAATCGTGTTGATGCCAAAGAAATTCATTGCCACCAAGACGCCATGAACGGTGTGGTTGGCGGCCAGCTCGCCCAGCGTCGGCATGGCCGCCAGGGCACCGGTGTAGGCCGCGGCCACCACCTCGTGCTGAGTGGCGATCCCCACGCTGTCGGCGCTGGCCTGCACCAGCCACGCGAGGTATGGCACGTGTGCCGCCGCGTACTGCTCGGCGGTGGGCCCCTCCCACACGCCCGCCTGAACCTGTCCGAGCAACCCGCTGAGTTCGGTTGCCGCACTGGAGTATTCGGCGCTGAGCGCGTTCCACGCGCCGGCAGCCGCCAACAGCGGACCCGGCCCCGGGCCCGCCGACAGCAACGCCGAATGCACCTCCGGCGGAGACGCCATCCAGACGGGTGCGGTCATGCTCAGGCGCCCGCCGCTCCGTAGCTGCCGGCCGCCGCGGCGTCACCCGCCAGATAACTCGCCCCGCCTTCGCCCACGCCGACGCCGGCGCGGCCGAGTTCCGCCACGCCCTCGGCGGCCACTGTCGAGTGCAGCTGGCCCTGGGCGCTGAACCCGGCGGCCGTCGTCAGCGACACCGGATCCGCCGCCGGCGGCACCACCGCGGTGATCGCCGGAGCGGCCGCCGCGTGCGCACCCGCCAATCGTGCCGTCAGCGCCTCCACCGCGGCGCTTGTCGCCGCAAGGCCTTCGGGAACCACTCGCAACGTCATAACCCCTCCTTCTGCGGTCCTGCTGTTGCTGCTTCACTTCTCGTCATCAGTGCGCAAATCCTTCTTCGGCCCCGCCGACGACGGGCTCGCCAACCAACGGGTTGACCAGTTGCACGTACGTCGGAGTCTCGCTGTCCCCCAACAGAATCCCGCGCCCGGCGGGCATCCGGCCGAACCGCTGCCCCCGGATCTTGCCGCTGTCTTGCGGATTGCCGGCCAGCATCAAGGTGGTGGCCTGCAAGTCGTTGAAACGCCGCAGCAACGGACTGGTCATCAGCGCGTGCCCCGACCCGGTGGCCCGCGCCGTGACGATCACCCGCAGACCCAGATCGGCGGCCTGACTGAGCTCCGGAATCAGGCTGGTCCACGGCCGCTGACCGACGTACGGGCCGCTCATCGCCGGCGTATCCGGGATCTGGTCGACGTCGTCGATGATCAGGTAGTGGGTGTGCCCCTCGAAGCTCCAGCGGGCCAGCTCCGGCGGCGACAACCCGGCCGGCGGGCGCCGGGAGGCGATGATGTTGGACAACCCGAGCATCGCGGGGATGATCCGGTCGATGTTGGCGGTGTACTCGTTGTCCGGAAACAGCGGTTCCTCGACCAGATGCAGCCGACGGTCCAGCACGGTGAACGCCACCTCCGCCGCGGTGGAGTTCTCGCGAATGGTGCGAATGATGTGGCGCAGCAATGTGGTCTTGCCGGACTTGGCGTCGCCGAACACCATCAGCAGCGGGTGCTCGGCGAAGTCGAGCACCACCGGTGCCAGGTCTTCTTCGCGCTGACCGATGACCACCTTCTCCGGCCCGCGGTACAGCGGCGCGAGGGCATCCGGTGCCAGGTTGGTCGGCAGCAGCCGAACCGGCGGGGCGGCCATGCCAGGGTAGCGGGCGTTGATCGCAGCCACTCGGCCCAGTTCCGGTGCCGCGAACAGAAAGTGCTCGGCGGCCATGGTCAGACCGCGACCCGGCTGGTCGGCCGGGACGGCCTCGGCGGGGCGGCGCAGCGCCCCCACCACCCGCACATTGCTGTCCCGCGCGTCGTGCAGCTTGAGCTCGAGTCGCAGCCCGAGCCCGTCGCGCATCGCCAGCGGCACCTCCAGCCAGCTCGGGGTGGTGATGATGACGTGGATGCCGTAGGCGAGACCGACATTGACGAGTTCAGTCACCTTGGCCAACAACGGGTTCCGCGTGTTGAACTGGTCGGTGTTGTCCCGGGCGAACGCGTAGAGGTTGTCGATGACCAGGAACACCTCACCGAAACCATCGTCGTGGGTGGCACCGTGCTTTTCCCGGAATGCCTCGTGCCGCTGCCGGGCGATCAGCAGCTGCTCCAACTCACCGAAGGTGCGGCGGATGCGCTCCGGTTCCAGCGGTGACGCGATGCTGCCCACGTGCGCCAGGTCCGCCAGAGCACGCAACTGTCCGCCGCCGTAGTCCAGGCAGTAGAACGTGACGTCACGCGGCGAGTGCAGGCTCGCGGCCGACAGGATAAACGTTTGCAGCGCAGACGATTTACCTGATTTGGCGCCACCGTGGATGACCATGTTGCCCGACGCCGACGTGGCATCGAACACCAGCGGGTCGCGGCGCATCTCGAATGGACGGTCGATCTCACCGAGCGGCCAGCGCCAGTGCCGCTCCGGGACGCCGGCGTGCTCGAGCACGGCGGTCAGCGGAATCGACTCGTCCAGCGGGGGCAGCCACAGCTGCGGTGCCCGCGGTCCGTAACCGGCCAGCTGCGCACCGATGGTCGCGATCAGCTTGCGCGGCGGCCCGGTGAACTCCGGTTCGTCCGCACCGGTGATCACGGTGCCCTGATCGGGTTCCACCCGCCCGGCCGTGAACAGCTTCGGCTGGGGAGCGGAATGCACCACAAGCGTTTTCGCGGTTTGCGGTGGCTCGTAGATGCCGTCGACGTAAGTACTGCGGAACTTGATCGGCGCCGCCCCCGGGGCGGGCACTAGGAACCCGACGCCCTTGTGCTCCTTGCCCGCCTCGATGTGATACGCGTCGTCGACCCCGATGATTTGGCGAGAAACGCTGGGGCTGGCCACCTTCAACCCGATGCGGTAAGAGGTGTTCTTGTCGATGTCTTTGATCCTGCCAACGTCCAGCGTCTGGGATGCGAACAGGATGTGGATGCGGAACGAGCGGCCCTTGCGCGCCACGTAATCGAACAGTTCCGCGTATTCTGGGTAGTCGGCGAGCATCAGCGTGAACTCGTCGGCGACCACGAACAGCGTCGGGATCGGCGGCAGATCATGGCCCGCTTCGATGGCCCGCTCGTACTCGACCACCGAGTTGAACGCGCTGCCCTGCACGCGGCGGCCGGCCTCCCGCAGCAGCGTCTCGCGACGGGCCACTTCACCGCGCAGCGTGTCGGCGAACCGGTCGGCCAGCGACTTCTTCTCCGCCATGTTCGAGATCACTGCGACGACCTGCGGGAAATCCCGGAAGCTGTCCGCCCCGGCCTCACCCTTGAAGTCGGCGTAGATGACGATCAGCCGGTCGGCCGAGTGAGTTGTCAACAGTGACAACAGAATCGACATGAGGGTCTGCGACTTGCCGGAACCGGTCATACCGATCATCAGGCCGTGCGGCCCCATCCCGCCTTCGGCCTCGTCTTTGAGGTCGAAGTACAGTGGCTCACCGGTCGCTGTGACGCCGATGGGCACCCGCAGTTCCTCGTCGCGGGGACGCGGCGCCCACAGCGTCGGCACGTCGAGCTGCGAAGCATCCGCAATGCCGAGCAGCGTGGTGAATGTCGCGCCCCGGGTGGCGGCCGAGCGCAGCCCGGTGTGGGTGGGGTTGGAATCCCAGCGCGACAACTGACGGGCCAGGTGGGCCGCCTGGTCGGCGTCAAAGGAATCCGCGTGGTCGACGTAGGGCTGCCAGCCGCCGGTCTGCCAGCGTTGAATGGTGCCGCCGCCCTCGCTGATGCGCAGGACCGGCTTCTCCGGATCCGAGTACTGTTCGCGGTGCGGCGCGGTGGCACCGCGGTGGATCACCGTGACACCGGCTCGTCCCAGCGCGAGCGCCGACGCGTTCACGTCGTAGTCGGGGTCGTCGACGATGATCAGCAGATGGCGCAGGGCGTCGGCCGGTTCCCCGGTGAAGGCGGGACGATCGGCCAGCACCGGCGCGAGCAGGGCCGCCAACTCGTCCGGGTCGGTGGCCAGGAAGCGGGCCGGCCCCACGCCGTCCACCTCGCCGGGAATGTCGATGTGCGGCAACCACTTCAGCCACGACCAGTCGTAATTCTCCAGGTCGCGGGTCGCCAGCGCCACGCCGAGCACCGTCGGGTCGTGCCAGGTGACCGCCTGGGCGACCCAGGCGCGTACTGCCCCGCGCACGTCATCCGGCTCGCCGAGCACGGTGATCCTCGAGACCTTGGTCAGATCGATGCCGGTCGGCACCTCGCGGACGGTGCGCTGGGTATCGAGCAGGCTGCGCAATGCGCTGTGCGACACCGGCTCCAGGTCGATCTCGTCGGCGGTGTCGGCGACCCGCACCGCGGTCGCCAGCGGCACGTGGTGCCGCCCTGCCCGCACCACCAGAAAGTCGGGATCGTGCGGATCCCGTTCCCATTGCCGGCGGGATCCGGGCACCGTGGCCAGCGCGGCCGGCTCGGGGTGGGACCACTCGGCGGCGGCGCGCTGCGCGGCGGCCTGGGTCCGGATGTTGTCCCGGACCACCGACAGGTAGCGCAGGTAGTCGGCGCGTTCGGCGTCAACCTCCTCGGTGCGCATCTTGTTGTCGTTGCCGCGATACAGCGCGGTGGCCGCCAGCAGCAACACGAACGGGAAGAACAGCGTCTGCGGCGAAATCACCCGCATGCCAGTGGCGACCAACGCGACGATCATGCCGACGATCAGGATCACCAGCACATACGGCATCGCCCGGCGCAAGAACGACGGCGGAATCACCCGGGGCAGCTCGGGCGGGGCCTCGATGGTGATGGTGCCCTGGCGGACGCTCGGCGGGGTCAGCCGTCGTCGGGCTTCGAAGATCAGGCGACTCATCGGGGTCCTCCTTCGGCGGACACCGGACGACCGGGCCTGCTGTCGGGCGCCAACCCATCGTGTGCGAGTAACGCGTCGGCGCGGGACAGCGTCGGGCCCGCCGCGAACAGCGACAGTATCGACCAGGGAATGGGCACGGGGGGCGAGGTAAGTCCAAGGGCCTCAACGGTTTTGCCGTGACCAGCCGGCGCGCTTTCGGCCTCGTTGTCGATGCCGTAGCGCACGCCGGTGTCGGAAACCCAGAACAGCGAGCCGGTGCCCGGAGAGGTCGCTCCGCCGCCGACGGTCTGAGCGAAGTAGCCGGTTCCGGGCGCCAGGGCGACGCGGGTGGCGATGCCCGGGGTGCCGCCGATCAAGTTCACGGTGCGCACCGAGTCGGGCACGGGCAGGGCCGACCCGGCCAGCAGGGTCAGCGAGCTGCTGGCCGCCCCGGCCGGCTTGCTCCAATTCGCACATGCGACGGGGTCTTTGGCGGCGTCGACGAGAATGACCTGGCGGTCGGGGAAGCGGGTGGTGTCCAGCAGGCGCGAAACCGGGAGCTTGGCCACCGCGTCCGCGGGGACCCGCGGCGGTTGGTCCAGCCCGTAGGAGTTGGTGTTGCGCAGGATCGCGGCGAGCACCGCCGAGATGGGTTGCAGCCCATCGGGTAATACCGCGTAGTGACGCACGCCGCCCGGGTCGACGGCATAGGAGGTCACGACGCCGCCGATCGGGGCCGGGACCGGGTAGCCCGCCGGCCCGCCGGCGTTCGGGATGCTCGGCGCGGCGATCGCCGGTGCCTCGGGGATTGCGTTGAACAAACCCGCCGCGATGGGCCGCGGCGCGGGCACATCGGAAGCCAATCCCAGCGCGGAGGTGATCGCGTGATTGCCCAGGTCGATCCGGCTGCGCTTACCGTCCCACAACAGCCAGGTGCTGGGGCCGGCTTCGCCGGCGAAGTCGACCAGCATCGCCTGGCCGGGTGCGATTGCGGCGGCACGAGAGCCGCTGCCGTCGGGGGTTCCGGCGATCACCGTGACGCCGGTGCTGTGCATGGCGTGTGAGCCTTGGGCGGCTTCGCTCACCGCGTCGCAGACCGTCCAATTCGCATCACGAGAGGTGTTCGGCACCATGCGTTCCGGCGCACCAGGTATGCCGACCAGATTTCCGCGCGGGAAGCGGTCCAGCTCAGCGCTTTTCACCGTGACCGGGTTCACCGGTTTGCCGACGATCAAGCGTGCCGAGGTGAGGTTCAGCACCGGGTGCAGCTCGTCACCGATCCGTACATACAGCGCCGCGGTGTCGCGGTCGGCGAGCACCGCATTGTTGCCCGCCTGACCGTTGGGCCGAATCAGCGAGAACACGAAGCAGCCCGCCAGCCCGGTGATCAGGATGAGCGCGCCCATCAGCACCGCGCGCGACTGGGTGCGCAGCGGGTCGACCAGCATCCTGGTGTCGTGCAAGGCAATTCCCGAGGCGATACGGCGCATCACGAAGCGCCACCCGGTCACCTGGTGGCGCGTGACGAAACCGCGGCGGTAGACGACCTTGTCGGGATTGTCGTTGGTGGGGGTGCGGGAAGTGAAGGAGCGACGCTCGTCCTGCGGAACGGGATTGGTCATGCCGGCACCGAGAGCCCCAACCCGCGCAACAGCGGCTCGACGGAATTACTGACGTCTACGTCGGTGATCGTCATCAGCTCCTCGTCGGTGAACGCACCGGTCCCGGCCTGTTCCGAATGGTCCAGCCGGAATTCGCGCTCCTCCTCGGCACGCTCGACGATGTTGCGGACAAACCGTCCGTTGCCCGCGATATCGAGGCTGCGCCGCTCCACCCCGTTGGCATCGGGAGTGGTGGAGTTGGCCAGGCTGGTGAACAGGGCCTCCATATGGTCGAGCGCGGCCTGCTCGAAGACGCTGTCGCGCTGTTCGGCCATCTTGTGTGCGATCTCGACCAGCTCGTGGGAGGTGTAGGAGGGGAAGGTGATGTTGCGGGTGAACCGCGAACGCAGACCTTCGTTGGTGTCCAAAAACTTGTCCAGGTCGGCCCGATACCCGGCGATGATCACCACCAGCCGGTCGCGGTCGTTTTCCATGCGGGCCAACAGGGTGTCGATGGCCACCAGCCCGAAGTCGTTCTTGGCGCCCGTGGCGACCAGCGCGTACGCCTCGTCGAGGAACAAGACTCCGTCCAGAGCGCTGTCGATGATCGCGTTGGTCTTGGCTTCGGTTTCACCGATGTGCTGACCGATGAGGTCGGCGCGGTGCACCTCGCGGATGTTCTCACGCTTCAAAAGACCGAGGCCGCAATAGATTTTGGCGACCACACGCGCAATCGTGGTCTTACCGGTCCCGGGCGGACCGGCAAACACCAAGTGGTGCGCGCGCTGGGCGACCTGCAGCCCGCGCTGCTTGCGCACCAATTCCATGGCGACCGAACTCTTCAGCCGGGCCACCTGGTTCTTCACCTCGTCGAGTCCGATGAACTCGGTGAGCTGTCGTTCGGCCTCGTGTAACAGGACGGCTTTGCGCTCGTGGGCGGCGGGGTCGACGAAGTCGTCCGCACTGGGCTCGGTGTCGGGGTCCCACGGATCGGTGCGGGCCTCGATGCGGGCCGCGTTGGTGGTCACGATGCCAAAGCTGGTGTCGGACAACGCCTGCTCGATCTGTTCATTCTCGGGGTGGGCCGCATACAGGTCTTGTAGGACTTCGCTGGCAGATTCCTCGTCGACGTGCGCTCGCAGCACGAGCGCTTTGGCCAGTGCCCCGTCGACGGCAGCCACCTGGACCGGGCCGTCGGGTTCTTCGAGGTACGACAGCGCGGGAGCGAACATGCCCAGCCGGGCCAGTGCGGTGCCCAGGGTGATCTTGGCCGCGTGGGTGTAGGCCGCGTCGAGGTCGGAGTCGTTGACGATCGGCGTCAGTAGCTTGACGACGTCGGACCACCGCTCGGCGCGATAGTTGATGACCACGGAGATCCAGCGGGCCTCACGCCAGTTCGGCCGGCGTTCGGCGAGCCGGGAGACGATGTCGTGCGCGTCGGCGAAGCGTCCGCTGCCGGCCAGGGCGGCGGCGTAGGCGAGCTGGAAATCGTCGGGGGCCACGGCGCGGAATTGAAGGTAGAGGCCGCTGTCGTAGCGGAAACCCAACGCGCCGGGGGCCAGGTCGACCTGCCGCTGCAGCACGCCGGAGGTTGCCGCCGTGCGCGCGACCGCCTCGAGCACTCGCAGGGACGTATCCCCGGCGGCCGCGAGCCCGGTCCAGGCGTCGCACTGGTCGTGAGCAATCCGGGTCAGGGCCGCGAATCCAGCGCGGGCGGCGGTCAGGTCGGCCGGGCGGCGGCGTTGGTAGACCGCGATGCCGAGGGCCCGGCAGCAGGTAGCAAACCTGGTGACGACGTCACCGTCGACTCGGGTGTCCGCCCGCGGCGTACCGGGCGGGACGGCGAGCACACCGCTGTCAACGCGTTCCACGGCCGGTGTTTTCCATGAAGATAGTCTCCCCTAACTTAATTCGCTGAAGTTAGCATTGCTTAAGCTAACTGTCGAGGTTTGGAGCCCGCGCCAGGGGTCGCCGCGGCGCCCGCGCGGTACCTCTAACCACGGTGTTCTGTCTGATCACCGGTTCACCTCTCCAGTTGTGGCGTCGGCCGCAGTCGTCTAGGAGCCATAGCCTACTGAATATGGTTTTCATTATCAAAGGTGGGGCCGCCGCACGCTGGCGCAGAGGTGCGGCCATCAGATCGGCGCGGCCACAGCAGCGACTCCTTACCGATCGAGTGGGGCGCAACGACCGCGTCAAGCAAAGCGTGGCGTCGCGTGCAGACTGTTAGTAGTCGGTTGCCCGACCGGGAAAGTTCCCCGTGCAAGCCCACAGCCCGAGGAGATATGCCGGATCCGTCACGCCTTGACCGCGCTGACCAGGGTGTTGCGGGCGATCATCGGTCCGGCTTCGGTCTCCGATCCGGGGACAGGACGGCCAACCTCGCGCAGGTAGTCGGCCAATGGGGTACCGACGGCCTTCCAGCCGTGCTGCCCGAACCATTCGGTGGCCGGGGCATGTTGCTCGTTGTATACCAACTGGAAGAACAGCCGCTTGTCGCCCTGTGCGGCGGCCGCACGCTCTTCGGCGACGGCAGCCTCGAACTCGTCGGGCTGCAGTGGTGCGCCGTCTTCGACGGCGACATGGCTGCCGTATCCGGCCAGGCTGTCGATGCCGGCGAACAGCTGTTCCTGGGCGGTGGCGGGCAGATAGATCAGCAGACCTTCGGCGATCCATGCCGACGGTTTGGCGGGGTCGAAACCGCTGTCCCGCAACGCTTGTGGCCAGTGGTCGCGCAGATCGACGGCGATTTCGCGGCGCGCGGCCCGCGGTTGAACGCCGTGGCGGGCGAGCACCTCACGCTTGAAACCGAGGACCTGCGGGCGGTCCAGCTCGAAGATCGTCGTCGCGGCGGGCCAACTCAGCCGGTAGGCGCGCGAGTCGAGCCCAGCAGCCAGGAGCACAACTTGGCGCACCCCCGCCTCGGCCGCCCGCAGGAAGTACTCATCGAAGTACTTCGTGCGAGCACCTTGGAAGTTGACGAAGTGCTCGCCGAAGTCGGCGCGCTCGAGGGGGTGGTCGGGCTCCTTACCGTCAAGAACATCCGCCGACGAACCCCCGACGGCCCGGCAGAAGATCTCCGCATACGGGTCCAGCGCGAGCGGCTCAGGCTTTTGGGCCTCCAGCGCCCGCGCGGTGGCTACGAATAACGCTGTTGAACCGACGCTTGTTGTGATGTCCCAGGTGTCGCCCTCGCTACGCACCCAACCGACAGTACGCCAACGCGCCTACACGCCGTTCGCCCTGGCGTGCAACGGATGTTGCGCACACTTGAGCCCCGCTGCTAAGGGCCAATGACACAGTGAACGACAGGCGACGTCAGCGTCGGTGCCGCAACCAGTGGTGGGGTATCGGCGCAGCCGCCGAAATCGATTGGGGCGGCCGATTTAACGGTGAGGGTGCCGAGCTGCTGGGATGGAGCCCCGAATCCCCTTCGCGCGGCGCGACGCGCATTGTCGCGCCAACTTGCTGACAGCAGATGAGCATTTCCGTAAGGCTAGGAGTCTGCCGCAACGTAACCTGTTGTCACACCGGCAGCTCCATCGGGGGTAACGGGAGTTGGCCCGCCCGCGGCCGCACCCGCGACGTGCAGTCCGGTTTCCGACCGTCGGCTATGTTACTGACGTGGCCGGATAACGCTGCGATTGACGGCTGAGTGTGACCCCAATCGGCCGCCGTGAGCGCCTACATGTATTTTGACATCTACCGCTCGGACGGTAGCGCCTTCGGCTAATCGGCCCTCATCGGCGGGCCGTAAGGTAACCGGCTTCCCCTTTAACGCAGACCTCAAGTGCCGTGACAACGTTCGTTACTTGCGGCTTCATCAGCTTGCGGTTGATTCACCGTTTGCGCGTGAGGCTGGGAGGTGAAACAGCGCGCAGCGCCGGAGCGATGCCCAGAGAAGATTCGTTCGCCGTCGGCAGATATCGCGCCGACTGGGTCACCGGTCGCGGTCGTCCAGAACGGACGGATTCGCCCGCCTGGACGAGTGCTTGGGCCCAGTCGCCAGAGTGCGATTCCGCCGGCGGCATCACCTGATACCAGGATCGGAGCCGAGGCGGTTGTCGGTACCCAGACCACCGCCGTGACGTCGTCGCGGTGCCCCTCGGCGAGCAGGCCCTCTCGCCCTGTGGGTCCGGACCCGGAGAAATCCCAGCAGACGACCGTGTCGCCGCCGTCGCAGCACATCCAGCGGCCCGAAGATTCAAAAGCCAGCTGTGACACCAGTTTTGGGAAGCCACTCATCTGAAAATCGCTGCCGTCGCGCACATTCCAGCCGTGCAAGGTGGCATCCTGGCTCCCGCCGACCACCCAGCGGCCGTTGGGGGAGATCGCGATCCCGGCGATCGCGCCGGGGGCGGGCAGGCGCGCGACCGTGCGATCGCTGTCGGGTTCGAAGATCGTGACGCCCTGGTAGGCGGCCGCCGCCAGGCGACGCCCGTCGGCGCGCATCCAGGCCAGACCTGCGACGGTGCTCTGCAGTGGCGCGGACGTCCAGTGGGGGCGCCCGTCGGCCGCGTAAACCCGCACTGACCGACCATCGTTTGCTGCGAGGCCGCCGGATTTGGTCGCCCATGCCAGGCAGCTGCACCACTGGTGGGGAAGGTCGGCGATTACCGAACCGTCGGTGAGGTCGAAGATCATCAGCCGCTGAGCGCCGCCGACCGCAAGGCGGGTGCCGTCTGGATTGGCGGCCATTGCCAGCAGGAAGTCGTCGAGGACCAAGCGGCGCTGTTCGTGGCCGCTGGTGTCTGCGACGACAACGGTGCCCTCCGAACCGCCGATAACCACCTTGTCGGGCAATGCATTAACGGCCAACACCGGCTCACCGATGTCTAGCTGCCACAACGCATCTCGGGTGGCGGTGCCGGGAGTCGCGCTCATCGAGCCGCGGTCACCGGCGCCTCGGCGAGGCAAGCTCGAAAACTCGCTTCGAGCTCGGCACGGTCGAGATTGCGGCCGATGAAGATCATCCGATTACGCCGGGACTCGCCCGGCCGCCAGGGTGCACCCAGCCCGCCGTCGTGCAACATGTGCACACCCTGGAACACGTAACGCCGGTCGGTTCCGCCCAGATTGAGCACGCCCTTGCTTCGGAACAAGTCCGGGCCGCGTTCGGTGAGCAACTTTCCGAGCCACTCGTTGAGCAATTCGACGTTGACGGCGCCCTCGACGTCGATGCCGACGCTACTGACCGAGCCATCATGCTGATGCTCGCTGTCGGGGTCGAGGAATCCCGGTTCGGTCGCCAGTACACGATCCAGATCGAATGCGTGCACATTGAGCACATCGGCCAGGTTGACGTCGCACCGCACGGCGGGCAAGATCTCCGCGGCCGCATTGATGCCGCGGATACGCTGGGTAACGGTAGCGATCTGCTCGGCGTCGACCAGGTCTTGCTTGTTGAGCACGATCCGGTCGGCGAACGCGATCTGTTCGACCGACTCGTTTTCCACGTCATCGGGTTTAACCTCATCGAGATGGGTGAGGACGTGCTTCGCGTCGACCACGGTGACGATCGCATCCAGGCGCAGCTGCGCACGCAGAGCGTCGTCCATGAAGAAGGTCTGCGCGACGGGAGCCGGATCTGCCAACCCGGTAGTTTCGATGATGATGGCGTCGAAGCGGTCCTTGCGACGCATCAAAGCGCCGAGGATCCGGATGAGATCGCCGCGGACCGTGCAGCAGATGCAGCCATTGTTCATCTCGAACACCTCCTCCTCGGCATCGAGCACTAGTGCGTCGTCCACTCCGACCTCGCCGAACTCGTTCTCGATCACCGCGATACGTCTGCCGTGTTGCTCGCTCAGGATGCGGTTCAGCAGCGTGGTTTTGCCGGAGCCGAGAAATCCGGTCAACACGGTGACGGGGATACGTTGGTCAGCCGGTGTCATGCGGGCCTCCGTGGGGGTAGTCGCTTCCGTGGGGATAGTCAATGAGCAGGCGAGTCACCACCTGGTCACTGATGTCGGCCAACGGTGGTCGCAAGTTCCAGGACCGAGGTGTCGCTGCAGGACGGCAATGCGGTCTCGACCGGCGGACAGCCGAGTTCGAGGGATCTCAGTTGCTGCACCGTGACGCCAACATCGTCGGGCAGCATCAGGGCGGCCCGAACTAGTTCGGCGATGCGGACAGCCTGCGATCCTCGGCAGTGGGCGCCATCATCGACGCCCAACAGGATTCCATCCAGTGGCCAGAGCACAATCACAGTCAACTCTTATTGAAAATAATTTTCAAATAGGAGTGGATGCATACATTCGACAACAGGCAGCAATGTTCATCCGAATGTCGCGCATCTCAAATACCGCACTCACAATGGCCCGCGCCGCCAATTCGCCACAGCTACCGCCATGGCATACCCCCGAATGGTTGCCGACCAAAAACGGCGCATCAAGCCTGAACCCCGGGAGTGCCAGCTCAGACGGAGGCCAAGCACCGAGCAGTGGTGGTCCGCGCCTTTTCCATTGGTGCGACCCACCCAACTCGCCCGCTACGCTTCGGCGTACGGATAATGGAAACCATTTCCATTAATCGCACACTGGGGAAGGCTGGCTGAAGGGCCACCTGGCTGGCACAAAACGTCGATACGGTGGCGACAGGCAGTTTCTGATTGCGGTTGCCTGTAACAGCAGCTCACCCCCAGGGTTTAACGGCCCAAGTGGTGCCTCCCATAAACTCACGGTTGTCCCTACGATTAACGCGTGGGGCAGCATCGCCGCACAGGTCGATGGTGACAAAGCCCAGCCGACCAGCCGGGCCACCAACCTCGACACCGATCCGCACAGCTAGAGCTAGCCGTTGCTATCACTCGGCGCCTCGTTGCCTTCCGGGCCCTACCTGCGCGGCAACATCGGCATACCGCGCCCACCATCTGGATCAACTTCGGCCAGAGTTGTCACGGCCGCCGCAGCAGCGGTTTCCTTACGTGCGTGCCGCAAGGCGAACCTGAAATCTCCGGCACCCCGACCTGACGCCGTCCTGACCGAGTCATGCCAGTCCGGATCGACGTCAACGTCCATGAACTCGCCACAATTCCGCACCGCCATGCCAGATTTCGGCGTCGCGACCGCGGCTCTCGCGGACAGCCGCTCCGGCGCTGTCATGCTATGCTGCCACCCAGATCACCCGCATCATGACAGCTCCTCGGCTGAGACGTTTGGAAGTTGCCGAAAGCCACTGAATGATCGTCATTATTAAGACAATGTCAAACTGAGCAATCGATCCCGTCCATACGGTCATCGCCCTTCCCGCCAGGTTGCGTCCACCAAGGTGGTGTACGAGTCGGACCTGATTCTGGTGACCGGCGTGTCGTAGCCGAGTGGATGAAGGTCATCGC
>NZ_LQPT01000088.1 GCF_002102355.1 Mycobacterium sherrisii | reverse complement strand
CACCCCAACACCGGCAACGACACACCCGGCACCGTCATCTCCGGCCCCAAAAACCCACCACGCCAGGGGACTTACCCTCGGTGTCGTCAAGATCTGATTGACGTCCGCTTCGCGGACCAGCCGGTAAGTGAGATAGGCGCACGTTGGGGCTTGCTCAATCCAGCGCACTTCTCGCGGACGTTCAAGGCCATACTCGGCTGCCCGCCGACGCAGTACCGCGCCGCTATGTGGAACGAACTCCGGGCGCAACGCACCCGCGAGCGCGATGATGGTGGCAGCCTCTAGCGGTGTCACGAGCCGTTTCGGCGGTGTTCCTGGATAACCCAGCTGTGCAACTCGGGAACCCCGCGAATACGAGATGACTTCAGTGGAAGTCAAAAGCCGCTGTGCGACAGGAAGATCCAATGGGCGAGACTATGTCAAGTAAGGTCTTCTTTTCATCAATCGTGCTGTGCCGGTTTTCGGTGAGGTGCCTGCCAGGTCCATCGTTGCGACCGCGGTGAACCCCTGCCGACTCCGGTGGCGCGTACGCGGCGTCCGTCGCGCACACTAGGACACGCATCCGACGCTTGGAGGACCGATACCAGAATGAGCTCTGTTGCCGAATTCGACTACGTCATCGTGGGAGCGGGTAGCGCGGGGTGCCTGCTCGCCAATCGGCTCAGCGCCAATCCTGATCACCGTGTGCTCGTGATCGAGGCGGGCGGCGCAGACGACTGGTTCTGGATCAAGGTGCCGGTGGGCTACCTGTACACAATCGCCAATCCCCGCACCGATTGGTGCTTCACGACCGAGCCCGACCCAGGCCTGGCCGGCCGGAGCATTCACTACGCCCGCGGCCGCGTGATCGGCGGCTGCTCGTCGATCAACGCGATGATCCACATGCGCGGACAGGCCAGCGATTACGACCTGTGGGCGCAGGCCACCGGAGACGAGCGATGGCGCTGGGGAGGCCCGGACTGTTCTGGCCAGACGCTGGCGATCTACAAGGAGTTAGAAAACTACTTCGGCGGGGCCGACGATTGGCACGGCGTCGGTGGCGAGATCCCCGTCGCGCGGCCCCGTGTGCGCTGGAAAATCCTGGACGCCTGGCAGGCCGCCGCTGCCGAGATGGGCATCTACCCGATTGATGAGTTCAACCGCGGCGTCAACGCAGGCAGCGCGTACTTTCATGTCAATCAACGGCGGGGCCGGCGCTGGTCGATGGCCGATGCCTTCCTTCATCCCGTCGCCCACCGACCCAACCTGACCGTCTACACACAGACGCAGGCCTTGCGGCTCCTGATGGACGACCAGGTCTGCGAGGATCAACGTCGGGGTGCGTGGACCACGGCGCAGCACCGGGTCACCGGCGTGCAATTGCTCAAAGGTGGCCACATCGTCGATGTTCGTGCGCGCCGGGAGGTGATCCTGAGCGCCGGGGCTATCGGCTCGCCACACCTGATGCAGGTCTCGGGTCTCGGCCCGGCCGGCCTGCTCGCCCAGCATCAAGTGCGGGTGGCCGTCGATCTGCCAGGAGTGGGCGAAAACCTGCAAGACCACCTGCAGATTCGGACGGTCTACCGGGTCCGGGGCGTCCCGACCGTCAACACGCTGTACCGCAATTGGATCAGCAGGGCGGGCATGGGACTTCAGTACCTGCTGCTGCGGTCGGGGCCCATGACCATGCCGCCATCCACGCTGGGAGCTTTCGCCAAGAGCGACCCCGCGCTGGAAAGTGCCGACCTGGAGTGGCATGTGCAGCCCTTGTCCCTGCCGAAATTCGGCGAACCGCTGCACCCCTTCGGAGCGATCACCCCCTCGGTCTGCAATTTGCGGCCCAGCTCGCGCGGCCACGTACGCATGGCCAGCGCCGATCCCCTGATCTACCCGAAGATTTCATGCAACTACCTGTCGACCGATGCCGATCGTCGAACCGCCGTGACTGGCCTCCGGATGACCCGGAAGATCATGGCGGCGCCGGCCTTGGCCCGCTACCGCCCCCAGGAACTATTTCCCGGTCCGCAACTGGTGAGTGACGAGGACCTGCAGCAGGCGGCCGGTGAACTCGGCACGACTATTTTCCACCCGGTAGGTACCTGCGCGATGGGAGCCTTTGACGCACAAGGTCATCCGCGATCGGCCGCCACAGTGCTCGACACCGACTGCCGCGTCTACTGTGCCGCCGGCCTTCGCGTAGTCGATGCTTCGGCTATGCCCACCATCATTTCCGGCAACACCAACGCACCGGTGATGCTCATCGCCGAGCGCGCAGCCCGGACGATCGTCGGCAAAGCCGGGTGACACTGGTAGAGATCGATCGAGTCGCCCCGAACGCGGGAAGGTTAGGCCGCTCCCCTGCGTCGCGCGACCGCGGCAAATGGATCGCGCCAATAGCTTTGCACGTCAACGCCGCACGATCGTGGGCCGCTTCGCCAACAGCGTGGGACGTCATAGCCGAACGGTCACCGTTCGGTATCCATTTGGGAGTACAACCGCGTTTCGGCTAGCGCAGGTCTATCGGTAACAACAGTCACATCGTTAACATCGCGCGATGCACACTGTGCCGCCCTCGACCAGCGATAGGCGACCGCGAGCGGTCTCGCGTCGCGACGCGCTGCGCTACGCCGCCGCGGTGGCCGGTCTGGGTGCCGCATCGGTGGCCTGCGGCATGCCCACGGCGGCCGCCGCCGCTCCTCCCCGACTGATCGACTTCGCGGCGCGCCAGATTCCGGCGCAGCAGATCCGCGCTGCCGGCTACAGCGGGGTGGTCAACTACGTTTCGGAGTCGCGTCCTGGCTCATCGTTTGGCGCCAAGCCGATCACTCGGGCCTATGCCGACTCGCTGAAAGCGGCAGGCTTGGTCATCGTCAGCAATTACCAATACGGCAAGCCGGGCGGATCGGCACCATCGGACTTCACCCGTGGATATGCCGGGGGCGTCGCGGACGCGCGTACCGCCTGGCAGCTGCACACCGCCGCGGGGGGCGGCCAGGGTGCGCCGATTTTCTTCACCATCGACGAGGACATTAATCGCGACACCTGGGATCACACTGCGCTGCAATGGTTTCGCGGAATCAACTCGGTTCTCGGGGTTCAGCGCACCGGCGTTTACGGAGGCGTCAGGGTGTGTCAGTGGGCCGCGGCCGACGGCGTGATCGGATCTTCGAGCACCCCCGGCCGCCGCTGGATCTGGCAAACCCGCGCCTGGTCCGGCAATCAGGTCCACCCCGCCGCTGTTCTTTATCAGCGGGTCGTGAGCACCGCGTCCAATCCGGGGCCGAAGGTCGGCGGACTCGAAGTCGACGTCAACGATGTCTTGGCCCCCGATTGTGGCCAGTGGAACCTCCACCATTCGAGTGGCAATGTGCGGTAGTGGCGAGATGCCGCCCGCAATACGAGTCAGAGCCCGGAGGGCACGGCTCGGCCGTTGACCGTCACCGCGACCTGACCGGTCGCCGGGTTGAATTCGATCTTGCCGTGTTCGAAGGTAGACACCTGTAGGTCACCGACGTTGTTCACATCACTGGTGGGCGATCCCAGCGGGCCTGCCGAACCGTTACTGCCGGTGGGCACCGGCGTGCCGTCCGGCCCCCGTGGAATGTTCCAGGCCTCGCGGATTTTGCCCAGGATGATGTATGCGGGCGTGCCGGCTGCGCCGTTCTTGGCCGTGATCGCGCCGCCCTGGAACTGCTGAAATACCACGCCGCTGTCCCGTGTCCCGGCGTTGCGGTCACCTGTCAGCGGCTTGCCCAGAGCTTTCTTCTGATCCTCGGTTGCCGACGAGTATTTGACAGCAATCGGTCCGGTCAACGTCACCTCGACGTCGCCCTCCCCGACGAGCTTCACCGTGCTGGGCTGCGCTGGGGACGCTGTAGTGCTGGCGTTCGTCCCGGCCGGAGGCGGCGCCGAGGCGTCGACGCTCTTGCTCGTGCTGCAGCCCCCCATGATCAGCGCGGCGGCGGCGAGGCCGACGACTGCCGCATGGCGATATGCGATCGTTCTCATCGGCTTCCTCTCGCGTCATGACCAAACCACTTGAACGCGCAGGCGATCGCGGTCTTCGTAACTCCGAACGAACTTACAATGTGGGCCGATGGCTAGCCAGAGCAGCTGAGCAAGGATCAGCGGTGCTCGATGAAATCCGGGCTCGCCGGGAGGTTTCATGGCACCCATCGTGTGCAACATCGCGCCGGGACGGATGGACGCCCCATTCTTCCACCCTCAAGAACCCCCGAGCGGGGCCGAGCTCCACGCCAGCCAAGCCATGGGCAAACGGCTCACCAAGATCGACGCCTCGCTCGCGGTATTCCTTGCAGGCAACGGCGACCGGATCACCCGCACTCCCTTGCCGACTACCGCCTTGTCTTCCAAGAAGTTTCAGATCATAACTAGGAAGAACACAAGGCGGCGCAACGTCTAGTGCTTCGCGCGCCAGTCGTCTGTGGGTCCGCAAAGGTTCCACTTTGGGAAGGCTCGGCGCAGCCGGTGCGGACCGTCCAATGTGATATCGCCGGCGCGAAGGAGCGCCGGCCAGCTTCGCGCGCCTCGGTGCCAGTCGACAAAAGGTTGTGATCGAGCCTCGACGCTGAGATCGGCACGACCGCCAGGATCGGAGTAGCACAACTCGGCGTCGCGGTGCTCAATCAGCATCCAGAAACGCCGATTGCCGGGGCGTTCCTCGGGGAATGTAAGGGAAACCACCACCCGGCCATTAGGCAACGCGGCATGGTTGAGCTGCACCTGGCACCACGCCCACAGCGCGTATGCCGGATCTGTGTGCTCTCTAGTGGCCGTTGCCCACCGTTGACCCCACATGGCCAGGGCAGCGATGACCCCGGCAAGGTCGCTGCCCGCTTCGGTGAGTCGGTAGTTGTGCCCTCGACCATCCGGCTTCCGCTTTATTGTGATGATTCCAGCGCGCTGCAGCTCCTCGAGCCGCTTGATCAACATGGAGCGTGACATAGACGGCACACCATGCGCGATCGCCGAAAAAGTATCGGCACCGAATAACAGATTGCGCACGATCAACGGATTCCATCTCTCGGCGACGATCTCCGACGCAAGGGCAACCGGATGTCGGCGTCGTCTGAAAACTGACCCCGTGTCGACGCCCGAATTTTGACCCCCTTCGACCGATTCTCGGCTTCTAGC
>NZ_LQPT01000087.1 GCF_002102355.1 Mycobacterium sherrisii | reverse complement strand
GCCACGTGAGCGATCGGACGATCAGCGCAACGGGCCACGAGTCGACGACGGCCTTCAACGGACAACGGGGCATTACCGTGGGTCACGGACGGGTTCCTTCGGTAGTCAGGACGAGGGGTTTGGCGATTTCTCATCCTGCCGCCGAAGAACCCGTCCCCCGAACACCTCAACCCGTGTCGGCGTCTACAACCTCATGACCCGCAACAGTTAGTTGTCCGTCCGTCCGGCAGCTGGTCCAGGACCTCGTGGGTGAGTGTCGGGTGGCGAGCCAGCTCGCGCAGAACCGACTGAACGTGAGACTGGCGGATCCACACGAGACCACTGTTGGGGCGCTGCATCGCGGTGAGCGCGTCGATGATGATTTGCAGTTGCGGTGCGATCAGGCCGGTCTCGTGGTTAGTGAGTAACCACTGGGCGGTCTCTTCGAGCACGCAGCGCTGGCATCGTCCGCCGCTGTAGAGTTCAGCTTCGGCGCCGCATCCGACGCAATCGACGTTGAGCCGGACGCCACTACACCGCCGGCAGGCGGGCCGGTCATCGATGATGCCGGGCAGCACGCCTTCGTGCCCGCAGGAGCAGATGCCGGTCGTTCGTTTAGCTGCTTGGTAGCAGTATCCACAGATCGATCCATCAGGCCAGTTGGCGACCGGCTCGTAGTGGCTTCTGCACCGGGCGCACGCGATCGGCCAGCGCTGCGGATCTTCAGGTTTGCGGGGGCGTGCCACCGTCGTCCTGGACGATTCGAATTCGCTTGGCTACCGGGTTCCCCGGCTTTACACCTAGATCGCGTGCGCTTGGCGCGTTTGCTGACGCGGCTGCTTGCATCTCGACGTAAGGCTCGAACAGTTCGTTGGGTGTGCAGTCGAAGATGTCGCAGAGCGCGGCGAAGGTCCGTGACGGAATACGTTGGGGTTCACCGGTAACCAGGCGGTAGACCTGCGCGTCAGAGAGGTTGATGCCGCGTGAGCGCAGCAGAGGCCGCAGCTCGGTGGACTTCCACAGGTTGTGAGCCGCCATGACCCGGCGCAGATGCCAGTGAAAGCCGATGCGGCGCTGTTCAGCCATCGGCGTCTCCCATTCGGAGTCGTCGCGCGATCATCTGTTGAACCACTCTCTGCTTGAAGTCCGAACCCACCGATGTGTAGAGCGATGTCGTGGATGCGAACGAGTGCCCGAGCTGCTGCTGGACGAACAACGGGTCGTAGCCGGCCTCGATCAGATGAGTGGTGAAGGAATGGCGCAGCGCGTGCAGGCTCAGTTCCGGCGGCAGACCCGCTCGCTGCCGAAATGCGGCAAAGGACCGGCCTAGAGCGCTGATCGTCAATCGTCCGCCGCGCTCGCTAGGCCACAACGCGGGGGAGCGCTCGGCAGTGCTGAACAGCTGTCGGCCTTCGTCGCACCAGTACTGCAGAAGTTCGACGGCCCAGCCGAATTCGGGCGACGTCAGCACTGTTCGCCGGCGTGGACCCGAGCCCTTGGTTCCTTTGGCCCAGCGCACCGTCAGTGCACCGTAGTTGCCGTAGGCGGGCACATGCGGATTCGGCCCGAAGTCGGTCAGATCAAGCATGACCAGCTCTCGGCGCCGAAGCCCATATGCATAGCCGATCTTGAATGCGATCGAATCGCGCAGCGCGGTCAACCAACGCTTCGAACCGGTGCGATGTGCGTCGTCGACGAAGTCGTCGATGACATCAAACATATGTTGCAGCTCGGTTTTCGTGAACGCTCGCCGTTTGGGCGAGACCGCATCATCGGTGGTGTGCTGCGGGGTGTTCCATTCAAAGCAGATTTGCGACGGAACGTCACCGAATTGCTTCTCGCAAAACGCAACCCAACCGTATCGACTATCGCTGACGTAAGAGCAGAACATCGAGATCGCATTGCTATATGAGCGCAATGTCGACAACTCGATCGGTTTCTCTTGCGACCTCAGGTCCGCTAGGAATTGGTCAACATCAAGTGGACGCCACCGCCACGGATACTCGTTGGTGAATTCGACAAATCGCGAAACGACGCCGCACCGACCCTTGATAGTGTCGTTGGCCAAGCCGCGCGCGAGCATCTGAGCACGCCAGCCGTCAAACATCGCATTGAGCACCGTCTCGTCAGCTCGGAGCAGCGAGACGTCGTCGAGCCTCAAAACCTGCGGAATGAAACCCGGCAACTCGTCAGCCATGTCGGCAACCATCCGAGATCAGGCTGACGATCGACCAGACCCGTAGCTTCAAAAGCCCAGCGCCCCCATATAATTCGTCACAGTGACGTATTGCAGGCGGACTGGCGCAGGGAGGGATGGGTAGTGGGCTGCCGGCTATGGCGCCGAGCGGTCGGGGCTCGCTCAAGATTTCACCTAACACCCGAATCATTCACTAAGTGATTGAAAGATACGCCAGCCTCGGCCTCCACACAACTACCGTAGCGGTTCGTTCGGGGCTGGAGGCGTCGGAACAGCGCCGCGAAGTGCGCAGATGGGCCAATCGTCAACGGGTGCGAGCACTTTCATCTGATGCAACTCGCAACAGTTGGGTGCCGATAAGCGACATTATGTCAAGTAGAAGTACCCCTAGAGGGTGCTGCCTACCGCAGTCACGCCAGACCGCGCCTATGCCCTATCCGTCTCGATCAGCGCACGCAATTCTTCGGCGATCTCATCGACGAGTAGTCGCCCTGGCCCTTCGTAGAGGTTCTGCGAACCCGGTCCGGATCGCTGCCAGGAACCCCGCTTCGACGGGTACCTTTCCCCGAACAGGATAATTACTTCTTCGGGCGGCTTCTTGGTCAACTCGGCTTGACGGGAATGCCAGATCAGTCCCTGGAGCGGCGGATCGTGATTCTGCGCAAGCGCTGTGATGGCCAGGCGCCGGGTGCACGGATAGTGCTCGGCTGGACTCGAGATCAATTGGCTGCGCGTGAGATTCAGCCGCGTCAGCTCCGGATCGCGAAGGTCACCCAGCATGGCATCGGCCGGCACCTCAATATGCGCCAACAGCTTCTCGTGCAGATGCGCGTCGTAGGCGATCATGCTGCCCAACTGGTGCACGTCGTGAAAGACTGACTCGAGCAGCACTCCTGTAGGGGACGCGCCGAGATACATGTGTGACAACCGCTTTCCGGTGATCGGGTCGTCGATCGGTGCGAATCGGGTGTCACCCCAGCCTGCATTGAATTCGTCATAGCCCCACTTACCGTCGTACACGCGGTAGAGTAGCTGGCCCGTGTCGAGGGCCACCGTATTCAATCTGGGCAACGCCGCGACTACGCCGCATCCGGCCGAGTGAGGGCACACCAGATCATGTGGCGGGGGCGTAGCGCTCACGTCGAGCCGACGTTCTAGGCGGCCGCACCCGCGGCAAAGCGCTGGGCTGCGCGCAGCGCACGCGCTGGATCAGTCGTTGCGACGCGCTCTGGTACCTCGCCGGAGAGAAAACTAGTCGGGCTGGTCAGCCACGTCCATAAGGACCAGTCCCGCACTCCCCCTTCGGCAAGTGCTGCCAGGATCGGGGCCAACTCGGTGCGCAGCTTGCCGTGCTCGTCGAATTGAAACGCCGGTATCAATGTCCTGCCATCATGGTCGACGGTGAATAGTTTGTGCACTTGACGGCGTCGCGCCACCCACGTTCTGGTGTTGGACTCCGACGACCCGCGCTGCTCACTCAGTGATGTGTAGGTGTGAAAAGGCGTCGCGAGCAGCGCGTTGCGGTGGGTGGCCAAACGCTTCGCCTGCGACAGGGTCGCGGCGGGCGTCAGGCTAACACCATGGCCCATCAGCGCCCGAAGAAGCCCTTCGCGGGACGCTTCAACATGCTCGGCCTGCAGCGTGCGGATAGCGTTGAACAGTTCAAGGAACTCACGGACGTGGGCACCACCCTGCGGGTCATGCACAACAGCGTTGCGAACTTGCCGCAGAAACCAGTCATAGGCAGTGAGGCCGATTGCCTTGTATTGGCCCTCGGTTCCTCCGAAGAGATTGAGGAGCTGAAGCGCCTCGGTGAGTTCCCGTCGGGTGACGCCACGGATCTCTAGTCCATCGTCCACCTCGGCGATATCGTAGTCTGGCATCATGTAGCAATTGTAGCACCTGCCGCCTATACCGTCAGCTCGCTACACTGACTTCGAGAACACCGTGCCTTCGTGGCCACCGCCTCGAAAAGCGATCGCGGCCGCCGAGCCGGCAAAGCCACCGCCGCACTTGCACCAACCGGTTGTGTCGCACGCAACGCTGTGGCATGGCGAACGGATGCCCCGGCCAAGGGGCTTGGGTCCCCTGTGACGCACGAGCTGAAGCTGCCCATATGTAACCGTCGAACAGCAACTCGCCATGCGTGCGGGTTGTCCGGATCAGTGATCTCCGGGCGCTAACTCATCGTCAGGGCCGTGCCCACGGCGACGCTAATCACCACCATGAGCGACACCAAAATCACCGTCATCGACGCGCCCACAATCTCTTTTTCCGTGAGGCGCCAGCCCGCTTTGCCGACACGAACGGTGCCCCGCACGGGTGCAAATGCGTTAATTGCCGTGACCGCCAAAAGAAGATCGTTCGCGTCGTTCGCATCTTTCTCGATTGCCTCATGCGCGCCGATTGCGGTCGTCATATGAACCCCCAGGATTATGGTCGCCACTAGGCGTTATCTCCTATCGCCACGGTAAGAGTGCGAGATCAACGTTGCAGCAACGTTCCCTAACGGTCGGAGCACAACCTCCCCGCTCTGGGAACAACGGACCATGCGAAGCGCCCGTCTCCGCGATGACGCTCGTCATTGCGCTGGCCACTCGGCGATTCTGACGGCATGAGACCGGTGCTGGCACGCTCGAATACGACGGAATCGAACATGCACGGTTACCGGTAAAGTACGCCAGCTTGCAACGTGGTTCTATGAACGCTTGGCGTGGATCAACGTTCCCGAGGCGTCGGTATGATGGTCGGCGTGCAGGGGCCCCGTGCGTCGAATATCCGCTGGCGCGCGGAAGGGGCGCCTGATGCCGCGCCGGCTGTCGACCACGAACGGTGTGCGGCAACGGCTGATCGACACCAGGCAGGCGTCGTGGGACCGGTGGCGCATTGAAGCCCGGATGTGTCAGTTCGAGCGTGCGTTGAAGGCTGGTGAGTCGGTTGTGCTGTCCGGGAGTGCGGTTGCGCGCGCCGCGTTGCCTTGCGGGGCGTGCGCGGGAGCGGCTGTACCTGTTGGATGAGTTCGACCAGATCCGCGAGTACTTCGGCGATGTGTGAGTGTGCCGGCGCAGGTTCGGCCTGGGATAGATCACCTCTCAGCGATCGGTGGCAAGTTGCTGCCTGATTTCTTCACCGAAGATCGCAACGAGCTTTGGGACGCGCTGCGCAAGCGCGGGCGGGTCGTGTTTATCGAGGACAGCGCGTTTATGAATGGCTATTGCCTCACGCGGGCCGATGACGTGCTCGCAGCGCTGCGCAACCCGGAAGTGTTTGCGCTTAACCCTGTTTTGGATCGGCCGGACCATGCACGCTGGCGCGCACTCTTGCAGCCGTTATTGAATTCCCCCGCGGTGAAACAGATGCAGCCCGCGTTGCAAGATCAGGCCGCAGCGTTGGTCGAAGCGATCACCCCGCAGGGTAGTTGTGAGGTGATCGCCGATGTTGCGGAGCCATTTGCGGCTCAAGTTCTTCTCACAGTGTTGGGGTTGCCGCCACAAGACTCGGATAGGTTGCTGCGCTGGGAGAAAGCGCTTTGGGCAATCCAGCGGGCGCCTCTGGCCGCAGTCAAAAGGGAGGATTTGGAGCAAAAAGTTGAGATGCTCGCCTATTTGGCGCGGGCTTTCGCGCAGCGTCGTGCCAGCCCCGATATTGCCGGTGTTATGTCCCGGTTGGTTGCCGGTGACGATGGGTTCGACGACGATGACGCGTCCGCGGTAGTTGAGATGCTGATCGCCGCGGGCTTTACGCCGTTTAGGAGCGCGGTGGGTTTCGTGTTTCTTGACCTTGCCCGCGACCCGCGGCTATGCGCTTCGCTCCGCGAAAACCCCACCGGGATTGGGGGATTCGTCGAAGGCGTGCTGCGCCGCGAGCCGCCGGCCCCGGTGATTATCCGCAGAGCCGCCCAGAGCGTCACCGTGGCGGGTGTCGAGATACCGGCAGGGGCCCGGGTCGTGCTGTGCGTAGGAGCAGCCATCCAAGAAGACATGGCGGACGGCCACGGATCGCGGGCGGACTACTGGGCCTTCGGCGGAGGCCCGCACCGCTGTGTGGCCGTCAGTCTGGCGAAAACAGCGTTGACTGTGTTGGTCAGCGAATGGTTGAACACTATCCCCGCGTTCGGGTTAGATGCTGAGTCCGTGCCGCCGGTTATCCTCGATGCGGCGGTCCGGCTGTCGAGTTTGCCGTTGCGCTGGCATTAAGTTAGACCGCGGGCGGGTATTGCCGTAGCTGCCGCGCCGGTCGCCAGTTTCAGTTCAGCACCGCGCGACACACAGTCCAGTCACGGCCGCCGCGCCCGCTGCCGTGAGTGCGGTAGTAGCCGACCGTAATGAAGTCTTCCGCTCCCCTGCCAAAGACGCGTTCCGTCCCAAAGGACTTCTGTCACGGCCGCCGATGACTCGCACTATCTGCGGATAAAGTGTTGCGGCGCAGGATATCTGGGTCCGCCATATACTGGGTTTGTGGGAAAGCATGTGGGAGCGTTAAACGCATTCGAGCCTGCCGAATCGACCGAATCGCATCCTCGTCGCGCACTTCATGCTCGCCGGGGTCATCGGTGACACCGCCAACCACAACCAGCAGTTGGAACTTGGGGACCTACTAGCCGATGTCTGGGCCTCAAACATGTTGGCCGTTAGCGCACAATCGCACCACAGCATCCGGCTTGCAGCGGCGGATGCGTACGACGATTGGCCTTCTGACACGGCACTGGTCGCCGGCCAAGTCACCAGCACCGCGTCAATCTTTTGATGCGAATCAACCGTGCGAAGACGTCCGATACACGCGCCGCGGCAAGCAGGCTTTTGCCGGCGTCGACCGAGTCCGCACGGATCCCCGGGCCGCGCCACTCGCCTGTCGGACAAACACGAGGAGTTAAGGATCGATGAATCGTAGCTGGACGATATGCGTCGCGGTCGGAGTCACAGCGGTCGTTGCCGCGTGCGCGTCAACACACCGGCCCGTACCCGCCTCGAGCACGACCACAGCCAGACCGCAGGTTCGGGTGCCCGACCCAGTCAAGGTGCCGGCGGGCAACCAACTCGCTGGTTCGTTTGCCGGTCGCGGGCAGCAGATCTACCGCTGCACTGACGGTGCGTGGACGCTGGTACAGCCGGCGGCGATCATCACCGATAATGGCAGCCCCATAGCTGTGCATTCCCAAGGCCCGGTGTGGATTTCGACGATCGATGGTAGTGAGGTCGCCGCAGCGCCGGTTCCTCACGCCGTCGTCACTCACGACGATGCGATACCTGAGCTGCTCTTGAAGGCCACCGAGAATCATGGTTCCGGGCGGTTCGGCGCGATCACCTACGTTCAGCGCCTGGCCACCACCGGTGGGATGGCGCCACCCGGCGGCTGCACCAACGGCGCCTGGATCGGGATCCCATATTCCGCGTCCTATCTTTTCTATACCGCGGGTTGAGCTTTGCGCGGTGATCACCCTACCTGCTAGCGGTCGCCTCGCACGCCGGCACGAAGGCGGGGACTTTTACCCCTGCATCTCCGTCGAGTCGAAACGCGGTGCATACCCGGGCGGTCCAGGCTCCCGTTACGGACGTCAACTCAACTCAGTCCATGTTCGGCTTTGAGAATGTCGCCAAGCCGCTCACCGATGATGACGCACGGCGCCATTGTGTTGCCGCTGGTGATGCGCGGCATGATGGACCCGTCGGCGATCCGAAGCCCCTCGGTCCCGTAGACCTTCAGTGCCCCGTCGACCACTGCCATGTCGTCGCGGCCCATCTTCGCCGTGCCCGTCTGGTGCCAATAGCTGCTGGCCCCATTGCGAATGAAGTTCTCGAGGGCGTCGCCGCACAGATCCCCCGGCATCACCTCCCGAGCGGTGAACGGACGGAGCGGCGCCGAATTACCGATCTCACGGCACAGTTGCACGCTGGCGACGGCGGCGCGCATGTCATCGCTGTCGGCAAGCATGTTGGCTTCGATGAGCACTGGGTCGGCTGGGTTGGGCCCCGCTATGCGGACGCGACCACGGCTGCGGGGCCGCAAGACCCCGGCGCACATCGTCCATCCATGTTCTGGCAGACCGTATCTGACGACATTCTCGGTACTCGCCAGCGGAAACTCCCCGACACAGATCTGTAAATCGGGCTCCTGGGATTCGGGTTCGCTGTGCCAAAAGACCGTGACTTCGGCGCCGTTGTTGCGTAGCTCGATCGGAGTGGAATATTCCCAGACACAGTCGATACGAGGGTGATCCTGAAAGTTTTGGCCCACACCCGGGAGGTGCCCGACGACCGGAATGCCCCACCTTCGCAAGGCGTCAGCATCGCCCAGACCCGACTGCATCAGGAGTTTGGGTGTGTTGATGGCACCAAGGGACACAACTACTTCTCGAGTCACGAAGACGCGATGGATGGACCCGGCGTGCGTGAACTCCACACCGGTGGCCCGGTTACCGCTGAAGATCAGTCTGCACACCATGGCGCCGGTGATGACCGTCAGATTGGGCTGGTGCAAACGTGGTTCGACGTAGGAACCGAAGATGGATTGACGGATCCCGTTACGGATGCGCACGTCGAGGATGGAGGCACCTCCCGCTCGCTCCATCATTGCGCCATTGTGGCTGTCGTAGATCGGGATCCCGACCGACTGAGCACCATCGATGACAGCGTGTGCGATCGGACTGGCGTCGCGGGCGGGCTCGACGAAGACCGGGCCGCCGACGCCGCGGCGATAGGGATCCGGCATTCCCTGCCAATCTTCGACGCGACGGTAGATTTCAAGCACGGACTCGTAATTCCAGGCGCAGTCGCCGGCCTCGGCGGCAAAGTGGTTCCAGTCGCTCTCGTGCCCGCGCGCCCACGCCATTACGTTGATGCTCGACCCACCGCCGAGAACCTTGCCCATATTCAGGGGGACTCTCCGTCCGTTGAGATGGACGTTCGGCTCGGAGTTGAATCCCCAGTCCCGGTCGCTTCCGAGATTCAGAGGCCATTGGGCCGGGTCGGTGACGGCTGGGTCATCGGCGGTACCGCCCGCCTCCAGCACGAGCACGGTCGCCTCGGGATCACTGGCGAGCCGCGCGGCGACCACCGATCCCGCAGAGCCACAACCGCAAACGACGAAATCGTATGCGGGGGCGACCTCGTTTGCCGTGATCCCCCGCAACTTGTTGTCGACCAGCATGCGATCGAGCGTCCGCCGAGGTCGCAACACATGTTTGCGTCCCCGCGCACGATTCTTGACGCGGCGCGTGCATTGCCGGTCCACACCGTGCGAGCATGAACTTTTGCCGTTGCCCTCTCGTATTGTTGCCGTGGAGACGGCGATGTCGGGTGCTCTAGCAGATCCCAGCGGGCGGGTTGCGTCCACCAAGGTGGTGTACGAGTCGGACCTGATTCTGGTGACCGGCGTGTCGTAGCCGAGTGGATGAAGGTCATCGC
>NZ_LQPT01000086.1 GCF_002102355.1 Mycobacterium sherrisii | reverse complement strand
GCCCACATCTTGCGAGCCTCGTCCGACACCGTCTGGGCGTGCATCTCGAAACGACCGGCCATCGCCCGCATCGCGTGTGGGTCGGTCATGAAACGTGTTGCCATGTTGCCTTTCTCCTTAATTCTGTAGTTGTCGAGATTTTGTTGTGATGGACATGAATGCTCGGATCAACCGCGAATCGTGCTGCGGCTGCCGAACGGAATGTCTAAGGTCGCTGCCTGTTGCTCCACTTGAGACCCGGGACGTGCCGGGCCTCAACCGGGCAAGCCGGTCTAACCGGCGGCGGCCGCGTTGGCGGCTTCGGTCAGCGCGTACGACCCCGAGCTGGTGCGCAGGGTCTGGACGAACGCCTCGTGGATCGCATTCGCCTGGGCGCTGACGGCCTGGTACATCTGTGCGTGTGCGGCGAACTGCGCCGCGGTGAGTGCCGAGACTTCGTCGGCAGCTGCCGGCACCACCCCGGTCGTCGGAGCCGCCGCAGCCGCGTTCTGAGCGCTGAGCGCAGACCCGATTCCCTGCAGGGTTCCGGCTGCCGAGGCCAGGGCCTCGGGCTGTGTCGTCACGAACGACATGTTGTTCCTCCTCCGTATTCCCCAACTCTCTGCATGAGAGTAGATGACCTTCTTCGATTAAGCCTGTTTCGCGGACCCTCCGTTCACAATTGTTCACGGAACGGTACGGCGAATTCACTTTCAGTAACGACACAGTAACAGCGTTCTGGCCTCTTTGGGGGCCCTGAGCAGCGAAATCACAGTACTGCCACAGGCAACCCCGCATTGTCGTCGAGTGTTGCTGGCAGGGGATTTGTTTCCTGCCGTGCTACCTGCGGCCCAGTAAAAATCTGCCGGCCGTTAATCGGCAGTCCATCTAGCAACGCCGCGAGGGGGCGCCGACCCCGGGCGTCGGGGCCGGTCGGCCCGGTGCCGGGCGTCGCTGCCTGGACAGATATCCACGCCGGGCCCCCGGGCCCGGCGTGCCAGCTACGCTGCGCGCACGGGCCTCGGTTTGCGGGGATCACGGGACGTCCGTTCGGGGTCGTGGGGTCGGGTTAGCCGCCGAAGGGTGGGCGGGCCATGACGGTGGGTTTGAAGCCGTAGCGGGGTCCCGACCCGGCGAAGCCGTGCGAGCCGCCCATGCCGGCCAGGGGCATGCCGCCGAGCAGGTTGCCCGAGCCGGCGGCCTCGGGTGCGGCGCTGATCGCGCTGACCGGCACGGCGGTGGCGTGACTGATCGCGGGGGCGGCACCGGACCACACGGCCGGCACCGACAACTTGCCGATCGAGGCCGCGTTGCCCAGCCCGGCGGCCACCGCGGGTGCGGTGTGCGCGACGCCGCCACCGAGCATGCCGCCCAAACCGGCCAGCCCCTTGGGCGCCGCCGACGCCGCGCTGGCCACCGCACCACCGATACCACCGGTGCTCTTGGCGATCTGCACACCGAAGTTACCCATACCAACACTGAAGTACGGCAAACCCTCGGTGTTATAAGCGAAACCGGCGAACGGGCTCAGGCCATTGACGAAGCTCGCGAAGCTGGTCGGCAACGTCGACTGCCCGGTCAACAGGAACCACGCCTCCGTGAGCGGATCAGTGGTGCTCCCGGGCGCCGCCAAGTTGGCCACCTTCGCGGACGTCTGTTCGATGGCGTCGGAGGTGGTGCGGGCGGCGTTGCCCGCGGAAGTGCCCGATGCCGAGCTGACGGCGCTGTCCTGCTTGGCCTGAGCGTCCGGGGTGGACACCTGGGGTGCTCCTTTGAACGGGGTCACCTTGGTCGCGGTCGAGGACTGCGCCGCGTAGCTGTACATCGTGCTGGCGTCCTGCGCCCACATCTGCGCGTACTGCGCCTCGAGCTGAGCGATCACGGAAGTGTTCTGCCCCAGCACGTTGGTCTGCAACGCCTGGGTCAGCAGTGCGCGGTTCTGCGCGATCAGCGGTGGCGGCACCACCGACGCGAATGCGTTCTCGAATGCCGCCGCGGCCGCGCTGAGCTGTGAGGCCGTGTGCTCGGCCTGGGTCGCGGTGGTTTGCATCCACGTCACATACGGGGACAGCGCCTGCACCGCGGCGGCCGAGGCCGGTCCCAGCCACTCCTCGCTGGCCAACTGGGTGACCACCGCGTCGTAGCCCGATGCTGCCGAATTAAGCTCGGCGGCAACGGAATTCCACGCCGACGCCGCCGTCGTCAACGACGTCGAACCGGCACCGGCGTACATGCGCCCCGAGTTGATCTCTGGAGGTAACGCCCCAAAGTCGATTGACATATTCGTGCCTCCTGGAAGTTATCGGATTATCAGCTCTGTTCATGGGAGTGGACGTCATCCCGCCGACGGTGGTCGGGCCAGGACGGCGCGCCGGAAGCCGTATTTGTGCGTGAAGCCGGCGGCGCCCCGCCGTCCCACCCCGCCGGTGGGCATGCCCTGCAGGATGCCGTTGTTGGTGGGTCCGGCCCCCGAACCGGCCACGTGGCTGACGGTCGTCGCGGCAATGGCGGGTTCCTGCGCGGCACCGGGGGCGCTGCCCCACGCCGACGGCACCGACAGCCCACCGATCTTGGTCGAGGACGCCAGACTCGCCCCGACCCCGCCTGGGTGTCCACCGCCCAGTGCCGCTAGCCCCGCGAATTGCGGGGTCGGATACCAGGCACCGGACGCCCCGGCGGTGGTCCCCGCCCCGAACGTCAGCTGCTGCTGAATCGAATAACCGAAACTCCCGATCCCCGTGCCGAAGTACGGGAACCCGGTCAGGTTCTTGAGGATGACGGTGTAGAAGCTGGGCGTGAGTCCCATCGGGTTGTCCGGCGTGGGGATGGTGAACCAGCCCGACCACCACGGCGGATCCGTCGTCGAGAGCGCGGAATTCGACCCCGCACCCGTCGAGAGTTGTTGCAGCGCTTGCGGAACCACGTCGGCCGAGGCCAGCTGCGAGGTGGTGCCGGCGGCGTTCTGCCCGGACTGTCCCGCCGGCTCGGCGACGGCCTTGGCCACCGCGAGCGCCTGGTTGGTCGTCCCGTCCGGCGTGGTGCTCTCGGGTGGCGACTCGAATGGTGACAACTGCGTCGCGGCCGCCGACGCCGCGGCATAGCCGTACATCGCCGCGGCGTCTTGGGCCCACATCTGTAGGTACTGGGCTTCGGTGGCCGCGATCGCCGGCGTGTTCTGACCGAAGAAGTTGGTAGCAACCAGCGTGGCCAACAACATTCGGTTGGCCGCGATTACCGGTGGGGGCACGATCATCGTGAACGCCGCCTCGAACGCGGCGGCTGCGGCACGGGACTGGGTGGCGGCCTGCTCGGCTTGGACTGCCGCCGCGCCGAGCCAGCTTACAAACGGCGCCGCCGCGGACACCATCGACGCCGCGGCGGGCCCGAGCCATGGCCCGCCGGTCAACTCGGCCACCACCGAGCCATAGCCGCTGGCGGCGGTGTCCAGTTCCGCGGCCAACCCGTCCCAGGCTGCCGCGGCGGCCATCAGCGGGCCCGAACCGGGGCCGCTATAGATCAGACCCGAGGTGATCTCCGGCGGTACGACACCGTAGTCCATGACCTAAGAAGCCCCCCGTACGAACCGCATGTGTTCCTCGCAAGTGGAATGTCGCCGACATGACCCGAAGCTCTCCGGGTGCGAGGCTAAAGCGGTCTGAACCGACGGCAAAGCCGCCTGCCGCGGCCGGGCGGGCGACGCGCGGCCGTTCGGGACCAAGTTATTGACAGATGTCGAAGATGCTCGGAATGCGGCGCCGGCCCGCGGATTGAGCAACCACCTGCGGGGATTTGCGAACAACGCCACCTGACGGAGTTTGCTATTCGCGAGCCCGCTCGTCAATTCGCAAGCACGAAAATACGCCGCCCCCGGATAAAAATCCGCGAGCGGCTAAATGCTCCACCGCCGGCGGCTAATCGGCCGCAAAACGATCACACCGAGCCAATCCGGTGACGGGTTTTGTATCGAAGCGTATTGAGCCACAAAACAGAACGCACGCACGACGGCATGCGCCGTCGTCCGTGCGTTCTGAACTCCGTGGGCTACCCGGCGAAGGGTGGGCGGGCCATGACGGTGGGTTTGAAGCCGTAGCGGGGTCCCGACCCGGCGAAGCCGTGCGAGCCGCCCATGCCGGCCAGGGGCATGCCGCCGAGCAGGTTGCCCGAGCCGGCGGCCTCGGGTGCGGCGCTGATCGCGCTGACCGGCACGGCGGTGGCGTGACTGATCGCGGGGGCGGCACCGGACCACACGGCCGGCACCGACAACTTGCCGATCGAGGCCGCGTTGCCCAGCCCGGCGGCCACCGCGGGTGCGGTGTGCGCGACGCCGCCACCGAGCATGCCGCCCAAACCGGCCAGCCCCTTGGGCGCCGCCGACGCCGCGCTGGCCACCGCACCACCGATACCACCGGTGCTCTTGGCGATCTGCACACCGAAGTTACCCATACCAACACTGAAGTACGGCAAACCCTCGGTGTTATAAGCGAAACCGGCGAACGGGCTCAGGCCATTGACGAAGCTCGCGAAGCTGGTCGGCAACGTCGACTGCCCGGTCAGCAAGAACCACATCTCGCTGAACGGGTCCGTCACCGTCGGAGTGGCCGCTGCATTTATCACGTTGGGTGTCTTCGTGATCGCACTGGCGGTGGTGCTGGCCGCGTTACCGGCGGCGGTGCCCGACGCCGAGCTGACCGCGCTGCCTTGTTGGGCCTGGCCGTCGGGATTGGTGACCGTGGGCGCCTCCGTGAACGGGGTCACCTTGGTCGCGGTCGAGGACTGCGCCGCGTAGCTGTACATGGTGGTGGCGTCCTGCGCCCACATCTGCCCGTACTGCGCCTCGAGCTGAGCGATCACGGAAGTGTTCTGCCCCAACACATTTGTCTGCAACGCCTGCATCAGCAGCGCGCGGTTCTGCGCGATCAGCGGCGGCGGCACCGTCCCCCTGAACGCACCCTCAAACGCGGCCGTGGCGGCGTCGAGCTGCGAGGCCGTGTGCTCGGCCTGGGTCGCGGTGGTCTTCATCCACGTCACATACGGGGTCAGCGCCTGCACCGCGGCGGCCGAGGCCGGCCCGAGCCATTCCTCGCTGGCCAACTGGGTGATGACGTTTTGGTAACCCATCGCGGCCGAGTTCAATTCGGCGGCAAGGGAACGCCAGGCCGACGCGGCCGTCGTCATCGACGTCGAACCGGCACCGGCATACATCCGAGCCGAGTTCACTTCCGGAGGTAACGCCCCAAAATCAATCATGGTGATCTCCTTAGCCCGCCGCGGCCGCGTTGGCCGCTTCTGTCAGTGCGTATGAACCGGAACTGGTGCGCAGCGTCTGAACGAATGCTTCGTGGATCGCATTTGCCTGGGCGCTGACGCTCTGATACATCTGCGCGTGGGCGGCGAATTGCGCGGCGGTGAGCGCGGACACCTCGTCGGCAGCGGCCGGCACGACCCCCGTCGTCGGGCCCGCGGCCGCGGCGCTCTGGGCGCTCAGCGCCGAACCGATCCCCTGCAACGTACCCGCCGCCGCCGCCAACGCTTCTGGCTGCGTTGTCACAAACGACATGTGATTCCTTTCTCGATAACCGTCCGGCACACACACCGGCGGGCTTTCTCAATAATGACGTTAATTCGGTCGCAGTTAGGCATGCCGCCTCCTCGCGAACTGTTCAGACCAGGACAACCTCTGTTCATCTTCCGGACACTATTTATTTGTTCGAGAAAACCGATTGTTCATGTCGTTATCCCGCGGACGGTGGGCGGACAAGAACATTTCGTTTGAAGCCGTATTTGTGCGTGAAGCCGGCCGCGCCGCGTCGTCCCATGCCATTCATCGGCATGCCCTGCAGAATGCCGTTGTTGGTAGGCCCCGCGGTCGCGTAGTTGACGGTCGTGGCGTGGATGGCCGGTTCCTCGACCACGGGCGGCGCCGCGCCGCTCCACGCCTGTGGCACCGACAACCCGCCCACCTTGATCGAGCTGGCGAAGTTGGCCGCCGCGATACCCCCCGGGTGGCCACCGCCGAGTGCCGCCAACCCGGCGAAATTCGGCGTCGGGTACCACGCACCGCTAGCACCGGCCGTCGCACCCTTACCGAACGTCAGCTGCTGCCCGATGCTGTAGCCGAAGTTGCCGATACCGACGCCGAAGTAAGCCTGCAGGGCCTGGCGCAAAGTGCTCCAGAAGCTGGTATTGAGCCCCATTGGGTTGCTCGGGGTGGGTATTCCCAGCCAACCCGCCCACCACGGCGGGTCTGTGGCCGCGGTGCTCGACGGATCGGCCGTCACCGACGACGACGTCGCGACCTGTTGCAACAGTTGCGGCACCGTGCTGTTGGAGGCCGTCTGCGTGGCGCTCATCGCCGTCTGCCCGGACTTACCCGCCGGCTCGGCGGCCGCCTTGCTCACGGCGAGCGCCTGGTTGTTCGTCCCGTCCGGGTTGGTGGTC
Source organism: Mycobacterium sherrisii (assembly GCF_002102355.1). Taxonomy (GTDB): domain Bacteria; phylum Actinomycetota; class Actinomycetes; order Mycobacteriales; family Mycobacteriaceae; genus Mycobacterium; species Mycobacterium sherrisii. Next base: position 16,367 of record NZ_LQPT01000086.1, on the reverse strand, counting down.
TGCGGCGACGACGTGATCGGTGGCAGTTGCGTGTCGATCGCCGACGCCGCGGCGTAGCTGTACATAGCTGCGGCGTCCTGGGCCCACATCTCGAAGTATTGGGCTTCGGTCGCGGCGATGGCCGGCGTGTTCTGACCGAAGAAGTTCGTCGCCACCAGGGTCGCCAGCAGCATGCGGTTGGCGGCGATCACGGGCGGAGGCACCGTCATGCCGAACGCCGCCTCGAAAGCGGCCGCGGCCCCACGGGCCTGGATGGCGGTCTGCTCGGTATCAGCGGCCATGCCGCTGAGCCACGTCATATACGGCAAGACCGCCGCGATCATCCGCTGAGACGCGGGCCCGATCCACGGCCCGCTGGTCAGCTCCGTGATCACCGATCGGTACCCGCTGGCCGCCATCGCCAGCTCCGCCGACAGCGCGTCCCACCCCGCAGCCGCAGCCATCATCGGGCCCGATCCGGGACCCGTGTACATGCGACCGGAATTGATTTCGGGCGGTAACGCTCCGAAGTCCAACACCGTGTCCTCCTCCAAAGGCCGCAATTGATTTCGGCTATCGCATAAGAACGTCACGAACCTTGTTGGCTGCCTCGGCATTGCCCCCCGCGGGCCGATGACCGTCCGGACGTCAGTCGCATCCAGCCGTCGGCAACGCAGGCAGCGGGCAATGCGTCCGCGTCAGGTGAGTCCGTTCGCTGTCCCGGGAAACGTGTTCCACCACAATGTGTCCCAAACCGTGGCCCCGAACGGCCCATCCATCCCGCGTCGATTGCCCCCCGCTGTCAGCAACCGAGCGACAGCTCATTGGGCTGAACTGCCGCTCGTGGAGAACATTAATGGGTCCTAAGGGGCATCGCCGACCGGTGATGCCAACTATTCATGCCGAGCCAACCATTGTTCATTCCCGGCCAATCCATGTTCATCTGCTGCGTCCGGTTGTTCATCTTTGGTTCGCCCGGCGTTTCAACTCGGGGCGTACCGAGCGCTCAGTCCGTTGCTCGGTCTTCCTCTAAAATCAGCGCCATTTCCGGGCAGGACGCCACACCGTCGCGCGTCGCCTCGATCTCCTCGGGCGGCACGACGTGGTCCTCGAGCGTCGAATAGCCAGACTCGTCGATCGGGAACAAGTTCGGGTCGACGGCGTAACACTGAGCGTGCCCAACACATTTGGACTTCTCGAGACGAACCCTCACGGAGGTTCCCTCCCCCGAACGGCGGTGCTGAATCGGCCGGATCGGACTTGTTCGGATCAATAGGTACACAGACGGTGGCTAATTCTAGAAGATTTGTCGACTGCCCCGGCCGGGCAGTTCGGCGGCGGGCCAGCCGGATTGGAGCCGCCGCGAATGTCGTGGGATATTGATGTGCCACCACCTCCCGGTGACGGCACGGCTTACCAAATTCGAGACGACAAGCGGAGATCGAGCAGATGAGCACCCTGGGCGACTACGAGGCGGGTGACTTCTATCTACCGCGGCTCGACTACGTGAGTCTGCCCATGACCGAAGACCGCGGCGTCGGATGGAAGGTGCTGCGGGACGCGGGTCCGGTCGTGTTCATGAACGGCTTCTACTACCTGACCCGGCGCGAGGACGTGCTGGCGGCGTTGCGCAATCCCAAGGTTTTCTCGTCTCGCTTGGCGCTGCAGCCCCCGGGTTACCCGCTGCCGGTGGTGCCGTTGGCATTCGACCCGCCGGAGCACACCCGTTACCGCAAGATCTTGCAGCCATACTTCAGCCCACACGCGCTGAGCCAGTCCCGGCCGGTGCTGGAACGCCATGCCGCCGACATGATTGCCGCGTTCGCCGGTCGCGGCCACTGCGAAGCCATGGCGGAGTTCGCGCACCTGTACCCCTTCCAGGTGTTTCTCGACCTCTACGGCCTGCCGCTGGAAGACCGCGACATGCTGATCGGATGGAAAGACGCCGTCGTCGCCGACAAGCCGAATCTGAGCCAAGCGGATCTGGACAAGGGTATGGCGCTGCTGAACTACTTGAGCGAGGTGATCGCCCAGCGGCGGCAAAACCCGGGGTCGGACATGCTGTCCAAGGTCATGACCGGCGAGGGCGACTTCAGCGATCTCGAACTGCTCGGCATGAGCCACCTGCTGATCCTGGCCGGACTGGACACGGTGACCGCGGCCATCGGTTACGCGATCTACGAGTTGGCGCGCCGACCGGAGCTGCGTCGCATGCTTCGCGACAACCCCAGGCAGACCAGGGTTTTCATCGAAGAGATCGTCCGACTGGAACCGTCAGCCCCGGTTGCCCCCCGGGTGACGACCGAAATGGTCGAGATCGGCGGCATGACACTACCGGCGGGCACCCCGGTGCGGCTGTGCATGGCGGCGATCAACCGCGACGGCACCGACTCGGTGTCGACCGACGAGTTGGTGATGGACGGAAAGGTGCACCGGCACTGGGGGTTCGGCGGCGGCCCCCACCGCTGTTTGGGCTCTCATTTGGCGCGTATCGAGCTGACGGTGATCGTCTCGGAGTGGCTGAAACAGATCCCCGACTTCGAGGCGCCGGCCGACTACAAGCCTGAGATTCTATTTCCGTCAAAAACGTTCGCGCTCAAGGCTTTACCGCTGAGTTGGGCTTGACCGACTAGCCCGGTCAAGCCCAAGTCGCGACTGCGCTACTTGCGAATCTCGGTTGCCGCGACCTGGACGAAAACGCCGGTGTCCTCGGCCATCAGCAGACCTCGACCACGGGGCAGCGGGCCACCCTTCATCTTGCCTCGGATGAAGCCCTCGTCGGGGTCGGCGTCCATCACCAGCAGCGGCGTGTTCGCCTGGTGCAGGGCCCGCAGGATCGGGTCGCTGCCCGCCGACGACCAACCACCGAAGGTGCGGGTGACCAGGACGTGCAACCCGACGTCGGCGGCCCGCGTCACCCACGGGGCGATCTGCTGCAGGGGCGAGTCGAAGCCGGGCGGCAGCTGCTGGATGTCGTCGACGATCAGGAAGATCTCCGGACCGCTCCACCACGACCGCGACAGCAACTCCTCTGCGGACAGCCCGGGCGGCGGCTGGCGGGTGGCCAGCATGGCCGCCAACTCGCCCACCATGGCGTGCACGCCGTCCAGGTTGTAGGCGAATTTCTCCACATACTCGGTGCCCAGCGCGGTCAGCAGCTGACGGCGCGGGTCGATCAGCCACACCTGTGCCGACGGCTTGCCCTCGGGCGGTGTCGGTGCGGTGCTGGATCCGGGCGCGTACAGCCGCCCGATCTCGGACATGATCGTGGCCAGCGTCGTGGTGCGGCCGCACTCGCGTCGACCGGTCACCATCAGGTGGGCGTTCTCGTTGAAATTGAGGTACACCGGCGCCAAGTCCAATTCCGAGATGGCCCAAGCGATTCCGCCCACACCGACACCTTGGCGGTGGTCGCGGGCCGCCAGCTCGCGCACCTGCTCCACCCCGAACCGGGCCGGCAGCCGACGAACCGGGGGCGCCTGGCTGCTGGCCAGCCGGCTGACGGCCGCGATGACGCTGTCGGATTCGAAGATGTTGTCGGGGGTGCTGGCCAGCGCAGGCCGGGCCACCAACGTGTGCAGACCCGCCTGCGGGTCGCTGTCCAGTCGCACATAGTTGACCGCAACCATGCCGCGTCCCGGCTTGACCGGAACATCCTTGGCGAAGCGGGACCGCACCAGCTTGGCGTCTTCGACTGCGGCCAGGCGCAATTCGATGCGGGAACCGAACCCGCTGCGCACCGGCGGCCGCAGCTCCGATTCGCGGTCGGCCGTCACCACCACGTGCACCCCGAACGAGGGGCCCTGGTTGATGATCTGGTTGACCTGCTCGATCAACACCTCGTTCTCCTCGGCCAGCGCCCGGTAGTTGTCGATCACCAGGTAGACATCGCCGAAACCGTCGTTGGGCACCGGGCCGGCCTCGCCGCCGAACTTGCGGCGCCGGAACACGTCCATCGACGCGATGCCGTGCTCGAGGAAGCTGCGCTTGCGGTCGCGCACCAGCGCCAGCAGTTCGGCCACCGTCCGGCGGACACCGTACGGGTCGGTCGGACCCGCGACCTCACCGACGTGCGGCAGACGCGCGATCGTCGTCAACGCGGTGCTGCTATACGCCAGGCAGTAGAACTGCACCTGCTCGGGCGTGTGGGTCAGCGCCGCCGCGCAGATCAGCGTCTGCAGCGCCGTGGTCTTGCCGGCACCACCGGCGCCCAGGATCAACACGTTGGCGCCCGGCCCGGAGGTGTCGACCGTCCACGGCGGCTGGTCGTGCTTGAAGGGGCGGTCGATGATGCCGATCGGGAACACCAGATCCCGCGCGGTGCCGTAGTCCTGATGCCAGGGCCGGCCCAGGAACCTGTTGACCAGATCGTCGATCGCGACGGGCTGGGTCAGCGGCGGCTGCCACAACCGGTACGGCTCGAAGTCGATCTTGCGGAGCTGGTTGATGATCTCCGTGCCGACCTTGGGCGTCCGAATGCCCTCTTCGTCTTCCTCCTCGACCTCGACCGGCTCGACGTCGAGCAGCTCCCCGTTGCCGATGATGGCCTGCGGCTCGATCTCCGGGCCGCCGACGCTGACCTCGAGCGGCGTGAACGACGTGGTGAACAGCTGCGGGCGGATGTAGTCGATGCTGTGCACCAGCACCGGCGCCTCTTCGCCGTCGGCGTCGACGCCGCGGGCGTAGTAGTCGCGCCACAGGAACTCGGCCTGGAACCGGACGATGTCCTCCAGGCTCCGGCGGAAGTAGCCCAACCCGGCCTGGGCGGGCAGGTTGACGGCGTTGGGCACACCGGCGGCCTGCGCCGCGCCCGCGGTCCGGGCCTTGAGCACCAGGCGGTAACCCATGTTCTCCATGAGCTTTTCGGCGCGGCTCTCGATGGTCTGCGAGGCCATCATCAGGTGGATCCAGTACGCGCGGCCCTGCCGGCCGATCGAGTCGAGGACGTCGACCGCGGTCGGCATGATGCGGAACCATTCGTAGAACTCGTCGATGACGACCACGAGCATCGGCAGCGGCGGCATGTCCTGGCCGCGGGCCCGCATCCGGGCCCGCACCGAGTTGTATTCCTTGGCGTCGTCGACACCGGCGTTGTCGCACACGGCCTTGCGGCGGGCGATCTCGCCCCACAGCGCGTCCAGGAACCGTTCCATCAGCGCCTGGTCTTCTTCGAGGTCGGTGATGATGCGGGAGACGTGCGGCACGCCGGCGAACGGCTTCACGGCCGAGCCACCCTTGAGGTCGGCCAGGACGAACTGCAACTCCTCGGGCGGATGGGCGAGCATCAGCGACTCGATCACGGTGCGCACCAGCGTCGACTTGCCGGAACCGGTCGTTCCGGACATGACACCGTGCGGCCCGTCGCCGCCCTCGTCCAGCGACTTCATGTCCAGGAACAGCAATTCGCCATTGTCGGACCGGTTGCCGAACGGCACCCGCAACCGGGAGCGGCCCATCGTGTCGGTGCGCGCGCCCCACAGCGAATCGAAGTCGATGTTGCCTGGGTCGTCAATTCCGTAGTAGGACAAGATGTCTCGGGCGCCGATGTGGGCGACTCGCTGGCCGATCTCCTCGTAGGCCTCCGCGAGGCGCCAGTGCGCCAGCTTCTGGGCGAATTCCTCGGCCTCGATGGCGCTGAGCTGGTCGGTGAGCGCGAAGAACCACGGCTTGTCGTCGATCACCATCCAGGTGTCGCGGTCGCGGGGCAGCGCCTCGATCACGCCCTTGTCGTCGAACCGCAGCGTCCGTTCCGGCACCGACGTCCACATCGGGGCGCCGGTCAGGTCGAAGAACGTCACGCCGTCGACCCCTTCGGCGCTGATCACGTACTCCCATTGCGGGTCGACGACGTCGGCGATGATCACGGTGTGCGGTGTCGGGGTCTGCGCCGACGAGCTGGCGTGCCGGGGCGTGAAAGATCCCCGCCCGGCGAACAATTCGGCCTGCTCGGCGGCGAATTCGCGGACCGAGCTGTAGACCATCCGCGCGTTGCCTGCCGCGTCCTGGCGGCGAGAGTCACCGAAGTGCGGAAGCCACTTGACCCAGTCCCATTCGTCCAGGTCCGAACTGACGACGACCATCTGCACGTGGTCGGGGCCGTGCGAGAAGGCCAGCTGGCAGACGATCGCCCGCATCAGCCCCAGGACCTGCGGGCGGTCTCCGACCAGGGCGTACCAGGGCTCGACGAGCAGCGAGACCATCTTGGGCAGGTTGTAGACGACGCTTTGGTAGCGACCGAATTCCTGCAGCGCCTTACCGGTCACCGGTTCCAGCTCGATGTCGGTCGGCATGTTCTGGGGCTCACCCCAGGTCACCTCGGGCCGCGTCATGCCCACGCCGACGCGCACGACACCGAAGTTCAGATCCTTGCCGTCGGGCTTGCGCTCCCACATTCGCGGCGATCCCACCGCGGCGCTCAGGGTGTCCGGCGCCGGGTGGAACCAGCGGTAGTTGGCGTCCATGCTGTCGGCCGACTCGTGGGCGGTCTCCCGCAGCATGTCCAGCATCAGCATGAACTGGGCGCGCATCGAGTCGAGCTTGGGACGGCTCATCTGCTGCTGACCGCCGAACCGGCCGCCGAACATCATCATCGCGACGCCGCCGATCATGAAGATCGGGAAGATCGCGCCGGCGCCCCCGAACACATGCGAGCCGCTGGCGAACGTCATGGCGATCATGCCGATCAGCAGGCCGACAACCAGCACGCCGACCACGACCATCCACCACGGCTTGCCCTCCGGTGGCGGAATGCTCAGCGGTGTCGGCAGGACGATGTTTTCCGGCTTGATGACCGGAGGCTTCTCCGGTTGCGGCCGGGCAAATCCACGCTTCACTTCGGTACCACCAACTCTGCAGGGGATGTATCCATCGGGAGGGTGTCGTGCTGCACCAACGCATCGGCCCTGGACAACGTCGGGCCCTGCGGTAGCAGTCGGAGGGCCACCCACGGCGCCAGGCTCGGCGTGGTTTGCAGACCCAAAGCCTCGCGCACGTCACGGGTATCGTCGACGCCGAATCGGGCACCGGCATCGGTCAACCACCATATCGATTCGGTGGTCTTGGCGCCGGGATCGTTACCGGTGACCGCCACGAAGTTGGCGAAGTTGGGTCCGAAATACACCTGGTCGGCGGTGCGGCCGGTGGTGTCTGACTTCACCAGGGAGACAACCTTTTTCGTCTCCGGCTGGGAGACCGGGATGGTCGGGCCGGACACCACCTGGATGCGCGCCCGGTTCTCACCGCTGGTCTTTTGCCACCACCAGCAGGTCGACGGGTTCTCCCGCAGGTCGGTGACGTTCAACGGGTTGTCGGGGTAGGACGACAGATCCAGCTTGTTGACCACCGGCATCTTCGCCAGCGCAGCCGGCTCCACCGTCACCGGCTTGCTGTTGTTCGCGCCGCCGGCGTTCTGCATGACCTGGGCTACCAGCGGCGGCAGGGTCTGCACCCCGTCGGCCAGCACCAGCGAATACTGTTGCGGCCCACTGATTTGGGGCGTGACGAGGATCGTCCCGATCGGGCCCGGCGCGCCGGGGAAGGTCGCCGGGGCGCCCGCGTTCTGCACCTCCGGCACGGTCAGCTCCGGGCCGACCGGCAATGCGTCGAACAACGCGCGGCTCATCGGCTTGGCCATGCTGATCTGTTCGGGGGTCAACCCGAGCGGCAACAACACCGAGCGGTTGGCCGCGTCGATGCGCGACCGGCGCCCCTCCCGGATGACCCAGGTGTCGCCGCTGTAGCTCAACACCACGGCATCCGAACCGTTGAGTACCCGGCGACGATTGTTGAGGTCGGGCGTCCCGTCGATCACCGTGACCGTCACACCCGAGGGCGAGCCGACGCCGGTCGAGCCGGCCACCGTGTCACAGATCAGCCAGGACGACGACGTCGGAGTCTTCGGTCCGAACGTCGATGGCGCGCCGGGGATACCCACCATGGGACCGCGCGGAATGTTGGCGATCTGGCTGGATCGAACCAGGTGCGGGTTGTCCGGCCGTCCCGTGATCAACCGGGCCGATGCCAGGTTCAGCGCCGGGTAGAGCTTGTCGCCGACGCGGACATACAGCGCCCCCGAGTCACGGTCGGCGATGATCGGCGAGTCGCCGACCTGTCCGGCCGGACTGATGAACGAGTACAGCAACGCACCCAGGCAGATCACCACCGCCGCGGACACCGACGCCACGATGGCCAGCGTCTGGCGCCGACCCGGCTCGACCTCCATGCGCACCCGCCACCGGGTCAGCGCCATGGACGTCCGGCGAGCGAGGAATTGATAGCCGGTCACCTGCGTGCGCGTCGATAACCCGAGGCCGTACCCCGAGCCGCGCTGCCCGCGACTGTCTTCCGCCACTAATTCACCATCCGGTCTGCTAGAACGGCTGGACACCGTCCAGCGCGCGAATCACATCGATAACGGTAAGCCACGCGCAATGACCTCGCCATGTAGCGCAATGTGGCGTTCACTCTCAAGCCTTGTCATGTCCATCGATCCGGTCGCCCGCATCCTGGCGACCGCGGCCGCCGCCGTTCTGGCAAGCGCCACTGAGCTGGCGATTTCCCACTCCCCGCGGAATCCCCCGGCCCACATGATTCGGATGCCCACTCGGATCGTAGCGGCGGACGGCCACCTCGTCTTGTCGAGTTGTCCGTTCGAGCGGGCGTCCCGGCCGCCCGGTGTGATCCGCGGAGCCACGCGGCGGCCAGCAAAATCGTCGGACTCCCCCGCGTCGTGCCGCGGCGGGTTTGGCAGCAAGATGACAGCATGACTGAGCTGGCGCCCTCGTTGGTCGAACTTGCCGGGCGATTCGGCATTGCCACCCGGTTCGAGGACTGGACGGGGCGTCAGGTGCAGATCCCGGAAAGCACGCTGGTGGCCGTGCTCGGCGCGCTCGGCGTGGCCGCCGGTACGGAGCAGGAACGCAACGAGGCGCTGGCGGCGCAACAGCGCGCTTATTGGGCGCGCCAGCTGCCGGCGACCATCGTCGCGCGCACCGGCACGCCGACCCGGTTCTGGGTGCACGTCACACACGGGGATCCCGCCGAGGTGCTGCTGCGGCTCGAGGACGGCACGGTGCACGGCGGCGTGCAGCAGATCGACAACTTCACTCCGCCGTTTAACCTGGACGGGCGGTGGGTCGGCGAGGCCAGCTTTTTGCTTCCGACCGACCTGCCGTTGGGCTATCACCGCCTGCATCTGCGGTCCGGGGGCACCGAGACCAGCGCCGCCCTGATCGTGACGCCGGACTGGCTCGGTCTGCCCGAGCGGCTGGGCGCGCGGCGAGCCTGGGGCCTGGCCGCTCAGCTCTACAGCGTGCGATCCGAGCAATCCTGGGGCGTCGGGGATCTCACCGATTTGACCGACTTGGCGGTGTGGTCCGCCTCCCGGCACGGCGCCGGCTACCTGCTGGTGAACCCGCTGCACGCGGCCCAGTTTTCCGGTCCCACCGCGCGGATGGAGCCGTCACCGTATCTGCCGACGTCGCGGCGCTTCTTCAACCCGCTCTACCTTCGCGTCGAAGCAATCCCCGAGTACGCCAACCTGTCCAAGCGCGGCCGGTTGCGCCGACTCCGGGAGCACGTCCAGCAGCATGCCGACCGTGTCGATGCCATCGACCGGGACACCGCCTGGGCGGCCAAGCGGGAGGCGCTGCGGGTGCTCTACCGGACCCCAAGGTCGGCCGGGCGGGAGCTGGCCTACGCCGCCTTCCGCGAGCGGGAAGGCCAAGCCCTCGACGACTTCGCGGTGTGGTGCGCGCTGTCCGAAAAGTACGGCGGCGACTGGCGTTGTTGGCCGGACTTCCTGCGCCACCCCACGTCCATCGGCGTGGCCAGGTTCGCCGCGAAGCATGCGGAGGCGGTCGACTTCCACCGCTGGCTGCAGTGGCAGCTCGACGAACAACTGGCGGCGGCCCAGTCGCAGGCGGTGCGCGCCGGGATGGCGCTGGGCATCATGCATGACCTGGCCGTCGGTGTGCATCCGTGCGGGGCCGACGCCTGGGCCCTGCAGGACGTGCTGGCACTGGGCGTGACCGCGGGCGCGCCGCCCGACGAGTTCAACCAGCGCGGCCAGGATTGGTCGCAGCCGCCGTGGCGGCCGGACCGGCTCGACGAGCACGAGTACCGGCCGTTTCGGGCGCTGATCCGGGCGGTGCTGCGCCATGCCGGCGGCGTGCGCATCGACCACATCATCGGGCTGTTTCGGCTGTGGTGGATCCCCGAGGGGGCCCCGCCCACCGAGGGCACCTACGTGCGCTACGACCACGAGGCGATGATCGGCATCGTGGCGCTTGAAGCACACCGCGCCGGGGCATTGGTGGTCGGTGAGGACCTCGGCACCGTGGAGCCGTGGGTGCGCGATTACCTCTTACTCCGCGGCGTGCTGGGCACCTCGATCCTGTGGTTCGAGCTGGACCGAGAGGGAAACGGTGGGCCCCTGCCCGCCGAACGCTGGCGCGAGTACTGCCTGTCCTCGGTGACCACCCACGATCTGCCGCCCACCGCCGGTTACCTCGCCGGCGACCACGTCCGGTTGCGCGAGTCGCTGGGGCTGTTGACCCGGCCGGTCGCCGAGGAGCTCGAATCCGACCGGGCCGAGCTGGCGGCTTGGCTGGCCGAGCTGCGGCGGGTAGGTCTGTTGGGCGCCGACGAAGATCCGGAGCGCGTTATCGTCGCGCTTTACCGGTACCTGGGCAGGACGCCGTCACGCCTGCTGGGGGTGGCGCTCACCGATGCGGTCGGCGATCGGCGGACGCAAAATCAGCCCGGCACCACCGACGAATATCCGAACTGGCGCGTCCCGCTGACCGGTCCGGATGGCCGCCCGGTCAAGCTCGAGGACGTGTTCACCGATCGCCGGGCCGCCGTCCTGGCCGAGGCCGTCCGCACCACGCTCGCGCCACCGACCATCTAGCCATGACCGTTCCCGCCCAGGACCGGGCCGCCCTCACCGATTTGGTGCACCGATATGCCGCAGGTGTAGATGACCGCCAATTCGACGCTGTGGCAGCCCTTTTCACCGACGACGCCGAACTGATCGTGCCGGCGCCGCCGGATATCCTGACCCCCGTCCGGGCACACCGTGGCCGGCCGGCCATCGCGACGGCGCTGGCGGCGGTCGCCGCGGTCACCCGCACCGAGCACGCGATCGTCGGCGAAGTGTACGACGCGGGGCCGCCGCTGTCCGACACGCTGTACGGGCGGGTCGCATGCGTTGCCCATCACTGGACACAGGGCGCCGATGGCGCGCTCGACGTGGCCTGGCATCTGCGCTACGACGACGAGTACGCCTCGACCGCCGACGGATGGCGGATCCGCCGGCGCGCGTTGACCGTCCACGCCATCGAAACGCGGCGCGTGCGCCGGTTGTTGCCGCCCGACCGGGGCTGAGCGCGCACCCGCACACGGCGTGCTGCCGCGCCGAATCGTTTGGCCAGGCCGTCTTTCGGGTAGCTACCGGAAAGGATCTAGCACGGGCGAACGCACGCAAAGCTATGGAGGCGCTGATGAAGCACAACAGCCGCAACCCGGTCGGCGATGGCGTGAGCACCCGGTACGATGGGCCCCCGCAGGACTCGGTGCGCGCCCCGGGACTTCTCGTGGTGGGGGCCGCCGTCGTCGCGCTGGCCGTGTGCATTACCAACTTCGCCCTCGGCCAGGTCGGCGCCGGGGTGACCGCCGCGATCATCGGATTGATGGCGTTGGGCGCCGGCCTGGACTGGCTGGGTATGGACCGCAGGCGAATCCGCCAGGCGGAACGCGACTGGTTCGCCAGTCATCCCGGCCGCTGAGGGCGCTGACCGGACTGCCGTCCGTCAGTGCAGGGCGGCCAGGTTTTCCACCGACTTGCGCACATCGGAACGCAGGACGCGGGCCACGACCTTGCCGACCGGCCCGCTGAGCACCCCGCCCCTGATGTCGGCGTTGAGGTGAAATATCGAACCCGGATGCGTGTCCGTGACGTCCATGGCCACGGTGAGTCGGATCCCGCCGCGGCCACGGCCTTGCAGCTCAATCGATTTGGGTTCGTCGTAGCGGGTGACCGTCCAGTGCACCACGTTGCGGAAGCCCTTCACCTTGATGCACGACGAGATTTTGGTGCCTTGCTCGATCGTGGCGGGCACCTCGCCGCGCCAACCACCGAAGATCGTCATCCACTCGTCGAAGCGGCCTAGGTCGGATGCCAGCTTCCACGCGGCGGCGGGGTTCAGGTCGGACGAGGTCGAAACGTCTACTTGTGCCAAGGCTGGTCGCTCCTCGTGGGAAGGGGGCCGGGTGCGTGGCCGTTCGGCCCCGCATACCCACGCCGGTGGAACCGGTAAACGCTCCGGCCGCCTAGGGCCACGCCTCGTTCAACTTTTCGGCCACGTCGATGACCTGCGCGGCCTGGGATTGCGGCGCATCGATCTCCTCGGCGACGTATTGGGCGATGAATCGGCGGATCTCCCCGTCGACACCGGCCAGGATTCGCAAGATCTCGCCGCGGAACGACTTCGACGACACGTTGACCGTGATGTCGGAGGGCCGCGGCTTGGCGACGTCGACGATCAGCACCAGAGGCTCGGCGGCCCGCGCCGTCGCGCGCAAGGCGATGTCGCCGGAAACCTGGAATCGCTGCTTGTCCAGCCGCAGGTCCAGTAGCAGGTCGATGGATAGCGGTATGTGGATGACGAAGGTGATGCTGTCGCCCAGCCGTCGGGTCACGCGTGGGTCGTGAATCCTGACGTTCGCGCTCACCTTGGCGATTCCGCCCGGCCCCTGCGAAATCGGTTCCATGGCGAACTCGTTGCCGGCGATTTCGGCGAACGCCGCGGCGACCCGCTCCGGGGTGACCGCAACCTCGAAGAACCTGCGTCCGAACTCTTCGTAGGTCAGGTAGTCGTAGTTCTGCATAGGCTTATACCGTCTCACGCTCGCTGCCGGATATTTCGCTGATCCGTCCGCGTCGCAGCAATTTGGCACCGGCTCGTCCGGCCGATGGTTGCTGGCAGTTGTGAATAAGACCACATGCCGCCGCCTCGATTCGGTGTGTCGGGCGGCGAGCTGGGAGGCTGGTTGCCCGGGGAGGTGTGGATTTCGATGGGCGCCCATGAGGTAACTGAGCAGCGCTCCGCCGTCTCCCGGGTCGAGGGAGTTCTCACCTGGCTGGGCGGCGGACACTGGCGCGACCTGAGTGAGCGTCACGAGCGGTCGACCCATGCCGTCGCGGGCGCCGTGGTGGTGTTGGGCGCGGGTCTGGCTTGGGCTGTCGCCGCGTTGGCCGTGTCGGCCTCGACCCATTGGCCACCGGCCGCGATCGTCGCCGGCACGTTGGGGGTTGGACTGCTGGTCGGGGCGGTGACCCGGGGCATCGCGAGCGGGCCGCACCGCGGCCGGGCCGGCATCGCGGGACGCGCGCTCGTCGCGGTGGCCGTCGGCGTCGTGGTCGGTGAGCTTGCCGCGCTCACGGTGTTCTCCCGGTCGATCGACCATCATCTCGACGAACGCGCGCTGCGCACCGCGGACACCGTGCCGGCGGTCGCGCAGTCCTCGAGCGCCCTGCAACAGGCCCGCAATGCTCGCGGCGCGCTCGACGACGCCGTCGCGCAGGCCCGCACCCGTCAGGACAATGCATTGGTCGTCGCCCGCTGCGAATACCACCCCAGCCCGCAGTGCCCACAGACGCGGATCACCGGCGACCCCGGCACCGGACCCGAAACCCGAACTGCCAACGAGCTTCTCGCCGATGCGCAACGTGAGCTCGATGCGGCCTTGACGGCTCGCGATCGGCAGGCCCCGGAATTGGATGCCACGATTTCGCGTCGGGAGCAGGCCGTGGCCGAGGCCCGGCAACGAGTGCTCGCCGACGCGCACCCCGACGGCCTGGGCGCACGCTGGATCGCGATGAACGATCTGACCGTCGCCGGCACCGGCGCGCTGATCCTGCGACTGGCGACGGTCGCCTTCTTCGTGTTGGTGTACCTGCTGCCGCTGATCCTGCGCGCGTGGCGGGGCGAGACTACCCACGACCGGCACGCGAGCGCCCGGGCCGAGCGCGAGCGCGCCGAGCTCGACGCCGACACCGCGATCGCGATCAAACGGGCCGAAGTTCGTCGCGAGGCCGAGATCCTATGGGCCGAGCACCAACTCACGCAGGCGCGGCTGGCCATCCAGGCGCAGACCGAGATCGACCGCGAGCAGCAGCGTCGGCGGGTGGCCGAAGCGATCGAGGGGCCCACGTCGTCGCGCAATGCCGTAGCGCCGGCCACCGGCGAGGTCGACGAGCAGATGTATCTCCCGATCGCTGCCGAGGCCGAGGCTGCCAGCCGGACCATGGCCGCATTGCCCTGTAGCGCAGGACAATCCGATGTACTACCGCCGCCGCAGAACCTGCCGGCACAGATCGAGCCGAGCGATGAGGCGGCCCCCGCGGTCGGGCGTGGGGCGCCGCTGATCCCCTCGCTTCCCGACGCGACCCGGGCCGCGGCGCGCTGGATTCGCCCGCTGGTGCCGCCCATTGTCGCGCGGGTAATTGACAACACCGCCACACCGCTGCGCACCGCGCGCCAGGTGTTCGAAGAGGTGGAAGAGATCACGTTCGCGCTTAAGCGCAGTCGGAAGGTGACGTTCCACGCGGAAAGTTCGGAGGGCGACGAGCAGCCGCACAGCTCGGCCCCAACGGCCGGGCCGGCCACGCCGGCGCCCGGGTATCCGGTCGATCAGGTCGGCGGGCACGAGCAGCGCTCCGCGGTACGACTGTCCGCCGGCGGCGGCGAGGACCGGTCCCTGGACGCTGCCACAGCAGAACGCCCGCGCCAGTTGCCGCACCGGGACGGCCCGCCCGAACTGGGTGCGCCCCAGGGGCCGCGCCAGCTGCCGCCCGGGAACTAGTCCCGGCCGTCAGCGCACGGCCAGGTCGAGCCGCCGCAGTCGGCGCACCAACAGGCTGGGCAGCCAGGGCCCGACGCCGCACGGTTCGATTCGCGTGGTGCGGTCGAGCAATAGGCGTAGCACGATCGTGGTCTCCAGGCGCGCCAGCGCGGCACCGACACAGAAGTGCGCGCCCTTGCCGAAGCTGATGTGCCCCTTGGCTTCCGCGCGGTCGAGCAGAAACTCTCCGGGCCGCTCGAAATGTGTGGGATCGCGATTGGCGGCGCCCCAGAGCAGCAGGAGACGCGAGCCCGCGGGCAGGTCGACTCCAGCCAGAGTGGTGTCGTGTCGCACGTGTCGGTAGTGGCCGCGGAACGGCGGCTCGAACCGCAATGTCTCTTCGATGAACGCCGGTAATAGCGTTGGGTTTTCACGAACCTGCTGCTGAATGTGGGGTTGCTGCGCCAGTATCCAGGCCGCGCTGCCCAGCAGCGACGCCGTCGACTCTCCCCCGGCCGCGAACAAGATCAGCATGATGGCCTGAGCGGTGAACGCATCCACTTCACCCGCGGCGCAGGCCGTTGCGAGCTCGCCCAGCAGATCGTCGCGCGGATCGGCTGCTGCACGGTCGAATTGGGCGTTGATGTAGCCGCTGAGCTCCAGCACGGCGGCGCCCGCGCTGGCCAGTTGATCCTCATCGATCAGCCCCTCGAGCATCTGGGTGGCCGCGTATCCCCAGCGCATCAATTGGGCGGTGTCGCCGACCGGGACCCCAATCAGTTCGGCCACCACCATCATCGGCAGCCGGTTGGCCATCGCGTCCATCCATTCGGTGTGCCCGTCGCACAGCCCGTCGTTCCACAGGCGATCCGCCGTGTCGGCGGCGAACTGCTCGATCGCGCGGATCCGCCGCGCGGCCAGATGGCGGACCAGCAGCTTGCGGTGCACGGCGTGGGCGGGATCGTCGGCGGTCGCCAGGACGTGTGTCGGACCGTTCAGTGCGTCCATCTCGAAGGCCTTGACGCCGCCGTCCGCGGTGTAGGTCATGGTGGCGGTGAGGTTCGACGAGAAGTCTGCGGGCCGGCCGATGACGTCGTTGACGGCGTCCCACCCGCACACGGCGTAGAACTGGGAGTCGGCGATCCGGTGGACTTGCCCGGCAGCACGCATGCGCTCATAGAGCGGGTAGGGATCTTGCAGGGCGTCGGCGCCGAAGAATGCGCCCGCCTGAGTCACCACCTGTACCGAGCTCACCACTTCAGCCTCGGAACGCGACAATCCCCCGTCAACACCGGTCCGCAAAGTTGACATAGGCCGACCATCGGCCCCGTGCCTAGCTGTTGCGGGTCATGAGGTTGTAGACGCCGACACGGGTTGAGGTGTTCGGGGGACGGGTTCTTCAGCGGCAGGATGAGAAATCGCCAAACCCCTCGTCCTGACTACCGAAGGAACCCGTCCGTGACCCACGGTAATGCCCCGTTGTCCGTTGAAGGCCGTCGTCGACTCGTGGCCCGTTGCGCTGATCGTCCGATCGCTCACGTGGC
>NZ_LQPT01000085.1 GCF_002102355.1 Mycobacterium sherrisii | reverse complement strand
GTGTACCTGCATTCGGCCGTCGACGGGTTCTCCCGACTGTCCTACACCGAAGCCCTTGACAACGAAAAAGCCGTCACGCAATCGGATTCATGCACCGCGCCCGGGTATGGTTCGCCGTCCATGGCATCGACCGCATCCAGCGGATCGTCACCGACAACGGCGCCTGCTACCGGGCCAAAGACTTCGCCCACGTGCTCCACGGCGCACGCCACCAATTCATCACGCCCTACACCCCGCGCCGCAACGGCAAAGTCGAGCGCTACAACCGCATCCTGGCCGAAGAGTTCCTCTACGCCAGGACATGGACCTCAGAAACCCAACGCGCCGAAGCACTCAAAGTCTGGAACATCCACTTCAACTACCATCGACCACACTCTGCCGCCGCAGGCCAGCCACCAGCATCACGACTCGCCACCGGCGTCACCAATGTCATGGCCTCATACAACTAGTCGTGCCGCCCGCTGGCGGACTTCACCAGCCAACGCTTGCGCCTCGGCCGCCCGAGCGGCCCGCTGTGCACCTGATCCGCCGGCTCTACGATCGGTGACCCAAAGATCTTGGTACACTTCGAATCCCGCTGCGAGGGCGTCTTCGACAGCGTAACGCACTCGTGAGCGGGCCGCATACAGATCCGAGGCTCCACTGCGCGCGACGCTGGCTGCGGTCTGGAGCTGGTCGACGACTGCGCTGGTGGTTGTCAGATCGGCGTGCGTCGCGACATGCAGCGCGTCGGCGGATTCGCCTTGCCAATCAACAGACGTCGCGTCCCGCCACACCTGGTGGACTACTGCGTAGCTACTCTCGCCTACGGTCTCCCAGTGGTCGGCGGCCTCGGTGAGGTGGTCGGTGGGCCAGGCCAACAGCTCCGACAGACTGGGAATCCCCCCGACCGCGGACATTGCTATACGTGAGTCACCGGTTGAGCGACAGCGGCAACCTCGGCGGCCGAAGCCACTTCATTCGCGACATAACGCATGTCGGCTTGAACTACGGCGGTGGCGCGGCCACTTGCGCGCGCGGCAAGCTGCGCAGTGAATGCCGCGACGTCGACGTGGGCGGCGTTGACCGCGGCCGTGCTGCCCTGACAGGACAGCCCCAGCCCTACCGGAGCTACCAGGCCAGTCAGCTCGCTCACTGAAGCACCCCAGCGGTCGGCAATCGCCTGCACACCGGCTGTATCCACCCGCAACATCGGTTGCACAGCCCGAGTGTAGGCGGGTGGCCGCTCGTCAACCAGTCACCGCGACCCGCCTTAGCCCAGCCGCTCGATGATGGTGGCGTTGGCCATGCCGCCGCCCTCACACATCGTCTGCAGGCCGTAGCGGCCGCCGCGCTGCTCCAGCGCGTTGACCATGGTCGTCATGATGCGAGCGCCGCTGGCGCCCAACGGATGTCCGATCGCGATGGCGCCGCCGTTGACGTTGGTCTTGGCCAGATCGGCGCCGGTGTCGTGCGCCCATGCCAATGTCGGATTCACGGTGCTAAATTCCTCTCGTGGACGCTGTCATCTACACGCGAGTCTCACGGGACTCGGCTGGCGGACGGTCAGTCGAGGACCAGGAGCGCGAGTGCCGCCAAGAGTGCAACCGCAACAACTGGCCCGTACGGGCCGTCTACTGCGACAACTCGATCGGTGCGATCTCGCTATTCCGGTGACCGGCCCGAGTGGCGGCAGCTAAAGAAGGATCTCCGCAAAGGTGATGTCCTCGTTGTGTGGGAGGCCTCCAGGGCGCAGCGTGATTTACAGGAGTGGGTTGAACTCCGCAGCCTGTGCGCCGAGCTGCAGGTGCCGCTGTCCTATGCCGGGCGAACACTCGACCTCACCTCTGGTGATGACCGCTTCACGGGTGGCCTGGACGCTCTCGTAGCCGAGTACGAGTCGGAGCGCATACGCACTCGTGTGCTGCGCGGAAAGCGGGCCTCAGCGGCTGATGGGCGGCCGATGAGCCGTCCCCCTTGGGGATACCTGGCCATTAGAGAGAACGACGCCCATGGACGACTACGGCCGCAGTGGGAGCCGGATCCTGTCGAGGCTCCGAGAGTTCGTGAGGCGGTCGAGCGGCTGCTTGCGGGTGAGTCTCAGTACTCCGTATTGGAGTGGCTGAAAACCACTGACGGCTACGCCCCTACGACGCCGACGACGCTACGGAGGGCACTGCTCAATCCTGCGTTGGCGGGCCTTCGGCAACACCAGGGCAAGGTCGTCGGCGAGGCGTCTTGGCCTGGCATCATCACCAAACAGCAGCACCGACAATTAAAGTCGCGGGACACGCGCATGCGGGCGCTCTACGGCTACAACTCCCAACCAGGCCCCGAGCCGAAGCACCTACTCAGCGGGATAGCCAAGTGCGGCGTATGTGCGGAGGGACTGAGGTATAGAGCCAGAGACGGCCGAATGCCCTACTACGATTGCCGAAAGGGTCATGTGTCCCGGCTGGCCGAGATGCTCGACAAAGCGGTCGAGGACGAAATCTTCAAGCGGCTCAGTGGAATTGATCCATCCGACTACGACTCTGACAACGTTGACGACACTGCCGTAATAGCGGAAATCGAAGAACTAGAGCGGCGACTGGCTGAGTGGGAGGCCGAGGCTATCATCGGCAAAGTCAGTGCTGGCGCGTTCGGTCGGGTCGAGCGAAACCTGACGGCACGGATTGAAGGACTGCGGGCCACGATCGAAACGCCGTCCGAGCTTGAGCTTGACCCGGCTCAGTGGCCCGAGCTGACGATGGCCGAGCGTCGGTATGTGGTGCGCTCCCTGTTTGAGGTAGTCGTACCGAAGCTGGCGAAGCGCGTCCGCGCGTTGCCGGGGGACGTGCGGATTACGCCGATCTAGGTCTGGGCCTGAACAGTTTTCGGACGGCAAGCCATTGCTCGCGGGTCAGCGGGGGAGCAGTCTGTTGTCTTGGGGTCGTCATCAAGCGGCATAGGTGAACCGGAACCTGTCAACCTGAATGAGGCACCGTTGCGCGGTATTTACTGAGCGTCCTCCTCTGGTTGGTCGGGTCGGTTG
>NZ_LQPT01000084.1 GCF_002102355.1 Mycobacterium sherrisii | reverse complement strand
GGGTCATCGCGTCGTGTGTCCTATCGTGAGTCACTTTGGTCGGTAACTCACTGACCACTACGCGATGGCCCACCCCAACACCCTCAGCGACACACCCCGCAGTAGGTCCGGCATCGTCCGCCGCCATGGGTTCCGAAACCCCACCACACGGGGGGACTTACCCGAGACCCGAGACCCACCGCCGGGGCAGCGCGCCTGGAGATGCACGCACAGCACTGGACCTGGCGTGCACGAGATCGTGCGACGACCTTCAGGAACGTTGTCCCGTCAGCCGATCTCGGGTCACAGCCGCAGGCGTGGCACGCGAATCATATTGGTGCTCTTGGGTGGCCGGAGTCGGTGCTCGCGGTCCGGACGCGCCGCCGTGAACCGTCAGGGGTTAGGAACTCGTCGTGCGCTGCACCGCCGCCCGGTAATCCGTGGGCGAAAGGCCATAAGTTGCTTTGAAAAGCCGTGAGAAATACCCCGGGTCCGTCAGCCCCCACTTGGCGGCGATCGAACTCACCGGCCGCTGGGCGAGAGTGGGGTCTGCCAAGTCGCGACGACAGTGCCCGAGTCGCCGCATCCGGATCCACCCGGCCACGGTCAGATCTTCGCTCTCGAATAGCTTGTGCAGCATACGGACTGAAATATGATGCGCGGCGGCAATGCTACCGATGTCGAGTAGTGGATCACCAAGCCGGCACTCGATATAGGTTCGGATACGCAGCAGTAAGGCCTTTTTCCCGTCGTCAGGCGTTGTGATGCCATCACCGAGCTGCTCTGCAAACGATGCTGCGAGCAGGTTAAGGGTGGCGTCGGCCAAATGAAAGGAGTCCGAATTCAGGCCGTCGTCGGCTTGACGGGCAAGCGTCCGAAGATACCCCGATACCAGCTGTCCAACGCCTTCTCGCCCACTTATCGGCCGGATCAGCAGTTGTTCAAGAAGATCTTGGCGGAGTTGCAGAGCCGCACGCGGAAATATCACTGCCTCCATATGGAATGACGCACCACCGCTGATCTCATACGGACGCGCTGTGTCATAGATCGCAAAATCACCGGGCGCCAGGGCCGCTTGTCGACCGCCCTGGGACAGGACACAAGTGCCTCGGAGTTGCATCGCTACTTTAAGGCATTTCGAGCTGCTCGCGGCGATAAGTTTTCGCGTGCGCCGGGCAACGAATGCGTTTTCACATTGCACCTTGGACAATTGGACGACGCCAAGATCCACCGATCGGATCTGCCCGCGGAAAGTCTTAACGTCGTCCGGCAACAGCTGCATCGGCCCCAACTGCTCCGACAAGAACGCCTCAAATGCGTCAAACTGGACGTCGGTCGCGGCATTCGGAGTCTGGCCGTTGCTACCAAGCTGCAAAACGGCACACCTTCCCCTTAACGTATGGACTGACATTGGCATAGCGTTCATTACGAGTCAGGCCGGAAAGGGTAGCCGACGGAAATGCCGCATAGCGTTGCCCCATGGTACCTTCCCGGTCGCGCAGCTCGCGGGGGTCGTGCCGATCTGCTCAGGCGCGACAGGGAATTGGCGTGGACGATGCGCCAGGCGGCGCGTGGTCCACGCAATGCAGGGCATATCGATAAAGAACGCGCTGAATGCCACGCGCTCGTCCGGCGGCACGCTGCTCAATCCATATGCCAACCGGATGGGCATTTCGCAAAAACGCCGGGCACATTCATTTAAGGAGGATTCCGGCGTCGAGAGCCAGTGTCACTCCTGTGACATAGCGACCGGCTTCGCTACACAGGTAAATCATGGCTTCGCTGACATCCTTGGGCTCGATCACGTCGACGGGCAGCATGTTCTGGAAGGCCGCCGCGAACGACGGGTGCTCGCGCGCGTAACCTTCGACCGCGTCGTTTTGAATCATCGGAGTCGCGACACCGGTCGGATGGACCGAATTCACCCGGATATTCTTTTCGGCGAGAATCGTTGCGAAGTAACGCATCAACCCAACCACCCCATGTTTGGCGGCGGTGTAGCCGGCCAAGCCGTGTTCGCGGGTATCGAAGCTCCGGCCGATCGATTTCAGCCCGGCCGCCGAGCTGGTGATGACTATCGCACCGCCGTCGTCGCGATCGAGCAGGGCAGGTAAGGCGGCTTCGATCGTAAAGTAGACGCCGTTGAGCATCACGTCGATCGCATCGACATACGCTGACATGCTCGGCTGCGGTAGACCCGCGCCGGGCGCCAGCCCGGCGTTCGCTAGGACGAAGTCCAGGCGGCCGAGTTCTGCCACCGCAGTATCCAGCACAGCTTGGAGGCCCGCGAAGTCTCGAACGTCGGATTGTTCGGCGATAATTCGACGACCCGTTTTCTCTACCAGGTTGACGGTTTCGTCGAGATCTTCGCGGCTTGCGAGCGGATACGCCACGCTGTCGAGCTGTTGGCAGATGTCGATCGCGATGATGTCGGCGCCTTCCTCGGCGAACCGCACGGCGTGCGAGCGGCCCTGCCCGCGCGCGGCGCCGGTAATGAACGCAACTTTGCCGTCGAACTGTCCTGCCATCTCGCCCCCATCGTTTCCCCCCGGCCCCAACGTCGCAGACATCGCAGCCAGGCAGCCTTCGACATCTCTTTCAACTGTGCCGCCCCCCGGGCCGCACGGCGTTGGATTGCAGTGCACGGTCCTTGTCTAAAGGTGCCGATCTTCGGCTCTCGTCAACCAGTCGGGCATGGCGTCAGATAACCCATGGCGTCCGCCGATCTGCCGGGCGGCCTCGCGTGCGGCGGCGAGGAGCAAACCTTGACGCTAGAGTTGCGGCATCGGAGTTGCCGGTGGCACCGTCGGAGGTGCGCGAGGACCTGGTCCGGAGGCGAGAGGCGTGCAGGAAGTCATGCGGTCCGACGAGACTGCGGCCGCGGCCTTTCGTGAGTGGCACGCGGCCGCCGAGCAAGCGGGCCAGCGGGTACTGCCGGGGCCGCAGGGGGCGTACGTGCTGTGGCAGCGCGACGATGTCCTGGCCGCCATGCGCGATGGCGAGGTTTTCGGCAGCCGCCAAGGTGAACTGATGCCCGGCAATCGGCCGTTCGGCCCCTACCACGCGATCCTGGTGGAGTTGTTCAACCCGGGCAGTTCGCGGGAAATGCTCACATCGATACGCGGGCTCATCGAGGAGGGCGTGGGCGTGGTAGCAAAATTCCGCCGCTGCGATGCCGCGCAAGTCGCCGAGGTGGTGTGCTTCACGGCCTCCGGATTGGTCTGCGGGCTGCCGAGGGACATCCCGATCAACGCCGTTACCGCCGACCTGGTCGGACAGGTCCGCCGCGCGCCCGTGGGCGGTCCCGATGTCATCACCCGCCTCGCCGCCGAACCGCTCAGCAACGAAGAGGTCATGGGCCTCATGGCGACGGTGATCCGCGGTTTCATGTTCGCCTCGTTCCCCATCAAGGCCGGGCTGGCATTGCTGGGCCGCAAGCCCGCACTTCAGCAGGAACTTCGCGAGAACCCAAGCCGTCAAGGGGCTTTCATCGAAGAGTTGCTGCGGCTGGATGGCGGGGCGAAGACGGTTTCGCGCGTCGCAACCCGTGACGTGACTATCGGTGAAACCACGATCCCGGCCGGGTCCCCGGTGGAGTTGTGCGTCGGTCTGGTGCACCGCGACGAGTCCGACGCGTTGTCCGGTCAGGAAATGAAACTAGGTGGGGCGCACCGGCATTGGAGTTTCGGGGGAGGCCCGCACCGGTGCCCGGCCTCGCACCTGGCCCGGGATCTGCTGAGCGCGTTCTTCGAGGTGTGGCTCGCCGGGATTCCGCAGTTCGAGTTCGACTGGCAGGCCGGCAACGTTCCCAAGGCCTGGCATCCCAGACCATACGGCGTATTCTCCGAGGGCATATTCAACGGGTGGGTTCCCGAGTCGGTGCCGCTGAAATGGTAACCAGACCTAAGGAAGTAATCCTTGATAGCGCGGGCAATAGACGGTCACCGATGCCGTGACGAATTTGACCGCCGTCCGCGTCACGCGATCCGGCACGAGGTGTAAGGACGGACTACTCGCGTACGTCGTGTTTGTTTCCTCATCCACCACCGACTGGAACGGGGTACCGTGGTCGAGCTCGCCGCAGATTTCCTGGGCCCGATACACCAGCCCCGGCACATTGTCGATCACCGGTATCTGCAGTTGGGCAAGTAATGCGACGAACTGGTCCTCCTGTGCATCGGCCTTGGCCGCCCCGGCGTATCCGAGTGCCGCGGTGAGCGCCGCCGCGAGGCCAACCACCGCCCCGGCGAGGTGGGGGATGCGGGTGTGCACGACAGGATCCGGTCTCTTCGGTGTCATCCAGCTGACATCTGACGAATCGACATCAACTGGTAACAATGGAGGCACAAAGCGCCTGCGATCATGGACATCGTAACTGGTTGGAACCATGTATCACCACTGGACTTTCGCGTGGACCTGGGGATGGGCGCAGCCGCGCGACGTCTGCGTGGGCCGATGACCACGCCGACCCGTCGACAGGCCGCGCCGTCGAATCCGCGGACCGTGCACAGCCGACGACGATGTGCCAGGTGGGCGGTGATCGTCCTGCTGTGCTGCGGCGCGACCGACCTCGGTGCGGGGACGGCCCGGTCGGCGGTGGGCCCGCACACCCTCGCGGCGCACCTGATCGGGCCGGCCCCGCGTGGCGAGATCACCCCCGATCCGCCGGCAATCCCGGCGCCGACCGCGAAACCCCTCGAACCGCCGGTAGCGTCGGCGCCGCCGCGAGCCCAGCAACCACGCCCGCAGCAGCCGCAGGCGCCCGCACCGCAACCCCCGGAGGGACCCGCCCCCCAACCGCAGGCCCCCGCGCCCGCTGCGCCGGCGCCCCCGCCTCCGCCGGCGCAGCCTTCGCCACCGCGTCCGCCGGGCGGTCACGTCCAACTCTCGCCCTGAGCCAGGTCGCGGGGAACCGCCCGGCGCCGCCAATGGCACGTCGTCGCGGCGACAGCACCGGGTTTCTTTCCGACGCGCCCCAGTTTGGTCCGCTGTGGCCCGGGTAGCCCTACAAAGGCTGACACCAGCCAGAGACCGGCAGGCTACGCCGGCACGATCGAATGCTGGGTGCGTGGGAGGACAGACCTAAGTGCGTGTTGCATCGGTACCCGCCTCGCACGTCTACGTGCGTCACCTTTCCGTGCCCGCGGGAGCGGAAAGCACGGAAAGCACGGAAAGCATTGTGCGCCTGCCTGATCCGGAGCCCCGCGACGGCCGGACCGTTCCGGGCGGCTGGTGGCCTCCGCTGATGCTCGAGCCGGGTTGGGTCAGCCAGAACCACGACAGCTTCGATGTGTTCCATGTCCATTTCGGGTTCGACGCCATAGGTCCGGAGCTGCTCGCCGGGGTGGTTCGGGAACTGAAGGCGCACGGTAAACCGCTGGTCTACACGGTGCACGACCTGCGCAACCCGCATCACCGCGATTCGGCCGCCCACGACCGTCAGCAGGAGGTCCTCGTTGCGGCCGCGGACGAATTGATCACACTGACGACCGGTGCGGCACAGACGATCTGGGATCGGTGGGGACGCCGATGCCGCGTCCTTCCTCATCCGCACGTGTTGGAAAGCGACCGTATCCTACGGCCGCGCGACAACGGTGACCGCTTCGTGGTCGGAGTCCACGCGAAGAGCCTGCGGGCAAACATGGACCCCCTGCCGGTCGTGGACGCCCTCACCGACATCCTGTCAGCGCTGCCCCATGCGGTGCTCCAGATCAACGTGCACGACGAAATCTTCGACCCGCAAAATCACTGGTATGCACCGCAAATCGGCGCGGCGCTGCTGGAATACGGACGATACGATCATGTTCGGGTCCGGGTACACCCGTATTTCTCCGACCGCGAATTCTGGGACTACCTGGCGTCGCTGACGGTGTCGGTGCTGCCATACCGCTTCGGCAGCCATTCCGGGTGGCTGGAAGCATGCTTCGATCTCGGCACCGCCGTCATTGCCCCGGGCTGCGGTTTCTACGGTCAGCAACGGCCCTGCGGGGTCTTCGATTTCAGTGAGAATCGTTTCGACCCCGAATCACTGCGGCGTGCAGTCGATGATGCATACCGACGGTGGGCAGCGGGGACCTCGGCACCACGAGCGACCTGGGCGCAGCGTCGCGCCGAACGTGTCGAAGTCGCAGCCGCCCACGGCGATGTGTACCGAGCGGTCTCGGCATGAACGATAGCTTGCGGGTCGCGCTGATCGCCTCCAGCCGGTTTGCCGTCAGCCAGCCGTTCGCCGGCGGTCTGGAGGCGCATGTCTGGCATCTGGCACGCGCGCTGGCCAAGCTCGGACACCGGGTATCCCTTTTTGCCGCAGCAGGATCCGACGGAGATCTGGACTGCCGCACTCTTGCGGTGCGGCCGCTAGGCATATCGCGCATCGCACGTGCCGACGTCTCGATGCCGGCCGAAGGGTTCATGGCGGATCACCATGCGTACCTGACGCTGATGTTGCGACTGGCCGAGTCGGGGCGGGACGATTTCGACATCGTCCACAATCACAGCCTGCACTATCTGCCGGTCGCGATGGCCCCGATGCTGTCGATTCCGATGCTCACCACGGTGCACACGCCCCCGACACCGTGGCTGGAGTCGGCCATCGACGCGTCGGCCGGCGTCGGCACCCAGTTCGCTGCCGTCTCCGAACACACCGCACGCTCGTGGAGCCAATCCATCAGCCGTATCACGGTGATTCCCAACGGCATCGACACGCGTCGGTGGCCGCTGGGCCCGGGTGGCGGGCCGCTGGTCTGGTTCGGCCGCATCACCGCCGAGAAGGCGCCGCATTTGGCGATCAGTGCGGCGCGACGCGCCGGTAAGCCACTAGTGCTGGCCGGTCCGATCTCCGACACCGAGTACTTCGCCACCGAAGTGGCGCCCAGGTTGGGCGCGGACGTCCGCTATGCCGGTCACCTGGACCAGGATCAGCTGGCACGCGTCGTCGGTGCCGCGGAAGCGGCGTTGGTGACCCCCGTGTGGGACGAGCCGTACGGCTTGGTGGTCGCCGAAGCGATGTGCTGCGGCACACCGGTCGTCGCCTTCGCCCGTGGCGGCATCCCCGAACTCGTCGGGCCCGAATCCGGCCGGCTCGTCGCTGGCGAAGATGTCGGCGAGATGGCGGACGCCATCCCCGCGGCGGTCGGTCTCCGCCGCAGCGGGGTACGTGAATACGCAATCGGTCGTTGCTCGTTGGAAGCGATGTTGGGCGCTTATCTGGACGTGTACCGCCGCATGGTCGACAACCCTAGCGAGGCCAAACATGATCGGTTACTACGTCCATCATCACGGTTTTGGTCACTTGGCGCGGGCGGCGAGCATCTGCCGTCACCTTCGCCAACCGGTGACGGTGCTGACTTCGCTGAATGTCGCTGCGCCACACCCGTTCACGGGGGTGGTGAACTTACCGCGTGATGATCGGTCAGAGCGAGTGTGTCATCCCACGGCGCACGGCGGCCTGCACTGGGCGCCCCATCACGACGCCGGATACGGGGCGCGCATGGATGCCGTGGCTCGTTGGGTGGCGGCGGAACAGCCGCGGGCATTCGTGAGCGATGTCTCCGTGGAACTCGCGTTGTTCGTTCGTCTGCTCGGTGTCCCGGTGATCGTGATGGCCCTGCCGGGCAACCGTACCGATGGCCCGCACGAACTCGTCCATCGCATTGCCGATCACATCGTGGCCGCCTGGCCACGCGAAGTCGACGAGCCGTCCTGGTTGCGCCCGCACGCGGCCAAGACGAGTTATGTCGGAGGCATCAGCCGTTTCGAGGGACGCGATCGCGCGGCCATCCGGTCTGACCAGCAGCTCCGCGTCCTCGTTCTGGGCGGGGCCGATGGGGATTTCGATGGGGCCAGTGCCGGCGCGCCGCGTTGCGCGGGAACGACGTGGACGGTGCTCGGCGGCACCAGCGGCTGGGTTGCCGACCCGTGGCCCCAGATCTGTGCTGCCGACCTCGTCGTCACGCACGCGGGACAAAGCTGCATCGCCGATATCGCGGCCGCCGGCCGTCCCGCCGTCGTCATACCCCAGCCCCGGCCATTCGATGAACAACACGCCACGGCAACGGCCTTGCAACGACACCGGCTCGCGACCGTGCTGCCGGGATGGCCCGACGATCGGGAATGGCCCGACGTGCTGCTGCGCGCCCTGTCCAGTGAGTCGCGCGACTGGCAACGTTGGCAGGTCCAGGGGGCGGCGGCGCGCGCCGCCCGGGCGATCGAGACGACCGCGGCGCACCACGCGACGTTGGCGGCGGTATGAAAACCCGGAAAACCGCGGTGATCACCGCGGTGCGCGGACGGGGCAGCCACCTGCGTCGACAGCTGCGCGGATTGGCGTCGAGCCGACCGCCACCCGACCTGCACGTGGTGGTCGCACTCGGTGATCCGCGAGTCCCCGACATCGTTGCCGCGGAACACACGCGCGCGATGGTCGTTGAACTCGATGCCGGCGAGCCGC
Organism: Mycobacterium sherrisii; assembly: GCF_002102355.1. Lineage (GTDB taxonomy): Bacteria > Actinomycetota > Actinomycetes > Mycobacteriales > Mycobacteriaceae > Mycobacterium > Mycobacterium sherrisii. The sequence continues at coordinate 147,189 of NZ_LQPT01000084.1, read as the reverse complement.
TACCGATGGCCGCCGCCCGCAATCAGGGGGCCGCCGCCGCCCTGCGCGAATCGGCCGAACTGCTGGTGTTTCTCGATGTGGACTGCATCCCGAGTCCGCGGATGATCGAGTGCTATCGCCGCGCCGCGGCCCAGCCCGAACACGCCGATGCTCTGTTGTGCGGTCCGGTCACCTATCTGGCGCCGCCGGGACCGCAGGGCTACGCGATGAGCGAGCTTGAGACGCAACGTAATCCGCATCCTGCCCGGCCGGACCCGCCCGACGGGCAGGTCGTGGACACGCGCGAGTATGCGCTGTTTTGGTCGCTCTCGTTCGCACTGACCGCGACCACCTGGCAAAGGATCGGCGGGTTCTGTGAGCGATATCGCGGATATGGCGGCGAAGACACCGATTTCGGCCAGTGCGCGGCCGCGCGGCAGGTGCCGATGCGCTGGGTGGGAGGTGCTCATGCGTTCCACCAATTCCACCCGACGGCGGATCCGCCGACTCAGCACCTCGACGACATCCTGCGCAACGCGGCAATTTTTCACCAGCGATGGGGGTGGTGGCCCATGGAAGGCTGGCTTGCCGCGTTCGAGGCGGACGGTCTCATCGTCCGCGGGGCCGAAGGACGTCCGCAGCACGCTGACCGACGAAGGGCGTGACGCGGGCCGATCCGATGTCGCCGGGTTATTGTCAAGAACGTGGTCCCGGAGTCCGGCGGCGGCCTTGCACAAGTCTTGGGCGCGCTTGCCATCGAGATGCAGAATCAGAAAGACACTGAGGCGACGCTGCAGGCAATAGTCGACGGTGCTGTCGCGATCGTGCCCGGTGCCCGCTGGGTCGGAATATCACTGATTCACGACCGCGCAGTGGAGTCCCGAGTTCCCAGCCATCCTCTGGTGGGCAAACTCGACGCGCTGCAATCCGAACTCAATGAGGGCCCACTTACGAACGGTGTCCTCACAGACACCCAGGGTCCGGCTGATCGCGGCGTTCGACGCGCCGTCAGCGGCGGCCAGCACGATCCGCGCGCGCACTACCTCGCGGTGCTCACCGCTGACTCGACCGGCGCGGGCCAGCAGCAGCCGCCGCTACCCATCACAAAGAACAATCCGATCACAGCTTCATATCGACATAGACCGTTTGTCGCTCGACACCGGCCGCTGCCGGCAAGCCGGGCTCGGCCGGTTGACCCCCATCGAATTCGAAGCCATCATGACCACACCGGCCAGTCAGGCCGCGTGATCGAAACTGTCACCTGATCGTGCGGCAGACCCGAAAGCCAGGGCCAACCAACGCTGGCCGCAGCTGGCCGGCCGCCACCACGGTGGCTTCGCCTACGTCAACGGACAGCTGCGCAACGGCACCACACTGCCGCTGTTTCGCCTGCGCTACGGCGGTTCAGCCAACAGCTGGGGCTTCGCGATCCATCTCGCCAGCCGCAACGGCTACCAAGACAGCGTCCTACCCAGCGGATACCCCGAAGAAGCCCTCGACTGCGCCTGCGGCCTCTATCTCAACGAGCCAACCGCCTGGACCCAAACCCCGACGAACCAACGGGCGTGACCACTAGTCTCTGGGCCCAAAGTTGGGGGTAGGTTTAAACGAGGCCCCGACGCCTGGGTGGGTCGCCCTTCGTCCGTGACTTTCAGCGCCACCGACTACGCCGGAGCGACGACCTTATTCGATTATATGCGGAACTGTACAAGATGCCACATTACTGCTATGACTGCTGCACCTGGGCCCGCGCGTTCGAGCCGATCCCAGCCGATGTCAAGCCCAGTGCGCCGGCCCGGTATTCACGCGGAGGTAACCCATACGTCGACTTGAACAGTCGTGAGAAGTGTGCCGGATCCACCAGTCCCCACTTGCCGGCGATCGAGCCAACCGACTGGCCTGCAAGCGAGGCGTTGGCAAGATCCCTTCGGCAGTGCTCGATCCGCCGGGTACGTATCCAACCAGTTACCGTCTGTCCGTCGGTTTCGAACAGCTTCTGCAGGGAGCGTATGGAAATATGGTGCGCCGCAGCGATCTCGGCGACACCCAGGCGTGGGTCGCCAAGTCGCCGCTCGATGTAGGCCCGAACACGGAATAGCAAGCCGATTTTACCGTCACTGATGTTGCTTTCCCCGCTGCCATCCAGCCGCTCGGTGAACAACGCTGCGAGTAGATCCAAAGTAGCATCGGCCAAATGGCAGGAGAAGGAACGTCCACCGGCGTCGACCTGTCGAGTGATATTCGAAAGATACTGTGCCACCACCAGTCCCAAGCCGTGGCGACCACTTATCGGATGAGTTGCAACGCGCTCCAGTTGTGACGGGGCCAGCCGCAACGCGTCGCGCGAAAATGTCACGGCACGCATCCTTGAGGACCCGGTGCTGACTATCTGGTACGGGCGGCTCGTGTCATACAGAACGAAGTCGCCAGGCGCTAAAACGGCCTCGCGGCCACCCTGCGAAACGCAGGAAGTACCGTTCAGCTGCACAATCACCTTCAGGTGGTCCGGACCGCTGGCGACGAGCTTTCTGGTGCGCCGCGCGACGAACGCATTGCGGACCCAAAGATTGGTCAATTGCACGACGCCGAGATCGGCGGCGCGCCCCCAAGCGCGAAAGCTCTCAATATGCGGAGTCGACACCTCCATCGGGGCCAGTCGCTGCGAAATGAACTCATTAAGCGCTTCCAGCTGCTCCGTGCCCAGGCAATCACAGCAAGTCACGAACCGACCTCCCGGATATCCCAGATATCCACGGCCTCAATCGAATAGGCGTTTCGCCGCCCCCCGTTCGGCCTGGCCGTCGGCTGCACAGCGACCGTCGACAGCGACTGTGTGTTGGCCTTCACCTCACGCCCTTAACCCTGCCTCTGCGGATAAACGCTGGGGCGTCGCCATAACTAATGCGGCGCTATGGTCGCAATACATAACCACCCAGAGAGCAGTCGGCCCACCTCGAGGCATGCCTCAACCTCCATGACTAGCGGCCGACAAAGCGAACGTATTCAATACTATCCCTCTGTTCAGGTCATCCGACTCCGTGCGCAACTGAAAGCTGACGGCACGAACTACTTCAATTGGCATAACGACGCCAGTTCTCGCGGCGTTTTTGCTGTGCAACTCGAAGGCAAGGTGGCATTCATCACAGGCCCCGTGAGACGCAAGGGCAGCACCCAGCTGAGCGGTCTGCAGATAAAGCCGCGGAGATCGGTCGCTGTCGACATTTGCGACGGGTCTACGCTGCTGATGCGATCCCTCCGGTCGGACCAGTCCCTGCGGGAGTCCTCGGCGAGGACTTGAGCCCGTCGAGTGTGTTGTCGTCTTCTTAGAGTTTGCCCAGTACCGCCTGCTCGGCCAGCCGGTTGTGCAAGTGGTCGTCCTCGAACCGATCGACGAGGCGCATCGACAACGTCGACCCCAGGAACTCGACCGCAGCCCGGGTACCGAACGGCGGCAGATGCAGGCCAGCGTAGTGGAGGCAGGCGATCAAGCCCCACAGGTGTGAATCGGTTCCCGGGCACAGTTGTCCAAATCGATCGGTGTGCCCACCGGTACTAGGTCGTCGATTTGCTGGTCCTCCCCCGCCACTCGGCGAGCCCGCCACTCGTCGCACGCATTCTCCGCAAGGCAACCTTCGCATTGTTCGGCAAGGACCACGGCCCGATCGTCTGCGGATAGGTTATCCAAGCCGGCGCGAAGGGTCAGACTTTGCGTTGCCGCCGTGTCGGCGGCCACGGGCGCGGGGGCAGTCCGAGCCTACTGGCGCGCGTTGACGGACTCTTGTGCGCACCCGGTCAGCAATGCGATGGCCGAGTCAAACGGTTCGGGGCTGCGCAATGCCCGGGCAACGATGAGCGCCCCTTCCATCGTTGTGAAAAGCAGGCTGCCCAATTCGCGCGCGCGCTCATGCCCGACGCCCTTCTCTTCCAGGCGCGCAGCGACCGTCGCGATGAGGTCGCCGAAGCCGCGTCGGGTGACCTCGCTCAGCGGCTGTGATACGGGCGTGGCCTCCAGAACAATGGGCGCAACGGCGCAGCCTTGGGTGTAATCGCTGGCGACAAAGCTATCCCGGATGTGCCCGAGGAACCCGGCGACGAATTCTGCGGCGGTGTGGGTCGCACCGGCGGTGCGGTTGGCCTGCGAGATGACGTCGGCCGCATGTAGCAGTGCCACTTCGGTTGCCAGCTCTTCCTTTCCGCCCGGGAAGTGGAAGTACAGGGAACCGCGTGGACCACCGCTCTCGGCGACGACGTCCGACAAGGCCGTACCGGCATAGCCGTGGGCCCGGAACAGCCGGCGAGCCGCCGTGATCATTCGCTCCTTGCTGTCACTTCGCCTGGCCATGTCTCTCATCCTACATAGTTTCTTTCTCCTGGTTATGCGTGTTTTCATTCGGCCACAACCGACTAAGTATGTCGGTTGGCCTATTAGGGTGACAGCAACCGAGAAGAGGAGACCGACCGTGGGTGCGTGGTGGGATGTCTCTTACGACTTAGTCGTGTGTGGGGCTGGGTCGTCGGGTTCGGTGATCGCTCGCCGGTTGGCCGAAAACCCCGACGTGACGGTTCTGCTGCTGGAAGCCGGCGGTAGCGACGAGCTACCGAGCGTCACCGAGGCGAGCCAGTGGCCGACGAACCTGGGCAGCGAACGCGACTGGGCCTTTGCCTCGGAAGCCGACGCACGACTAAACCACCGCTCGATCGCCTTGTCGATGGGCAAAGTCCTGGGTGGTGGGTCGAGCATCAACCTGATGATCTGGGCCCGCGGACACCGCAGCGACTGGGACCATTTCGCAGCCGAGTCCGGTGAGCCGGCCTGGGGCTACGAGCGGGTCCTTCAGCTGTACCGACGGATTGAGGATTGGCACGGTACGGGGGAACCGGATCACCGCGGTACCGGTGGGTTGCTGTTCGTCGAACCTGTGCAGGAGCCACACGGCGTGACCCATGCGACGGTGCAGGCGGCCAGCGCAGTGGGAATCCCGACCTTCCCAAGTCCCAATGGCCGTTTGATGGAAGACACCCGCGGCGCCGCCCTCATCGATCTGCGCTGCCGAGACGGTAAGCGCCAGTCGATATTCCGTAGTTACCTCGGCCCGTTCCTCGCCAGACCGAACCTCACGGTGGTGCCGCACGCGCTCGTGACGGCCGTGACCTTCCAGGCCAACCGCGCCACCGGCGTCGAGGTCGTTCACGGTGGGGCGATGCGCCGCGTGACCGCCCGGTCCGAGGTCGTCCTTTCCCTGGGCGCCGTCCACACCCCCAAGGTGCTGATGCTGTCCGGTATCGGAAACCAAGACGAACTGCGCCGCATCGCGGTCCGGGTCCGCCAGCACCTGCCCGGTGTGGGCCGAAACTTCCACGACCACTACGGCATTGACTGCGTATGGGAGTTCCCGCAAGGAATCCATGCCCAAGCTCGCGCCGAGGCCGCACTGTTCTGGGATTCCGGGTTCGCCGAAGACGACGAACCCGACCTGTTTGCGTGTTTGGGCCCCTTCCCCAAGGCAACACCGGAAGCCATCGCCAAATATGGGCTGCCACAGAACAGTTGGACGTTATTCGGAGCACCGACGCATCCGAAAAGCCGTGGGCAGGTATCGCTGTCGGGCCCCGACCCCACCGACCCGGTGCGGATCGAGGCCAACGCTCTGGCGCATCCGGACGACCTCAAGTCCGCGATCGCGTGTGTCGAAACCCTGCGGCAGATCGGCAATTCCGCCGAGCTACGCCCCTTCGTCGCGCGCGAGGTCATGCCGGGCGACCTGACGGCCGACGGACTGGAAGCGTACTTGCGCGACGCCGTCTGCACGTACTGGCACGCCTGCGGAACTGTGAAGATGGGTCGCGACCCGATGTCGGTGGTGGACGGACAGCTCCGCGTCTACGGCATCGAAAACCTCCGCGTTGCCGACGCCTCGATCATGCCCCGCATCACCACCGCCAACACCATGGCGCCCTGCGTTGTAATCGGCGAGCGCGCAGCGCAATTCATCAAATCGGCGCATGGGATGTAGTGGGTGACTCGCACGAGCGGGCAATCATGCCGGTAAGCCGTTACCATCAGCTCGAGTCGCCGTGGCTCGCGACGAGCTTGCGGGCGACCTCGACGAGCTTCAAGTTGGTCTCTTGGGACAGCTTGCAGAGCAGCTGAAAGGCGGCCACCGAATCGGTGTTGAAGCCTTCCATGATGATGCCTTTGGCTTGGCCGATGATGTCACGAGTGTTCAAGGCATCGTTGAATTGCGCTTCGGCGGTCGCGCCCATGAGTGCCACCGACGCGTGCTGAGCCAGCAATCCGCCGATGACAATGGATTCTTCGGAAAATGCGCCGCCGCGGTCGCCGTACAGGTTGAGCACGCCCAAGTTCTGTTGGACGACGAAGAGCTGGAACGACAGCAGCGTGCGGGCGCCCAAGTCGGTGGCTGCCGCACAGAACGCCGGCCATCGTGTTTCGACGGCCATGTCGTTGATCACGATCGTGCGGTGTTCCCGCAGCGCGCTGAGGCATGGCGGCGCCGGTTTTGGCAACACGGCATCGATGGTCTACGGGACCGCCCGAGTCCCGGTCGGCCCCGCCGGTTCTCGGCGACGGCGGTGGTCGAAGTAAAGGCTCTGGCTTGCGAGCTGCCTACCAAAGCGATGTGCCACTGGCCAAGTGGAGCTGTCCGGACCTGGCGGTTGAGGCCGCGCGGCGCGGCGTGGTCGAGTCGGTGTCAGCCTCTACAGTGCGTCGCTGGCTTGAGCGCTGACGCGCTCAAGCCGTGGCAACATCGGTCCTGGATCTCCCCGCGTGACCCGCACTTTGCCATCAAAGCAGCACGGGTGCTCGATCTCTATGCGCGGGTCTTCGACGGCGAGCCGTTGGGTGAGAACGACTACGTGCTCAGTGCCGACGAGAAGCCTGGCGTGCAGGCTCGCAGCCGTGTTCATCCCTGCCGCCCGCCTGTGACGGCGCTCATCGAAAATCCCCGGCTATGCTCGCTGAAATTCCTCACCTGTGAGTAGCGGTCAGTGTAGTTGTTGGTAGTTGTTGGCGGGTGCCGGTGGCGGTCCGGTGTAGGGTTTCCGCGGCGGCGTGGTGGTCGCGAAGGCGTTAGGACTCGCCGTCGAGGTTGATGACCACGGAACGGTGCAGTAGGCGGTCGAGCATGGCGGCGGCCACGGTGGTGTCGCCGAGGATCTCACCCCAGGCGCCCACGCCGCGGTTGGTGGTGATGACGATGCTGGTTTTCAAATACCGTTGGGAGACAACCTGAAACAACGCTGATGCGGCTTCGGCGGGCAACGGAAGGTAGCCCAGTTCATCAATCACCAGCAGCGTTGGGCCGGCGTAGAAGCGCATGGTGGTGGCCCAGCGTCCCTCGATCGCGGCACGGTGGCAGCGGGCCGCCAGATCGGCGGCGGTGGTGAAGTACGTCCGGTAGCCGGCATGTGCTGCAGCCCTTGCCAGCCCGACCGACAAGTGCGTCTTTCCAGTACCCGGCCGCCCGATGAGCAAGATGTTGGTCGCTGACTCCAGGTAGCGGCAGGTGCCCAGCTCGTCGATGAGTTTGCGGTCGATCCCGGCGGCGGCATCGACGTCGAAGTCGGCCAGCGTGGCCGGGGTGGGCAGGCAGGCGAACCGCAGCCGGCCGGCCAGTCGGCGGGCAGTGCTGGCCTCGACTTCGACGGCCAGCAGTCGCTCCAACGCGACGGCCAGTGACAGGTTCTCGGCGGTGGCTTGGTCCAGCACCGTGGGCAGCGCTCATTGGATGGTCCTGTTCTGGGCGGCCCGCTCGTAGGCAGACAGATCGATGATGGTGGAATTGGTTGACGGAGTTGATGTTTCAATGGCAGTGGTGGATGGCTGCTTGATTTGAAGGAGTTGTGCGGCAGCGGCTTTGGCCGCGGTGCCGGGTGGGATGCGTTCCTTGCGGCGGTGCGGGCGTCCGGTGGTGGCGGTGGCCGTCGCGGCGGTGTCCAGGGCGATGACATGGCCGCTGTCACGCACCATCACCCCGAGCCCGTCGGCAGCCATCCGGTGCCGGGCGATCACAATCCCGCTCATGGTGGCGATGTCGCAAAACTGTCCACCGACAGGATGGCTGACGACCACCTGGGCGGCGGCCAGTTCCGGGGGTACCGAGTAGCGGTTGCCGCGGTACGACACCATCGCTTGGCGCGAGGCGGTGCGGGCCTCGGCGACGATCACCGGATACGCCACCGCCGGCACCGGTTGCAGGGGCTCCGTTTTGGCCACCACGGCGACTGAGGAGCGGCCATCAGCGGTGGCCCGCAGCCGGGTGTCACCGCGGACCGCCGCGAAGCGATCCACGCTGGCCTGCGCCTGCTCGACGGTGGTGTCGTCGGCCAGGGTGCGCCACCAGCGTTGCGCGGCGGTGTGGTTGACCTTCTCGACCACGCCCTTGCGGTTGCCGCGCCGGGCCGGGCAGATCGCCACCGACACTCCGTAGTGCTTGGCCGCCCCGGCGAACGATGCGGTCACCGTTCCGCTGCCGGGGTCACACACGGTGGCCATCCGGTCGAACCGCCACACCCGGGTCAGTCCACCGAGTCCGCGGGTCACCCGGTCGAGGCCGGCGACCAGATGCGGCTGATCCTCCGAGGGCGCCAAGAAGCCGCGCCATTTCCCGGAATGCGCCAGTGAGCCGACCAACAGGTGAGCGGTCTTGCCCCACCCCCACGATTGCGGTGGGTCGGGCAATTCCAGCCAGTCCCACTGGGTTTTCATCACCCGGGGCGTGTGGGATCACCGCGTTCGGGCGCTGAGTGGCGGTCCGGCAGGCTTCACAGGCCGGCCGCAGATTCCGGGTCCGGATGTTGCGGGTCAGGCTCTGATACGACAGCCCGAATCCCAGCTCCTCGAGTTCGTCGAACAGAGTGCGGGCCCACAGGTGTGGGTCCTCGCTCAGCCTGGCGGTGACGTAGTTGACGAACGGATCAAACGGGTCCGGGTCGGGCCGGGCGCGGACCCCGGGTTTGCCGTCACCGGCCAGATACTTGCGGACCGTCTTGCGATCGTGACCGGTGTGGCGGGCGATCGCCGAGATCGTCCAACCACGTTTGTGTAGGGCATGTACTTCCACATCGTCCTCCCATGTGAGCATGAGAAAGCGGGCCTCCTTCGGTGGAGCTGCTGGCGTCAGACACCAGCAGCTTCGAGGGAGGCCCGCCCTTCTCGGCGCAGCCGCACGGGTGGGGAATTTCGATGAGCGTCAGTGGGGAATTTCAGCGAGCGCGGTCAGTACTCCTTGAGGGTTGCCTACGCACCGCGGTTTGCGGGCGGTGTTGTCACAGTCCGATACGTGGTCGCAAGAATGCAAATTCCGTACGCGCGTGAACAAGCGAAGCCGCTCGGTCGGGTCCACAGTGGTGATCAGACCGCCGCGGCATTCACAACCAGAGACGTTGTATCGGAAAAGCCGATGTTAGACCCGCCTGATGACTCGTGGCAACCAGCAGCAAGCATTGGAGTTGGTGAAGAGATGAATAACCACATTTCCAGCCTCATCGCGGCCGACTACGTTGTGGTGGGTACGGGATCGGCCGGCTCGGTGATCGCGGAACGGCTTAGCGCCGATCCGCGTAATCGCGTGGTGGTGCTCGAGGCCGGACCCAAAGACACCGATCGGCGTATCCACACGCCGGTGACTTGGCTTCAGCTGTTCCGCAGCGAAATCGACTGGGATTACTTGACTGAGCCCCAGTCTGGGCTCAACGGTCGGTGCATCCATTGGCCGCGCGGCAAGACCCTGGGCGGATCGTCGTCGACCAACGCCACGATGTGGGTGCGTGGGTTCGCGGCTGACTACGATGAATGGGCGCAGTGCGCCGGGGAGCAATGGTCGTTCAATCGAGTCGTCGAATACTTCCGGCGTATCGAGAGCGTCCAAGGCGCGCGCGAACCGGATGAAGGCGCGGGCGGGCCTGTGTACGTCTCCGAACAGCGCAGCCCCAATCGCCTAACGGCGGCCTGGCTGAAAGCGGTGCAGGAGTGCGGTTTTTCGGTAGAGCGCCCCAATCTTGCGCAGCCTGACGGATTTAGTCAAGCAGTGGTTACTCAGCTTCGGGGCCGTCGATGGAGTACAGCCGATGCCTACCTACGGCCCGCCCTAAAGCGGCGCAACCTCACCCTGGTCCTCAATGCGACCGCAACTCGAGTGCGTGTCCTCGACAACGCGGCGGTTGGCGTGGAATGCGAAATCGACGGCCGAATCCAGTTCGTTCGCGCCACGCGCGAGGTAATCCTATCGGCAGGGGTAATCAATTCTCCACAGCTGCTTATGCTTTCGGGCATCGGCAACGGTAAAGAACTTGCTCGCCACGGTATTGATATTGTCTATCATGCACCGCAGGTTGGGAAGAATTTGCGCGATCACCTAGTGGCGGTTCTCGGCTTCGAAGTAGACGCCGACACATTGTTTGGGGCGGGGAAGCCCCGTCAGATCCTCAACTATCTGGTTCGACGTCGCGGCATGCTGTCTTCACCGGCTGCCGAAGCCTACGGGTTTGTCCGCAGCAATGCCGGAATGGCTCTGCCTGACCTGGAGTTATTGTTTGGGCCTGGCCCCTTGTTCGACGCAGGACTTGGCGAACCCTACGGGCATGCGGTCACCATGGGATCGATCCTGACCAAGCCGCACAGCACCGGATGCATCACGCTGCGTTCGCCCGATCCGAAAGCCAAGCCCGTCATTGACCCTCGCTATCTTTCCGACAACGGTGGAAGGGACCGCGCCGCCATCATGGAAGGCTTACGGATTTGCGCGAAAGTCGCCGATGCGCCGTCACTGAACAGTGTGCTTGGCAAAATTGCCCGTCCCCTCGGTGCGGACGATACGAGTGAAGCGAATCTCGAGAGGGCGCTGAACAACGAGTCCCACAGCCTTTACCACCCTGTGGGTACCTGCCGAATGGGCAGCGATCCCAACAGTGTCGTCACCCCCGAACTCAAGGTCCGAGGTGTGCGGGGACTGCGTGTCGCTGACGCCTCCGTCATGCCCACCATCATCCGTGGCCATACCAACGCGGCGAGTATCCTCATTGGTGCCAAAGCAGCAGATCTCATCACCAAAAGCTGAGCGTAATTGTGTCTTATCCTGCGGGTGACTTTCTTCACTGTCTGTCGCCGCGTGAGCTGTTTATTTCGGGTGCGCGACCACCCAGTTTTGGGCACGGGTATTTCGTCAGCGTCGGTGGGAAAGGCCTCCTGGGCGCATGTCGAGACGATTGGGCAGATGGTCACGCACCGACCCCCGACGATATCCTTGCCTGGTACGGCGATCGACTGTGGTGGCCGTGAAATATGCCGGGGCACAGCCGGCTTCGATTACACCCCCAACGTCTAGGTGCGTTTGTCGATGCTACGGGAGAACTTTCGACGACCGCTGCTCTCGACTTTGAGGTCCAGCCCCTCGACGTGATTGCACCTAGAGATGCGGCGTTCAGAACCGAGGGCGTCGCGACGTGCAGACTCGCGGTCCCGACTCGTACACCACCTTGGTGGACGCAACCGAGGGGTGGGGGCTGGCGCCGCCGGTGAAGAACGGGCCGGCGTTGAGCGGCTACGGCGCCGAGGCGATGAATGCCGCCCTGGTCGCATCGCTCGCGCAGCTGCCCGGGCAGTTGCGTCAGACCCTGACATGGGACCGCGGCAAAGAGTTGGCCGCGCATGCTCAGTTCACGTTCGATACCGGGACGAAGGTGTTTTTCTGGCACCCCGCACTCTCCGTGGCAGCGGCCCACAAACGAGAACACCAATGGTGTTCTGCGTCAGTACTTTCCGAAGGGAACTGACCTATCACGATGGTCTGCCGAAGATCTTGAGGCGGTCGCTTTGACGCTCAACAACAGACCCCGCAAGGTCCTCGACTGGAAGACTCCCGCCGAAGTCTTTGCACAGCAGCTACACTCGCTCCAACAACCCGGTGTTGCATCGACCGATTGAACTCGCCCAATACACTGCAATGCATTTCACCGAAACTCTGATGCTGGAGGGACTGGTCCCGTCGGTCGGGACCGTAGGGGACGCCCTCGATAACGCGTTGGCCGAAACGGCGATCGGGCTCTACAAAACCGAGTGCGTGCGCGAGGGTTCCCGTTTCCGCACCGGACCGATCCGCACCCTCGCCGACCTGGAGAACATCACCCCGGCGTGGGTGCACTGGTATAACACCACCAGGCTTATGCACCGCTTTGGCCGCCGCCCGCCAGCCGAAGCCGAGGCCGAGTACTACGCCCGGCTGCAAGCCGGCGACCCCCTCAGCCGTCCGTAGGCTCGGATCGCGACGGGTGTGTCAGCGAACACCGATGGCAGACTCGGGACTTGTGGCGGAGTTGTTGATCGCGGTCAACCCGGACGACGAATCCCGGCTGAGGTTGCTGCTGAGGGTCCCGCTCCCTGGCGGTGACCTGCTGTTCCGCACGTCGGGGACCTGGCCGCGGGAAAAGGCTTTGTTCGCCTACCCGGTACCGCTGGACGAGTGGCCCGACGATCCGGTGATCGTTGAACGAGTGTCGCTTCGGTCGTGCATTCGGCGCGGCGCGGCGATCGATGTGATCGCCGACCGGTCCCGGCAGAACCGCTCCCAGCTCGTGTTCACCCAGGCTCGTGGCCGCGACGTGGTGTTTTGGCAGTCGCCGCGCACCCGCAAGCAGGCGCGCCCGAACGTACGCACCCCGACCGCCCGCGCGCACGGCATCGAGGAACTGCAGATCGTTGTCGACAGCCACGAGCAGTACGCCTACCGGTTCGCAACGCAGCAGGTCACCACGGTCAAGCGGGCGCTGCCGTGCGGGGACTACGGGATCGTCGTCGATGGTCAGCTGGTCGCCAGCGTGGAACGCAAGTCACTGGTCGATCTGGTAGCCAGCCTCACCGGCGGCAAGCTGCGCTACCAGGTCGGCGACCTAGCCGCGCTCCCGCGGGCGGCGGTAGTCATCGAGGATCGCTACTCGCAGCTGTTCAAGCTTGACCGCGTACGTCCCGCGATGGTCGCCGACGGACTCGCCGAGCTCCAGATCCGCTGGCCGAACGTGCCCGTCGTGTTCTGCGAGAGCCGCCAGCTCGCCGAGGAATGGACCTACCGGTTCCTCGCCGCCGCCAACGCATGGGCGACTTCCGAACAAGCTGCCATGCAACGCATCTCAGCGATCAGAGTCGACATCGCCCATCTCGACCAGGCACCCGCAGCCCCCAGACCATCCACCGCGGAAGTCCGCGCCTGGGCTCGCAGCACCGGCTTACCGGTACCCGACCGCGGCCGGCTCCGCCCCGAGATCTGGGCAGCTTGGTACGACACCAACTCCTCGAACCGAACCTAGCGTCGACGGCCGCGTACTACGCTCACCACCAGATCGGGAAGCACACCGGTCACACGAAATGAGGTGTGCATCAAACCCGGGTATTGAGATTCCGCCGGAGTTGCAGCGGGTTGCCTATTTGACGGGGCAGCAGTGGCCTAAGGGCGATGAGACGGCGATGTTTGCCCTTGCGGGCGATTGGAACAGTGCGGTCAAGCAATTGTCGGATGCGGCGTTGCAGCAGGCGCAGTCGCAGGTGTCGTCGTCGTTGACGGGTCAGACGGCGGATGCGGCGGCGGGGGTGTTTGCTGTCGCTTGCCAGGGTGATGGGACCACCGTTTTGCCATGGGCATGGGACCGGTTGTTTCCGGTTGCTGGCCGTTGGGGTGGTGGTGACTGATGACCTGGCTGCTGGTCGATTCGGCTGGTCCGAATTGACCGGCTTTCGAGGACGGGGTTTCTGGCGTTGCCGGTAGGACTCGCCCTCGACGACGAGTTCGTAGGCCGCGGATTGGAGCCGGTCCATCGCCGACTGGGCTAGGAGCGGGTCGGCCATCATGGTGAGGATCTCCGGTGGTTCGCGGTTGCTGGTGATGACTGTTGATGCGCTGCGGTGGCGTTCCACGACGAGTTCGTAGAAGTCGTTGGTCTCGGTGGCCTCAAGCCGGTGCAACGCGAGGTCATCGATGATAAGCAGCTCGACGCGGTGCAGTTGGCGCATCTCGTCTTCGTAGCTGCCGTCTAGCCGTGCTGCGCGCAGGCGTTTGAACAGTTTGTCGGCGCGTTCGGTATGGACGCTGTGGTGACGCCGCACGGCGATGTGGCCTAATGCGTTGGCCAGGAACGTTTTTCCGACTCCGACCGGTCCCATGATGAGCACGTTGTAGGCGTCGGCCAGAAACCGCAGCGAGGTCAGCTCGGTCCATAGTTGGCGGTCGTAGCTGACCGAGGCGGTGTCATCCCAGGCCTGAAGCTGCATTTGTGGATCCAATCCACCCCGGGCAACGGCTCCGCCCCGCCCGGTGCGCCGAGTTCCGGCCGTTTTGGCGGCACGCCCGTGCTGGGCAACGGCCCGCTGCTGGCGCTGCCGGGCCGCGGCGCGCCGGAGGCTGCGCCCCGGCACCCCGGCGTACTGGCACCCGCCGGGGGCACAGCCGTTGACCAGGGCGAATGGTCGTCCGGACGGCCGTGCCGCAGGGCCGTCGACATGCACGAGATCACCGACCTGCTGGACAAACTCGGGTATCTGCGCGACCGTGGGGTGTTGACCGACAAGGAATTCGTTGCGCAGAAGCAACGCCTTCTCGGCAACCAGTGACCGACGCGCGGGGTGCTCACGTGCAACGTCCGGGGTCGCCGTGAACCCGACCAACTACATTTATGTCTGTGGTCAACGATCCGGACGACGGACAGCGCGAGCCGGTGAGCCAATCCGAACAACGAGTCGACGAGCTGGTGGCGGCTCGCGATCAGATGGCTCACCTGGTGCGCGTCATCGTCGAGATCGGTTCTGACCTGGACCTCGAGGTCACCTTGCGCCGTGTCGTCAGCGCAGCCATGGAGCTGACCGGCGCTCCGTACGGGGCGCTGGGCATCCGGGCGGCGGACGGCACCCTGGCCTCCTTCGTCCATACCGGCATCGACGACGACGCGGCACAGCGGCTGGGCGACTTGCCAGTGGGCGAGGGCATCCGCCTCGACGATGTGAGTGCCCATCCGCAGGCCACTGGACTGCATGTGCACGTACCCTCCGTCCGGGCGTTGCTCGGAATTCCGATCACCGTGCGAGCGGCCGATTTCGGCAGCCTGTACCTCGCGGACGACCGGCCGGACCGGGTGTTCACCGACTATCAGGAGAACGCCGTGCGGGCGCTGGCGACGGCGGCCGCGGCCGCTATCGACAACGCGCGGTTGTTTGAACGTGAACGCGAGTCGGCGCGCTGGACGAAGGCCAGCCGGGAGATCACGACCGCGCTGCTGTCGGGTGACCCGCAGACCGGTCCACTGCAGCTGATCGTGAATCTGGCGCTCGAACTGGCCGGTGCCGAGCAGGCCATCCTATTGGTTCCCAGCGAGCCCGATCTGCCGACCGACAAGGTGGCCTCCCTCATCGTGGCGGCGACCGCGGGGCGCTACGCGTCGCAAGTGATCGGTCGCCAGGTCCCGATGGACGGTTCGACCACCGGCGGGGTGGCTCGGCGCGGTGAACCGCTGATCACCGATTCCTTCCAGTACCCCATCGAGGGCTTCACCGATGTGGGTGAGCGCCCGGCCATCGTCATGCCGCTGGTAGCCGACGGTGCAGTGCTCGGAGTGATCGCGGTGGCACGAGACCCGCAACAGCCGAGGTTCAGCAGTGACTACCTAGAGCTGGTCAGTGATTTCGCCCGACACGCCGCGATCGCCCTGGCGCTGGCGGCGGGCCGAGAACACGCGCTCAACCAGGAGCTCGCGCAGGCGGACACCGTCGAGGACGCGGTATCGGCCGCGGCCGAGGAGCTGCGTCGGCTGTGGCGGGCCCGCCGCGTGCTGGCGCTGACGTTCCCTACCCGCAGGGCCGGCCTTGGTTCGCCAACCGAAACCGACTCTGGCGCACCAGGACTCGTGGCCGTGGGTGAGCCCACACGGTGGACCGACCTGCCGGACGAAACGCGGCGGATGCTCGCCGCATTGCGCGACGGGGACCTGCTGACCCCGAACATCAGCACGCCCGGGACGGCGGCCATTGCGCTGCAGCACCCCGAGGGCGTCCTGGTCGTCTGGATCGAACTGGCCGACAAGCGGCCGTTCACCCTCGAAGACCAGACCTTGCTCACCGTGCTGGCCGGCCGCCTCGGACAGGGTCTGCAACGCGTCTATCAGGTCGACCAGCAGCGCGAGACCGCCCTGGCATTGCAACACGCGATCCTCGGTCCGGCCGAGCTGCCCCACGGCTTCGCGGTGCGCTACCAGGCCGCGACCCGCCCGCTGCAAGTCGGCGGTGACTGGTACGACGTCGTCGACCTCGACGACGGACGCATTGCGCTGATCGTCGGCGACTGCGTCGGCCACGGTCTGGCCGCTGCCACGGTGATGGGCCAGGTGCGCAGCGCCTGCCGCGCACTGCTGTTCGACAACCCCAGCCCGGCGGCCGCCCTCGAGGGCCTCGACCGCTTCGCCGCCCGGCTACCCGGCGCCCAATGCACCACCGCGGTGTGCGCCGTGCTCAATCCCGACACCGGTGAGCTGGTGTATTCCAGTGCCGGGCACCCACCGCCCATCCTGGTCGATGCCGACGGCAGCACCCGCATGCTCGAGGACGGCCACTCCGTCGCGTTGGGGATACGCCCCCATCGCGCCCGTACCGAGGCCCGGCTGATCGTGCCGGCCCGCTCGACACTGCTGCTTTACACCGACGGTCTGGTCGAACGTCGCCGCAAGTCACTCGACGAAGGCATCGATCGGGCCGCGGCGCTGGTGCAGGACGGTAGGGTGTCGCCGCTGAACGAACTGGCCGACCAGATCATGTCCCGGCTCGCGCCCAGCAGCGGCTACCAGGACGACGTCGCGCTGCTGCTTTATCGGCATCCGGCTCCGCTGGAACTCACCTTCCCGGCCGACGTCAGCCATCTCGCCCCGGTTCGTCGTGCGCTGCGCAGTTGGCTGAGCCGCGCCCGACTGGATCCCGATCAGACCATGAACGTGCTCATCGCCGCCGGTGAAGCCGTCGCCAATGCCATCGAGCACGGCCACCGGCACACACCAGGGGGCACCATCGCTCTGGACGCCACCGCTTTGGTCGACGAGGTGCAGCTGACCATCACCGACACGGGTTCGTGGAAAACTCCGCAACCCGCCGCCAATCCGCACCGCGGCCGCGGCATCGCTTTGATGCGCGGCCTCATGCACGACGTCACCATTAACCCGGACCCTGAGGGCACCAAGGTTCAGCTATCGGTGAGGATCGCATGATGGCGACATCGCTCACCCTGGACACTGTGCGCTCCGACGATGGCAATCTCACGCTGGTGGCGGCGGGAGAAATCGACCTGAGCAACATCGACGCTTTCGACCAGGCGCTTGGTGCCGCCACGGCTGCGGCCGCGAGTAGCGGGGAGACGCTCGTGGTAGATCTCAGCGGGGTGGAGTACCTGGACAGCGCGGCAATCAACGCCCTGTTCAACCGTGCGGACCACATTCGGGTCATCGCTCACCGCCTGTTGATGACCAGCCTCACCGTCAGCGGCCTAGCCGAATTGGTCACCGTCGAACCCGCGCCGGCGCCGACACAGGACTGACACCCGACATTCGGGGCTCAGATGTTCCCGGACATCCCCCGAGACAACCCGGCCGACTTAGCTGAGGTGTATCTGGTTCGTGACCTGCCCGCGACAGTGGGACAGGACGCTCATCACCATGGCAGTACTTGCGGTGATCTGCGCACTGGCCGCCGCGGCGTGCCTGGGCTACTACGCCGGCCGACGGGCCAGCTCGCCGGCGCTGAGCTGGCAGCAGCGCACGAGTCGTGTCGCACTGGGCCGGCTTGTGTTTAGCTTGCTCGTGCTGCTCACCGCACGGCGGGTTCGGCAGCGCCTCCGGGCAGAGCGCGTACTTCGCTACGTGGTAACCAGCATGGGGCCGAGAGCCGTTGTGCCGCTTGAGTTTTTGCGAGTGGGTGTCGCACGGATGCGGTCGTGACGAGATGGGTGAGGACTGCTATGACTTCGCTAGAGGGCAAGGTCGCGTTGGTGACGGGTGCGTCTTCGGGCCTTGGCGCCGAAACAGCCAGGCTGTTTTCTCGCCACGGTGCAACCGTTTTCGGGATTGCCCGCGATACTGCACGGTTGGCCGAGGTGTTCGCCGATGTGCGGTCGGGTGCGCACGCGTCGGTGGACATAGCCTCGCCGCGGGAATGTCAGGACGCGGTGCAGCGGTGCGTCGAGGAGTTCGGCGGCCTGGATGTCTTGGTCAACATCGCCGGGAAACATCAGATGCGTCGCACCGAATCGATGACGGACGACGACTGGACACAAGATCTCGCGGTCAACCTGAGCGGCCCGTTTTATCTATGCCGGGCCGCATTGCCACACCTACTCGAGCGCGGGGGCAACATCATCAACGTCAGCTCCATCGCCGGTGTGGAAGGCCAGGCGTACTCGGCCGGATACTGCGCCGCCAAGCACGGGCTCATCGGGCTGACCCGCGCGCTGGCAGTGGAATACACCGCGGATCGGTTGCGCGTCAACGTCGTATGTCCCGGCGGCATGCTCACGCCACAACTCGAAGGGTTCCGCCCACCCGAAGATCCCAATTACGACCTGATCATGCGGACAGCCGCGCCGCGCGGCATGATGCAGCCCCGCGAAGTCGCCGACGTGGTCGCGTTCCTTGCCAGCGATGCGGCGTCTGCCATCCACGGCGCCGTCTACCGAGTCGACAATGGCAAGGGTGCCGGCTGAAACTATTGTGCTGCACGGGGATTGGCGTAACGCCGGTTCATGCACGGGTATTGCCGCTGGTCTTGTTTTCGTCGTACATCAACTCGTCGGCCCGGGTGAGCAATTCGTCCACGGTTGCGCCCGCTCCGTGCGCCGGCGCCGCACCACGCCGATGGCTGGCGGCAAGCCGATAGGGCCGTTGTGATGTGCCCCCCGTAGCTTTTGCTCGGCAGCAGATAGAAGCAGCGCCGGTCCGTCAGCCCGGTCATCGCGTCGGTCACGGCGAGCTGACGAATCTCCTCGTTTGCCTGCTGCGGCGCCGCGGTGCGGTCGCGCACCCGGTGTTCCAATTCGGCGTACACGTGGACGTTCTCCATGGCGATCGACGTCGAATCCGCCAGCGCTTGCAGTAAGCGGACCTCTTGCTCGGATCGCTGACGCTCATCTGCCCGGTAATTTCCGATCGCGCCGATCGGGTGCAGCCTGCGGCTGGTGGGGTAGGGTCCGCCTGCTCGCCGCCGAATATTTTCGAGGCTTGCTGAAACCGGGCGGCGGGTAACTCTGTACCCACCGAGGAGGAGACGGCATGAGCTCACGCGCACACACGAAGACCATCACGACGCACGTACCGGCGCGGCTGGACCGGCTGCCCTGGTCGCGGTTCCACTGGCGCGTCGTCGTGGGTCTCGGCGGTGTGTGGGTTCTCGACGGACTCGAGGTCACCATGGTCGGCAACGTCTCGGCACGCCTTACTGAGCAGGGCAGCGGCATCGAACTCGATCCCGCGCAGATCGGCTATGCCGCGGCGATCTACATCACCGGCGCCTGCCTGGGTGCGTTGGTTTTCGGTCACCTCACGGATCGGTTCGGGCGACGCAACTTGTTCATCCTGACCCTGGCGGTCTACCTAGTCGCCACCGTGGCGACCGCATTCGCCTTCGCGCCCTGGTATTTCTTCGTCGCCCGGTTTTTCACCGGCGCCGGCATCGGGGGCGAATACGCCGCCATCAATTCCGCGATCGACGAGTTGATTCCGGCGCGGGTGCGCGGACGCGTCGACCTGATCATCAACGGCACCTACTGGCTCGGCTCGGCCGCGGGAGCGGCTGGCGCGTTGGTGCTGCTGGACACCTCGAATTTCCCTCCGAACATCGGGTGGCGCCTAGCGTTCGGCATCGGTGCCATCTTCGGCATCTTCCTGTTGCTGGTCCGACGTAACGTCCCGGAAAGCCCACGGTGGCTGTTCATTCACGGTCGTGACCAGGAAGCCGAGCAGATCGTCGCGGACATCGAAGGCGACGTCGAGCGGGAGACCGGTCAGTCGCTGCCTGAGCCGCACGGACAACCGCTGAAAATTCGTCAGCGCGAAACGATTTCGTTCGTAGAGATCGCTCAGGTGGCATTCAAGCTTTATCCGAAGCGCGCAATTCTCGGGCTCGCTTTGTTCATCGGCCAGGCGTTCCTCTACAACGGCGTGACGTTCAATCTGGGCACCCTGTTGAGCAGGTTTTACGGCGTCGCTTCGGGAACGGTGCCGGTCTTTTTCATTCTGTGGGCGTTGAGCAATTTCTTCGGCCCGCTGGTCCTCGGGAGGCTCTTCGACACCGTCGGTCGCAAACCGATGATCACGATGACCTACCTCGGCTCCGCGGCCATTGCGGTCGTGCTTGGTGTGTTGTTCGTGAACCAGACCGGCGGTGTGTGGACGTTCATCGTCGTGTTGGCGGCGGCGTTCTTTCTGGCGTCGGCGGGCGCGAGCGCGGCCTACCTGACCGTCAGCGAGATCTTCCCGATGGAGACCCGGGCGCTGGCGATCGCGTTCTTCTACGCGGTGGGCACGGCGATCGGCGGTATCACCGGGCCCGTCCTGTTCGGCGAGCTGATCAATTCCGGCGAACGTGGCCAGGTGTTGTGGTCGTTTTTGATCGGGGCGATCGTGATGGCGGTCGCGGGCCTAGTCGAACTGTGGCTCGGCATCGCCGCCGAGCAACGCGCCCTGGAGGATCTGGCACTGCCGTTGACGGTGGCCGACGCCGACAACGACGGCTAGCTGGTTGGGACTATCGTCGGCGGCGTGACGCTACCGCTGGGCGACGTCGACTCGTATTACAACCTTGGGGCTTACCATCGGGCCGTCGACACACCTTCGGCGCACGCCCAAATATGGTTCGACCGAGGCATGGTGTGGGCGTACGCGTTCAATCATGAAGAGGCGGTGCGCTGCTTTGACAAGGCGCTCCAGCTGGACCCCGATCTGGCCATCGCACGCTGGGGCATCGCGTATTCGGTCGGGCCGAATTACAACAAGGCCTGGGATGCCTTTGATCCCGCCGACCTTGCCGCATCGCTGACCCGGGCTCGCGCGGAACTTCGGCTCGCCCGCCGAGGCCGTGCCACGGCCCTCGAACGGGGTCTGATCGACGCACTTGCCGCTCGGTTTCCCACCGCGGACGCCGGGGACACCGCGGCGCTGGCCGCGGGTCAAGCCGCGTACGCCGACTCGATGTCAACGTTGGCCTCGACGTACCCGCACGACGTGGACGTCGCGGCCTTGACCGCGGATGCGCTGGTCAACGTGACGGCCTGGGCCCTTTGGGATACCGACACCGGCGAGCCGGCTCCCGGCTCTCGTGTCCTCGAGGCCAAACAGCTCCTCGAGACCGCGCTAGCGACTCCCGCCGGGCAAGCTCACCCCGGCATCCTGCATCTCTATCTGCACACGATGGAGTTATCGACACATCCCGAGGTTGCGCTGCCCGCGGCCGATCTGCTTCGCGGGCTGGTGCCGGACGCCGGTCACCTCGAACACATGCCGACCCATATCGACGTACTGTGCGGCGATTACCGCAGTGCGGTGGTCTCGAACCTGGCGGCAGTGCGCGCGGATCGCAAGTTCCTGGAACGCGAAGGGGCACTGAACTTTTACTCCGCCTACCGAGCACACGACTTGCACTTCGTGGTGTACGCGGCGATGTTTTCCGGACAGTCTCGAGTCGCGCTCGCGGCCGCCGATGAGCTGGCCGCGCAACTCACGCCGGCGGTGCTGTTGATCGATTCGCCCCCGATGGCCGACTGGCTGGAAGCATTCGTGCCGCTGCGGGTGCATGTTCTCATCCGCTTCGGGCGGTGGGCTGATTTGATCGCCGCGCCGCTGCCCGCCGACCCGGATCTGTACTGCACCACGGCGACCACGGTGCACTATGGCCGCGCCGTCGCCTATGCGGCCTCGGGCCAACTGTCGCGCGCAGATGCCGAGCGGCAAGCCTTCGCCGAGGCTTATGCTCGCATCCCGGCCTCGCGGTATTTGTTCAACAACACCAGTCGTGACATCCTCGCGGTCGCCGCAGCGATGATCGACGGTGAAATCGCCTACCGCCGAGGAGATTTCGACACCGCATTCGACCATTTGGCCCGCGCGGTGGAACTCGACGACGCCCTGCCGTACGACGAGCCGTGGGGCTGGATGCAGCCGACCCGCCACGCCTACGGCGCGCTGCTGCTCGAACAGGGGCGGGTGAGTGAAGCGGCCCAGGTCTATGCGGCCGATCTGGGTCTTGATCCGGCCGTCCGGCGAAGCTGTCAACATCCCGGCAACGTCTGGAGCCTGCACGGCTACCACGAATGTTTGCGCCGCCTTGGCCGCACCGCTGAAGCCGCGATCATCGAGCAGCAACTGGTGCTGGCGCAAGCGCGCGCCGACGTCCCCATCACTGCGTCCTGTGCCTGCAGATTCGGCCCCGTGCTCTAAGTATTGTGTAATATACCCAGCATGGGCGACAAACTTCCCGGCCGATTAGCGCAGCATCCGACGGTGCGTACGGTGCGCGGACGGCAACCGCGCCGGCCCGGCATTCTCGACGCCGACTGGCTGCGCGAGATCTGCCTGGACGCCGGCGCCGACGACGTGGCGTTCGCCCGGGTGGACGACCCCGAACTCGCCTCGGAGGTCGAGCATGTCGAGGCGGCGTTGCCCGGAACCAAGAGCTACATCTCGCTGGTGGTCAAGATGAACCGCGACAACATCCGATCTACCGCCCGCAGCGTCGCCAACCAGGAGTTCCACCGCAGCGGTGAGCTGCTCAACGAGACAGCCCACCGCGTCGTTCGCCGACTGCAAGACGCCGGTTACCGAGCCCTGAACCCGTCTGCCACCTTCCCGATGGAGATGGACAACTACCCGGGCCGTATCTGGGTGGTCGCGCACAAGCCGGTGGCCGTGGCGGCCGGCCTCGGCGTAATGGGAATCCACCGCAACGTGATTCACCCTAAGTTCGGCAATTTCATCCTGCTCGGCACCATCCTGGTCGACGCCCCGATCAGTCGCTACGGCCAGCCATTGGATTACAGTCCGTGTCTGGAGTGCAAGCTGTGCGTCGCGGCGTGCCCGGTCGGGGCGATCGGCAAGGACGGCAGCTTCGACTGGCTGGCCTGTTCGACACACAACTACCGCGAGTTCATGGGCGGCTTCACCGACTGGGTGCAGACCGTGGCCGATAGTACCGACGCAGCCGAGTTCCGTTTGCGGGTAACCGATTCCGAAAATGCATCGATGTGGCAGAGCCTGTCGTTCAAGCCGAACTACAAGGCCGCCTACTGTCTGGCCGTCTGCCCCGCCGGCGAGGATGTCATCGAGCCCTATTTGGACAACCGGAAAAGCTTCCTGGACTTGGTGCTCAAACCGTTGCAGGACAAGAAGGAAACGCTCTACGTGTTGCCGAACTCCAAAGCGAAGGAGTACGCGGAGCGTCGCTATCCGCACAAGCGGGTCAGGGTAGTCGACGGTGGACGGCCTCAGCCCTCCGCGACTCCGTAGGCGCGGGCGATGGCGGGGGAGTCCAGCCACCCCGAGTAGGTGGGCCGCGACGGCCAGCCCTCGGGCGAGTCCAACCACTGCTCTTGCCGACCCCACGGCAACACGTCGATGAGCCCGAATGAGTGACTGAGTTGCTCGGTGCCCCGCCCGTTGGTGTGCCAGGTCCGATACACCGTGTCACCGTCGCGCAGGAACACGTTGACCGCAAAGCCGCCGCCCGGTGGCGCGTCCATGTCCGTCCCGAACGGGCTCTGCGCCGACGAATACCACTGCATCCGATTGCCGACCTTGCGCCGGTAGGCGAGCGCGTCCTCAATCGGCCCGTTGGTCACGATGACGAAGCGGGCGTCGTAGTTCTCGAGGAACTCCAGCCGGGTGAACTGCGACGTGAAGCCGGTGCACCCGGCGCACTGCCACTCGGCGCCGTCCGACCACATGTGGTGGTAGGTGATGAGCTGGGATCGCCCGCCGAACACCTCCACCAGGCGGATGGGTCCGTCGGGCCCGACGAGCGTGTAATCGGGCAACTCGACCATCGGCAGGCGGCGCCGCTGCGCGGCGATCGCATCGAGTTCGCGCGTCGCCGCCTTCTCTCGGGTGCGCAACTGGTCGAGTTGGGTGCGCCAGGTGTGGTGATCGACGATCGGCGGCAGGGCCGCAGGACTCGGTGACATGAGATCCGCTCCTCAATGTTGACTTGCTGGTCTGACTCGCGGGCGGCCGGAAATTCATCGCCGGGACACTAGCCCGATGCTGAGAACTTCCTTCGAATCGGGTTTGCCGCATGCGGCCCCGGGCAACTATGTGCAGACTTGAGAAGTCATGCGGGGGGGCCCTGGGTCCAGAAAGGCAAGAATTCATGACTCAGGAGATGATTCCGAGGGTTGACGACGCGCAAGTTCGTTACGACCTGTCCGACGATTTCTTCCGGTTGTTCCTCGATCGGACTCAGATTTACAGTTGCGCATATTTCGAGCGCGACGACATGACGCTGGAAGAAGCCCAACTCGCCAAGATCGATTTGGCGCTGGCGTCGCTGGATCTACAGCCGGGCATGACGCTGCTCGACGTCGACTGCGGCTGGGGAACCACGATGCGGCGCGCGATCGAGAAATACGACGTCAACGTGGTGGGGCTGACATCGTCCAGCGACCAGGCCGCTTACGTACAGCAGTCATTCGACGAGATGGACACCCAGCGCAGCAAGTGGGTGATGCTGCAGGGCTGGGAACAGTTCGCCGAGCCCGTCGACCGAATCGTCTCGATCGGGGCGTTCGAGCACGGGCGTTACGACGACCTCTTCGAAATGGCCTACGCCGTGCTACCCGACGACGGCGTCATGTTTCTGCACACCGTCACCGAAGTGCCGACCCCGGCTCCGGTCGAACAGCGGGCGGAACAAGCGGGTTTCACCCTGACCCTGCGCGAGACGCTGCAGCCGCATTACGCCAAGACGCTCGACCTGTGGACCGAGGCGTTGGAGGCGCACAAGGACGAGGCCATCGCGAGGCATTCCGAAGAGGTCTACCAGCGATACCTGCACTTCCTGACCGGTCGGGCCAACGCGTTCCGCACCGGCCAGATTGATGTCACCCAGGTGACCCTGGAAAAGGACTGACCGGCCGCGAACCCGCGGACAACGACACGGTCAACGAGTCCATAACGATTCGCCCATCACCCTGGTCGGCTCCGGCAGCCAATGGGAGGGTGGTGCTCGTGAGTGTTCATGTCGACGCGCCGGCGTGCCGCCCGCGCACGCAATGGATGGACAGACCACCACAACGGTGTGCACGTGGTCACTGGCTGCTGCCGGGACATATGATCGTGGCGACAATTCCCTGTTCGTGCGGCCGGCACATCTGCTGGGAATGTGAGTGCGGCGCCGCTGCCTACGGCCCGCCGCTGGCCCCGTCCTGCAGTCTTGCCACCGGTCGCGGATCGGCTCCCGTGGAGCTGACGGCGACGAAAACCCTGACCTGAGCCGACTTTCGGTCACCTCGTCACCACGGCGGACCGGTAGTTCGGCGCCCAGGCCTGCTCGAACACGGCTTGGGGAACCTGCTCGTCGCGGCCGGCCGAGATGCCGCTGTCGTTGAGATGCACCACCCCGGCCCTGGTGTCGACGCCGGTGACGACCACAAAGTGGTTTCCGATGTTGCGGTTGCCCGGCCGATTCCAGATGGTCTCGGCGTTCACCAGGGCGATCACCTTGCGTCGCTGAGCCAGATCCCTTTGCACCGCAGCGATGTCCGTTTGGATGTTGTCGGCCCTGATCCAGTAGTGCCACAGCAGCAGCGGTAGGTCCCTGATGTCGGTATTGCCCGGCGGGTGCCAAATCGGTCCGGAACCCGTTGCGTTTGGCAGTTTTCCGGCCAGCAGGGTGATCTGCTGCTCAGCCGGCTGGTGCCCGGTGATTTCGCCGACGACATCGGCCACGGCCATCTCTCCGCAGTCCGACGCATGTTGTTGGCGCCAGAAGGGCGCGGCGGCCGCGGGGTCCCCGTACATGCCCGCCTCGTGGTCGGCGTCGGGGACCGGCGGGCCGGGGGCGGCGTGGACCACAGTGGCCAGGATGAGCGAGGCGGACGCGGCGGCCGCGAGAATGACGGCGACGCCGCGCACCACCACCGCGACGATGGCAGTCGTGGTGCGCTTCATGGGCATCCTTTTCTCGAGCCGCGGCGGCGGCACGCTGCTGTATTGAGAAAAGGGTCGGGAGTCGCCCTCTTGGGAGCATTAAACGCCGAACTTTGCGCGAAGCACGGCGTAACACGCACAGATGTTGCCGTCTTGAGACGGACCCGCTCGCCGCGGGGGCGCAGCCGTTTGGGTAATCGTTGTCCCTTGTCCGCCGGTCCACCCCAGGTGGCAGCGGCGGTTCACCGTGCCGAATCCCATTGCGAAAAGCCGAATTGTCTTTGGCCGCAACCGAAATACTGCCATGATCGAGCTCATGGCTGAATCATCGGTACAGGCGAAACTATCTTCAACAGCCCTGGTGATATGGCGATTCATCAGGACGGCGCCGCTCACCTACGGCTGGCTGTCCGTGCTGCTCATCACGACGATCATCCAGGACGGACTCACCGGACGGCAGCGGCATTGGCTACTCCTGCGGCACTCCACCGATATCTACCACTTGAGTACGGACCCGATCAGCGTCCTGGTCTCGAGCCTGTTGTGGATCGACGGCAAGAACCTGCTGCCCTACCTTGTGTTCTTTACGTTGATCCTCGCACCCGCAGAACACTGGCTTGGCCGGGTGCGTTGGCTGGCAGTTGGACTGACCGCCCATGTGGTGGCGACCTACCTCAGCGAAGGCATCCTGTACCTGGCGATCGAGCAGAATCAGGCGCCGGAGCGTCTGGTGCATGCGCGTGACATCGGGGTGAGTTACTTCCTTGCCGGGGTGGCGGCGGTGCTGGTGTACCACATTGCTACGCCGTGGCGTTGGGGCTATCTTGGTGCGCTGCTGATCATCTTCGGATTCCCGCTGTTGACGATGAACTTCACCGTGCTGAACTTCACGGCGATCGGTCACTTCACCGCGCTCCTCGTCGGGCTCTGCTTCTACCCGGCGACCCGACGGCGCACCGCTCGCCCGCTGAGCCCGGCCCTGCTGGGGGCCGTGCTGCGACGACGTAGCTGACAAGCCGGCCGTTGCATGCTCGCAACGCGAAAATCGCACCGTTGATGCGCATGTAACAAGTTTGCCATCGAAAGTTCCTAAGGTGGGGCGGTCCCGCCTTCCGCCCGCGAAGGCCCCTGATGTCCGCAACGTGTGCCCAGCGAGAGGAACTCCATTGAGCGGTAACGCAGTCCGCCTGCAGGCGATCAACAACGTCGAATCATACGTCCCCCCGGCCGTCAGTTTCGTGGCCGGAGAGACACCCGGCGAGGTCTTCGGCTCGAACGTCTTCACCAAAGCCGAAATGCAACGGCGGCTGCCGAAATCCGTGTACAAGTCCGTCATTGCCACCATTGAGAAGGGCGCCAAACTCGACCCCGCGGTCGCCGATACGGTCGCGGTCGCTATGAAGGACTGGGCGCTGGAGAAGGGCGCCACCCACTACGCCCACGTGTTCTACCCGATGACCGGTTTGACCGCCGAAAAGCACGACAGTTTTCTCGAGCCCATCTCCGACGGACAGACACTGGCCGAGTTCGCTGGCAAGACCCTGATACAGGGGGAGCCCGACGCGTCGAGTTTTCCGTCCGGCGGGTTGCGGAGCACCTTTGAGGCACGCGGATACACCGGCTGGGATGTCACTAGCCCGGCCTACGTTTTGGAAAACCCGAACGGCAACACGCTCTGCATTCCAACGGTTTTCGTGTCGATGACCGGGGAAGCGCTGGATTACAAGACCCCCTTGCTGCGCAGCCAGCAGGCCATGGGGATCCACGCCGAGCGAATCCTGACGCTGTTCGGCCACAAAGACCTCAACAAGGTGGTGTCGTTCTGCGGGCCGGAGCAGGAATACTTCCTGGTGGACCGGCACTTTTTTCTGGCGCGGCCGGACCTGATCAACGCCGGCCGCACGGTGTTCGGCGCCAAGCCGCCGAAAGGCCAGGAGTTCGACGATCACTACTTCGGCGCGGTGCCTGAACGTGTCCTGGGCTTCATGATGGACACCGAGCGGGAGCTATTCAAGCTCGGCATCCCGGCCAAGACCCGGCACAACGAGGTCGCACCCGGTCAGTTCGAGGTCGCGCCGATGTTCGAGCGGGCCAACATCGCCTCCGACCACCAGCAACTGCTGATGACGATCTTCAAAACGGTGGCCAAAAAGCACGGCATGGAATGCCTGTTCCACGAGAAGCCGTTTGCGGGCGTGAACGGATCGGGCAAGCACGTCAACTTCTCGGTGGGCAACGCGGAGCTGGGTTCGCTGCTGGTCCCGGGCGACACCCCGCATGAGAACGCACAATTCTTGGTGTTCTGCGCGGCCGTCATCCGGGCGGTACACAAGTTCGCCGGGCTGCTTCGAGTGTCGGTCGCGTCGGCGACCAACGACCACCGGCTGGGCGCCAACGAAGCGCCGCCCGCGATCATTTCGATCTTCCTCGGCGAACAACTCGCCGACGTATTCGAGCAAATCGCGAAGGGGCAAGCCACCTCGTCAAAGGGCAAGGGCACCATGATCATCGGGGTAGACACGCTGCCCCCGCTTCCGACCGACGCGGGCGACCGCAACCGGACCAGCCCCTTCGCCTTCACCGGTAACCGGTTCGAGTTCCGTGCACCGGGCTCGGGCCAGACGGTAGCGGTCCCGATGATCGTGCTCAACACGATCATGGCCGACTCCTTCGACTACATGGCCACGGCTCTCGAGCAGGCCGTCGCCGATGGCGAAGACTTCGACAAGGCGGTGCAGAAGCTGCTCACCGAGGTCATCACCGAACACGGCGCGGTGGTGTTCAACGGGGACGGATACTCGGAGAACTGGCAGATCGAGGCGGCCGAGCGCGGCCTGCCGAACCTGAAGACGACGCTGGACGCCATTCCGGAGCTGATCAAGCCGGAGGCGGTCGAGCTGTTCACCAAGTACGACGTGTTCAACGAACGTGAGCTGCACAGCCGCTATGAAGTCCGGTTGGAGCAGTACGCGCTGACCATCGGGGTCGAGGCGAAGTTGGCGCTGGAAATCGGGACGACGGTCGTCCTGCCCGCCGCGATCCGCTATCAAACCGAGCTCGCACAGAATGTTGCCACCATGAAAGCGGCCGGTATCGAGCCCAGTACAGCTGCCCTGGAAGCCGTTTCGGGGCCGCTGAACGATCTCTCCGCGGCGCTAACGACCTTGTCGGCGGCCCTGTCCAAGCACTCGGCGCAGTCAGCACTGGATGAGGCCACCCATGCCCAGAAGTCCCTGCTGCCAGCGATGGACGCCGTCCGCGCCGCCGTGGACGCGCTCGAAACCGTTGTCGCCGACGATTTGTGGCCGCTACCGACCTACCAGGAGATGCTTTACATTCTCTGAAGCCGGTGCGGATATTCCTGTGGGAACGGCCATGCTGCATGCCTCGCCCCGACCGGTTAGGTTTCAATTACGGAGGTAGTCCGGTCAGGGGAGAGCATGGCGTCATTCGACGACCGCGAGCGACGGGCCGCGGAGCTGGCGGCCTACCAAGCGCTCTGGAATCTGTGGCGGTGTCCGTCGCGCTCGGCACCGACCACTGAGAACTGGAAAACGGCCTGCCGGATGCTGCAGACCTACTACACCGTCACCAAGGCGCGCCAGGACCGTGCCGCCTGCGAAATGCGCATCCACTACCTGCAGGTCGTCGAGCCGTTGCCGCAACTCGCGGACTTCGTGCCGCCGCCGCACTACTATGGGGTGGCCGACGCCCAGCACCAGCTGGCTCAGGTGCGCCATCAGTACCAGCTCGCCCGGCTCCGGCATCCGGTGCGCGACCAACAGCGGCGCAAAGAGCTCGAGACAACAAAGGCGCTCTATACGGCGATGCAGCTCGCCGAAGCGAGGGAACGCGCCGCCGAGACCACGCGCCGGCGTGAGTGGCAACGCAGCCGATGGCCCAAAGACGTTGTCCTGGACCGGGAAATTTACGACCTCGACGGCATCGCCGCCCAGGTGGAGCGGCAGAACGCGAACATCGCATCCCGGGTGGCCGCGCTGCGCCAGCTGCTCCGCGCGGGACTGGGGTGGCTGGCGGGCGACGTGACCATACCCCGCGGCGCGGCGCACAATGCCGACGTGGCGGGCCGGGTAGAAACCGCGCTGGCGGCAATCCCGTTGCCGCCCAACATCGTTCCCGCCGTGACCGTCAGCTATTCGCAGCCCCGGCGCCAGTTGACGGTCGAATATCAGCTGCCGGGCGCCGATGTCGTCCCGAAGGTCAAGGCCTACCGGCACGTCAAGGCGCGCGACACCGTCGTTGCGACCGCGCGACCGGCTGGGCAGGTAAAGGCGTTGTACGCCAGCATCATTGCCCAGCTCACTGTGCTGGCCCTGGCCACCGCATTCGCGGTCGACGACACGCGTTGCTTCGATGTGGTGATCTTCGACGGCGTTATCGAAACGATCGACCCGAGCACCGGCGAATCGCAGCGGCCATGTCTGGTCAGCGTGCGTGCCGACGCGGGCGGCTTTGCCGCGCTGGACCTCTCCAGCAGCGATCCGTTCGTGATCCTGCAACGACTTTCGGCCCGGATGTCGCCGAACCCGACCGAGTGCGTACCGGTGCGGTCGTTGGCGCAGTGATCGCCGCCCACGCTACCCGAGGAGCTTGGTGAGCCAGGTCGCGTCCTGGTAGTTCACCGCTTTGCTGCCGTCCCAGACGAACGGTGTGCCGGTGGCGTTGAGGCCCGCCAGCGACGTGTCGCCGGCCTCGGCCTTCGCCTTGGCGGTGGCGACGTCGTCGCCCGCTTTGATGCAGTTGATCACGGTGGCGTCGGCGCCGGTGGTCTTGGCCAGTTGTGCCAATTCACCGTCGGTGCGATCCTCGGGCGCGCCCTCTTGTGGCTGGAAGTTGCTGGCGAACAGGCCGGAATAGAAGGCGAGGTAGATTTTCGGGTCGTTTTGCGCCGCGACGCAGTACGTCGCGGCGACGGCACGGGTCGAATAGTTTTTGCTGTGCGACTTGTCGTCGAGAAAATTCAGCAGGTGATAGCGCACCGCGAGTTTCTTGTTGGTGATCGCGGTTTCGATGTCACCGGCGTTGGAGCGGATGAAGCTGCCACACGGCGGGCAGATGGGTTCGTTGAAAATGTCGACAGTGACGGGCGCGGTCGAGCTGCCCACCATCACACCGTCGTCGAGGATGCGGAGTTCGACCGCGTCCGCGGCCGGTGGTGCCGTCGTCGACCCCGACCGTCCCGACGAGCGCCACGGCTGGGCGACGACGAGAACGGCGCTGACCAGCGCCACGACCACGAACGCCGCCAAGCCGACGAACAACCAGGCGTTACGCACCCGACGGGGTGCGGGCTGGCCCCACGGGGGAGTCACGGTGCTCGCCGCATCTGCGGTGCCCCAGCCATGAGTACCGGGCCAGCCCGTCGGCTGCGGGATGGCTCCACTCGGTGGTAGGGGGGACCCGGTGAGCGATGCGGGCCACCCCGGGCCCGGCGACGGACCCGCCATGGCGGGTGGCGCGGAGGCGAAATTGGCCGGGGACTGCCCGGCGTAGGCGGCCGGCAGCTCGGCCTGACTGCGCTGCAATATGTCCGTGGCCCGGTCTTGATCGGGAGTGGCCAGCGCGGCGTACGCCGCCGCGGAGAGATCGCCGCAAGTGGGATAACGATCCAACGGATCCTTGGCCATGCCGCGCGCGATCACCCGGTCGAACGCGGCCGGGATGCCGGGCCGCGCCACGCTGGACCGGGGGATCGGCTGATGGAGGTGTGCGCTCATCACGCTGACCTGATCGCCCTGGTACGGCGGAGATCCGGTCAGGCATTCGTACAGGACGCAGGCCAGCGCGTAGATGTCGGCTCGGTAGGTCACGTCACCGTCGCTGAACCGTTCCGGCGCCATGTATTTGAAGGTTCCCACCGTGGTGCCGAACTGTGTCAGCTTCTCGTCGGAGGTGGCGCTGGCGATGCCGAAGTCCACCAGGTACGCGAAATCGTCCTTGCTGATCAGGATGTTCTCCGGTTTGACGTCGCGATGCGTCACGCCGGCAGCGTGCGCGGCGTCCAGCGCGGAGGCGATTTGGCGCACGATGGCCACCGTCCGCGGCGGCGACAGCGGCCCGTAGCGACTCAGGATGGTGGCCGCATCCAGGCCGTCGATCAGGCGCATGTCGACATAGAGTTGCCCGTCGATCTCCCCGTAGTCATGGATGGGTACGACGTGGGGCTCCTGCAGCCGCCCCGCGGTGCGGGCCTCGCGCTGCATGCGGGTGCGGAAGACGCGATCGCTGGACAGCGCCTGCGACATCAGCTTCAGCGCAACGATGCGCTCCCGTACCGTGTCCTCGGCCTCGTAGACGTCGCCCATCCCGCCGCGGCCCATCAGCCGCCGCAAAAGGTAGGGCCCGAATTGTGAGCCCTCCCGCGAACCCGCGGTGTCACCCATTGCCGACTCCTCCGTACCAGGCATAAGGCTAATAGTTTGGGCCAGCCAGGGGCATGGTGAAAAGAAAGAATGCCGAATGATTCAATTCCCGGGCCAAAAATGCCTCGGGCGGCGGCAACGTCCGGTTAGCGGCGTTCCTCGTCGCCCGTTCTGGGCTCGGTCAGGCCCTCCCTGGATAGCGCTCGCAGGAAACCGTAGGCATGCAGGCCCGTCTTGCCGGGGTTTTGGCCAATCCATGCGCTGATGTTGCTCAGCGCCGCGGCCAAATCCGTGCGTTTGATTCGCACCAGATAAGTCAGCCGGTCGTCGTCGGGATCGTCGCTGGAATTGGCCACTGCGACGGGATTTTTGAAAGCGTATGCAATGCCATGCACGGCATCATGGTTGAGCGCCCAGCGAAGTTCATTGGGCCGCAATCCGTTCACCGCGATATTGCGGTAGCTCTCATCGTCATGTGAATCGCTCACCGGGTCGACGGTCCTCCTCCCCACGCACGCGCAAGCGGCTGACGGCGGCCTGAAGGCAATGGCGCACAGCCGGTTCGACGGGTGTTCGACCCAGGGTCATCGTGTCGCCACCCCGACCTCGCCCGGAAACTGCCGCATCACTCCACCGTGGCACAGCACGGTGTGGGGCGCCATTTGAACCGGCCCGCGCCCGGACTCCGCTGCGCCCAGGCAACCGTTGCGAGCCTTCCGGTTTCGGACATCCGCCGGCGCGAACGTCATACAGTAAGCCCAACTGGAGGACACATGAGCGAACGCATCGAAGCCCAGCGCACGATCTCGGCCGCGGCGCACGACATTTTCCGGCTGCTCTGTGACCCGCAAGGCCATGTCGCCATCGACTCCACCGGCATGCTGCAGGATGCGGACGGGGATCCGGTCGCCGCCGTCGGCGACGAGTTCGTCGTGCACATGGACCGCGAAGCACTCAACGACTATCCGCAACTGGGTAAATACGACGTCACGGTACAGATCACGGAGTTCGACCCGGACCGGCTGATTGCCTGGACGGTGCTCGGTCGGCTACGCCCGCAGATCGGGCACGTCTACGGCTTTGCGCTCACGCCGACCGACGATCCCGCCGCCAGCGTGGTCACCTCGTTCTACGACTGGTCGCAGATCGACCCGGCCTGGCGGGAGGCCAAGATTTTCCCGGTGCTGTCCGAGAACGCACTGCGCGCGACGCTCGGAATCTTCGATCGCACCGTTCGCCGCGGCTATCCGCGGGTGTAGCGGTCAGCGGCAGTACTTCAAGAACAGATAGTCGTCGTGGACCAACGCGTGTTCGAGTCGCAGCGTGGCCGGTAAAGCCAGCGACGAGGGCTGCTGCCGGTGACCGATCGGCTGACTGGCGGCGAGCTTGGGCGCCAGCGTCACGCACACCTCCTGAACCGCGTCGGCAGCCACCAGTTCGTCGAGCAGTGTCGGACCGCCCTCACAGAGCACGCGTGACAATCCGTGGCTGCGCAGCAGCGCAACGGCCGTCGCGACATCGACGGAACGCTCACCGGCCACCAGCACGCCGCAGCGTGGGTTGCCGGTGCGGTCATGGCGCGCCGCGGTCTCGGCGCTGGTGACCAATAGCGGCGGTTGGCTCGGGTCGCTGACGAGCCTGGTGGGAAGCTCAGCTGTCCGGCTGATCACCGCGACCGGCGGCGGCTTGAGCTTTCCGCCCCGCCGGCGTGCGGCATGTTGGGAGTCGCTGAGTTGCACCGGCCCGTAATTCTCGGCGCGCGCGGTCGCGGCGCCGACCAGAACCACGTCGGCGAATCCTCGCAGGATCCGCAGCAGCTCGCGATCGGTTTGCGACGACAGCGGCCCGGTGCGGCCCCCGAACGCGGCGGCGCCGTCGGCGCTGTAGATCATGTTGGCGCGCACCCCTTCCGGCGGCTCCGCGTAGAACGACGCAAGCTCGTCGATGCCGGAGACGGTGCCCACACGGACCATGCTGTTCTGCTGGTGGCAGCGATCAGAGGTTGTCATCGGTCAGGCCTCGTGGCCCGGTTCGAGGGTGCGGACATCACCGAAGGACACCCACTGCTCCAGTTCTGCTGGCGGGTCGCCGTCCAGGGGTTGGAGCAGGTGCCCGACGTGATCACCGAGGGAGAACCGGTCCACGATTTTCCCGACGAACCAGGCGGCCGCGTCCTCGAGGATGGGCAGCTGGGCGGGACCGACATGCCAGCGGCATCGGGCGAACTTGTCGGTCCGGTCACCGGTGTGGCTGCCGAAGAACTCGACGACATCGATGTGTTCGACGTCGAACACGTGTACGGCCAAATGGGTGGCCTGGGCGGCCACCCGGTACGTGTGGTTTTGCGTCGACAGGCCGACCAGGAATCGCGGTGGACGGATGCTCGCCTGGCAGGCGAAGCCCACCAGGCAGCCGGCCGCGGTGCCGTTGGCCTGCGTGGTGACGACGAACATCGGATAGTTGAGCAGCGCCACCAATTTCTCAAAAGCACTAACCCCCGGCTCGCTCACCCGCTCACTATTCCCGTTTGTTCCGGATCGGAATCACGCCGACTGCTATGGCCGCGGCGTTGCGCCGCGGCAGTGCGGGCCGGCATGTTCGACATTCGCGTATCTGGGAACCCTGCGTGAAGCCAAGTACCCAGGAGCGACGGAAATGCAAACTGACGAGCCGGTATTGGAGCGACATCTGCTGGCGCAACGCATGGCCGAATTATCCCGTAGCATCGCGGCACCACGGCGGACCGAGGACGTGTTGGCGGAGGTCACTACCGCCGTTGTCGAGCTGATTCCCGGAGCTGACAGCGCCGGGGTGCTGCTGATCGGCCCGGGCGGCCAGTTCGAATCCGTCGCCGGCACCACGGGCCTGCCGCACGAGCTGGACGAGCTGCAAAGGAGCCTGGGCGAAGGGCCGTGCATGCAAGCCGCGCTGAAGGAGACCTTGGTGCGCACCGACGACTTCCGCGAAGAGACGCGCTGGCCGAAATACAGTGCCGCGGTGACCGAGGTCGGCGTGTTCAGCGGACTGTCGTTCAAGCTGTACACCGCGGATCGCACCGCCGGGGCGCTCAACGTCTTCGGCTTCCGGCCCCACGTGTGGGATGCGGACGCCGAGACGGTCGGCATGGTGTTGGCCGCACACGCCGCCGCCGCGCTGGCGGCCAGCCGTGAGGGAGAGAACCTGCAGTCGGCGTTGCTGACCCGCGACCGCATCGGTCAGGCCAAAGGCATCATCATGGAGCGTTACGGCGTGGACGACGTGCGCGCCTTCGAAATGCTGCGCAGCTTGTCGCAGGAATCCAACGTGCGCCTGGTCGACGTCGCACAACGGGTTATCGACACCCGCAACACCTGAGTGACCATGCGTCCCTTACGGCGGGCGCCCACGAAAAGCCATTCCCCGCAACGTTTATCGAAGCGGATTATTCGTCCGGATCCCGCGGTACATGCCCCACCGAACGAGGCCGGGCATCACGATGCGCTGAACCGGCCACGGCGGAATGCGGAACGCGTGCCCACTGGGCAAAAACACCTCCAGCCCATTGGGCTGGATGCCCACCAACGAACCCCACCGGCGTCCCGGCGGCCGAAACGACCGCAGCCGGCGGCCGCTGAATTCGGCACGGATGTTGTGGGCGACCAGAGCGTCCCCGCGATTGCGCGCCGAGCTGCGCTGCGGATCGCTGGCCGCGACGTCACCCACGGCGAACACCCCGCGGTGGCCCGGCACTTCCAGTTCCGGCGTCACGCGAACAAAGCCCTGCTCGTCGAGAATGTCCGGCGGTAGCCAGTCGGTGTTCGGCCGCACCCGGCCCACCGCCCACAGCACGGCATCTGCCACGGCCGGCGGTTGTCCGGTGCTCCACCGGACGGGTTCACTCGTGATGTGCGGGTCCGCGGACCCGTTCGCGATGATCGCGCGGTGTCCCGGGTGCACGCCCACTTCGAGTTCGGCGAGCCGGTTCCGGATTCGTTTCCAAATCCGTGGGTGATACCCGATTAACGCGTCTGCTCCCGGAAAATACAGGTCAATCCGTTTCGTCGGCCAGGTGGTGGCCAGGTTGACGGCGCTGCTGACCGCGGCCGCGCCGCCGCCGATGACGATGATCGACCCGGCGACGGCCAGGCGCTGGTGTTTGGCGTGCAGGTCGGCGCCGACATCGGCGCCTGACTGGATGATGGGTTGACGCCAGAAGCCGTTCGTCACGCCGGTCGAGATCACCAGCGCGTCGAATCCTTCGGCGATTGCGGCCCCGTCACTGCCCCGGGCGAACACGGTCCGGCCGGCCAGGTCCAGCCCGGTCAGCTCGGCCTGCACCGTGCGCACCCGGTCCAGACCGCGGAATCGGTCAAACGGTATCCAGTAGTCGCGGGCCCAGTCACCCGGGCGGGACAGCCGCACGCCGAGCTCCTGGCCGCTGACCAACGCGTCCTTGACGGAGATTCCCACGACGTCGGCGTGCTTTGCCAACCGGATCGCGGTGAGCAGGCCAACGTCGCCAAGACCGGCGACCACAACGCGCTTACGTGCCGTCATCGTCCCGAATTCCGTTGCGCTGCAGGCAATTCCGTGCGGGGGGTCCACGAGTGGACCGCGGCGAGATCCATGCGGGCCTCCTTGCCTGCAATGCCCGGACGACCGGCGCCTCGGTCGCGGATCGGCAGCACTGTAACACGTTCTATTCCTGCCGGGGAGGAAGCCGTCGGCCACTAATATGGGCCAGCGGCGCGCACCACGACGGGCAGAAAGGAACGGATCTTGTCGACCTTCGTCACCATCGGGCAGAACCGGCAGGCGGTCTTCCAGCAGGCGCGAGCCGACCACGACTTGCCGGCCCGCGAGCCGAAGACCAACACCGCGCTCAGTCACCTGCTCACCGAGGAGTTGCACCGGCGCCTCCTTTCGGCGGCCATCAAAGATCGCGGGTAAGCCAGAAAAGCCGAGACGCCGTGGTCAAGCAGGAGCACCTGGTCGAGTCGCGACTGCGTGCCGTGGTGCGCGCGACAGCGCGGGCGTCTGCGCCGCGTCCGGATGCGGCCAGGAGGGCCGCCCAAGATCTGCAGCTACGCCTGGGGCCGGCCGTGTGCGCCGAGATCCGCTGGGCGTTCACGCCGCCACGCACCTGGCTGATGGGTGTGCTGGCCAATCTGGTTTTCGCCGTCGGCTGGCTGGTGGTGCAGCCGCTGACGCCGGGCCGCCACCAGGACTGGGTCATTTTGGTCGGGACCTACTTCTCGTCGTGGGTCCTTGCCGATGTCACCACTACCAACCTGCTCGGTGCCGATCACTACCGCGTGCAGCAGGCCTTGTCCGACGGTGTCCCGTTCTGGCGGGTGCTGTTGATCAAGAACCTCGCGCTGCTCGTCATTGTCGGATTGCCCACCCTGCTGGCCGCGGTGCTGTTGACGCTGTGGATCGAGTCCCCGCAGCGCCTGGCCATCACGATTCCGACGGTCGCGGTTCCCATCGTGTCCTGGCTCGGGCTGGGTAACCTGTTGTCGGTGTTGCACCCGGTCGGTGTCGAGCCGCTGTTGCGTCGGTGGCGACAGCGGGATGACGGTCGCCGCGTGCGCGGCTGGATCACCGCGTTGATGTTGCCCTATGTCGTCTACTACTTCGCGGACCCGATGAACGGGGTCGAGCACCGGGTGTTGTGGACGCAGCTTCCCGCGATGATCTGGCCGGTACTCGGCCGTGACACGAAAAGCTTTGTGCACCTTGTTATCGCGCTGGCGGTCTGGGTGGTCGGAAGTGCCGCGGCAGTGCTGTGGGTGCACCGGCGCGGTTTGCACATCCGGTGAGGGTCAGACGCCGGCAACCGCTTTCAGCAGCGCCACCGACCGCGCGATCGATTCCTCATCGTCGCCGAACGGGGATGCGATCAGCTCGTCGACACCGGCGGAGCGTAGTTCCTCGATGCGGTCGGACACGGTGCCTTCATCACCGATCACGACCGCGTCTTCGGGGCTGGCATAGCCTTCCCGGTCCAGCATGGCCCGATACGACGGGAGCGTGCCGTAAAGCCGGAACTGCTCGGCGGCACGCGCCCGCGCGCCGGCCACGTCATCGGTAACACAGAGCGGTATCCCGGCGGCCACTCGGACTGCTTCGGGGCGGCCCGCCTCGGCCGCGGCGTCGCGCAGCGTCGGACCGATGTGGTTGGCCAAGGTCTTCGGGCCGGTCATCCACGTGATCGTTCCCGCGCACCGCCGACCCGCCAGCCGCAACATTTGTGGACCCATCGCGGCGAGGTAAACCTCTGGTGCCGGGGCGCCCGCAATGTCAAGCTCGCCGCGCGTGGTGACCAGTTCCCCGACGGCGTCGGCCTTTTGACCTGCGAGCAAGGGCAGCAGTCCGTCCAGGTACTCGCTCATGCGTCGCACCGGTTTGTCCCATGGGATGCCCCACAGCTGGGTGCTAATGCCCGGGTGATTAACCCCGAGGCCGAGCTTGAACCGCCCCCCGGCGATCGCGTTCAGGGTCAGTGCCCGTTGTGCGGTCAGCATCGGATGCGCGACTTGGATGGGCAGTACCGCCGAACCCAACTCGACGGCAGGAACCTCGCGCAACGCAACGGCCTGTGCAGTGAATAAGTCAGCGTCCCAAGGTAATTGGGCGGACCATACCGCGTGAAACCGGCGTCGGCGAACCGCGCGATGCTCTGAACGTAGGTATCGATGTCCCATTGTCCGGTTCGCGCTCCGAGAGCGGCAAATACTGACAACTGCACCGTGTGCTCCTTCTTGTGTCGTGAACTCAGCCGAGCAACGACAGCCGGCGCAGGTCATCCGCGTACTTTCCGATCAGTGCCGGCGAGATATGCGGGATGTCGTGGTCGGGCCCGATCTTGCCCGCGCGCACCGCCGCGCGGAACGCATCGGTCGGGGCGGCGGCGCCCCGGATCGGCTTCTCCGGCTTCCGAAATGCGTGCAGCAGCGGCAGGACCGAGTGCTGGCGTTGGTGTTCGGGCAGACCCGTCAGCGCGGTCTGGAATCGGTCCAGCCACACGCCGTAATCGGGAATGCGTTGAATGTCGTGGCCGGCGCGAATCAGCCAGTCCACGAACACATCCACTGACACTCCGTCGTCGTGGGGGTTCATCACGTCGAACGACCGGTACCCATCGGTGATCCCGGCGCCGATGGCGGTGATGGCCTCGGCGACGAAGTCGACGGGGAGACCGTCGTAGTGGGCGCGGGCCCGGCTGCCGAGTCCGTCATCTTCGTAGAACGAATGCGGCGCGATGCCCGTCACGAGCAGGCTGAAGATCAATCGGGAGAACATATCCGGGACGTTGACCTGGCCGTGGTATCGGGTATGGGCGAGCAGCATGTCGGAGCGGAACACCGCGACCGGCAGGCCGCACAAGTCGTGGGCCTCTCGAAGCAGCACCTCGCCGGCCAACTTGCTGTTGGCATAGCCGTTGGCGTAGTCGTCGTTGATCGCCCGGGTAGGGCTGATCACGCGGATGTCGCCATCCTCGACAAACTCACCGGGCGCCGCGCTCATCGCCACCGCAATCGTGGACAGATAGCTGACCGGTTTGATCCGGGTGGTAAGAGCGAGGCGAATAACCTCTGCTGTACCAACAACATTGGGTCCAAACAACTGGTCGTATGGCAGCACATGGTTGACCAGGGCCGCCGGATGCACGATCAGGTCGACGGTGTCGGCCAACCGTTGCCAGGCGGCGCCGTCCAGGCCCAGATCCTGCTCCGCGATATCACCGGCCACCACCTCGAGGTGCGCGGTAAGCTCGCGGAAGCGGTGCATCAGCGCCGGATCGCCGCTGTCGAAAGCGTCCGCCAACCGGGTTCGGGCCTCGTCGGCGTTTCGGCCGCGCACGATCGTGATCAGTTTGCCGCCCGGCACGGAGAGCCGCTGCAGCCACTCCAGCGTCAGGAACCGTCCCAACCACCCGTTGGCACCGGTCAGCAGGACCGTCTGCGGCGTGCTCGTGGCCCGCGGCAATGACGGTGCGGCGTCCAGAGTTTGGGCGTCGAGGAACTTGTCCAACGTCAAGTCGGCGGCGGCAATCGCGGTCGCGCCGCGGCCATGCACCGCCACCGCGGTCGGGCGCTGGCTGACCGCGCCGCGTCGCGCCTCGATGTAATCCGCGATCTTGCCGATGTTGTTGGCGGGGCTGGTGATCACCGAAACCGGAACCTCGACGTCGAAGATTCCCTCGAGCAGATGCGAAAAGCTCAACGCCGACAAGGAGTCTCCACCGAGGTCGGTGAAATGGACGTCGGCGGTGGCGCCGGACGTGCCGAGCAGAGCACGGCAGGCCCCCGAGAGGGTTTCCACCACCGGACGGTGCTCGGCGCTTTCGCGCAGCGCCCGGATCTCGTCGACCTGCGCGGCCGCGATGTCGGTGTAAAGTCGCTCGAGTTCCTGGCCGTAGCGGTCTTTGAGCCGGTGGCGAAGCTGCTTGCCCAAGCCGGACAGCAATCCGTTGTCGGCGGTGAAGGGCTCGGTTTCGAGGATGAAGTCGACGGGCACCTCGTAGGACTGCAGCTGCGCGGCGGATCCGCT
Organism: Mycobacterium sherrisii; assembly: GCF_002102355.1. Classification (GTDB taxonomy): domain Bacteria; phylum Actinomycetota; class Actinomycetes; order Mycobacteriales; family Mycobacteriaceae; genus Mycobacterium; species Mycobacterium sherrisii. The sequence continues at coordinate 106,123 of NZ_LQPT01000084.1, read as the reverse complement.
TTGCTGAAGTGACTGGTGTAGCGCGGTTTTCAGCGCCGCGCTGTTGCCGTACTCGGCCAGCGCCTCGGGCGTCGGCACGATCACCGCCAGCAGACTCGGCCGTTCGCTGTTGCCGTAGATGAAGATCTGTCGCACCAACGCGGCGGCGGCGTACACCGATTCCAGCGTCGCCACCGCAACGAATTCGCCCTGGGACAGCTTGAGGACGTTGTTGCGGCGATCGACGTAGGTCACGCGGTCGGGTTCGATCTCGGCGACGACGTCGCCGGTCCGGTAGAAGCCATCCTCGTCGAAGACCTGCGTGGTGAGTTCGGGGCGTTTGAAATAGCCGGGCGTCATTGTGTCCGTCTTGACCAGCAATTCGCCCCGCGGGTACGGCCGATCGGTGCCGAAATAGCCGAGTTCGGGGACGTCGACGAGCTTGTAGTCGATCACCCGCTTGCGATTGATCATGCCGTCACGGGCGACGATGCCGGTCTCGGTCAGGCCGTACCCGTCCGTGATGTGGGTTTGAAGTACCCGATCCAAGAACGACTTCATCTCGCCGGACAGCGGCGCGCTGCCGACAAAGCCGCCCAGCACCCGGCCGCCCAACACCCGCTCCCGCAGCTCGTCCGCGGCGTCTCGCTCCGCGGTGGCGGAATCGGCGCCGTCGGCGATCCCGCGGTCGATGGTGTTGCGGTAATGCTGGTACAGCATTTCGGCCACCCGTGGCACCATCCCCAGCTCGGTCGGCCGCACCAATGCCCAATCGTCGAAGAGGCTGGAAAGGTCGGTTTCCGGGACGAAGTAGCTGGTGCCCCCGGTGAGGAACGCCGACGCGAGCGGCAGCCGACCGCCGATGTGGTTGAGCGGCATGAAGTTGACGTTGATCACCGGCAGGTCGCCCGGCAAGAACGATCCGGATGTCCAGATCTTGGCGACCATCCGTTCGGTGTACATGGCGCCCTTGGGTGTCCCGGTGCTACCCGAGGTGTACATGATCATTGCCAGACGTTCGTCGGTGTCGTCGGTGAACGCCGGGCCCGCCGGCAGGCCGCTGCCGCGCTCAACGGTGTCATCGACGGTCGTGACGGCCACGCGAGCCCCGTTGCCCTGCAAACGAATACATGCCTTCTCGAAGTCTTCCCGCTGTTGGTCGACATCGGGTCGATAGTTGAACACCATCAGCTGCCGCAATGACGAACTGGTCAACGCGGATTCGGCTGCCAGATCGAGGTATTCGGCGCTGACCGCGAGAATTTTCGGTTCACATTCCGCCATGATCGGCCGCAGTCTGGACACCGGCGCGTTGTGTTGCAGCGGCACGGTGACCAGGCCGAGGTAGGCGCATACCATGTCGACGACCAGGTAATCGGCGCTGGAGAACCCGACCGTCGCCACGACATCGCCTGGGAGGACCGGGTTCTCGGTGTCGTGCCGCCAGGCGGCGGCTATCGCGCGTACCCGGTCCCATAGCTCGCGGTAGCTGACCGTGTCGAAGCGTGGCCGCAGCCGGACCTTGGTCCGGCCCGTTGTATCGGTGACCAATTCGCGGGCACGTTCGCCCAATGCCGGCCGGTCGGCGTAGCCTTCGACGATCGTCTGCAGAATTTCGGTGAGCCGAAGATCCGGCGCACACGCCGCCCCGGTAACCGCGGGCAGCGGGGTGGCGGCGCGGAACTGCGGGTCGGTGTGGAACAGTTCGCCCGCTCGCCGGGCCAGTTGCTCGGCCTGGTCGTCCCGGATGTCGGAGATGGACAGGTCGTGAAGCGGACCGCTCGTCATGGGGGTGTCCTTCCGTCTTTATCTGTTCTTCGAGGCAGAACTCCGGCCGGACGAGTTGGGGTGTACGCCCTCGGGTGTGACCTTGGTTACTCCTCAGGACATGGACGGATAGTCCGTATAACCCGTCGCGCCACCGGTGTAGAGGAATTGCATGCGCGGCACGTTGAGTTCGGCGCCGTCCGTCCAGCGGCGCACCAGATCGGGATTGGCGACGTAGGCACGCCCGATGGTCACCGCGTCGGCGGTGCCGTCGGTGACGACGTCGACCGCCTGCTCGCGGGTCGTCGTGGTCTGGAACGCGCGGTTGAGCAGGAGGCGATCCGGCCAGCGGCGACGCAACCAGGAGAAGATCGGGCTTTCGGGGGCCACCCGCACGTGCAGGTACGCCAATCCCAGATCGCGGGCGTTCTTGGCCAGGATCAGGTGGGCCTCGAGGTCGGGCTCGTGGATGTCGTTCTCGGGGTTGCCGGGGGAGATGCGCAAGCCGACCCGGCCCGGTCCGATCGCGTTCGCGACTTCGCGAATCACCTCGCTGGGCAGCCGTGCGCGGTCCTGTGCGGACCCGCCGTAGGCGTCGCGCCGATAGTTCGCGTCATAGCTCAGGAATTGGCTGAGCAGGTAGCCGTTTGCCGCATCGATCTCCACGCCGTCGGCTCCGGCGGCCCGGGCGCGGCGTGCGGCCGCGACGAAATCGGCGATCACGTCCTGTATTTCGCCGAACGTGAGTTCATCAGGAATCACGAAGGGCCGGTTGCCGGTGGCGGTGTGCACGCCGCCGGGCGGTTTGACCGCCGAGGGCGCCACGGGACGCTCGCCGCCCAAAATCTCCGGGTGCGAGATCCGCCCAGAGTGCATGAGCTGCATGACGATTCGACCGCCGGACGCATGAACGGCTTCGGCGACGCGCTCCCATCCTGCTTGCTGCGCGGCGGTATGCAATCCGGGCTGGTTGGGATACGCCTGGCCGCGCGCCGACGGAAAGGCACCCTCGGTGATGATCAGGCCGGCACTGGCGCGCTGGGCATAGTACTCGGCCATCAGCCGGGTGGGGACGCCGTCGTCGGTTGCACGGGTCCGCGGTATCGGGGCCATCAGGATTCGGTTGGGCGCGTACAGCGCACCGAGCTGGAGCGGGGCCAGTAAAGGATGGCCGGGACGCAGCAACCGCGGCTCTGTTGCGTCATCGGCCGCGAGGGCCAGGAAGAAGGGTTGTCTGAGACCGGCAACAGCGAATCTTCGAGCCACGATTGTCCGTACCTTTCGTCGGGTTTTGCCCTGCCACGAGATACGGACGCCCGACTGCCCCGTTAAACGTGCGGACGACCTCTATGGTGTAGTCGGCCGACCGTCCCGGCTACGACACATGTCCTATCGCCTAGGAGGAGCGTCCTAGGACGCCCGGGGCATCGGCGCGGCGGCCCTGTCCCGGCCAGCGGTCAGTGTGCCGTTCCCACACTCGCGCCGTTGTTAACCTGGCGCCATGGCGGAGACCAGCGGAAAGCCGGGGAAGGCGATGCTGGCGGGCACGAGCTGGGCGCTGCTGGGCATGATGTCCTACGAAGAGGAAGTATCGGGTTACGACCTGAAGAAGTGGATCGACTGGAGCGTCGACCTCTACTACTGGAGCCCGTCGTTCAGCCAGATCTACACCGAGCTCAAGAAACTCGAAGGGCTGGGGCTGGTCACGTCGCGCGTCGAACGTGACGAGGGGATCCGCAGCCGCCGCCTCTACAAGATCACCCCGGCGGGCATGGACGCCGTCACCGCATGGACCAATCATGCGCCGGTGGATGCGCCGGTCCTCAAACACGGTGTGCTGCTGCGCATCACGTTCGGCCATCTGAGCAACCCGGCGCGGCTCAAGGAACTGCTGCAAGAACACGTGGCCTACGCCGAGGCCAGGCATCGTAAGGCAGTCGAGGACGCCGAGGGCGCCGAGGCCGAACCGGCATGGGCGTATTCGGTGCTCGCGCTGCGCTGGGCGGCCAAGTACTACGCGGCTGAGCGCGAGTTCGCGCTGGAGTTGATGAAGGAGATCGACGAGGCCGACGGCATCCTGCAGACCGCACCCAAGGGTGGCTACGGTAAGCCCCGGACCACGCCGGGTTACTGGCGCGAGGTGGAACGGCAGGTCAAGGCCAGGCGCGAAGCCGATTAACCGGTGCCCGCGGCGTCACGGGCCGCGATGTAGCCGTAGACCAGTCCCTGCGCGATGGTCGCACCCGCGCCCGGGTACGTCGTGCCGAACACGTTGGTGGCGGTGTTGCCGACGGCCCACAGCCCGTCGATGACGGCGCCGTCCTCGCGCAGCACCCGTCCCCGGTGATCGACGGTCAACCCGCCGCACGTGCCCAGGTCGCTCAACACCATCCGCACCGCGTAGAACGGACCCTTGGTCAGCGCACGCAGGTTGGGGTTGGGCGATATCGTCGGGTCGCCGTAGTACCGGTCGTAGGCACTGCGGCCGCGGCCGAAGTCGGGATCTTCACCGGCGGCAGCATTGCGGTTGAAGCGGTTGATGGTGGCGGTGAACTCCGGTACCGGCAATCCGATCCGGGCCGCCAGTTGCGCGAAGTCGTCGCCCCGAGCGGCAATGCCGGCGTCGTACCACGCGCGCGGGATGCGCATGCGGGGAAATACTTGCGCCCCAAAGACATAACTGTTGCGGTAGTGCTGGTCGAAGATGATCCACATGGTTTCGACGGGGCTGCCGGACCGCTCCAGCCCGAGCAGCCGTTGACCGAAGGACATGTAGTCCGACGATTCGTTGGCGAAGCGACGGCCGTGCTGGTCCACGATCAGGCTGCCCGGAAGTGACCGTTCGGCCAGCATGACCGCGGGGGCCGCGCCGGGCAGCGGCGCGACCGCCGGGAACCACCAGGCCTGGTCCATCAGACCGATGCCGCCGCCGCGTTCCTGCCCGGCGCGGATCCCGTCACCGGTGTTGGCCGCCGCCCCCAGGCTCAGGTGCGCGCCCAGCGACTCGGACTGAAATTTCCACCGCATGTCCATGCTGTGGTCGAACCCGCCGGTGGCCAGCACGACACCGCGGCGTGCGGTGATCAGCACCTCCCGGCCACCGTGCTGCACGACCGCGCCCCGGACGCGGTCGCCGTCGCCGTGCAGGCGCAGCAGGGGAGCATCGGTCCACACCGGGATGCCCGCCCGTAGCACACCGGCGAACAGGCCGGCCGCCAGACCCTGGCCGCCCGCGGCGTAGTGGCGGCCCAGCAACCGGCCGCCCACGCCCTGCGCCAGCCGCTTGGCGAACGTCGGAATGCCCTTGCCCGGGACGCGCGCGACGAGATTCATCCAGCGATAGTCGGCACCCGTCGTCGGGATCGGGACCGCCGCCTCCATCAGGCCCGGCTCCAAGCGAGTGCGGTACGCGCCGAGCAGCGACGTGTCGAAGGGGTGGCATTCACAGGTGCGCCCCGCGGCGCTGCCCCCGGGTTCCTCGGGGTGATAGTCGGAGTAGTCGCGAGCCCAGAAGAACCGCAGGGTCGTCTGCCGCCCCAGCATCGCAACCGCCGGGCAAACATGGGACAGGAACGCCTCCCAACGCGCCCGGGGTGCCGAGCCCGCGACGACCGCGTCGAGGTAGGTCGCGGCGTCCTCCTCGGTGTCGCCGGCGGCCCGCAGCATCGGACCGGCGGGCAGCCACAGCGCTCCACCGGATCTGGCGGTCGATCCGCCCACGTGCGCCGCCTTCTCCACGATCAGCACCGACAGCCCGAGTTCGTGCGCGGACAGCGCCGCCGCCATTCCGGTGCCCGAGCCGACGATCAGCAGGTCAACGGTGGTGTCGGCGACGGCCAGCCCGGGCGGGATCGTCGCGCCATCCGGGGTCACGCCGAAACCGTAGGCCCGGGCGCAGCAGTGCAGGAATAGCCGTCCTGATGAGTGGAACAGCTCTCCCGCACGGGGCGCCGGGAGAGTTGAATCGGTTGGATGCAGGACACCGACGAAGTCCGGCTCATCGAAGCCCAAGCCGTACCGACGCGGTTCGCCCGGGGCTGGCATTGCCTGGGCCTGATCAAACAGTTCGGTGACGGAAAGCCGCACGCCGTCAACGCCTTCGGCCAGAAACTCGTCGTGTTCCGCGGCGGCGACGACAAGCTCAATGTGCTGGACAGCTACTGCCGGCACATGGGCGGCGACCTCTCCCAGGGCGAGGTCAAGGGCGACGAGATCGCCTGTCCGTTTCACGACTGGCGATGGGGCGGCGACGGCCGCTGCAAGCGGGTGCCCTACGCGCGGCGCGCCCCCCGGTCAGCCCGCACCGCAACCTGGACCACTCTGGAACAGGACGGCATGCTCTTCGTCTGGAATGACCCGGAGCGCAACCCGCCGCCGCCGGAGGTCACCATTCCGCGCATCGAAGGGGCCACCAGCGACGGCTGGACGGACTGGCATTGGTACACCACCGTGGTGCACAGCAACTGTCGCGAAATCATCGACAACGTCGTCGATATGGCGCACTTCTACTACATCCACGGCGCGCTGCCGACCTATTTCAAGAACATCTTCGAGGGACACGTCGCGACGCAATATATGAACGGCGAAGGCCGACCCGACCTGGCCGGTGCAGAGGGTTCCCGCATGCTGGGCAACACCTCGGTCGCATCCTACTATGGCCCGTCTTTCATGATCGACGACCTGACCTATCACTACGAGCACGGCGACGCTGAATCGATTCTCATCAACTGTCACTACCCGATTGACTCGAATTCTTTTGTGCTGCAATACGGCATCATCGTCAAGAAGTCCGAGGCGCTGCCCGGCGATCAGGCCATGCAGACCGCGATCACGTTGGGCGACTACATCAAATTGGGTTTCGAGCAGGACGTCGCGATCTGGCGGCACAAGGCGCGCATCGACAACCCGCTGCTGGTCGAGGAGGATGGCCCGGTCTACCAGTTGCGGCGGTGGTATCAGCAGTTCTATGTCGACGTCGCGGACGTGGAGCCGGATATGGTGGACCGCTTCGAGTTCGAACTCGACACCACCCGGCCCTACCAGGCCTGGATGAAAGAGGTCGAAGCCAACCTGGCGGTCAGGTGAGAACGGACAATCGGCTCGACGAGATGCCGATGGTGCCGGTGACGTGCGGTCGCTGCGCAGCCAGGGTGCTGGTCCGCAAGAGCACCTGGAATCAGACCAGTGTGCAGTGGAACGCCGAGGCGGCCGAGCGGTGCGCCGAACGCGTGGCCGCTCAACAGGTCGCTCCGCATGCGAATCGCGGTGTGTTCCTGGTGTGTTCGGCGCTGCGTGAATCGATCATCGAGGCGGTACGGCGCGGGGAGTTGGCCATCGTCGACGAGTGATCGGGGCGACGTTGGTTGCTTCACGCGGGGCGTTTCTGGCTCAACGCCGGGGTGAACGAGCGCCGGCGGATCGCTACCTCGCGCCGGGGCCTGCTTGCGGCTGAGTCAAACGACTCTATTCACCACCCCCGCGTTTGCTGAAGCATTGGCGGCGCGGTTCCCGACATCTCGGCCCCGTCGCCGCCGTGTCGACCGTGCGGAACCGCGGGAAGGAGCGGTGGCGATGGCTGCACCAGTGGACGGACGGTCCGCTCGCGATGACGAATTGGACACGGCGCCAACATCTCTCGGTGGTGACGGCCCGGCTCCCGGCAAAACGCCAAGCCACCACCCCTACCACCATCCGGCCGCCGGCTGGGGGGCGGCCAAGAGCGTGACCCAGTTCCTGCTTCGGGAACACGCTGTGGTCGACGGAGCGCGAGCCATCCACCGGATGAACCACGAGAACGGCGGATTTGACTGTCCCGGCTGCGCATGGCCGGACGACACCAAGGGCCTACGCCTCGACATCTGCGAAAACGGCATCAAACACGTCACCTGGGAGATGACCTCCAAGCGGGTGACCGCGGAGTTCTTCGCGCAGCACACCGTCACGGAGTTGTCTGGGTGGTCGGATTTCGCTCTGGAAGACCAGGGTCGGCTCACCGAACCCCTGGTCTACGACGCCTCGAGCGACCGCTACCGCCCGATCAGCTGGCGGGACGCCTTCGACCTGGTTGGTCGGGAACTGCGTGCCCTCGACAATCCCAACCAGGCGGCGTTCTACACCTCGGGCCGGCTGGGCAACGAGGCCACGTTCCTCTATCAACTGTTCGCCCGCGAGTTCGGCACCAACAACCTGCCCGACTGCTCCAACATGTGCCACGAAGCTTCCGGGCGCGCGCTGCAGGCCGCGATCGGGACCGGCAAGGGAACGGCCGACCTCAAGGACTGGCAGACGGCCGATGCCCTGTTCATCATGGGCGTCAACGCGGCGTCCAACGCTCCGCGCATGCTGACCGCGCTGGCCGAAGCGTATCGCCGGGGCGCACAGATCGTGCACGTCAATCCGCTCGTCGAGGCCGCGGCAACGCGGACCATCGTCCCTCATGAGATCGGGCAGATGGCGATGTTCAAGGCCACCCGGACCAGCACGCTGAACCTGCAGGTGCGGGCCGGGGGAGACATGGCGCTGATGCGCGGGATCGCCAAGGCGGTGCTGGAGGAAGGCCGGCGCAATCCCAAGGCACTCGATCACGAGTTCATCGCCCGCTACACCGAAGGATTCGAGGAGTACCGCGCTGTCTGCGAGTCCACCAGTTGGACAGAACTCGAACTGCAATCTGGGCTGAGCCGCGCCGACATCTTGAAAGCCGCGGAGGTGTACTCCCGGTCGGACCGCACCCTGATCAGTTGGTGTCTGGGGGTCACCCAGCATGAGCACGGCGTCGACGCCATCCGCGAGATCATCAATGTCCTTCTGCTGCGGGGGAATCTAGGCCGCGAGGGTGCCGGCCCGTCGCCGGTGCGCGGGCACAGCAACGTGCAAGGCAACCGCACCTGCGGCATCGACCACCGTCCGGCCCCGGAATTTCTGGACCGGCTTGCGACCGTCTGTCACATCGAACCCCCTCGCGAACACGGGATGGACACGGTCGACACCATCGCCGCGATGAACGACGAGCGCGTCAAGGTATTCGTCGGCATGGGCGGCAATTTCGCGCTGGCCGCCCCCGACACCGATTACACCTTTCGGGGCCTGCGGCGCTGCACGCTGACCGTGCACGTCAGCACCAAGCTCAACCGCAGCCACCTGGTACACGGGCAGCAGGCGCTGATCCTGCCTTGTCTGGGCCGCACCGAGAAGGACCACCAAAAACGCGGCCTGCAAGCCACCTCCGTGGAGGACTCCATGAGCATGGTGCACCTGTCGGTGGGGATGAAAAAGCCTGCCTCGCCGCACCTTTTATCCGAACCGGCCATCATTGCCGGCATCGCCCGCGCCACGCTGCCCGGCAGCAAGACACCGTGGGAGTCCTACATCGAAGACTACGACCGCATCCGCGACACGATGGCCCAGGTGCTCGACGGGTTCGAGGATTTCAACCGCCGTGTGCGCCTGCCGCTGGGTTTCCGGATCCGTCAGCCCGCGCGCGAGTTGGTCTTCTTGACACCCTCCGGCCGGGCGGAATTCTCTAGTGCTCCGTTGCCCCAAGCACCCCTGGATGACGACGTCCTGATCCTGCAGACGATGCGCAGCCATGACCAGTGGAACACCACGATCTATTCCGACAACGACCGCTATCGCGGGATTGCCAACCTGCGCACCCTCATCCTGATGAACCGCGACGACATGCGGGCCCGCCACATTGAACCGGGAACTCCGGTCGACATCGTGGCCACGGCCCGCGACGGTAGCCAGCGCACGTTACAGCGCTACCGGGCCGTCGACTACGACCTGCCGCGAGGCTGTGCCGCCGGCTACATGCCGGAGATGAACGCTCTGATCGCAGCCGGTGATTACAGCACCCAAAGCAACCAACCGTTGATGAAGAACATCAAGGTGCGTGTGAGCCGCAGCCCCGCCCCGACAACGCATTCAGGCATCTCATGACAGCGCCCAGTTTTGCCGCGCGCGTTTGGCTCGCGGCTGGAGACCCGCAGCAACTGCTCCCCGCCCGAGAGCAGATGGCGTTCACCCTTGGATTCCACATCATCCTGGTGCCTTTCGGGGTCGCGCTGACCACACTGATGCTCATCGCCCACTACCGAGGTGTGCGCCACAACGACCGCGCGGCACTACTACTGGCCCGGCGGTGGTCGAAGGTCGCCGCCGTATTGTTTGCGGTCGGGGCCGTCTCGGGCACCGTGCTGCAGTTCGAGATGGGCATTCTGTGGCCCGGCCTGATGAAGCAATACGGTCCGGCCTTCGGGTTCCCGTTCGCGATCGAGGGCCTGTTCTTCTTCCTGGAGGCCATCTTCGTCTCCATCTATATCTACGGCTGGGACCGGCTGGGCACTCGCCTTCACTTCGCCTCCGGCGTCGTCGTCTCGATCGCCAGCGCGGGCGGCGCGGCCGCCGTCGTCGCCGCCAACGGCTGGATGAACCGACCCGGCGGAATCACCATGCGCGACGGCAAACTCGTGGCGGTCGAGCCCGCCCTGGTGTTCTTCAACAACGCGTTCTGGCTGGAGTTCCTCCACATGCTCACGGCCGCCTATATCGTCGCCGGCTTCGTCGTCGCCGGTGTTTACGCCACCGGCATCCTGCGCGGCCGCCGGACGCGCTATCACCAGCTGGGCCTGGTGATCGGGTTCACCACGGCTGCCGTCGGCCTCCCGGTGCAGGTGGTGTTGGGCGACCTGATTGCCCGACACGTCTACAAGGAGGAACCGGCCAAATTCGCGGCCATCGAGCTCCTGCCCACCACCGGAAGTCACGTCCCGGAAACGTTGGGGGGTGTCCTGGTCGACGGCAAAGTGCAAGGCGGAGTGCCGATTCCCGATATGGCCTCGCAGTTGGCCGGTTTCAAACCGTCGACCGTCATCAGGGGTCTGGACCTGATTCCGGTCGATGTCCGTCCCCCCGACCACCTGGTCAACATCGTGCACCTGGCGTTCGACACCATGGTCGGCACGACGGCCCTGCTGTTGGGATCGGGGGTGTGGTTCGCGTGGCTGTGGTGGCGCCACCGAACGACGCTCACCACCAACCGCTGGTTCCTCCGGGCGGCGTCGATCTGTGGGGCTATTTCCGTTGTCTCGATGGAAAGCGGCTGGGTGGTCACCGAGGTCGGGCGTCAACCCTGGACGGTCGTGGGTCTGCTCCTGACGCGGGATGCGGTCACCACGCACGGCAATCTGTGGCCGATGTTCGCGGGGGTGGTGGTCATTTACGCCGCCGTGGGGACCGCCGCGATAGCGGTGCTGCGATCGATGGCGCGGCGCTGGCAAGACGACGGTGACGACGCCGTCGCCGTGCCGTACGGTCCAAAACGCTTCGGCGGCAACCGCTCTGAAGAGCTGGTGTCATGATGGCCGGACTGGTCGCGGTGCTGCTGTTCGTCGGAGTGGTTTCCTACGCCGTGCTCGGCGGTGCCGACTTCGGTGCCGGGTTTTGGGACCTCGCCGCCGGCGGGACGCAGCGGGGCAAAGCGCCGCGGGCCCTCATCGACTCCTGTGTAGCGCCGGTGTGGGAAGCCAATCACATCTGGTTGATCTACAGCATCGTTATGCTGTGGAGCGGCTTCCCTACCGCCTTCGCCGCGATCACCACCACGCTGTACCTACCCCTGATGGTGGCGGCGCTGGGAATTGTGTTGCGGGGGGCTGGCTTCGCCTTCCGCAAGGAAACAATGGTCACCCCCGAGCGACGGTTCTACGGAGTTGTGTTCGCGGCATCGTCGGTCCTGACGCCGTACTGCTTCGGCGCCATTGCGGGCGCCGTCGCATCCGGACGGGTGCCGTCGGGCGGATACGGTGACCCGGTCCGCAGCTGGGTGAACCCGGCGAGCGCACTCGGTGGTGTGCTGGCGGTTCTGGCATGCGCATTCCTGGCAGCCACGTACCTGACGGTCGCGGCCAGTCGTGCTGGCGACGAAAAGTTGACCGGTTACTTCCGCCGCCGGGCGCTGGCCGCGGGCGGGGCAAGTGGTGCGGTGAGTTTGGTCGGCATCGCGATCCTGCGTGCCGATGCGCCGCGGCTCTTCACGGACCTGACGCATGTGGGACTGCCCCTGGTCACTGCCGCCGGCCTCGGCGGTGTGGCCAGCATCGGAATGCTGATGCGCCAACGCTTTGTCGGGGTGCGGGAGACGGCCGCTGCGGCGGTCGCGGCCGTGGTAGCCGGCTGGGGTGTCTCGCAGTATCCGAATCTGCTGGGGACGCACCTGACCGTCGGGGAGGCCGCCGCCCCCCGCGCCACGTTGGCCATTCTCGTCGCGGTGGCTTGCGCCGCGGTCGTTTTGGTGCTGCCACCATTGTTAGCGCTGTTTCGGCTCGCCGCGGTGCCCAGTGCCGTGGATGACCCTCAACAAAGGTGATCGAGGTGAACGTACCCGCCCACCCTCGGGGTGTCGTCGTCGTCGTCAACGGGTCGCTGTCCTCACCCGCAGCTGTCGAATGGGCGGCGCGCGAAGCCTCGCTGCGCGAGGTCACCCTCACGCTGGTCGCCATCAGGAAGCCCGGTATGCGACGGGACCTGGTGTGGCCCGCATTGGTGGCGGCCGCGGACGCCATCGAGACCCGATGCACGAGCTCCATTGAGCTGGAAATCGTTGATGGACTGGTGATCTGGGCGCTCCTCGGTCTCTCGGATTACGCCGACCTTTTGATCCTCGGCGCGGGTTACCAGCGCCACGCCGCCGACAACCTGATGCGTTCGGCACCCGCCCGGTTGGTGCAGCATGCGCGCTGCCCCGTGCTGGTGATCCACGACGTCGACCGATGGCACCCGAATCTGCCCGTGCTGGTGCCCGTTGAGTCCTGCCCGAGTTGCGAGGTAGCGGTCGACGTCGGGTTTCAGGAAGCCTCCCGTCGCGGTGTTGATCTGGTCACGGTCTACAGCCCGAACCGAGCGATCCAGCGCGAGCGGTTCCCGGTGGCCGGGGTACTGGCACCGATCGGAGAGCTGGCTGACGAATACCTGCAGCCGCACCGCGGCCGCTATCCCGACGTCACCGTGCGTTCCGTGCAGAGCTATGCGTGCAGCGACGTTCCACTGCGCGAGGTTTCCCGGGCGACGCAACTGATTGTGATCTGTGACCGTGCGGCTCAAGGGTTTTCGGGGCTTCGGTTGGGGCCGTTGACATGTACGGTGCTCGGTTCCGTGCGGGCACCGGTGTTGGTGGCCCGCCGGGCTCACGTCCACACCCGGCAGGCGTGAGAATGCCGAATTCGCGTCGACGCAGCGCCCCACGTTACGCCTTCGGGAAGGTGGGCTAATGGGTCGGATAACGACGCGTTGCGTGGCGCGGCGGCTCACCACGGAGGCCAGCACTATTCGCCGGGAGACGCTTGTCGTCGAGGAGCCGCTCGAAATCCGCATCGGCGGCCGTGCCATCACGGTGACGATGCGGACCCCGGGAGTGGACATGGAACTGGCGCAAGGGTTTTTGCTGACAGAGGGAATCGTCGCGCACCGCGACGACGTGCTGGCCATGCGCTACTGCGCCGGAGGGCGAGCCGGTGACGGTACCAACACGTACAACGTGCTTGACGTGACACTGAACCCGAACGTCCCGGCACCCGTTGTCGATATCGGTCGCAACTTCTACACGACGTCGTCATGCGGCGTATGCGGCAAGGCCTCCCTCGAGGCGGTGCGGGTCACGACCCGCCATCCGGTCACCGGCCGCGGCCCCCGCGTAGCCGCAGCGACCCTGACCGATATGCCCCGCCAATTGCGTTCGGCGCAAAAGATTTTCACCGCCACCGGTGGATTGCACGGGGCAGCGTTGTTCGAGCCCGACGGCACCATGCTGGTGGCCCGGGAGGATATCGGCCGTCACAATGCGGTGGACAAGGTGATCGGTTGGGCGGTCGAACGCGAGCGGATTCCCCTCTCGGGTGCGGTGTTACTGGTGAGTGGGCGCGCGTCGTTCGAATTGACCCAGAAATGCGTCATGGCCGGCATTCCCGTATTGGCGGCGGTGTCCGCGCCATCCTCGCTGGCGGTCGATCTTGCCGCCGAATCGCAAGTCACCCTGGTCGCGTTCCTGCGCGGCGAATCCATGAACGTCTACACGCGCCCCGACCGGATCATCGGATAGGAGCGGCCATGCCACGAATCGGCCCCACCGACGCGACGGCGCGTTCGCCACTGCGCCCGATCCAGTCACCGGACCGGCGACGGCGCGAACCGGGCTCGCGGCAAGATACGCTGCGACGCGCTGCCCGCGCGGGCATCACGGTGCCCGTCGCGGCGGCGCTGGGCCTGGTCACCGCGGGCGGCACCGAGGCGCCACTGTATGCGCTGCTCGGCGCGTTTTGGCTGATGATTTTCACCGACTTTCCGGGCAACCGACAAAACCGCGCGGTCGGATACCTCGGGCTCGGCGTCAACGGGTTCGTCTTGATCGCCGCGGGCACGGCCGTCTCGTCGCGTCTGTGGTTCGCCGTGGCCTTGACGTTCGTGCTCGGTGCGGCGGTCACCCTGGCTGGCGTGGTGAGCGAGACGATGTCCGCCGGACAGCGCGCCACCCTGCTGCTCTATCTGTGGCCGGCCTCCACTCCGTCCGGGCCCGTCGATCAGCGACTGCTGGGGTGGGCGATCGCACTGGCGACCTGCGTGCCTGCCGCCCTGTTTCTGCTGCCCGCGCGTCACCGCGGACGGCTACGCGATCACGCCGCCCGTGCCTGCGTCGCGTTAGCGTCCCGGCTCCGCGGCACCGGCTCGGATGCCGACGTCGTCGCCGCGATGGACGCCCTGCACGCGAATTACCTCGCCACCAACGTGCGCCCGGCCGGACTCACGGCGGGCAGCCAGGCGCTCGTCCGGGTCGTCGACAATCTGCAACTAATCCGCGACCGGCTCGCCGACGTTCATTCTGCCGCGCTCGGGCCGATGACCCAGCCGGCCATCGCCGTGTTGGAGGAGTGCAGCAAAGTTCTGCTGTGGTCGTCACCCGCGCAGCGTGATCTCGACCGCGCGGCCCTGGACCGGGCGGTCATCCACCTGCGTTCCGTGGAGGGCAGCTGCTACCGCGACGAGGTGGTGTGGATCTTGAGCGAAATCGACGATGCGGCCGCCATCGCCACCGGGCGCCAAGTGCTGAGCCGGCGAACGATCACCACGGCGGTCGCTCTCACCGGGTCGGTGGTGGCGGCGGCGGCCGCGGCCGACGCGCGGCCGGTGTGGGCACGCGCGCTCGGTTTGCGGCTGCCGAAGACAGCCAGCGCCGCGAGGCTGATTCCCGAACCCCTGGCGGTGGCCGCCATCCCCACCGCTTTCCTCGCGACGCGCGCGGTCTCGGCCCGTAACAGTGTGCGCACCGGGGCCGGCTTGGCGCTCGCGGTGGCCGTCAGTCATCTGTTTTCCGTGCAACACGGTTTTTGGGTCGCCTTGGGCGCCATGATCGTGCTCGGCAGCAGCGCGCTGAGCACCGGTACCAAGGTGATCCGCGCCGTGACCGGCACGGCGGTGGGCGTCGCGGTCGGGGGAGCGCTCATCGCCGCTTTCGGAGTGGACCCCAAGATGCTGTGGCTTTTGCTACCCGTCGCCGTCTTCAGCGCTACCTACCTACCGCAACGCTCGTTCGCCGCGGGTCAGGCTGCGATCACGATGACCGTTTTGGTGATCCTCAATCTCATCGCGCCCACGGGCTGGCGAATTGGGTTGCTGCGCATCGAGGATGTCGTCCTAGGCTCGACGGTGGCGATCGTCGCGTCGCTGCTGCTATGGCCACGGGGAGCGACCGCGGCGATAACGGAACTGATTCGGGCGGCCCTGCAAGCCAACGCAGGATATCTGCACGCCGCGGTGCTGCGCGTCACCGGCGGCGCCACCGATGACCCGGTAGCGGTGCTCGGTTACGTTGCGATGGCCGCCGACCGGGCCGTCGATGACGCTGTGCGACATTATCTTTCCGAAACCGGCAGCGAAGCCGACCTGCGCACCCCGGTGGTGCAAGCGGCCAATCGCATCACGCGGCTGCGCCTGACCTCCGACGTGATCGCCGAAGTGCCACCGGCCCAGCCGCGATCGGCGTATGCGAACGCGCGCGCCGTGCTGGAGGCTCATGCTCGATCCATGTCGGCCAAATTGCGCGGTGAATCCGTGCACCCGCCACGGCCGATCATCGATGAGTTTGTGCCGGCGCTGCGTTGCGACGGGGCACGCGGTGATGCGGTCGACGCCGCCCTGCCCTTGGTCACGGTCGCCGCCGGCCTCGGCGAACTTGAACTCAGTTATCCGTCGGACTCATGACGTCTCGTGAACGACCACCTCCGGGTCAAACGACCTGAACCCCGAATGAGTCGACTACGTGGAGCGCGGAACGGTCTGCGGTGCAGCGCGTTTCGAGATGATCGTGACGCTCCCGGCGAATGAGTTCACGCATACCGAAGCGCGCTGCGGACGGGGCGCTGGGGAAGCAGCGGGCGTAGCGGCTGCAGGGCGGGTGCTACCCGTGCCGGGCCGTCCTCGGCGTTGCGCCAGATGCCCATCGCCGTCATGCGCACGGGGGCGGTGAGTCGCTGATCGAACATCATGCGACGCGTCGGTCCGCACACCGAAACCGCGGCCACGACGTCGCGATCCCCGCCAATATCACCGATAGGGGCTGCGACACAACCGAATCCGGGAAACGACTCCTCGCGTTCGAAGGCGACGCCGCGCGCGCGGACCTTGGCCAGTTCCGCGGCGAGGTGCGGCCCGGTGCAGATGGAGTACTTGGTTTGACGAACCTGCAGGTTCACCGCGGCGTCCTGGTGGCCGTAGGCCAAGATCGCCTTGCCGACTGCGGTGCAGTGCGCAGGTTGGCGACCGCCGACCCGGGTGGGGATGATTTCGGCCATCCGGTCGCCGACCTTGTCGAGATAGACGACGTCCGGGCCGTCCAGCACCGCCAGATGGGCGACCAGTCCGGTGGCCCGGTGTAACTCGCCCAGCAGTGGACGCGCCGCCTGCACCAGCCGATCCTGATGCACGGCCAGCGACCCGAGTTCTACCAGCCGCATGCCCAGCTCGTAGTCGTGGCCGTTGCGGCGCAGCCAGCGCAGCTGCACCAGGCGCTCCAGCATCCGGTGCGCCGAGGAGCGGGGCAGGCCGGTGCGGCGGACGATCTGGGCCAAAGTGAGTCGGCCCGGCCCGTCGAAGGCGTCGAGAACCAGCGAGATGCGGTCGATGACGGCCGTGGGGGTGCTGCCTTCGACGGGTGCAGCGATCTTTGACATCGGTCCTCCAACGCCGCGGCAGGTCGGGCTGACATATTCCTATTAGGAATATGTGTGTACCACACCGTGTGGCCGCTGTCACACCCCCGCGAACCACACTCGAAGCTGTCGGATGCGGGTGTCCGACGCTCGCGGTCCGCGAGCCTAACTGCACTGCGAGTTTCGGCGTGCCTTTTCGCAGTGTGGTTAGGCTCGCGTGCCCGTCAACCCTTGGTGGCCGAGCGGCCGGCGCGGCGGCCGTAGAAGCTGCCGTCGCCGAGCGAGACGCCGCTGGCATAGCCCCAGGCGGCCAGCCCGGCGGTCGAGCGGCCGGCGGCGAACAGGCCGGGGATGGGTTCGCCGTTGACGTGCAGCACTTCGGCGTCCAGCGTGGTGGCCAGCCCGCCCAGGGTGAACCCGCCGGTGCTTTGGCGCAGGTCGATGGCGCCGACCGGGCTGCCGATCGGCTTGATCCACTCAGGCTTTTTGTGCAGCAGGGGGTCCTCGCCGCGGGCGGCGGCCTCGTTGTAGGCGGCCACGGTCGCCTGCAGCGAACCCGGCGCCAGACCCATGTCGGCTTCCAGCTCGGCCACGGTGTCGGCGACCCAGGTCGGCTGGCGGAGCATGAGCCGTGGCGACACCGAGGCCATGGCCTCCTGCTGGGCGTCGTCGTCGACGATCAGGTACGCGGTGTTGTCCTGGTGATAGAGGGTGAGCTGCCCGATGCGGCCCGGGTAGGTGTCTTCGGGGACGTAGCGCTGGCCGCGGCCGTTGACCAGGATGCCGCGCACCAGCTGCTGGGGATCGATGAAGATCGCGACCTCGGTGGCGTCCATATGGGCCAGATCGGCGCCCAACGCTTGCGCCATCCGGATCGCCTGCCCGTCGTGCTGCTCGATGGAGGCCGCCGGGCGGCCGGCGATGCGCGGCGCGTAGCGCGCCACCATCGCGTCGTTGTAAGCGAAGCTTCCGGTGGCCAACACGACGCCGGTGCGCGCCCGGATGGTCAGTTCGGAGCCGTATCGGCGCGCGCACATGCCGACCACCCGGCCGTCGGACGCGACGATCAAACGCTGCACCCGCACGTCATAAAGGGCGCGTGCGCCGGCGGCGGTCGCGGTGTCGACGAGCGGTTTCATCAGCATGTAGCCGGCGCTGGCTTCACCTTGTTTCTTGTTCTGCATCTGCGGGACGTGCCCGCGCGGGGCGGGGGTGGCGATGGTGTTGAACGGGAAGGAGTTTTCCCCGCCGCTGTACATCAGGCCCTGGTCGCCCATCGGTTCCCAACCGGGTTCGGCGAAGAACTCGGCCTTGAACGGCACCCCGCAGCCGACCAGCCAGTCGAAGTGCGCGACGCTGCCCGCACAGTAGTCGGCGATCCGGTTCTCGTCGGCTCCCGGCCCCATCGCGACGTTGAGGAACGCCGCCATGTTGTCGACGGAATCGGGGAAACCGCAAGCCGTTTGGATGGGTGTGCCGCCGCCGAGGTAGATGAATCCGCCGGCCATGGCCGCCGCCCCGCCCCACGAGCCGGTGCGCTCCAGGACCAGGACCTCGGCACCGGACCGCGCGGCCTCGACCGCGGCGGCCGCTCCCGCGACGCCGTAACCGGCGATCACCACGTCCGCCTCGTAGTCCCAGGCGGTGATCAACGACGCCGGGACCGGCGTCACGTCGAGGTCCGGCGTCTGGGACATCACAGCCGCATCGCCGCCGGCATCTCGCCCACCCACTGGTGGCCCCAATAGCTGTCGGCGGTGATTTCTTCTGCGGTGTAATAGGTTTCGTCGACCCGCATGCCGTCGGTGCCGAATTCGATGTCCCAATCACCCGGCGCCCGGACGTAGAAGGAGACCATCTTGTCGTTGGTGTGCCGGCCCAGCGTGGACGACAGCTGGAAGCCTTCGGCGTTCACTCGATCCAGCGCCTGACCCACCGCGTCGAGGGTGTCGACCTCGACCATGATGTGCACTAGTCGCGGGTCGCGCATATGCGCGGCCGGCACGATCGCCAGGCTGTGATGGCGTTCGTTGATGCCCAAAAACCGGACTCGCACCGGGCCGAACTCTTTGGGCAGCGGCACCCGGAACGCCCCGCGGGAGCGGAAACCCAGCACCTCGGTGTAGAACTCGAACGCACCATGGGGGTCCATGGCGGGCACCACGACGTGGCCCAGGCCCTGATCGCCGGTGACGAATCGCGCGCCGAACGGCGTGACGACCGGGCTGTGATCGAGCACCGGGCCGTGGAACACCTCGAGCGTGGTACCGGCCGGATCCTCGAAGCTGATCACCTCTTCGACCCGGCGGGTCTCGGCCTCGTCGACGGAGAGCTGCTTGAACGACACCCCGGCGCCGTCGAGTGCCGCCTTGACCCGCTGCAGCCCGGAGTGGTCGCGCACCTCCCAGCCGATGGTGAGCACCCGATCGGTCTCACCCGGCACCACGATCAACCGCGCCGCACGTTCGTCCATCCGCAGATACAGCGCCGAGGGGTCGGGGCCTCTGAAACTAGGGGAGCCTTCGGCGAAACCCAGCACGCCGAAGGCAAAATGCCGCCAGCGGTCGATGTCGCTGGTCGAAATGGTCACGTAGCCAAGGCTTTTCAGGTGGCTCACCGAACGCTCCTTAGATCAACGCCCGCAGCGGGCCTTCGGGCGGGTCGATGCCGATCGAACTCAGCGCCGCCGCATGATAGGTGGTGCCGGGGACATGGATGGCATGCATCTGCCCGACGTGCACGTCCCGCCAATACCGCTGCAGCGGAGTGTCCATCCGCGCCGCGTTGCCGCCCGACCGGGCGAAGATCTCGTCGACCGCCGACACCGCACGCCACACCGCGCGCACCTGGGTGCGACGCCCCGCGGCGCGGTCGGCGAACGACACCTCCTGGCCGGCCGCGACCAGGTCATAGATCCGGTCGGCGTTGGCCAGCAACTCCTGACGGGCGGCGTTGATGTCGGCGGCGGCCTCCCCGATCGCGTACATGACGTACGGGTCGTCCTTGATCGCGGTCCCGGTCGCGCCGACGCGCCCGCGCTGGTAATCCAGATGCGCCGCCAAGGCCCCCTCGGCGATGCCGATGGTCGCCGCCGAAATGCCCAGCGGGAACATCGTCGACCACGGCATCAAATACAGCGCCTCGGTCATACCGGCCTCCCGCTGTGCGGTGCCGTCCATCACCTTCGTCGCGTCCATCGTCCGGTAGCTCGGCACGAACGCGTCGGAGACGATGACGTCCTTGGACCCGGTTCCCCGCAGCCCCACCACATTCCACGAGTCCTCGACGATCTCGTAGTCCGTGCGCGGCAGAATCATGTGCAGCATCTGCGGCGGCAGCAACGGCACCCCGTTCTTGTCACCGAGCATGGCCCCCAGAATGATCCAATCGCAGTGATCGGTGCCCGAACTGAACTGCCACCGCCCGTTGAACAGATAACCCCCGTCGACCGGCTTGGCCACCCCCTGGGGCGCGTACGGGGAGGCCATCCAGGTATCCACATCGTCGGCCCAGATCTCGGCCGCGACCCGGGGATCCGCATAGGCCAACTGGTAAGGGTGCACCCCAACCACGCCCACGATCCAGCCCGCCGCCGGATCCAGCGCCGCCGTGGCCATCACCGTCTCGGCGAACTCACGAGGATGGACCTCAAAGCCCCCGTACTGCTTGGTCTGCAGCAACCGGATCAGGCCGGCCCCTTTCATCAACTTGACCGTGTCATCGGTAAGCCGACCAATGCGCTCGGCCTCGGCGGCCTGATCACGCAACTGATCCGCCATCGCCACAACCCGGTCGAGTACGCGGTCGCTCATGTCGTGTCCTTACTGTGGGGGGCTAGGTAATGGTCTACCGCAGTCCTCGCCCGGCCCGGCAGGAATCCCGATCAGCGGACGGAAATGAGCGGCCGGCCCGGCGAATGTGCTCGGCCCGCCCGACATGAGGAGACCATCCACGTCGCGCGTGCGGCTCTCGGTGTCCGAGGGCGAGCGCGCACGCGCGGCTGGCGAAACACCTTGCGGGCGAAGCTTAACCGCGGGACAAAAAGCCCAGCACCGTGCTTTCGAACGCGGCCTGGGCTTCGATCATGGCCCAGTGTCCCGAGTTCGGGAAGATGTGTAGTTCCGCGTTCGGGATGGTGCGCATCGGGATCAGCGCCATGTCGGGCGGGCTCACCCGATCGTCGCGGCCCCAGGTCAGCAGCGTGGGTGCCGCCACCTTGTGCAGCACGGCCCAGGGGAACGGCCGGTCCGACGCGCTCATCGCCGAGTTCATCGCGGCGAACGCCGCCTTGCCGTACATGCGGCGCGCGGCGTCCAGGGCGACGGGGTCGGTGGCCAGTTGCCAGCGTTCTTCGACGAGTTCGTCGGTCACCAGTGCCTGGTCGTACACCATCGACTTGAGCCAGTCCACGAGCCGCTGCCGCGTCGGATCCTCGACGAATTCCTGCAGCAGCCGGATTCCCTCGCTGGGGCTGGGACTGAAAATGTTGGTGCCGATGCCGCCGATAGTCACCAGCCTGCCGATGCGGTCCGGATTGCCGATCGCGAAGTTGATGCCGACGCCGCCGCCCATGGAGTTGCCGACGACGTGCGCCTTGTCGACACCGAGTGCGTCCAGGAACGGCCGCACCACGCCGAACGCGGTCACCATCGGGTGGCCACCGAGGTCGTCGGTGACCCCGAAACCGGGAAATTCCAGGATCAGGCAGCGGAAATGCTCGGCGAAGGTGGGCAGGATCCCGCGGAAGTTGCGCCACCCAGTCACTCCGGGACCCGACCCGTGCAGGAACAGCAGCGTCGGCGCGGAGTTCGATCCGCAGTCGTAGTAGCGCAGTGCGCCTTTCGGAGTATCGATCTCACGCAGGTCCTGCTCGACGGTCACCGCAGAAGTATTCGCCACGGTCCTCACCCTGCCATGTCGCCCGGGCGGCGCGGGACCGGTGTTCCGCTTACTGGTCACCGGTGTGGACAGTCGGGGTCTTGGGTGCCGGTCGGCCTCAGGCGGGGACTGATCGGCGGCGGGTCAGCAGCTCGTCGATCGAAAATCGGTTGTATTCCCGCAAGGCGACCACCGCCGACAACATGATCGCGTGCACCAGTTGCTCGACGACCACGTCGAAGTGCTCGATCGAGGTTGCGCCGATGACCAGGATGATCATCGACAGCACACCGGCGACCGCGGCGGCCCTGGTCAACGCGCCGATCAAGAGCAGAACTCCGATGATGAGTTCGGCGAACGGCAGCAGGTAACCGCACCCAGAGACGAGGAAGCCGGGCAGATACGACTTGGTGAACTCGCCCGTCAGATGAGCGTGAAACGCCCCGAGCTTGGGCATCCGGACCACGCCGTGGCCGAAAAAGCTCGCGCCGATGGTCAACCGCAGCAGCAAGTAGCCAAGAGCGCGGTCGGTTTCAGGCATGTCGTTCTCCCGGCGCCGTAGTGACAAAACCCGACGCCGCCGAGGATACCGGTCAGCTCACGCCGGTATGAATGTGCTTGTGCCGACACGGGTTACGCGCCCGGCGCGGGCCGGGCCATGACCGAGTCGGCGGCGGTCCAATCCGTGGACACGTTGCGGTGCTTGATCAGCCAGGTGCCGCCGGCGGGTACCAGGGTGTCCCGGTAGCGTCCGCAATGATCGAGCCCGATGTGGGTGACGACGGTGAAGTATGACGAAACTCGCGCCTCGCTGGGCGTCAGCGCGGTGAACAAGACATTGGCGAGGTTGTGCCGGACAATCGGCTTGACACGTGCGTCGGTGGCGACGCGTCCGGTCACGCCGCCGAGGAAGGCCGTGATCTCGCGCCTGCCGCGCAGCGGTTCGGCACCCCGAATCTCAAGCACACCGTCGTCGCAAAACGTCTCGGCCAATCCGTCGAGACGTCCCGCATCACCCGACCAGTTGTAGCGGGCGAGGGTGTCGCGGATCTGCTCTCGGGCAATCAATTCCCACGTCTGCATGGCCGTGACTCCTCATCGAGTGCCCCCACCGTACGGATTAGCACCCTAGTCACGGGCATCGTCGTGCCGTCTTACTTGACGACCCGCGGGGTAAAGCGGTGGACGGGCACGGGCATGACCCCGTTCAGGTCGAACACGGCGATCACAGCCCGCAGCAACGCGGGGGACCAGTCATCTAAAGGGTGTGCGTCGATCCGGGCCAGCACCTCGCGGCGCAGGTATTCGATGTGTGTCGGAGGCTCGTGATCAGTCATATCTGCGCCCGTGGCGGGTGGCTCCCGGTTCCGGTGTTCAGGTCGTGTTCGACGCTAGGGCGCACGTGTCGCCGGTGACCAGTCGCCCGGGGCGATTCACACCTGATTCAAGTAATGGGGCGACGGCGAAGGGGTGGGAATGAATCACGCCACGTCGCGGTAGAACAGCGCATGGAACTCAACGAAGCCGCACGCAAATTCATCGGCCCGGGCGCCGACGCCACCCTGGTCACCATCAACCCCGACGGCAGTCCCCAGGTGAGTCTGGTGTGGGTGGCACTGCGGTCCACCCCGGATGGCGACGAACTCGTCAGCGCGCATCTGGCCGACTACAAGAAGCTGCGCAACATCCGCAACGATCCCCGGGTCGCCGTCACGATCGTGTCGACGGGCGGGGCGGAGCAGGGCATGCGGCCCTTCCTGTCGATCACCGGGACCGCGCGCATCGTGGAGGGCGGCGCCCCCGAGCTGCTGAAGGAGCTGAACCCGCTGCTGGGTAACCCCGACCTGAAGTTTCCCCCGGACGACTCCCCGCCGGGATACCTTAACCACATTCACATCGACAAGGTGGGCGGCATCGGCCCCTGGGCCTGAGATCGGCATCTGCCACTTCCGCTACCCGCGGTAGCGCAATACAGTGGGTGAATGAGACCCGGCATCGACAGCAAGCACCTGCGGACGTGTCCACTGTGTGAAGCCATGTGCGGCTTGGAGATTCACGTTGAAGGCGGTCCCGAGGATGCCCGGGTCACCGGCATCCGGGGAAACCCCGACGATGTCTGGAGCCGCGGGCACCTGTGTCCGAAGGGCGTATCGCTGGGGGCCGTGCACCACGACCCGGACCGCATCCGCCGGCCGCTGATCAAGGTCGACGGTGCCTGGCAGGAAGTCAGCTGGGACAGAGCATTTCGGCGGTGCACCGAACTGCTGGCCCCGGTGATCGAAAGGTATGGCATCGGCGCGGTGACGGCCTACACCGGCAACCCGTTAGCGCACTCCTTCTCGCTGGCACGTTACGCCGGGGTGCTGATGGGCATGTCCGGGATGCCGGTCACGTATTCGCCCGGCACGGTGGACCAATGGCCGAAAAACCTCTCGTCGCACCTGATGTATGGCCTGTGGTGGAACTTCCCGGTGCCCGACATCGAACGCACCGATCTGTTGATCATCATGGGCGCTAACCCGGCCGCGTCGCAGGGCTCGCTGCTGGCCGCACCGAACGTGATGGGACTGATCGACGGAATTCGCCGGCGCGGCAAGGTGATTGTGATCGATCCGGTGCGCACGCAGACCGCGGCCCACGCCGACGAATGGCTTCCGATTGTGCCGGGCACGGACGCGGCGCTGCTGTTGGCGGTGGTGCACACGCTCTTCGCCGAAGATCTGATCAACCCCGGACCCCACGTCGACGGGGTCGACACCCTGCGACGGGTCGCCACCGAATGGCCGCCGGAACGGGTCAGCGCCGTCACGGGCATCGACGGCCACACCATCCGCCGATTGGCGCGCGAACTCGCGGGCACCGAGCGGTCGGTGGTGTACGGCCGAATTGGGCTGTGCAATCAGGAGTTCGGCAGTCTGGCCAGCTGGCTCGTCGACGTGGTCAACATCTTGACCGGTCACTTCGACACGCCCGGCGGGGCGATGTTTCCGAGGCCGGCGGCCTGGTCGATCACCACCCAGCCGCTGCCCGGGCTCGAGGGTGGCCGGCCCGAATTCGGCCGGTGGCACACCCGGGTGCGCGGCGCCAAGGAGGTCTTGGGGCAAGCGCCCGTATCCTGCATGGCCGAGGAGATCGCCACCCCCGGGGAGGGGCAGCTCAAGGCGCTGATCACCGTCGCCGGCAACCCGGTCTTGTCCACGCCCGGCGGCGACAAGCTCGACGAGGTGCTGCCGACGCTGGAGGCGATGATTTCGATCGACTTGTGGATCAACGAGACGACTCGGCACGCCGACGTGATCCTGCCCGGTCTGTCACCCCTCGAGCAACCGCACCACGACGATCTGATCCTGCTCTTCGCCATCCGTAGCATCGCGAACTACTCCGCGCCGGTGTTCGATCCCGGTGAGCGCCCGCACGAGTGGGAAATCTTGATCCGCCTGACCGGCCTGTGCACCGGCACACCCGCCGAAGACGTCGACGTCGCCGCGATAGACGACGGCTTCTTTGACTACCTGGCATTCACCCGCGGCCTGGATGGTGCCGAACTCCGCAAGCACTATGCCGCTGCCGGTATGGGCGGCGGCCCCGAGCGGATACTCGACCTGACGTTGCGGACCGGGCCGTTCGGCGACCAGTACGGCACGAACCCCGGCGGGCTCACGCTGGATCTGCTCAAGGCCAACCCGAACGGTATCGACTTCGGGCCGATGGTGCCGCAATTGCCCGACATCCTGGACACCCCCGACAAGAAGATTCAAATTGCCCCGCAGTATCTGCTCGACGACCTGCCCCGCCTGGCGGCGCGGCTGCAGCGGCCCGCCGAACCGCTGGTCCTGGTGAGCCGCCGGCATCTGCGCTCCAACAACAGCTGGCTGCACAACGTGCCCGCCCTGATGAAGGGAAGGGATCGGTGCACCTTGCTGATTCACCCCGACGACGCGGCCCGCTGTGGTGTCACGGACGACGACGTCGTCACCGTGAAGTCGGCCGCCGGAGAGATCAAGGTGCCTGTCGAGATCACCGATGCGGTCATGCCCGGGGTGGTGTCGTTACCGCATGGCTGGGGACACGGCAAACCCGGCACGCGCATGTCGGTGGCCAACGTTTCACCCGGCGCCAACACCAACGCGCTTTCCCCGCCGACGTTTGTCGACGAGCCC
Organism: Mycobacterium sherrisii; assembly: GCF_002102355.1. Classification (GTDB taxonomy): domain Bacteria; phylum Actinomycetota; class Actinomycetes; order Mycobacteriales; family Mycobacteriaceae; genus Mycobacterium; species Mycobacterium sherrisii. The sequence goes on along the minus strand of NZ_LQPT01000084.1, from coordinate 80,139 downwards.
TCGGGAAACGGTGCCCTCAACGGGATTCCGGTGACCGTCGTGCCCGACCAAGCCAGATTTGAAGCCGCACAACCGGTGTCGTTGAGCTGATTGCCGCAGCGACGCCGAAACGGCCGAGCGATCAGGGTGCGATCGGCCGGTTGGTCCACTCCCGGTCTGGCCGGCGGGACGAACGGAACCAGCCGCCGGCCGCACCGGTGCCACCGTCGGTCGGAATCGTATGGCCGGTAACGAATGCCGCCAATTCCGAGGCCAAGAACAAGATCACCCGCGCCTGGTCTTCGGGCCGGCCCATCCGCCCGACGGGAACCCACCGTGGCCAGTGGGCATGTTCTTCGGGGGCAAGCCACTGCGAATACGGCACCTGCAGCGATTCGGTGACGTCGGGGCCAACCGCGTTGACCCGCACGCCTTTTTGACCCACCTGCACGGCGAGGCTGCGAGTGAAATGGATGACGGCGGCCTTGAATGCGGCGTAGACAGGGTCTTCGGGGTAGCCGCGCAATCCCTCGACGGAGGAGACGTTGACGATCGAGCCGCGCCGTCGAGCGATCATGGCCGGCAGGAACGCGCGCGTGACCAGGAAGACGTGGTGAAGGTTGATGTGGTAGAGCTCATCCCAGAATTGCGGGTCGGTGTCGACGAAGTTTCCCGGATGACGCAGCCAGTGGCCAACGTTGTTGACCAACACGTCTGCCCGTCCGAACCGGCCCATTACCGTGTGTGCCAGGGTGGCGACCTGTGTGGCGTCGCGAACATCGGTGACCACCACCAGGGCCGACCCGCCGGACGCGGTGATGCGCTCCGAGGTACGTTGCGCGCGTTGGGCATCGATGTCGGCAATGACGACCCGCGCGCCATGTTCGGCGAAAAGTTCGGCGGTGGCCGCGCCGATGCCGCCCCCAGCTCCGGTCACCACCGCCACCCGGTCGGCCAGCATGCGGCTGAACTGAATTGACTGGTCCATATACACATCTTCGAACATGCGCGGAATTCGCTGCGCAGCCAGCCCGAGTCGCGGACACAATCCAAGGGATGCAGTACCCAGATTTTGCTGGCGATAAACCGGAAATGTTGCGCCGTTAAATGCCGGTGTACCGGCGGTTTTGGCTTTGCGGCGGCGGGTATCCGCGAGTTCTGGGGGTGATGACATGCCAACCAAGACGCCAACGAAGACGCCAACTAAGGCGCTGCATACGACACCGAAGCGGCGAATCCACCACCGCCGCAGTCCGCAATCGATCGCGGTCTCGCTGGCCACTCGGTTGATCGTGAAAAATGTTGTGCGCGCCTGGGCCGTGCAGCCAAATCTGCGCTGGCCGCTGGGATATGTCGACGATTTCGCGGGTATGCTGCCGCGGCTGCCGTCCCAAGCGCAAGTGGACGTCGTCCGCCTCGACGAGTGCAACGCCGAATGGATATGTGCGCCCGGCGTATCCCCGACAAGGGCCATTTTGTACCTGCACGGCGGCGCATTTCTCACCTGCGGCGTCAACACCCACCGCGCCCTGGTAAGTCGCCTGTCCAAAGCGGCGGATGCCGCCGTGCTGATCGTCGGGTACCGGAAATTGCCCGCGCACCAGATTGCCGACGCGATTGACGACAGTCTTTGTGGTCTGCGGTGGTTGAAGCGCCGGGGATTCGACGATGAGCGCATCGTCGTGGCCGGCGACTCGGCCGGCGGGTATCTCGCGTTCATGGCGACGTTGGCCGCCATCCACACCGGCGTCGCCAACCCTGCGGGGATTGCCACCATTTCGCCGTTCACCGACGCCGATCCGACCCGCAAACTCAACCACCGTAATGCCCGGAAGTGCTCGATGTTCACCGGCGCGGCGTTGTCGATCTTCACCCGCTACCTTGGCGAGGTGGAGATTCCAGACGGGCCTGGCTCTTCCGAAAGCCATGTGGTATCGCCGGTCGACGCCGACCTGTCGAGCCTGCCGCCGGTCACCATCCACGCAAGTTCCGACGAGCTCTTGCTCCCGGACGCCGAGCTTATGGCAGAACGCTTGGAAGCCAACGGGATTCCCTGTGATCTGCATGTCTGGGAAGGCCAGATCCACGACTTTCCGATAGCGGCGGAGGTGCTGCCGGAAGGGCGGCGTGCCATCCGACTGCTCGGCGATTTCATCAAGGAAGTCACCGCGGAGCCCGCGCTCGAGCAGGTCGTCGCCAACGCGGGCTGATCAAAGCGATTGGGCGCCAGCCATATCCGCGGATGCGGTGACGGCCGCGGCGCCCTTATTGACCGGGTTCCTCGAAATCGGGATCGATGACAATCACCTCTTGCTGCTCTTGCCAATCGGATTCCGTTGCTTCTAAAGGCAATTCGCCCTCAATCTCCAGCTCGGCGTCATCGTCATCGTCGAGCACGGAAAAGTCGTCGGTCGCGCGCTGCTGTTCGACGGCATCGGCGATCGGGACATCGTCGGGGAATCCGCCATCGTTGCCAGGCATGACCGTGAGCTTACCCGTAGTGCCGTCGGCAAACCCCCGCCGATCCGAAGCGGGTATCGGCGACTGGTCCCCGTTTGCCGTCAACGTCGATACAGTGGGCTCGTGAGTCGACCAGCCCCACCTGTGCTGACCGTGCGGTACGAGGGATCCCAGCGGACTTTCGCACCCGGCAACGACGTCGTCATCGGGCGCGACCTGCGGGCTGACGTCCGCATCGCGCACCCGTTGATCTCCCGGATACATCTACTGGTGCGCTTCGACCAGGGCCGCTGGATCGCCATCGACAACGGCAGCCTCAACGGTCTGTATGTCAACAACCGCCGGGTACCGGCCGTCGAGATTCACGACGGCCAGCGAATCAACATCGGCAACCCCGATGGGCCCGTGCTGACCTTCGAGGTCGGTCGCCATCAGGGGTCGGCGGGCACCCCGCCCCCCACGACGTCGATCCCGCTGGTCAACCACGCCGGCGAGCCACGGCTAGCTGGGGCCCGGCCCGCGACCGGTCCGGCCTGGCCTGGCCCGGCCCAACCCCCGCCGCACGCCCGGCCCTCGCCCGCACACCCGCCCACCGGCGCGCAGCCCGGCCCGCCCTCGGGCCCGCCCTCCGGACCACCTCAGCATTCCCCGTCCGGCCCGGTGCCGACGCACGCAACCGGCCCCCAGCCCAGCCCGCCGCATTCCCCGACCGGCACGCATTCGGCCGGCCCCGCCACCGGATCGACACCACACATCTACCGCGCGCAACCCGCACCGGCGCCGCCGGCTCCAGCGGCCGAAACGCCGACCACGATGACCGGCCGGGTGGGTGGTGACGCCTCCAACCTGGCGACGTCGATGATGAAAATTTTGCGGCCCGGGCGGTCGGGGGCCGACGTACCGGGGGCGATCCGGATCGGCCGCGCCAACGACAACGACATCGTCATTCCCGAGGTGCTCGCGTCCCGGCATCACGCGACCCTGATACCGACCCCGGCCGGCACGGAGATTCAGGACAACCGGAGCATCAACGGCACCTTCGTCAATGGCGCGCGGGTCGATTCCGCGCTGCTCAAGGACGGCGACGTCGTCACCATCGGCAACATCGACCTGGTCTTCGCCGACGGCAAGCTGGCCCGGCGCGACGCCGACACCGCCGCACAGACCCGTCTCGGCGGCCTCGACGTGCGCGGGGTCACCTGGACGATCGAAAACAACAAGACCCTGCTGGACGAGATCTCCCTGGCCGCCAGCCCCGGAACGCTCACGGCGGTCATCGGCCCGTCGGGCGCGGGCAAATCGACCTTCGCCCGGTTGGTGGCCGGTTACACCCATCCCACCAAGGGCACGGTGACCTTTGAGGGCCACAACGTGCACGCCGAATACGCCTCGCTGCGCAGCAGGATCGGCATGGTCCCGCAGGACGACGTCGTGCATGGCCAGCTGACGGTCGAGCAGGCGCTGGGATATGCCGCTGAACTGCGACTGCCGCCGGACACCACCAAGGCCGACCGTGAGCAGGTGGTGGCGCGGGTGCTCGAGGAGCTGGAGATGACCCAGCACTTGCACACTCGCGTCGACAAGCTGTCCGGCGGTCAGCGCAAACGCGCGTCGGTGGCGCTGGAGCTGTTGACCGGGCCGTCGCTGCTGATCCTCGACGAGCCGACGTCCGGCCTGGATCCCGCGCTGGACCGGCAGGTCATGACCATGCTGCGGCAATTGGCCGACGCCGGCCGGGTGGTGCTGGTGGTCACCCACTCGCTGACCTATCTCGACGTCTGCGACCAGGTGCTGTTGCTGGCGCCCGGCGGCAAGACCGCGTTCTGCGGGCCGCCCGCCCAGATCGGCCCGGCGATGGGCACCACGAACTGGGCCGACATCTTCAGCTCGGTGGCGGGCGATCCGGACGGCGCCAAGGCAAAGTACCTGGCACGCACCGGTCCGCCGCCGCCCCCGCCGCCGGCAGAGGAGCCGGCCGAGATCGGCGACCCGTCGCACACCAGCCTGCTGCGGCAGTTCTCCACGATCGCGCGCCGGCAGGTCCGGTTGATCGTCTCCGACCGGGGCTACTTCGTCTTCCTGGCGCTGCTGCCGTTCATCATGGGTTCGCTGTCGATGTCGGTGCCCGGCGACGTCGGATTCGGTACGCCGAATCCGATGGGGTCCGCGCCCAACGAGCCGGGCCAGATCCTGGTGTTGCTCAACGTCGGTGCGGTGTTCATGGGCACGGCGCTGACCATCCGCGACCTCATCGGTGAACGCGCGATTTTCCTGCGCGAGCAGGCGGTCGGCCTGTCCACTACCGCCTACCTGATGGCCAAGGTCTGCGTCTACACCGTGTTCGCGGTCGCGCAGTCCGCGATCGTGACCATCATCGCACTGATCGGCAAGGGCGGACCGACGCACGGCGCGGTGGTGTTGGGCAGGCCCGGGTTGGAGCTGTTCGTGGACGTCGCGCTGACCACCGTCGCGTCGGCGATGCTGGGTCTGCTGTTGTCGTCCGTCGCGAAATCCAACGACCAGATCATGCCCCTGCTGGTGGTGGCGGTCATGTCACAGCTGGTCTTCTCCGGCGGGATGATCCCGGTCACCGGACGCCTCGGCCTGGACCAGATGTCCTGGGCGACGCCAGCGCGCTGGGGTTTTGCGGCCTCGGCGTCGACCGCGGACCTCAATCAGCTGGTACCAGGTCCGGTGTCGCCCAAGGATTCTCACTGGCGCCATACGGCCAGCGCGTGGTGGTTGGACACCAGCATGCTGATCGTGCTTTGCATCGCCTACCTGACCTTTGTGCGCTGGAAGATTCGCCTCAAGGGCGGGCGCTGAGCATCGTCGGTGATGCCGGACGGGTCAAGCTCCCCTGCGGACCACCTGTTCGGCGGCCGCGTGCATCCGCTCGGACAGCTGGAGCAGTCCATGCTCGCCGACCCCGTTCGGCAGGGTGTACGCCAGCTGGCGCAACTCGACGGCATAGTTGTGCAGCTCTTGGCGGAGCCGCGTCTCGATAGTTGGCATGACATCTCCCGATTTCGTCGCGCCGATGCGAAAAGCATTCCAGCCCGGAAGCTTTTCCGCGTCGTTGAGCGTGGGTTTTAACGGGAGTTTGACAGTGTATTTACAGAAGATGCTGTTGTGCCGCTCGATTCACGGGTGCGAGGCGACGAACGTTTCGTTCCGCACCCCGGCGGCGAGTTCGTCGGCGTCGAAGGGCACATCGAGGCGTGCACGCAATTTCGCGCGGTCGGTCAGGAGGCTGATCTCAGCAGTCTGGCGGGCGATGAGCCGGCCGAAAAGCGGGTACAGCCAACGCATTAGCCGGCGCTCGGCAGCACTGCACCGGGCCGCGCAATAGCCGACACGGCCCAGTTCGTCGGTGAGAATTTCGGTGTAGAGCAGGTCGATGCGCGCGGACACCGCCGGTTCGTCGGCGAACAATTCGACACCGACGCGGCGTAATTCGTCGAACATGATGCAGCCCGCCATCTCCGCTGCGCCGACGAAGGGGAAGCCGACGCGTTCGGGAAGAAACACCTGCATCTTGACGAACTGGCGCAACACCAAGTCAGGTATCACCACCTGGTACGGCAGCTCGAAAACGTCCAGCACGTAAGCCAATAGGCGAGTGTGGTAGTGCTCCTCGAGGGCGAGATAGACGCGCTCCGGCGGTTGGTCGGCGCCACCGATGCGCCCGTAGGTGTCGCCCAAGTCCACCCCGAACCGCTCCGCCTGGTTGAGCTTCGCGGTGGCCAACGCGAACAACATCTCGCGCGACAGGCCCGGTTCGGGCCGGCGGCGGCGCAAATTCCGCAGAAACACCTGCCGGTCGATCGGACGGGCCGAGCGCACCGGATCGGCCTCCAGCGAGGTGAAGAACTCCTCGCGGTTGGCCAGCCGGCGGTGCAGCAGGTCGGCGTCGCCGTCGCGGTGCGCTAGGAAGATTCGGTAGCCCTCGATGCCGGTGCCGGTCACGGCGCCCCCATTCCCCTGACGATGGTCGTGACGTAGCGGTCCAACAGGACGACACGTGTATTGGTGCCCGCGGTGGTGGCGAGCAAGGCGAACAGGCCGGTCATGAAGATCACGCCCAGTTCGGCGGGGTCCGCGTCGCTTGGCACCCGTCCCGCGGCCCGCGCGTCTTCGACCGCCGCGATCACGAACTCGGCGAGCGGGTGCTCGGCGGTTTCGTCCTCGATCGGGCGCGTCGGCGAAAAATGCAGCGCCAGCATGTCCCTGAAAACCACCGGCCCGAGCCGCTCCTCGGCGGCCAAGACCTGACGCACCAGCAGCCTCAGCATCGACGGCAGGTCGCCGGCTTTGCGGGTCTTGGCGAGCTTGGCCACGATTTTCGCCTCCTCGGCCCGCTCCAGCTCCACCAGCACGTGCTCTTTGGTCGGGAAATGGAAATAGAAGGTGCCGCGCGCGACCCCGGTGGCCGCGGCGATCGCGGCGACGTCCGCTTTGGCCAGTCCGGACTGCCCTATCTCGGCCACGGCCGCGTCGAACAGGCGATCGCGGGTCGTCAGTCGCTGCGCCTCCCTGGCGTTCGTCACCGATGACGGCATGCCGGCAACCTACCCGATTTCGCTGACGAGCGTCAATGACGGCCGTCAGCCAAGTGTTGCCGCATGCGGCACCGGTGATCGTCGTCCCGACGAAAATGGCGGGCGAAACGCGGCACTGGCGTTACGCTGACGCCGCCGGATGGAAAGGATGAGGTGGCCCGGAGTGGACTTCGAACTCGACGCCGGGCAACGCGCGTGGCTCGACGAAGTCCGTGAGTTCCTCCGCGAGAACGTCACCGCGCAATTGCGAGCCGAACTGGGCGAACACGATCTGGAGCTGCCTGGCGGCGAAGTGACGCGATTTCGCCGCAAGATCGGTGCCAAAGGCTGGTTCGGCCTGAATTGGCCTCGCGAATACGGCGGGCTGGGCCTCGGGGCGGTGTACCAGCACCTGCTGATGAGCGAGTTCGAATATTGGGGCGTGCCCGGGCCGGACCTGACCGTCACCTCGGTGGCCCCGATGATCATGCGACACGGCACCGAACAAAACAAAATGGAATGGCTGCCGCTGATCGCCAGAGGTGAAATGATCTGCGCCGTCGGCTATTCCGAGCCGGACGCGGGAACGGACCTGGCCAACCTGCGGACCAGGGCGACCCGCGACGGCGACCACTGGGTGATCAACGGCAGCAAGATCTGGAACAGCACGGCGCAGCGGGCCACCCACGAATGGCTTTGCGTGCGTACCGATCCCGGCAGCGAACGCCATCGCGGAATCTCGGTCATCATCGTTCCCGTCGACGCGGCGGGTGTCCAGATCCGTCCGCTCTACGCGTGGTCGGGCTACCGGACGAACGAGGTCCGTTTCGACGACGTGCGGGTGCCTGTGGGCAATCTGGTCGGTGAGGTCAACCGCGGCTGGAAATACATCACCGGTGCGCTCGACCTGGAACGGGGCGCGCTGACCAATGCGGGCGATCTGCGTCGCGCCGTCGACGACTTACGCGAACTCGCCCGCCAACCGCGGCGCGACGGGTCGGTGCCGAGCCACGACGTGGCCCTTCGCCGCCGCCTGGTGCGGGCGGAGGCCGACGTCGAGGTGGCGGCGTTGATGGGTTATGAGGCCGCCGCCCTGCTCGACAGCGGCGTGATGCCGTCGGTGGAGGTCAGCGTCGAGAAGATCTTCACCAGTGAACTGCGGCAGCGCATCGCCGACCTGGCACTCGATCTGCTGGGCCCGGACGGCCTGCTCGCGCATCGCAGCGAAAATGCGCCGCTGGCAGGAAAATTCGAGCGGCTCTACCGCGCCGCACCCCTGATGCGTTTCGGCGGTGGGACCAACGAGGTGCTGCGCGATGTGATCGCCCAGCGCGGCCACGGGATGCCCTCCTATGGGCGGTGACCGGTGAAGCCGATCCTGGACGCCGAGCAACGCGCGTTCGCGGCCTCGCTGCGTGCGCTGTTGGCCGCGCACTGCCCGGTGACCCTGGTGCGTGGTCTCGGCGAACCCGGCGCCGATCGGATCGTCCCGGCGCTGTGGCAGGCGTTGGCGGACGCGGGCGTCTTCGGCCTCGCCGTTGCCGAGGAGTACGGCGGCGCCGGGGGCGCCATCGCCGACCTGGCCATGTTCTACACCGAGTCCGGGCGTGCGCTGTGTCCGACGTCCGTGCACAGCACGTTGGCCGCGGTGCTGGCCATCGACCAGCTGGGATCGCCGGACGTCAAGGGCGGCTGGCTGCCGCTGCTGGTGCGCGGTGAGGCCCGCGGCACGCATGCGCTGTGGAACGCGCGCGATGCGGCCGATATCTCCGCCGTGCTGCGTGCCGAGGCCGCCCCGCCGCGGTGGCGGCTCAACGGAACCGCGGACTACGTCGCGGACGCCGACATCGCCGACGTCATCGTGGTGTCGGCTGCGGCGGGGGACCGCGTGCTGGTCTTCGCCGTCGAGGCCCGCGCACCGGGCGTGACCGTCAAGCCGCTTCCTATGGCGGGCGGTCACCAGTCGTGCACGGTGTGCTTCGACGACGTGGTCGTCGGGCGCGAGGCGGTGCTCGACAACGGCCAGCCCACCCGGCCCGTACTGCGCCGGCTGGCCAACGCGGGGGTGGCCTTAGGCTCACTCGATCTGGTCGGTGTCGGCGAAGCGGTCCTGGACCGCACCGTCGAGTACACGAAGCTGCGCCGGCAATTCGACCGCCCAATCGCCTCCTTCCAGGCGGCGCAACATCTCGTCGCCAACATGCACATCGCCGTGGCCGCGGCCCGGTTGGCCGCGCACGCGGCCGTGTTCTGGATCGGGCGCGGGCGGACGGCCACCCGCGAAACCGCCATCGCACGCATACACGCGGGCGCGGCGGCACGATTGGCCACGCTGGACGCCCATCAACTGCATGGCGGGATTGGATATGTGACGGAAACCGATCTTCACCTGTGGAGCGAACGGGCAAGGGCCGGTTCGATTCTCGGTGGTGGGGCCGACGTCGCCGCAACCTGGCTGGAGGAAACCCTGGAGGAAGCCCATGACTGAGGACACACTGATCGACGCCGCCGCGGCGGCGCAGGTGGGTTCGGTTGCTGCCACGGCGACCGGCGAAGTGCTGCACCGTGATTGGCAACGGTGGGCAGCAGCGGTAGGGGACCACAACCCGTTGTATTTCGATCCGGCGTTCGCCCGTGCCAACGGTTACCGCGACATCATCTGTCCACCGCTTTTCCTGCAGTACGCGGTGCTCGGCGTGACGCGTCTTGATGCGCTGCGGCCGGACGGATCCTCCGGCGCGGTATCCGGTGGGCTGGCGTTTCCCCGTGCACCAAAACGGATGGCCGGCGGCGAAACCTTCACCTTCCACCTGCCGGCGTATCACCGCGACGAGATCGAGATGGTCCGCACCATCGAGTCGATCGTCGAAAAGCTGGGCCGCTCCGGCAGATTCGTCCTGGTCACCTGGCACAGCGTGTACCGGAATCAACACCGCGACCTGGTGGCCGAAGCCTCGACCTCGATGATCGCCCGACCCTAGGAATGCCATGACACAGGTGTATTTCGACGACGTTGAGGTGGGTGCGCAGATCCCCGAGCTGACCGTCACCATCGACGAAACCCAGCTGTTCTTCTTCAGCGCCGCCACCTACAACGGTCACCGCATTCACTACGACAAAGATTGGGCGCGCGATGTCGAAGGTTACGACAACGTGCTCGTGCATGGGCCCCTGCAAGCGGCGCTGCTGGCCCGCGTGCTCGGCGGCTGGCTCGGCGGGCGCGGCCGCCTGGTGTCGTTCTCGGTGCAGAACCGGGCGACCGCCTTCCCCGGCCAGGCACTGACGTTCGGCGGCACGGTCACTGCCAAGCGTGTGTCCGAGCACGGCGCGGGGCTGGTGGATCTCGAGATCGCCGGCCGCCGTGACGACGCCGTCCTGATGCCCGGCACCGCCATGGTCGAGCTGCCCCGGCGCGCAGGTCCATCGTGACGGGCCTGCGGGGCGAGGCGGCCATCGTCGGTATCGCCGAATTACCGGCCGAGCGCCGGCCGACCGGGCCGCCGCGGTTCACCCTCGACCAATACGCGTTGCTGGCGAAGGCGGCCGTGGCCGACGCCGGCCTCGACCCGTCGCACATCAATGGTTTGCTCACGCACGGCGTGGCGGAGTCCGCGATGTTCGCCCCCGCCACGCTGTGCGAATACTTGGGCCTGGCATTGGATTTCGGTGAACGTGTCGATTTGGGCGGGGCCACGTCGGCCGGCATGATCTGGCGGGCGGCCGCCGCGATCGAGCTCGGCATCTGCGACGCCGCCCTTGCCGTGGTGCCCGGATCGGCGGCCTTGCCGCAATCACGGCGACGACCGGCTGCCGCATCGAATTGGTATGGGGCATCGTCGAATAACTACGGGTCGCCACAGGCGGAATTCGAGATCCCCTATGGCAACGTGGGGCAGAATGCGCCCTACGCGCAGATCGCGCAGCGCTATGCCGCCGTCTTCGGTTACGCTCCCGCCGCGTTGGCCAAGATCGCGGTCGACCAGCGCACCAACGCCTGCGCGCATCCGGGCGCGGTGTTTCACGGGACGCCGATCACCGCAGATGAAGTCCTGGCCAGCCCCATGATCGCCGACCCGATCCACTTGCTCGAGACGGTGATGCGGGTGCACGGGGGAGCGGGTGTGCTGTTGGCCAACGCGGACCTGGCCCGGCGTGGCCGGCACCGCCCGGTATGGGTCAAGGGGTTTGGCGAACATCTCGCATTCAAGACCCCCACGTACGCCGACGAGCTGCTGAATACCCCGATCGCCCGCGCTGCGGACCGGGCCTTTGCCATGGCGGGGCTGAACCGGTCCGACATCGACGTCGCCTCGATCTACGACTGCTACACGATCACGGTGCTGATGACCTTGGAGGATGCCGGCTTTTGCGCCAAGGGCGCCGGCATGTCCTGGGTAGCCCAGCACGATCTCACCTACCGCGGCGACTTTCCGCTGAACACGGCCGGCGGCCAACTTTCGTTTGGCCAGGCGGGGATGGCCGGCGGCATGCACCATGTCGTCGACGGCGCCCGTCAACTCATGGGACGCGGCGCCGACGCGCAAGTCGCGGACTGCCACACCGCCTTCGTCACCGGCAACGGCGGCATCATGAGCGAGCAGGTCGCACTGATCATGCAGGGAGACTGATGCAGACCACCGAACCGGTTCCGGTGCCCGAGCCCACACCGGTTTCGCAACCTTTCTGGGATGTGCTGGCGCAGCACCGGATTCGGGTGCAGTACTCGCCGTCGTTGCAGCGCTACGTCTTCTACCCTCGCGTCCTTGCTCCCGGCACCCTGGCCGACGACCTGCAATGGCGCGAAATCAATGGCGCCGGAACGCTGTACACCTTCACCGTGGCCCGGCGGCCGACCGGTCCGCCGTGGGCCGACGTCGTGCCGCAACTGCTGGCGGTCGTGCAATGGGACGCCGGGCCCCGGATCAGCACCGAGCTGGTCGAGGTCGGCCCGGACGACGTCCGAATCGGCATGCGGGTGCGGCCGGTGTTCTACGATCTGCCCGAGGCCGGAATCACTTTGCTCAGATACCGGCCGGCGTGATCTCAACGGCGAGGTCGGAGGTGCAGGTGGACGATCCCCTCAACGGCACGGTGCGGGCGATGCTCGACCAGCTGAACGCGGGGTTCCCGCGCGTCGAGCACATGACCGCTACCCAGGCGCGTGCCGCGGTCGCCGCCCGCCGGGTGCCGACTGGCAACCACACCGAGGTCCGCCGCACCACCGACCGCACGGTGCCGGGACCCGCCGGCGCCATCCCGATCCGGGTCTACCACCCGCACGGCGAACCCGACGCGGATCGTCCCGCGGTCGTCTTTTATCACGGCGGCGGATTCGTCTTCTGCGACATCGAATCCCATGACGCCTTCTGCCGGAGCCTGGCCCGCGGCGCCCGGGCCGTCGTGGTGTCGGTCGACTACCGACTTGCCCCCGAACATCCCGCTCCCGCGGCCGCGCTCGATGCGTTCGCGGCGTTTTGCCGGGTCGTCGAGAACGCCCACGAGTTGGGCATCGATCCGCGGCGCATCGTGGTGGCGGGGGACAGTGCCGGCGGCAACCTGGCGGCGGTCACCGCGCTGATGTGTCGCGATCGCGCGGTCGCCGGCCCCGCGGCCCAGCTGCTGCTCTACCCAGCGATCGATCCCTCCTTCGATACCGACAGCTACCACCGCTTCGGTACCGGTTACTTCAACACCCGGACGGCCATGCAATGGTATTGGCATCAATACCTCAGCGGACCAAGGGTTTTCGATCCGCCCTACCTGGTTGCCCCGGCACGCGCGGAGTCGCATGCAGGCCTGCCGCCCGCCGTGATCGTGACCGCCGGCCTGGACCCGCTGCACAGCGAGGGCTGCGACTATGCCCGCCGACTGCGCGCGGCGAAAGTGCCGGTTGTGCACCGCGACTTTCCCGGCCTGTTCCACGGCTTCATGACCATCGAGTCCTTCGGTCCGGCCGCGGCAGCGCGGCAGCTGATCTTCGCGGACCTGGGTGAGGTGCTGCAGCCGACGCACCGAGGCGCCGCGAATATGGGCTCGCTATGACAAGGGTCAGCGACGTCATCGTCATCGGCGCCGGATTCGCCGGCCTTTACGCCGTGCACCGGCTCGCGGCGGCTGGCCTGTCGGTGACCGCGATCGAAGCGGCACCCGATGTGGGTGGCACCTGGTATTGGAACCGGTACCCGGGCGCACGGTGCGACGTCGAAAGCGTCGACTACTCCTACTCGTTCGACCAAGCGCTGCAGCGAAGCTGGCAGTGGAGCGAGCGGTTCGCCGCGCAACCGGAAATCCTGGCCTACCTACGTCATGTCGCCGACCGGTTTGACTTGCGCCGCCACTATCTGTTCGGCACCGACGTCGTCGGCGCCGCTTTTTCCGACGGTCACTGGCATGTCGACACCGCCGCCGGCGAGAGCTACGCGGCGCAGTTCCTGTTGTGCGCCACCGGCTGCCTGTCCGCGGTCAACCGTCCCAATCTGCCAGGCGTCGAGGGCTTTTCGGGCGAGGTGTACTTCACGGCGGCGTGGCCACGGGAGGACCCCGAGCTGGCCGGCAAACGGGTGGGACTCATCGGTACCGGATCATCGGGTATCCAGCTCGCGCCGATCGTCGCGGCCCAGGCCGAAAAGCTAGTGGTATTCCAGCGATCCGCCAACTACACCATCCCGATGCCGAACCGGCCCTGGTCGGCTGAGGAACAGCGCCAGATCCAGGAGCAATACCCCGAACGTCGGCGGGCGTCGGCCTACGCGCCGGCCGGGACGCCGCACGGCACCTACCACAAGAAGGCCGTCGATACCGACCCGCGAGAGCGGGCCGAAGCGCTGTGGCAGCGCTGGCGCGAAGGCGGGGTACTGTTCGCCAAGACCTTCCCCGATCAAACCAGCGATCTCGCCGCCAACGACGTCGCACGGAAATTCGCCGAGGACCGGATCCGCGAGATCGTCACCGACCCCGTCGTCGCGGCCGATCTCATCCCGGTCGATCACCCGATCGGAACCAAACGGATCTGCACCGACGCCGGCTATTACGCCATCTTCAACCGCGACAACGTGCAACTGATCAACCTGCGGCGCGAACCGATCGAGACGATTACCGCTGACGCGGTGCGCACTGCCGCGGCAAGCTACCCATGCGATGTGCTGATCTTCGCCACCGGCTTCGACGCCATGACCGGAGCCCTGACCCGAATCGACCCGCGCGGGCCCCGGGGCCACCGGCTGCGCGACGTGTGGGCCGACGGGCCGGTGACGTTTCTCGGGCTGATGGTGCCGGGCCTGCCGAACCTGTTCACGATCAGCGGGCCGGGCAGTCCCTCGGTGCTGGCCAACATGGTCCTGCACGCGGAGGTCCAGGTCGACTGGGTCGTCGAGTTGGTGCACGCCGCCCGACGCCGGGGCGCCGTCGAGGTCGAGCCCCGTCAGGACGCCGCGCAGAGCTGGACCGAGCACGTGGCCCAGGCCGCCGAGCGCACCTTGTTTCCCCGGGCGGCCTCGTCGTGGTATCTGGGTGCCAACATCGAAGGCAAGAAACGGACCTTCATGCCCTACATCGGTGGATTCGGCAGCTACCGCCGGCACTGCGACGAGGTCGCGCGCAACGACTACGCCGGGTTGGTGTGGACCACCCGATGACCGGAGGAGCACCGGAAACGGTTCAGCAGTTGTTGCGGCAACGCAGGAACGACGACGCGCCGGCGGTCGCGCACGGTGACCGGATCTGGACCTGGCGCGAGCACCTGGCCGAGGCCGCAGCCGAGGCCGCCGCACTGATCGCGCTTGCCGATCCGGCTCGCCCCCTGCATGTCGGTGCCGCGCTGGGCAATTCGCCGGCCATGCTGCGTGCGATGGCGGCCGCGGCGCTGGGCGGCTACGTCTTGTGTGGTCTCAACACCACACGGCGCGGCGCGGCGCTGCTCGCCGACATCCACCGGTCCGACTGTCAGCTCCTGCTCGTCGACGACGACCAGCAGGCGATCCTGGAAGGCTTGGAACTCAACGGGATTCGCGTTCTCAACGTCACCAACGCGGACTATCACGCGGCGGTGGCCGCGGCCCCGCCACTGCGCCCGCATCGCGAGGTCGTCGCGGCCGACACGCTGATGATGATTTTCACGTCCGGCACGAGCGGCAACCCTAAGGCGGTGCGATTCGCGCACGGCATGGCGGTGCTGTGCGGAGCCAGCTTGATCAGTCAATACGACGTCACGGCCGACGACGTCTGCTATCTGGCGATGCCGCTGTTCCACTCCAACGGGGTCGCGGCCGGCTGGGCCGTTGCGATCGGCAGCGGCGCGACGATGGTCCCCGCCAAGTTCTCGCCGTCACGCTTCCTCGACGACGTGCGCCGCTACGGGGTGACCTACTTCAATTACGTCGGTAAGCCACTGGCCCTGATCCTTGCCACCCCGGAGCGGCCCGACGATGCGGACACCACCCTGCGCGTCGCATTCGGCAATGAGGCCACCGATCGCGACATCGAGGAATTCGCCCGACGTTTCGGTTGCCGGGTGATCGACAGCTTCGGGTCCAGCGAGTTCGCGGTGATCGTGGTGCGGGTGGACGGCACTCCGCCCGGTTCGATCGGCAAGCCGTATCCCGGCGTCGGCATCTACAACCCGACAACCCTGCGCGAGTGCGCCGTCGCGCAGTTCGACGACCATGGTGCGCTGACCAACTTCGACGAGGCGGTCGGCGAACTGGTCAATACGCAGGGGGCGGGACCCTTCGCCGGTTACTACAACGATCCGGAAGCCACCGCCGAGCGGATGCGGCACGGCATGTATTGGACCGGAGATCTGGCCTATCGCAACACCGACGGCTGGATCTACCTCGCCGGTCGCACCGCCGATTGGATGCGGGTCGACGGCGAGAACATGGCGGCGGCGCCGATCGAGCGGATCTTGGCACGGCTGCCCCAAGTCAGCCAGGTCGCGGTGTACGCGGTGCC
This sequence comes from Mycobacterium sherrisii, assembly GCF_002102355.1. GTDB lineage: Bacteria > Actinomycetota > Actinomycetes > Mycobacteriales > Mycobacteriaceae > Mycobacterium > Mycobacterium sherrisii. The sequence goes on along the minus strand of NZ_LQPT01000084.1, from coordinate 64,210 downwards.
GGACGAGCGGGTGGGGGATCAGGTGATGGCGGCACTGGTGCTGCACGAGGGAATGGACGTGACGGCTGCGGACCTGGAGGAATTTTTGGCCGCGCAGCCGGACCTGTCGCCGAAAGCGTGGCCACGCTACCTGCGCATCAACGCCGACCTGCCGGCCACGGCCACCAACAAGATCCTCAAACGCGAACTGATCGCCGCCGGGATCAGCGCCCAGGGTGGTGTCCTGCTGAGCCGACCCCCGCGCGGTACCACCTACGCGGTCGCTGAGTCGGCTTCGGCTGCGGCGCAACCGGTTTCGGGAGGAGCAACGCGGTGGTTCAACCGGGTGCTGCGTTGGGCGCCTCGCCGAATCGCGCCAGCAGCAACGTCGCGGCCACCGCGACGACGAATCCCACGATGACCAGCCAGCCCCAACCGGCGCGAGCGGTGTCACCCAGCCACACCACCCCGACCAGCGCGGGTGCGATGGTTTCTCCGACCACCATCGCGGCCACGGTGGTGGTGACCGATCCGCGTTGCAGCGCCGAGGTGAACAACAGAAACCCCGCAAGGCCGCCACCGGCCGCCGCGTACAACGCCGGGTCGGTGTAGAAGGCGGCCTTGGTGGGATCGATCTCGTCGAGCAGACGCACCCCGATCTCCACCACACCAAACCCGGTGCCGGCCGCGAGCCCCAGGGCGAGGGCGCGTGCCCGGTCGGGCAACCAGCCGGCGGTCGCACCGCCCAAAAACAGCGCGGCGACCACGCCGATCAGGGCCCAACCCAGCCCGGCGGGGCCGTGGCGGAAGTGGCCGGGCCCGGCCGCGGCCGCCAGCGCGGCCAGGCTGGCACAAACCACCCCGATGGCCGTCCACTCGGCCCGCGACAATCGGGCCGACAGCACCCACACCGACACCAGTGCGGTCACCGCGATCGAGGCGGCCAACGCCGCGGCGACGACGTAGATCGGCACCAGGCGCAGCGCCAGCACCTGCAGCAGGAAACCCAGCCCGTCCAGGCCGATGCCCGCGAGGTAGCGCCACTGACGGATGGCGCGCAACAGCAAGGCCGCGTCCACACCGGACGTGCCGCCGGCTTCCACCGAGCGAGCCGCGACGGCTTGTAGCACCGACGCCGCGCCGTAACACACCGAACAACCCAGCGCGAGGAGAAAACCGATCAGCACAGGGCCGACAATACGAGGACTGCCAAGATCGCAGGCGACATTGCGGCGGCTAATCGTGCCGCTGGGTCAGCCGGTACACCGCTTCGGCGATTTCCTGCGGATGATCCTCTTGCAGAAAGTGTTTGGCGGGCAACGTGATTGGGTCCCGCGCGCCGGCGGCACGTTGAGCCTGGATGCCGTAGCGGTGCCAGGGCAGCATCTTGTCGCGGGCGCCCCACACGACTTGCGCGGGATAGCGGCGGTCGCGCAACACATCCAGGTACAGCTGCTGCTTGGCCGCGGTCAGCTCGAAGCCGCGCATGATTTTTAAAAATGCTTGCCCGCCGTCGTCGCCGAACAGCAACGGCTTCCAGCACAAAATCTCCGCGGCCGGGACATGGCGACTGGCACCTACCAGCCGCATGATCGACAGGAACGTTCCCGGGATGCGCAGCGACGCCAGCCACGTCTCGCCGAGCAGCGGATGCGCGAAGGGTTCCATCGGCCAGGGCCGGTGGAACGACTCCACCTCGATGAGGGTGTTCAACAACGTCATCGACAGCACCCGGTCGGGTGCGGCGTTGGCCACCTCGAACCCGATGGGACCGCCGATGTCGTGCAACACCAGGTGAAAGCGATCGAGTTGCAACTCATCGATCGCCGCCAGCAGCCAACGGCCCAGCCCAGTCCAGGTGTAGTCGGCATCGCCGGGCCGTTCGGCCAGCCCCAGTCCGGGCAGGTCGATGGCGATGCCGCGCAACCCTCGAGACGCCAATTCCGGGACCACCTTGCGGTACAGAAAGGCCGAAGCCGGAACTCCGTGCACGCACACCACCGGTGCCGCGTCGCGGGGGCCGTCATCCAGGACGAACGACGAGATTCCGGCGGCCGTGAACCGGTGGCCCGCCGCCGTGTGCCGTGCCAGCAGCCGAGCACCTCTGCGGAGCTCATGAACTCGTCCTCCTTTGCCGGCGCCGCAGGCGCCACTGCCGTGTTGCAGCCGAACACCGCAATGCCCGGAATTCTTCCGGTCAGGCTCGGGGCCTATGCGTTGGCGGTCGGGGAGATTACAATTCGATGCGTGCTTGATTGCACGGTCAGGTCGCTTGGCGCAGCATGCGGGGGTGCGGCGGTGCTGGTGCTGGGCCTCGGCGCCGCCGGCGGCATGACGACTTCGCCCAGCTACGCCACCGCCCCTGCGGCGCCTATCGTGCCCGCGGCCCCGTCGCCGGATGATTGTTGCGGCTGGCTGAACGACCCCATGGGCGCGCCCTTGTCGTTGCGCACCCAGGGCGGCAGCGACTGCATAATCGGGCTCAACTGTGGGCCGATCAGGCCGTCCCGGCCGCCGCCGCCGACCAACCCGCCGCGCCTCGCGCCCAGGCCGCAGGCCGCGCCGTCGACGGAGGGATGGGCGCCGGCACGCCCGCTCTAGGGCCGCTTTAGCCCACCACGGCTGCGGGGCCACGCCCGCCGCGGTTAAGTACAATCGGTCTCGTGAGAAACCGCATCAGCAAATCAGCATCAGCATTGGGTGGTGGCGTGGCCGTGCTGGCCCTAGCCGCCGGAGCCGCCGCAGTCGTCGGCCCTACCGCTGCATTGCCGATCAGCGTTGCCGCGGCTTCGTCCACGGTGGTCTCGGTGTCGAGGAGCGGTGAGGGTGCGGTGACGGTTGAACCCGTAGGGTCGGGCCGCTGCATCATCGGCCTGAATTGCGGGCGGATCAACCCGCCGCGGCTGCCGGCCAAGAAGAACCCGCCACGTCTTGCGCCTCAGCAGCAGGAGGCCGCCCCGGTGCCCAACAAACCAATTCCGGCGCACGAGATGTAGCCGGCGGCGGGCCGGGCGCGGTCTGACTATAATGGGCGTGGTGCGCAATCGCGTCAGCAAATCGGTCTCCGCGTTGTGCGGCGTCGCCATCGTCGCCGCCGGTGTCGGTGGTGTCGAGCCATCCGAGGCTCGCGCCGCGACGGCTTTCCCGGCCGTCCCGACCGGTGGGGCCTCGGCGCCCCCGGCCTCGGGCGATGGCGGCGCCCTACCGGTCAAGCCCGCAGGGGGCGGGCCGGGCTGCATCGTCGGCCTGAACTGTGGGCCCATCAACCCCCCGAAGCCCCCGCCGCCGCGCCGTCCGCCGACCCTTGGACACGGCCCGCAGAGCGCCGCACCCGCACCGCACACGCCGTAGCCGATCGGGTCGGCAGTTCACGCAGCGGCCCCGGCGCGCGTGAGTCCAACACCAAGCGCCATCACAGCCGACCCACAGCCGATTCACGTTGCCGCTGAGTTCATTCCATGTTCCAAATACGTAAACTTGGATCATGAATATAAGAACAGGCGCGACGCTCGCAGCGCTGTCGGGCGGGGCGGCCGTAGTCGCCCTGGCGATCAGCGGTGCCGGCGAATTGCCGATTGGCGCCACGGCGCCATCGATCAGTGTGGCCGCACAAGCCACCTCCGCCGTGGATACCAGCGGCACCGCTGTGCCGGTCGAACCCGCCGGCGGTGGTGGCGGCTGCATCATCGGCCTGAACTGTGGGCCCATCAACCCGCCCCGCCCCATGCAGCACCACCACCCGATCACGGCGACCACATCGCCACATCCGGCTGCCAAACCCCAGAGCCCGTAACCTCGTCGGGCCGGCCCCGGAGTCGCTCACCGTAGTCCCGGGCGATTTTCCTATCATTTGGTAATGAGCGCCGGTGGGCTGAACACCGTGGGCTCGCCGGCATTCGCCGACGAGGACGCGGCCCGGTTCCGCGCGGCCGGCTGGTGGTCCGATTCGACCCTGTCGGGCGCGGTGCGCCGCAACGCCGAACGGTCACCAGAGCGGCGTGCCTATTCCGACGAGCCGGGCGTCTCCCTAACTTGGCGCGAATTCGACGCTGCGGCAACCTCATTGGCGGGACAGCTGTCCGCCGCCGGCGTCGGTCGCGGGGCACGCGTCGCGGTGTGGCATAGCGACTGTGTGGCCATTCACGTCCTGTTCGTCGCCATCGAGCGCTGCGGTGCCATCGTGGTGGGCATCGGGGCGCGGGCCGGCACCCGTGAAGCGCGCGTGCTACTGCGTAACACCGAGCCGAAGGTTCTGATCAGCGATGGAGCGCATCAGGAGGCCGCGGCCCGGATCACGGCGGAAAGCCCGGTGCCGGTGCTGGTTTTGCACCGGTCCGCGGGACTGCTACGGCTGGATGTCGACGCGGCCGCCCCGCCTGTTGGAATAGACGCTCAACTCGGCGCCGACGACGTATTTCTGATCAACTCCACTTCCGGAACCACCGGTCTGCCGAAGTGCGTGGTGCACAGCCAGAACCGTTGGTATTACTTTCACCAGAAGGCCGTTGCCAATGGACTGTTGACCTCAGCCGACGTGTTCTTGCCCGTCATCCCCATGCCGTTCGGGTTCGGGATCTGGACCAGTCACACCACGCCGATCTACCTCGGCGCCACTGCGGTGATCCTGGAGCGCTTCACCGCCCGGGCCGCGTGTGCGGCGATAGCCCGGCACAACGTGACCGTATTGTGTTGCGTCAGTTCGCAATTGACCATGCTTATGGCCGATCCGGCGTTCCGCGAGCTGAACCTGAGTTCGTTGCGGGTGGTGTTCACCGGGGGTGAAGCCATACCGTATCGGCCCGCGGCGGAGTTCGAAGAACGCACCGGCGCGACGATCCTGCAATTCTACGGTTCGAATGAGACCGGTCTGCTCAGCGCGACCACCGTCGACGACTCGCTGCAGCGTCGACTGCGCACCGCCGGCCGGATTGTTCCCGAGATGTCGGTGCGGCTCTTCGACGGCGACCGCGATGTCACCGCGACGGGACGAGGCCAGCCCGCCTGCCGGGGACCGGCGACCAGCCTGGGCTATCTCGGTGGCACCGACCACGACAAGCTGTTCACCTCCGACGGGTGGATGCTGATGGGCGACATCTGCGAGCGCGACGCCGACGGCTACCTGACGGTGACCGGCCGGACGTCCGACTTCATCCTGCGCGGCGGCAAGAACATCAGCGCCGCGCAGGTGGAGGACGCCGCACTGACCCACCCCGCGATTGCGCTGGCCGCCGCGGTGGCGATGCCCGATCCGGTGTTCGGTGAGCGGGTTTGCCTGTATGCCGAAGTCGTCGGCGCCGCGAGCCTCGAATTGCCCCAACTCGTCGACCACCTGCTGGCGCTGGGCGTCTCCAAGGAACTGCTGCCGGAGCGTCTCATCGTGGTCGATGAATTACCCCGGTCGTCTGGCGGGAAGATCGCCAAAGGTGATCTGCGCCAAGATATTCGAACAAGGATGGAGGCCGACCATGAACACGCCTAATCCACGTCGGGGTGGTCTGCAGGTGTGGGCGCCGTCCGTGGTGCCGCCGATCGGTGTCGAGCTGACCCACGAACAGGCACTGGCCGTGGCGTTCCGGCATCTGGCCGGCATCGGGTTCGCCGAGAACATGGCCGGACACATCACCTGGCAGCTCGACGGGCAGACCGACATGCTGGTCAATCCCTGGGGACTGTGGTGGCAAGAGCTCACCGCGTCCGACATCTGCCTGGTGGACAGCGACGCGCGGGTGGTCCGCGGCCGGTGGGACGTCACCCCGGCGATCCACATCCATACGGAGCTACACCGGGTCCGCGACGATGCCCGGGTGGTCATTCACAACCACCCGTACTGGGTCTGTGTGCTGGCCGCGTTGGGCCGGCTGCCCGAGCTGGTGCATCAGACGGGTTCGCTGTTCCTCGACGACTTGTGCCTGGTCGACGCCTACGACGGGGAGGTCGACAGCCCTCCGCGCGCGGCGGATCTCGCGGCCAGGATCGGCGATGCGAATCTGACCATTCTGGCCAACCACGGCGTCATCGCCACCGGCCGGAATTTGCCCGAGGCGGTGTACCGGGCCGCGTCGATCGAACGGGTGTGCAAGCTGGCTTACGACGTCATGCTCACCGGCCGGGAACCGGTGCAGATGAACTGGTCCGACATGGTGGGCATGCAGCAATCCCTGATCGAGCGTGCCGCGGCCGTGTATTGGTCCGGCGCGGCGCGAATGACGATCAAGGCGGATCCCGATGTGCTTACCTGAACCCGGGTGCGACACATACCCGGTGCCCCGCCCGGCAAGGAGATTTGTCCATGAAATCGATTGACGAGCTGGCGGCCGATCTCAACTTCACCACCGCCAAGACCGGTGCCGAGCGGTCGGTCACCCTGCTGCCGGACCCGCCCCGCGCGCCGCGCCGGTACACGGTGATCTCGGTGGACGACCACATCGTGGAGCCCCCGGACGCGTTCACCGGCCGGCTGCCGCGAAAGTTCGCCGATCGGGCGCCGCGGGTCGTCGATACCGACAGCGGCGGTCAGACGTGGGTGTACGACGGTCGGGAACTGCCCAACGTCGGGTTCAACGCGGTGGTCGGGCGACCGGTGTCCGAGTACGGCTTCGAACCGGTCCGGTTCGACGAGATGCGTAGGGGCGCTTGGGATATCCATGCGCGTGTCAAAGACATGGACCTCAACGGCATATACGCGTCGCTGAACTTCCCGTCATTTTTGCCCGGCTTCGCGGGCCAGCGGCTGCAGCAGGTCACCTCGGATCGTGACCTGGCGCTGGCCGCGGTCCGCGCCTGGAACGACTGGCACCTCGAGGTGTGGGCGGGGTCGTATCCCGAACGCATCATCCCGTGCCAGTTGCCGTGGCTGCTGGATCCTGAGCTCGGCGCCAAGATGATCTACCAGAACGCCGAGCGTGGCTTCCACGCCGTGACCTTCAGCGAGAACCCCGCGATGCTGGGGCTGCCGACGATCCACTCGGGTCATTGGGACCCGATGATGGCGGCCTGCGCCGAAACCGCGACGGTGGTGAATCTGCATATCGGTTCGTCCGGTTCGTCGCCGTCGACGACCGAGGACGCCCCGCCCGACGTGCCGGGCGTGCTGTTCTTCGCCTACGCCATCACGGCTGCGGTCGACTGGCTCTACTCCGGATTGCCTAGCAGATTCCCGGATCTCAAGATCTGCTTGTCCGAAGGCGGAATCGGTTGGGTGGCAGGATTACTCGACCGTCTCGACCACATGCTCAGCTATCACGAAATGTACGGGACGTGGCGGGAGTTGGAGGAGAAGCTCACGCCCGCAGAGGTTTTCACCCGGAACTTCTGGTTCTGCGCGGTGGAGGACAAGTCGTCGTTTGTGCAGCGCGACCGGATCGGCATCGACAACATCATGCTGGAAGCCGACTACCCGCACTGCGACTCGACCTGGCCGCACACCCAACAGACGATTCACGAACAGATCGGTGATCTGCCGCCGGACGCGATTCGAAAATTCACCTGGGAGAACGCGTCGCGCCTGTATCAGCATCCCGTACCAGCAGCCGTGCAACAGGATCCCGACGCATACTGACGACCTTGCCCGCGCCCGACCGACGTCACGGACACGGGCAGCCGACCGCCCCGGCCATCGCCGTCATTCGCGCGGCGTCGCGGTAGGACGCCGGGCGTTGAGTCCAGGAGCGATACGAGACACCAGGCTGACCGGCGCCGTCGCGGATTTCGGTGGCTTTAATGGTCTGCGCGGCCAGTGAAGCCGCCGACGGCTGCGGACCGGCCTCCGCGCAGGACGGGGCGACGACCCAATCCATGAACTGCCACACGGCGACGACCAGCGTGAGCAACAACAGCACCGTCGCCACCGCGTGCGCCACCAGGTAGTAGCAGTAGCCGCCGGCGGTCGGCGGCGAACCGTCGCCGGCGGCAACCATTTTGAACGTCGCCTGTCGCATCGTGAGGCCCCCTTCTTGACCTGGCACTGCCCGTTGTTGATAGGTCTTCGGAGCACGCGGGCGTCCGGATGGGGGGCTGGTTTGTGTCGATTGCCCACACGGAACTCACCAGCGCTTTTATCTCGCTGGCGCGCCGGGGCTGGCCAGACGCCGGCGGATGCGCTTGGGTGGCTGTGAGCAGATGCTGCGCCCGGCGCGGAGGGATGGCAATGACGGACAAGGTGGACTTCACTTCGGTTCGGTGGGGGTCGGTGGAGTGGACGAACCTGGTGACGCTGTATTTACGCGCCCATGAGAGCCGTTCTCGGCATCCCATCCTGGGCGACCATGCCGCCGCCGACGCCGTCGAACGGATCGACTACGACTTCAACCGCATCCACCGGAGCTCGTTGCCGGCCGCCAATCAGTATCTGGTGGCGTTGCGTGCCAAGCAGTTCGACGACTGGTGTGCCGAATTCCTGCAGCACAACCCCGACGCGGTGGTGTTGCACCTGGGCTGTGGCTTGGACGGCCGCGCCTTTCGGCTCGCGGTGCCGCCCTCGGTGCGGTGGTTCGACCTCGACCAGCCCGGCGTCATCGATCAGCGCAGGCGGCTATATGAGGAGACCGAGCGGTATCGAATGATCGGTTCATCGGTGACCGATCCACACTGGGTGGAGCAGATCCCCAGCGGCCACCCGACGCTCGTCGTCGCCGAGGGACTGCTGATGTACGTGTCCGAGAGCCAGGTCCGCGCGCTGTTCACGCGGCTGCTGGATCGGTTCGATCACGGTGAGCTGCAATTCGACACCCTCTCGGCGGTCGCACCGCTGCTGTCGAAAATCTTCACCCGGGGAATCATCAAGTGGGGCATTGGCGACGCGCGCGACATCGAAACCTGGGACCCGAAGTTGCGCTTCGTGGAACAGTCATCGGCCCTGGCCGGATACCGGAAGATCGACACGACCTTGGTGCGCTGGATTTACCGCTTTTTCAGTGCGTCGCCGTTCGGTCCCTATGACGTGCTGAATCGCTTCACGTTCTAGGTCGTCCGGCCGGCGATCACAGGCGAGAAGCAAGACGCTGCAGAATGTCCGCGGTGGGTTCGGCCGTGGTATGCCGGTATCCCGTTCCCGCCCACAGGTGTACGTAATCCGGCCTGCCGGCCGCGGCGGCGGCTTTGCGCAGCGGGCTGGTCAGGTGGTGGATGGCGGGATACCCGAACGGTGCCTGCTCCTCATGGTCGTCGATGAACGCGTTGCGCAGACCGCGGGCCGGACGGCCGGTGAAGGCGTGAGTCAGCACGGTTTCGTTGCGGGCGGGATCGATCAGGGCCGCCTGGTGAGTAGCCGACGCACCGCTTTCGGTGGCGCGCAACAACACGGTGCCGACCACCGCCGCGGCAGCACCCGCACGAATCACGTCGGCCACCGCGTCGGGCGTGGCGAGCCCGCCGGCCGCCAGCACCGGTAGCGGCACCGCCGCCCTGACCTGCCTGACCAGATCGACCAGTGGTACCGGGGTGATCGGCCGGTGCGGCACCAGAGTGCCGGAATGCCCGCCGGCGACCGACGCCTGCACGGCCAGCGCGTCGACGCCGGCGGCGTGGGCCTGGGCGGCCTCCTCGGCCGTCGTCACCGTCTGCACGACCACCGTCTTGGCGTGTTGCAGCGCGGCGATCACGCCGCGCGGCGGAATGCCGAAGGTGAACGACACCATCGGCACCGGGTCGTCGAGGAGCAACGCGATCTTTTCGTCGAACCGGTCGGTGTCCTCGACGGGCTCGGCCGGCAGGGTTAGGCCGAACTGATCGGCCTCTTTCTGAATGATCGCGGCGTACGCACGGTAGCGCTGCGGGTCGACCGGCAGCGGGTTGGGCGCAAACAGGTTGATGCCGAACGGGATTCCCTCGGCGCGCACGGCCTTGAGCTCGTCTTCGACCGCAGCGACCGTCTTGTAGCCCGCCGCGAGCATCCCCAGGCCGCCCGCCCCGGTCGCCGCCGACACCATCGCCGGGGTGGTCGGGCCGCCCGACATCGGTGCCGCGACCAGCGGAATGGACATCTCGAACTGTGCCAGCATGGATTGCACCTCCGATGTGCTTGCCGCCTTGAGCCTACTGGGCTGACCGACCGTTCCATTTGGGCGGCAGAGCTGACAGGATGCTTCAGCGTGACGCGTCCCAATTTTCTGGTGATCCTCGCCGACGACCTAGGTTTTTCCGACATCGGCGCCTTCGGCAGCGAGATCGAAACCCCCAACCTCGACCGGATCGCACGGGCCGGGGTCAGACTCACCGATTTCCACTCGGCTCCGGCCTGCTCACCCACCCGGGCGATGCTGATGACCGGAACGGACCACCATGTCGCCGGTATCGGCACCATGCTCGAGGTCGCGGTCCCCGGATTCCAGGGCGCACCGGGTTACGAGGGATACCTCAACGATCGTGTGGTCGCGCTGCCCGAGCTGCTGCGCGACGCCGGGTACCTGACGCTCATGTCGGGCAAATGGCATCTGGGTCACAGCATCGAAACCTCGCCGTGGGCACGCGGATTCGAGCGTTCGTTCGCGTTGTTGCCCGCCGGTGCCAGCCATTACGGCGGCCCGGCGGGCGGCGGATTCTCGCCGGTGCCAACGCTTTACACCGAAGATGATCAGTTCGTCACGGTCGGCGAAGACTTTTACTCCTCGGACTATTACACCGACACCTTGTTGCGCTACTTTCGCGAACGCTCCGACAACGACAAACAGCCGGACACACGGCCCTTCTTCGCATACCTACCCTTCCAGGCGCCGCACTGGCCCCTGCAGGCCCCCGACGAATCGGTCGCCAAATACCGCGGCCGCTACGACGCGGGTCCCGATGCGTTGCGCGAGGAGCGGTTGGCGGCGCTCAAACGGCTCGGCCTGTGCCCGGCCGAGGTAAAGCCGCACCCGGTGGTGGCCGACGGCGCCCCGGAATGGGCGGACATGACGGCCGAGGAGCGGGCGATTTCGGCGCGTGCCATGGAGGTGTACGCCGGGATGGTGGATCGGATGGACTGGAACATCGGCCGGGTGCTCGATTACCTGGCCGAGACCGGCGAGCTGGACAACACGGTCGTGATGTTCATGTCCGACAACGGCGCCGAGGGAGCGATCGTCGAGGCAATGCCGCTGCGCGGCCCCGAAATCGTCGCGCGGATCGAACAGAACTGCGACAACAGTCTGGAGAACCTAGGCCGGCCCACATCGTTCATCTGGTACGGCCCCCGCTGGGCCCAAGCCGCCACGGCGCCGTCGCGCCTGCATAAGGCTTTCACCACCGAGGGCGGGATCCGGGTGGTCGGCTTCGTCACCTGGCCGGGATTCACCCGCCAGCAGGAGATCGGCACGGCGTTCGCGACCGTGATGGACATCGCCCCCACCATCCTGGACCTCGCCGGCGTCGAACATCCCGGCACTCGCTACCGCGGCCGTGACATAGAACCCATGCTCGGTCGCTCGCTGGTGCCGTACCTGTCGGGCGAAGCCGAGGCGGTCCACCCGGGCGAGACCGGCACCGGCTGGGAACTGTTCGGCCGCCGCGCAATTCGTCAAGGCGACTGGAAGGCCCTCTATCTGCCGCCGCCCTACGGGCCGGGCGCCTGGCAGCTGTACGACCTTTCCCGCGACCGCGGCGAAATCGACGATCTGGCCGACGCCCATCCCGACAAATTGACCGAGCTGCTCGGACTGTGGGACCGCTATGTCGAAGACAACGGGGTGCTCACCGAGCCCGTCTCGGTCTACGACGTCGACCCGCAGCTGTTGAGTGATGCCGTTATCCGCCAAGGGGTTTCGGAGGGACCATGACCGAGAAGACAACCTGCGCGGTGATCGGCGGCGGCCCGGCCGGAATGGTCCTCGGGCTGTTGCTGGCGCGGGCCGGCGTCGAGGTCACCCTGCTGGAAAAGCATGGTGATTTTCTGCGCGACTTCCGGGGTGACACGGCGCATCCGACCACCCTGCGGCTGCTCGACGAGCTGGGTCTGTGGGACCGCTTCAATGCCTTGCCGCACAGCGAGGTTCGCAGTGCGAAGTTCCAGTCAGACGGCCGTTGGGTGACCTATGTCGACTTCGGCCGGCTGCGCCAACCCCATCCGTTCGTCGCCATGGTGCCGCAGTGGGACCTGCTGAACCTGCTCGCCGACGTCGCCCAACAGGAACCGACCTTCACGTTGCGGATGAACACCGAGGCCACCGGGTTGCTGCGCGAAGACAGCCGGATCGCCGGCGTGCGCTATCGGGGACCCGACGGGCCGGGGGAGCTGCGGGCCGAGCTGACGGTCGCTTGCGACGGCCGCTGGTCGATGGCACGGGGCGCAGCCGGACTGCAAAGCCGGGAATATCCGGTGAACTTCGACGTCTGGTGGTTCAGGCTGCCCCGCGACGGCGATCAAGAGTTCTCGTTCCTGCCGCGGATGGGGTCCGGTAAGGCCCTGGGCGTCATCCCGCGCGAGGGCTACAACCAGATTGCTTACCTCGGCGCCAAAGGGACGGACGCCGCGCTGCGAGCCAGAGGTATCGAAGCGTTTCGGCGCGACGTCAGCGCGTTGTTGCCGGAATCGGCCGCGGCGGTCGGCACATTGACGTCGATGGACGACATCAAGCACCTCGACGTGCGGGTGGATCGACTGCGGCGCTGGCACACCGACGGGCTGCTGTGCATCGGTGACGCGGCTCATGCGATGTCGCCGCTGGGCGGTGTCGGCATCAACCTGGCCGTGCAGGACGCCGTCGCCGCCGCCACCATCTTGGCCGGCCCGCTGCGCGAACACCGGGTCACCACCCGGGACTTGGCGGCGGTGCGGCGGCGGCGGCTGTTTCCCACCGCCGTGACCCAAGGCGTGCAACGGCTCCTGCAGCGCGGGCTGCAGCCGCTCCTTCGTGGTGGCAGTCCCACGCCGCCGGCGGCGCTGTTGCGGGTCATTGACCGGTTGCCGTGGCTGGCGGTGCTTCCGGCATATTTCATCGGCGTCGGAGTCCGGCCCGAACGCGCCCCGGACTGGGCTCGCCGATGACCGGCCGAACAGCGGCCCCGCTGCGGATCGGCATCCTGGGTGCCGCGCGGATCGCGCCGTTGGCGCTGATCAACCCGGCCAAGGACAATGCCGACGTCGTGGTCGCGGCGGTGGCCGCGCGCGACGGCTCGCGTGCCCGTGACTTCGCCGCCGAGCACCACATCGCCCGGGTGCACCACGACTACGATGAGCTGATCGCCGATCCGCAAATCGATGCCATTTACAACCCGTCGCCAAATGGATTGCACGGCAGGTGGACTCGCGCGGCCCTGGCCGCGGGCAAGCACGTGCTGTGCGAAAAGCCGTTCACCGCGAACGCTGCCGAGGCTACCGAGATCGCGGCCCTGGCCGCGGAATCCGACCGAGTGGTCATGGAGGCCTTCCACTACCGCTATCATCCGCTGGCGTTGCGGGTCGAGGAGATCGTCGCTTCGGGCGAGCTGGGCACGCTCACCCGGGTGGAGGCTGCGCTGTGCTTTCCACTGCCGAAGTTCTCCGACATCCGCTACAACTACGCGCTGGCCGGCGGCGCGACCATGGACGCCGGCTGCTACGCGGTCCACATGGTCCGCACCTTCGGCGGGTCGACCCCGAAAGTCATTTCCGCGCAACCGAAACTGCGCGACGCCAGGGTCGATCGAGCCATGTCGGCCGAACTGCAGTTCGCCCAAGGACATACCGGGCGCATCCGCTGCTCGATGTGGTCGAGGCGTCTGGTCGACATCAGCGCCACGGTGGTCGGTGAGCGCGGACGACTGCGGGTGATCAATCCCGTGCTGCCGCAGATGTTTCACCGGATGTCGGTGCGCACGGTCGACGACGATCGCGTGGAGAGCTTCCCGCGCCGCGCCTCCTACGCCTACCAGCTGGATGCGTTCGCGGCCGCGGTGCTGCGCGGGGCGCCGGTGAAAACGACCGCACAGGACGCGATCGAGAACATGACGGTCATCGACGAGATCTATCGCGCGGCCGGATTGCCGCTGCGCCAGCCCAGCTGAACGCGGTTGCGTCGCGCGACGCGGCGCCGGTCACCGCCCGATCTCGGTCAACAGGCGGCGAGCGGCTTCGACGCACGGCCGCATCCGGTCGATCGGGCTCACCCCGGCCAACGCCAACGACCGTCGGGGCACTTCGATCTCGACGATGAGGTCGGGCGGCAATGCGGTCAGGATGTCGAGCAGCGGAAGTTCGCCGTCGCCGGGGACCATGCGCTCGAACATCGCCTCCTCCATGTAGTTGTCCAAGCGTGGCTGCAGCGTCGTGTCGTTGAGTTGGGCATAGCCAATGCAGTCGCGGTCGAGGGCCGCGATGTCGGCGGCGCTGGATCCGGCCCGCACCACGTGCATGGTGTCGACCAGCAGCCGAAAGTCATCGCGCCCGACGTGTTTTCGAGCGGCCAGCCCGGTGGATAGATCACCGACGGTGAGCCCGGGCACGGGTTCGACGACGGTCTGCAGGCCGCGCTGAGCGGCCGCTTCGGTCAGCGCCGCGAACTGGTCGAACGTTCGGCGGAGGTCGGGGTCGAGGCTGACGACGTTGATCCGCGGTACGCCGAGCTCGGCCAGCACATCGAGATCGGCACCGAATGCGCCCATATCGGTATCCGGCAGCACCAAGAACCCGTCGCCTAGCGACGCGGCGACGCCGCGGTGTTCCATCGCGGCCAGCACCTCGCGGCGCAGCGGGGCATCCTCTTTGAGGGAGAAGGGTGGATAACCGAGCGGAACCAGCGGCACGCCCCGCACGACCGCCGAGACATAACGGCAGCCGAGGTCCGCGGCCAAGTCGACGAATTCCACTGGCGGAAGCCCGAATCCGTTGAGGAAGCCGAGCGCGAGCTCGGTCATGCCGGCCGCCCCGCCAGGCGGGCCAACTGCTCGGCGGCCTGCAGCGTCTGAGTGGTCAGTGCGATCCGCCCGGAGGTCACCGGATCTTCGATCAGCGGCGCTTCCAGGACGAGATCATCGCGGAGGAAAGCGAAATGGCCATGCAGGTGCGCGGTGGTGAATGCCGCCCACGCGGTCGCCGACGCCGGATCCAGTGTCAGGTTCACTTCGTAGAAATCCGCCGTCAGCGGCGTGGGGGCGGCGACGTGGATCAGTTCGAGCCGCAGCGTCTCGGGTCCCAACGTGTATCGCGTCGTCCGGGCCACATCGCAGGTGACCAGGGGATTGCCCGGCGGGGTGGGAGCGGCCGGATCGATCGCGGGGCACTTCTCCGGCGAGGTCGGCTGCGAGTTCTCGACCGTGCGGACGGGCAACGGCGCGATCCGGGTGACTGTGGCCGGCGGGCGGGCCGGCGCCGTGCTCGTCGAGCGGGCCGGCGCGGCGGGATGCTGCGCCGCAGCACAACCGGCCGGCACGGCCGCCAGCAGTACGGCACCAACCAGCCGCACCGTCGCCGCTGAAAGCATCGAACCGCCGATCGCCTTCGCCGGGATCATCCTCCGATCGCGCACAACAGGCCGACGCGCGCCGAGCCGCTTTACGACACTACGAACATAGAGTAGGGTCGGGCTGCACGTCAGCGAATACTCACTGTAGATCCTCGCCGCGAAAGCCTTGTTCATGGCCCAACACCAGTCCGCCGCGGTGAAACGGCGAAAGCCGAATCCCGCGGAGCGACGCCGCGATCTGTGCGATGCGGCAATTGAACTGCTGGCGGCCGAGGGGGCTAAGGGGCTCAGCCATCTGAAGGTGGACCGCAAGGCCGCGGTACCCGACGGCACCACGTCGTTCTATTTCCGCACCCGCTCGGCGCTGTTGCGCGCCGTCGCCGAGCGGCTAGCCGAACTCGACCTGGAACGGCTGCAATCCATCGCCGACGACGCCGGCCGCCACAGCGGCAACCCGACGCCGTCGCTGCTGTCGCAGGTGGTGATCCAGGCCGCCACCGAGCCGCAGCTGTCCTGGACCAAGGCGCGTTACGAGCTGACGATGCAAGCGGCGCGCGATCCTGCGATGGCCGCGATCCTGCAACGCGCCACGGATGCATTCACCAAGCTGCACCGCGAGATTCTGGTGCAGCTGATGCCGCACGGCGCCGAACTGGAGTCGGCCGTCGTCGAGGATCTGAGCAACGTCACGCTCACCTTCATCAACGGACTGCTGATGCGCGCCGCGCACGGCGACCGGGTGGTCGACAGCCCGGAGCAACTCGACGCGATCCTGGCCGCCATCGCGGCCGGCATCCTGAAAAGCCACCACAAGGGCCGGTTGACCCGGCCCGGCGGCGGCTAGCAGGGGGCTAGTAGGCGGCTAGTAAGCGGCCGGTGGGCGGGCGGTAGGCGGCCGGTGGCCCTGCCCGACATCGAGCCGACGGCAATCACCGCACTATTCGGCGCGGCGCGCCGTTGGGGTCTTGCCAGACCATCCGCCATATGGTTCTCTACGAGAATAGAGTAAGCCGGTGTTAACGGGCCGCCGGCGAGCCGTCGACAGCCGAGCCCGTGCATTTGTCAAACCGAGCGTTTTAAGCGGAGTGTACAAATTGCCCGAATCAGGGTCCGGCGTGCGCCCCTGGCCGCCGCAGCGGTGGCTCAATCGTGCCGGAGCCCGAAATCGGCAGTGCTAGGAGGGATTTCGTGACGACGAGTACCGAGAGCAACGTTCGTTTCGATCCGTACGACGTCGAGCTGATCGCCGACCCGTATCCCATGTTCAAACGGTTGCGGGACGAGGCGCCGCTGTACTACAACGCCGAATACGACTTTTATGCGTTGAGCCGATTCACCGACGTAAACAAGGCCATCATCGATCACGGCACCTACAGCTCCGCCCGCGGCGTGATCATGGAGCTGATCAAGGCGGATCTGGAGATTCCGTCGGGCATGTTGATCTTCGAGGACCCGCCGATCCACGACGTGCACCGCAAGCTGCTCTCGCGGATGTTCACCCCGCGCAAGATCGCCGCCCTGGAGCCCATGATCCGCGAATTCTGCGCGCAGTCGCTGGACCCGCTGGTCGGGTCCGGGCACTTCGACTTCGTGACCGACCTGGGCGCGATCATGCCGATGAAGGTCATCAGCATGCTGCTCGGGATTCCCGAAGAGGATCAGGAGTACATCCGCGACCGCGGCAACGCGCAGTTACGCACCGAGCCCGGCAAGCCGATGAGTGCCGCCGAACACGGCTTGTCGGTGGGCGAGCAATTCGAGGCCTACATCGACTGGCGTGCCGACAACCCGTCCGACGACATCATGACCGAGTTGCTCAACGTCGAGTTCGTCGACGAGACCGGGACCACGCGGCGGCTGCGGCGCGAGGAGATCCTGGTGTACCTCAACGTGGTGGCCGGGGCGGGCAACGAAACCACGACGCGCCTGATCGGTTGGGCGGGCAAGGTTCTCGCGGAGCATCCCGATCAGCGTCGCGAACTGGTCGAGCATCCCGCGCTCATCCCGCAAGCCATCGAGGAGTTGCTGCGTTTCGAACCGCCGGCACCGCACATGGCGCGCTACGTGACCCGTGACGTCGACATCTATGACCAGCGGGTGCCGCAGGGCAGCGTGATGCTCATGCTGATCGGATCCGCCTGCCGCGACGAGCGGCAATTCGGGCCGGACGCCGGCGAATTCAACATCCATCGCACCCCACGGCCGCACCTGACGTTCAGCGTCGGCGCCCACTTCTGCTTGGGCTCCGCACTGGCCCGGCTGGAGGGCCGGGTCGCGCTGGAGGAGATCCTCAAGCGTTTCCCCGAGTGGGAGCCCGACATGGCCAGTGCCACGCTGAGCCCGACATCGTCGGTGCGGGGCTGGGAAACATTGCCGACCGTGGTGCCCTGTTGACCGGCCGCGCCGAAGGCCGGGTAGCGGGAAAAGTCGCCTTCGTCAGCGGCGCCGCCCGCGGCCAAGGCCGTAGTCACGCGGTGCGCCTGGCGCAAGAGGGCGCCGACATCATCGCGATCGACGTGTGCGGACCGATCGACAACCTCGCTTACCCGCACGCGACCCCGGAGGACCTCGCCGAAACCGCCGAACAGGTCCAGAATCTCGACCGGCGCATCGTCACCGCGCAGGTGGACGTCCGGGACTACGACGGACTCAAGGCCGCGGTCGACAACGGCGTGGCGCAACTCGGGCATCTAGACATCATCGTCGCCAATGCCGGCGTGGGCACCGACGGCCGCAGGCTGCACAAGATCCGCGAGAACGTCTGGCAGGACATGATCGACATCAACCTCACGGGCGTCTGGCATACCGTCAAAGCCGGTGTACCGCATATTCTTTCGGCAGGTCGCGGCGGTTCGATCGTGCTGACGAGCTCGGTCGGCGGACGCAAGGCCTACCAGAACACCGGGCATTACGTGGCGGCTAAGCACGGGGTCATCGGGCTGATGCGGGCCTTCGCCGTCGAATTGGGCCAGCACATGATCCGCGTCAACGCGGTGCTGCCCACTCAGGTGAGCACCACGATGGTGATGAACGACAACACCTACCGGCTGTTCCGCCCGGACCTGGCCGATCCCGGGCCCGACGACTTCGCCCCGATCTCGCAGCTGATGCACACGCTGCCGGTGCCCTGGGTCGACCCCATCGACATCAGTAACGCCGTCCTGTTCCTCGCCTCTGACGAATCTCGTTATGTCACTGGCGTTTCGCTGCCCGTTGACGCGGGCAGCTTGCTCAAATAAGCATTAAGCCGAGTAGACACAACGAAGTGGAGAAAGCTCATGGTCGAATTCGACTACGAAAAGTTGAAGAAAGAAGCCGAGCAGTACATCAAGTTTGAAAAGGACACGAAGAACCGCATCGCCTACATCACCTTCGACCGATCCGACGCCCAGAACGCCACCAGCTTGGGAATGCGGCAGAACTACGCCGACCTGATCCACAAGTGCAACGTGGACGACGAGGTCAAGGTCGTCGTGATCCGGGGAGAAGGGCAAGATTTCGGTAGCGGCGGGGACCTGCCCGAGCAGCGCCCCATGCTGGAAAACCCCGGGCTTCCGTTGCATCACGAGCTTGCGATCAACGACGACGAGGTCAAGTACCCGCCGGGCGGGTCCTACCGCTATCTGTCCACCGTCACCGACTTCTATGCGAAGGCCCGCGCGGGAAACCGGCCGCTGCAAGAGCTCCGCAAGATCAGCATCGTCGAGGCCAAGGGCTACTGCTACGGCTGGCACTTCTATCAGGCCGGCGACGCCGATCTGGTGATCTCTTCCGACGACGCGCTGTTCGGTCACCCTGCCTTCCGCTACGTCGGGTGGGGTCCCCGGCTGTGGTGGTGGGCCGAGACGATGGGCTTGCGGAAGTTCTCCGAAATGCTCTTCACCGGCCGGCCTTTCAGCGCGAAGGAAATGTACGACTGCGGTTTCGTCAACAGTGTCGTGCCCCGCGATCAACTGGAGAAGGAGACCGAGAAGTACGCGCTGGCCTGCTCGCGATCCCGCCCGACCGACACGG
The DNA here is from genome assembly GCF_002102355.1 of Mycobacterium sherrisii. Taxonomy (GTDB): domain Bacteria; phylum Actinomycetota; class Actinomycetes; order Mycobacteriales; family Mycobacteriaceae; genus Mycobacterium; species Mycobacterium sherrisii. The sequence continues at coordinate 44,864 of NZ_LQPT01000084.1, read as the reverse complement.
TTGCGGTGCAAAAGACCTTCCTCGAGCTCTACAAGCAGCACAAGGGCGAATACTTCGGCAGCCTGCTCACCGGCATGGTCGAGGGCATGTTGCCGATGATCCAGAACGACGCCGAGGAAGTCGACCTGACCGAGGGCACCTTCAACAAGGGCCTCAACAACGTGGTCAAGGACAACGACATGAACTTCCCGCCGGAGTGGCGCCTGAGCCGCTCCGGCCGCGCGAAACCCTGACCCGTTGGGAGAGCTGACATGTCGGCGCTGACGGCCTTCCGGGTCGTCGAGCTGGCCGAGTCGGTCGCCGGCGAGTACTGCGGTAAGCTGCTGGCCGACTTCGGCGCCGAGGTAATCAAGGTCGAGTCGCCCGGGTGCGGAAGCCCCACCCGGGCAATGGCCCCACGCGTACGGGAGGGGCCCGATGGTAGCGCCGTGTTCGCCTATCTGAACACCAACAAGCAGTCGGTGGTGTTGGACGCTTCGCGCTTGCACGAGCTGATCGACACCGCCGACGCGGTGATTCACGACGGCGCGACGACGCTGGCCGGCCGGCATCCCGATGCGGTGTTCTGTTCGATCACCCCGTTCGGGCAGGGCGCGGGTCCCGAGTACGCGAATGCTAAGAGCATCAACGTGTTCCATGCCAGCGGGTGGGGTTATCACACGCCGAGTCATCCAGACGCCGGCAAACCCCCGCTGCGGGGGCCCGGCCGGTTTCTGGCCGACTACGAAGCGGGGTTGGAGGCGGCATTGTGCGTGACGGCCGCGCTGTTCGGGCGTTTGCATACCGGCCGGGGCGAGTGCATCGACATCTCTGAGCAGGCCGTGTTGGTCTCCCGCGCCGACTGCGTCCTGGGCCGGTTTATCACCGGGGAGGTCCCCGCGTCGGGTACCCGTGACGATTACGACCAGCAAGGGCCGGCGTCGTTCTTCGCCTGCGCCGACGGTTTCGTCTATCTGTACATGACCAGCCGCGCCCATTGGCTTGGCGTGAAAACGCTGTTGGGCCAACCCGATTGGCTCGAAGCTTTCGACGACGACTGGCTGGAGTTCTCGGTGACGCCGGAGAAGGTGGCGGCATTTCGGCAAGGATTCGCCGGGTGGGTGCGCGGCCTGCCCAAGGAAACGGCGGCCGACGCGGCGCAGCGGCTCGGCGTGCCGCTGGTGCCGGTCAACGATGCCGCCGATCTGCACGCGTCGTCGCAGTATCGCCACCGCGGCTTCTTCCAGACCGTCGCTCATCCGGTGCTGGGCGAGGCCGCCTACCCCACGGTGCCGTACGCGCTAAGCGCATCGCCTGCCACAATCACCTCTGCCGCACCGAGTTTCGGGCAGCACACCGATCAGGTCATGCACCGGCTACGCGCGGCCGCACACACCGCACCGACAGTGCGGTCGCCGCAACTGAAACCGCCGAAACGACCACGCGGCGGACCGCTGCAAGGGGTACGCGTCGTCGAGCTGACCAAGGTGTGGGCCGGCCCGTACGCAGGCAAACTGCTGGCACTGCTGGGCGCGGAGGTGATCAAGGTCGAGACGGCCGCCCTGCCCGAAGAGATGCGTGCCTACGGCGGCACGGACGTCAACCACGCGCCGTTCTTTCTCAGCATCAACCCGGAGATCCTGAGCGTGGACCTCGACATCAAGTCGGCCGTCGGCATGGCAGGGCTGCGCGACCTGATTGCGCGCAGCGACGTCGTGCTCAACAACCTGCGACCGGGCGCGATGGAGCGTCAAGGCCTGGGGTATCGCCAGCTCACCGAGATCAAACCCGACATCATCTCGGTGTCGATCAAGATGTGGGGCAACGACGGTCCGCTCGGCCACCAGACCGGCTACGCGCCCTGCTTCGCCGCGCTGGCCGGACTCGCTCCGCTGGTCGGCTATCCCGGTGGGTCACCGCTGGGAACCAGCATGCGTTACGGGGACTCCACCGTCGGCGCGGCCGCTGCCTACGCCGCGGTGGTGGCGCTGCTACACCGGGAGATCACCGGTGCCGGGCAGTTCGTCGACGTCTCGGCCGTCGAGACCCTCTCGTCGATGATCGGCGATTGCCTGGTCGAACAAAGCCTCACCGGGCGACGTCTCGGTCCCGACGGCAACAATCACCCGGACCTGTGTCCGCACGGCTGCTACCCGTGCGCAAACGAGTCCTGGGTGTCGTTAGCCATCTCCGACGACTCCGAGTGGCAGCGGCTGTGCCGGGCGCTCGATGTCCCCGCACTGGCGCACGATCCCCGCTACGTCGCAGCCGACGATCGGCGCGCGCACGTCGATGCGCTCGATGCCGACCTCGCGCGCCTTACCCGCAGTCACGACGCCGAGGATCTTGCTCGGCGGCTGCGCGCCGCGGGTGTGGCGGCGGCCAAGAGCGCTACCGCATTGGATGTGATTGCCGATCAACAACTCTGGGAGCGGGGACTCTACCGCTTCGTCTCCGATCACCGCGAAGGCCAGCGTCCGATCGTGGGGGCATCGTGGCGGATGACGCGCGGGCCCGCGCGCGTCGAGCGGGGCGCCCCAGACCTGGGCGAGGACACCGGCTATGTTCTCCACGAAATACTGGGTGCGGCACCGACGTTGGGCGGGCTATGGCGGGGACACTGACACAGACGGCGGCACTGGTGACCGGTGCCAGCAGCGGCATTGGCGAGGCGACGGCTAAAGCTCTGGCCGCCGCCGGTGCCGCGGTCGCCTTGCTGGCCCGTCGCGCCGACCGGCTGACACAGCTGAAGGCGGAGATCGAATCCGCGGGCGGCACGGCACTTGTGGTTACGGCCGACGTCACCGATGCCGAGCAGGTGGCAGACGCGGTACAGCACACCGTGGCCGAGCTGGGGCGTTTGGACATCTTGGTGAACAACGCCGGCCTCATGCAGTCGGCGCCCGCCGCCGAGTCGTCACTGAAAGACTGGGACGCCATGGTCAACGTCAATGTGAAAGGCGTGCTCTACGGCACCCGCGCCGCCCTGCCGCACCTGATCGAGGCGGCCGCCGACTCGCCGCGGCAGGTCGCCGACCTGGTCACCATCAGTTCGACCGCGGGATGGGTGGCCCGACCGAACACCGCGGTGTACTCGTTGACGAAGTTCGGGGTGAACGCGTTCAGCGAGGGTATCCGCCAGGAGGTCCTGGGCAAGCGGGTCCGGGTCGGTGTGGTGGGGCCCGGGACGGTGGACACCGAAATCTTCGGCCACCTGGCCGACTCGTCCCGGCGGGCGTTCGAACAGCAGACCGCCGGCATGATGAAGCTGCGGCCCTCCGACATTGCCGACGCGGTCCTGTTCATGGTGACCCGCGACCGCAGGGTGGCTGTCAACCACATGCTGGTGCGGGCCGCCGAACAGACCTGGTGACCACATGGGTGCGCGGTGGGTCGTCGGGGATCAGTGCGGCCTGGCGTTTCCCGCGGACCCTGCATCGCTGCGTGCGGCGGGCGCGGAATTTCTCACCGCGGCGTTCCGGGCATCGGGCGTGCTGGGTGAGGACGCTGCCGTCGCCAAGGTTGCGGACTTCGCCGAAGTGCACGGCGGCAGCACCGGACGCAAAGTCATGCTGTCGATCGAATACGCCACGGCCGCACCGAATCTGCACACCGAACTGTTCGTCAAGTTCTCGCGGGATTTTGACGATCCGATTCGTGACCGGGGCAAAACCCAGCTGCAGCCCGAGGTGCGATTCGCGGCCCTGTCCCGGACGTCCGGTTTCCCGATCGCGGTGCCCACCGCGCTGTTCGGCGATTACCACCGGGAAAGCGGAACGGGGATTCTGATTACCGAGCGAATCCGATTCGGCGACAACGGAATCGAACCGCAATACCATAAGTGCCTGGATTACGAAATGCCCCAGCCGGTCGAGCACTACCGGGCGCTGCTCACCGCACTGGCCCGGCTGGCCGGAACCCACCGTTCCGGGCGGCTGCCGGCCGAGCAGATCGCGCACTTTCCGCTGGACGTGCGGGCCGCGATGGTGGGGGAGCGCGCGCCGCTGTCGGTGGCCAAACTGGAACGACGGCTCAACCAGCTGGCCGAATTCGCCGACACCCACCCCGGACTGCTGCCGGCGAAGGTGCGCTCACCGGACTTCCTGGCCCGGCTGCGCGTCGACGTGCCCCGCCTGGCGCACCACGAGGACGCGATCGTGGGCCAGTTGGCCGGTGACGCAGACTACGTCGCGCTGTGCCATTGGAATGCCAACATCGACAACGCGTGGTTCTGGCGAGCCGCTGACGGGGTGCTGAACTGCGGGTTGATGGACTGGGGATGTGTCGGCCAGATGAACATGGGCATGGCCATCTGGGGAGCCTTGTCCGGCGCCGAAACGTATGTGTGGGAACGTCATTTGGCCGAACTGCTGGATTTGTTCGTCGTCGAGGTGCGCCGACACGGCGGCCCAGAGCTGGACTGGGCCCGGTTGCGCCGCCACACCCTGCTATACGCCGCCGCGATGGGCGTGGCCTGGCTGCTGGACGTGCCGGCCTTGATACGAAGGAAGTTTGGCGTCGACGGGCCCCGCACCCGCAAGGACCCACGCATCCGGGCAGACGAAGGCGTGCGCGCGCCGCTGCAGATGCTGTGCAATCTGCTCAGCGCGTGGCAGCGGTATGGGGCGGGGGAGCTGCTCGAGGCAGCCCTGGCCGAGGAAGGCCGCGTCGCCTAGGGCGCGTCGTCGTCTCGGTCCTGGAGCAACTTTTCGGGATGATGAAAGGTATTGACGCGCGGTTGGCCACGATCCAAGTGCGGAGGCGGGAGCCATTCGGTTTCGCCCCTGCTGTTCTTGCGGGTGGTCCAACCGCCGGGTCGCAGCATGCGGTGCTGGGTGCCACATGCGAAGGTCAAGTCGTCGACATCGGTGGTGTGGCACGTGGCCCACTCGGTGACGTGGTGGACTTCGGAGTAGTAACCGGGCACGGTGCAGCCCGGGGCGGAGCAGCCGCGCTCCTTGCCGTACAGGACCAATCGCTGCGCCGGTGACGCCAGCCGTTTAGTGCTGTACAGCGCCAGGGCTTTGCCCTTGTCGAAGATCGCCAAATAGTGCCGGGCGTGGCGGGTCAACCGGATCACGTCGCTCATCGGCAGAATGGTGCCGCCGCCCGTCAAGCCGCGACCGGCGGCGGCCTCCAGCTCCGCAAGGGTAGTGGTCACGATGATCGAGGCCGGTAGGCCGTTGTGCTGGCCCAACTTCCCGGATGCCAGTAAGGCGCGCATCCCGGTCAGCAGGCCATCATGGTTACGTTGGGCCGCCGAACGGTGATCGCCGTCGATCGTCTGCTGACTCGGTGTGCCATCCACACAAGGGGTTTCGTCGTCCCCGTTGCACATACCCGGGGCCGCCAATTTGGCCAGCACCGCCTCGACGGTTGCGCGAGCCTCAGGCGTCAACATGCCACGTAGTTCGGACATACCGTCTGCCTGTTGCTTTCCCAGCGTGATGCCGCGGCGCCGCGCGCGATCCTGATCGGTGTAAATCCCATCGGGATTGATGCAGTCGGCCAGAACGGCGGCCAAATCGGCGACTTGTTCGGGCCGGTATTTGGTGCCTTCGGCGGCCAATTTCGCTTCCACCTGTTCACGCGTAGCGGCATCGATCCAGCCGGGCAGTTGGTGGTAGAACTTGCGGATCGCCGCCACCTGACCGGGCCCGAGCGCGCCCTCACGCTGCTTGGCGGCGGTGGTCGCCAACGTCGGCGGGAGCGGTTCGCCGGTCAACCCGCGCCGCGGTCCCAGGTCGGCGGCCTCGCTAATGCGCCGAGACGCTTCGGAACGACTGATCAAGGTCGCCTCGGCAATCGCATGCGACAGCTTGCCGCCGATTTCTTGAGGCGTGGCCTGCCGGACGAGGTTGTTGACGAACTGGTGCTCGATGGCCGGCAGCCGGCGGCGCACCTTTTCGCAGCGCTCGAGCATCGCCAGCTGCTCGTGGGTGGTCAACGCGTCGTAGTCGTGTGCGACAAGCTCGTCGAAGGCAGCGTCGATGGTGTCGAAAGCCGCTGACAATGCCTCGCGATCCGTACTCACGCCCCGAACTTATCGACAACCACCGACAAAAACGGCCCACTTGTGACAGGTGAAACCAAAGTGCTGCAAGGGATTACAGAAGTTGCCGACGGATTAGTAGCTGCGCCGAGGAAGGCCCGGTCTCCTAGCTATCGCTCCACGACGGGCTGGCGGTCAGCGCGTCGACGCCGTCCTCGGTGATGTGGACGGTGTCCCGGCGGAACACCGCACCGACGCCGCGCTGCCACACATATCCCGTGAGCGCCAGCACCATCCCGGCATCGAGGCGGTCGTGTTCGCATGCGGCCAAAAGCGTTTCGGATACTACCGGCGGGTCGAAGCCCAGCCCCAGACCGTGCGCTATCGGCATCGGCGGTATCGGTTCCCCGGCGGCCTGGTAGGCGGCAAGCAGGTCGCGGATCGACGCGCCCGGACGACAGGCGCTAACCATCTTGTCGTACAACGTATTCGAGCGTCCGAACAGCCCCCGCGCCTCGGCGCCGTCGCCAACCGGCCAGGTTCGGCCCACCTCCGCGACATAGCCATTGGCCAGCGCCCCGGCGGCGAACGCGACGAGGTCACCCGGCCCGGCCTCGGCCGCGCCGCGATGCCACGGCCGTTGCCGCGAGGTCACCCACGCGGCGTCCTGGGTGGCCGGCGTGCTCACCCCGCCGGCGGCCATAGCCTCCATCATGGCCCCGGCCAGCGTCTGCTCCGAGACGCCCGGCGCCAATTCGGTTAGGGCCGTGGCGAGTCCGTGCTCGGCGATGCGCAGCGCGGCGGTCATCGCGGCAATCTCGTCGGCGGTCTTGATACGCCGCGCCGCGCGCAGGGCGGGCTCGGCGTCGACCAGCTCGGCATGGGGGAACGCGCCGGGCAGCAGCGCGGCGAACGTCGGCGTGATCGCGTCGGTCCCGACCCGCCGTGCGGTGTCGGCGCCGTCGACCTTCTTCAGCACGTCGATCAGGGTCAACGGATTCCACGCCAACCCGTAGAGATGATCGTGGTCGATTTCCTCCGGCACCCCTTCGTCGTCGGTGCTGTTGAGGTAGATTGCCCCGGTCGCGCGCACCACAACGCACATCGGGCCGAACGGGCGCGTCCCGGCGATCCACAGCTGCGGCGCCCCGGTGACATAGCGGATATTGGCCTGCCGGCCGAGCACCAGGATGTCCAGGCCGTGTTCGTCCATCTGGGCCAGCGCGCGTTCCCGCCGTCCGGATCGCAATGCCCAGTCGTCGGGCAGAACCTCAGTCGCCATAGGGCGAATAGGGGTAGTCGGTGATCGGCACATAGCCGTCCTCGGTGATCACCACGATCTCCTCACTGCGATAGCCTCCGGTGCCGTCCTCCCACATGACGGGCTCCAACACCAGCACCATGCCGGGCGGGAAGACGAAGTTGTCGTCGAACGCCTCGCCGAGATCGGTGCCGATCATCGGCGCCTCGGCCGGGTAGGTGCCGATGCCGTGCCCCAGATAGAAATGCGGCAACCACGGCTTGCGGCCACCGTTGGCGGCGATCGCCGCGCGCGCCAAATCACCGGACGTCACACCGGCTTTGGTCACGGCGAGGACGGCGTCCAGGACAGTTCGCCACTGCCGGAACTGATCCTGCTGTTCACCGGTGGGCTGCTGGCCCACGACCCAGGTTCGACCGAAGTCGGAGCAGTACCCGTGGTAGGTGATGCTGATGTCGGTCCACAGCACGTCGCCGGCGGCCAGTTGGCGCTCGGTCGGCAGCAGCGGCAGTGCCAGATCCCCGTGCGTCGTCCACACGCCCTCTGCCCGTGAGCTCGGCATGACCTGCCAGATGGCCTCCAGCATGTTGGTGGTGGCCCCGAGTTCGAAGGCGCGACGCACGAAGGTGGCCGACAAGTCGATCTGCCGCACACAGGGTCTCAGCGCCTGTTGCACGTCGACGATGGCCTCTTCGGTGATGCGGGCCGCCCGGCGCAGACAGGACAGCTCGTCGCGGGTCTTGACCAGTTGCGCGGCGCCGAGCACGATCGCCGCGTCCGTCGGCGGGCCCGCGGGGAACAACTTGGTCGCTGCCCGGCGCATCGCCCCGGTGAGCTCGTCGACGGCGATACTCGCTCCAGGCGGGACCAGGCCGGCCAGCTGCCGCGCGAAATCCTCGACCCCGTGGTCGAATTCGAGGTACGCCGGGTCGTGCAGATGATCGTCGGGCACCGGTGCATCCGCCGAGGCTCCGCTGCGCAACGGCATGAACAGGTGCGGGTGCACATCATCGGCGAGCACCACCGCGACCGGGCGTTCCACGTGCGACAGGCCCGCGTCCAGCAGCGGCCAACTGGCGCCCGTCGCGTACCCGACGTGGCCGTTCATCAGCAGGATCAGCGCGTCGACGCCGTGCTCGGCCATCGCCGAGCGCAACCGCGCCCCCACCTCGGTGCGCATCCGGGCCCAGTCCGGCTCGTCGGGGATATCGAGGACCCTGTCGCGGCCAGCGATAGCAGTCATGCCGAGATCCCCAGCAAATTCTTGATGTTGCCGCCAACCACTGCAACGCTTTTCAGCGAGGCCAGGCCGAATCCCAGCCCGCTGTTGGCCCCGGTGACAATCGCCAGCTTGCCGGACAGATCCGGCACGGTCAGGGGGAGATCCGGCTTCACCATGTCACGGGCAGCTCGTAGACGCCGTAGGCCAGCGTGTCGTGTTTGAACGGAAGATCTTCGACCGGCACGGCAAGTCGCAACGTCGGCACCCGGCGCAGCAGTGTGGGCAGCACGATCTGTAATTCCATGCGCGCCAACTGCTGTCCGACACATTGATGGCGGCCATAGCCGAAACCGACGTGCGCGCCGTCGTCCCGGGTGAGGTCGAGTCGACCGGGATCGGGGAACTGCCGGGCATCCCAGTTCGCCGGCGCAACATCAAGAATGATGCCTTCGCCGGCCCGTATCGTTTCACCACCCACCTCGATGTCCTCGACGGCGATGCGGCGCTGACCGGTCTGGATGATGCTGAGATAGCGCATGAGTTCCTCGATCGCCGTGGCGATCACCTTCGGATCCTTTGTCTGGCAGAGCAACTGCCGCTGGTCCTGGTGCTCGAGTAACGCCGCGATGCTCAGGCTGATCATGTTCGCGGTGGTCTCGTGACCGGCGATCAGCACACCGAGGGCGAGCTGGGTCGCCTCGCGCACGCTGAGTTCTTCGGCGTTGACCCGCTCCGCCAGATCGGACACCAGATCCTCGGCGGGGTTTTCCATCCGCGCGCGAATCAGCTTGGCGATGTACTTCGCCAGCGAAGCGGCGCCGTGCGCGGTGTCCTCTTCGGTCGCATACCGCCCGGTGCCCCGCTGAGCTTGCTCCTGAAAGAAATCCGCGTCTTCGTAGGGCACACCCAACAGTTCGCTGATGACCAGGGATGGCACCGGCAACGCGAGCGTGCCCACGACGTCGCCCGGCTTGGGTCCGGCCAGTAAGGCGTCGATCCGCTCGTCGGCGATCTTCTGTACCGCAGGGCGCAATCCCTCAACACGCCTGAACGTGAAGGGTTTTGACAACATCCGCCGGTAGCGGGTGTGCTCTTCGGCGTCGGAGGTGAATACCGAGCGGGGCCGTTTGTGCACGGTTGCCAGCATCCCCTTGTTCCAGTGCGGATACCCGGGCAGCCGGTCGTCGACGCTGGTGCGCGAATCGGTGAACAGCGTCCGGATCGCCTCGTAACCGTGGATCAACCAGGGAGTGCTGCCGTCCCAGATTCGGACCCTGCTGAGCTGCCGGCTCGTGTTGAGCGCCAACGAGTCTGGGGGAGGAGCGAACGGGCAGGCCGGATCCCGCGTCATGGGGAAGTCGGGGATTTCGGTGGCGGCATCGGTCGCGATGTCGGTCATCGTGCTCCTCTTCGGTCTCGGGGTCGGTCTCCGGTCACGTCTCCGGTCACGTCTCCGGGCCGGCGTCGGGTCAGTTGCCCGCGGCGCTCACGTGCACCGGTGCTCGCCACAGCCCCACGATCGCGTCGATCAGCCCCTCGCCGGCAACCGGCCAGGCCGATCGTGCGCGCGGGCCGTGTTCGGCCAGGGCGCCTTCGTGCTCGGCGCAGGTGTGCATCAACAGGTTTCGGACCATGACGATGCGCTCGGAGCGCACCCGTCTGGGCAGCTCGGGCAGGCACCGGTTGATGCCCTCGACGGTCTGCACCAGCCTAGGCGACGTCAGCGCGTCCTTGGTGACGACGTGACGATAGGTGGGATCGGCCATCGCCTGGGCCGCGAACCGCGCGTACCAACTGGGGGTGCCCAGCGCGGCGAGGTGGTCGGTGAGCGGGCGCACCAATGTGCTCACCCAGTCCCGTAATTCGGTCGAGTCGCCGATCTCGCGCAACATCTGCGCGCGCAGTTCTTCGATCGGTTCGCGATGTTTGCTTTCGATCGCCCGCAGCAGCTCGGTCCGGGTGCCGAAGTGGTAGCACGCCGCCGCGTTGTTTCCCTGCCCGGCCGCCTCGCTGATCTGCCGGTTGGACACGGCATACATCCCGCGCTCGGCGAACAGCCATTCGGCGGCCGACAGAATCGCTTCGCGGGTCCCCGTCGACCGGTGGGAGCGCAGCGTCCGCTCGGCTTTCACCGCCTCAGTGAACACCGGCGCGCGGATTAAATCAAGCGGTTTATTTAAACCGATGCCGCAACGCCGCCGCTGCCGGCCCGGCTCGGACAATCAGTGACGGCCTTCGTTGACGTTGCGGCGGTACGCCATTCGCCGTACCCCGATCACCTGTCGTGAGAGGCAGTCGTATCCCCAGTGGCCGCGGCGACCCGCGGCGCGAGGTCAGCCGCCCAGGCCCTTCTTGACCGCGGCATCCTGCTTCTGGCCGACATCGCTGACGAAGTCCGGCGGCGGGAGCGTGTCGGCGGGGCCGTCGAATTCCAGCGTCACCAACACCTTGCCCTCGGTGAACAGCAGCACCGCAATGCCTTTGGAGTTGTCCGTGGAGTTTCCGGACACCATCGTCCCGTCCGTGCCGACCTTGACCGGGTCGGTGGCCGGGTGTTTGATGATGCCGCCCTGACCGGACTTCGCGACGTTCAACGCTGCTGTCGCCGCGCCAGGGTCGTCGTACACCTGGATCGTGTCCTTGATGACGTGGCTGTTGTCCTGGGTGCTGAAGACGACCGAGGCACCGGGTTGGCCGTTCGGGTCGCTCGTCGGCGGCGCGGCCGTGAAGGGCTCCGGCGCGTTGATGTCGCTGGCCGCAATCAGCCACGTCGTGTACTGGTTGGGCTGCGCCGGCGCCGAGGCGGCCGAGGACGAGGGAGCGCCAATGCCCGCACTGGTCGATGAGGTAGCCGACCCCGACTTGGTCGGCGCGGTCGTCTTGTTACCGCCGCATCCGGCGACCGCCAGTGCCAGCGCCGTGACGCCGACGACTCCCGCGACCACTGGTTGTGAAAGCCTCATCGCATCGTGCTCCTTTGGGCTCGGTCAGTCGACAGGGCCGGTTGCACCCCAAAGGCACAGTACAGTGCATGCGTCGCCGGGCCGCCCAGGCACCGCAGTTGCGAACTACTCCAGCTGGTCACGCAGGGATGTCAGGGTGTTGGCCAAGATTCGCGAGACCTGCATCTGCGATACCCCGATGCGCTCGGCGATCTGGCTCTGCGTCATCGATTCGAAGAATCGCATATGCAGAACCTCGCGCTCGCGCTCCGGAAGCGCGGCGATCAAGGCCCGCACCGCTTCCCGGTTGGTGATGTGGTCGATCTGGGGATCGACCCCGCCGACCGCGTCGGCCACCAGGCGCGTCTTGCCCGAGCTGTCGGCACCCACCGGCGCGTCCAGCGACTCGAGCTGGTAGGCGTCACCCGCGACGAGGCATTCGACGATCTCCTCGTGTGCGACGCCCAATTCCTCGGACAGCTCACGCGCCGTCGGGGCGCGGCCCAGCTTCTGAACCAAATCTGCTGTGGCCCGGCTGATTTGGACGTGAAGCTCGCGCAGTCGGCGCGGGACCCGCATGCCCCAGCTGTAGTCGCGGAAATGACGGCGAACCTCGCCCATCATGGTGGGAATCGCGAACCCGATGAAGCTCGGGCCTTTGTCCGGATCGAACCGATTGATGGCGTTCATCAACCCCAGGCGAGCGACTTGGGTCAGATCATCAAGACCCTCGCCGCGGCGCCCGAAGTGACGAGCCACATGGTCGGCCAGGGGCAGGCATCGGTTCACGATGCGCTCCCGCTGCCGGCGATATTCGTGCGATTCGGCCGGCATGGTGCGCAGCACCACGAACATCTCGACTACGTCGTCGTAGGAGTCGTCGTTGCGGGTGGACGCCGGACGGGCGGGCCTGGTTGGTGTGAGTACTTCGGTCATGTTGCTGAGTGCTCCCTCGCTGTTAGGGATTTTGCGAGAGGAACTGCGTACCAACGGTTTTGCATTGCGGCACTTCCTAACGAAGTCGCGTGCAGGGGTATCGCAGGCGTGCGCACGGCACTCCACTGCACCAGTCCGTCGACACGGATTGATCAAAGGCAGCGCACGCATCGCCGGAACGGGGCGGGCCGGATATGTGAAGAACGCCGGAGCCCTAACCCGACAGCCGTGCGGCTGACAGACCGCTTTTAGCTAAACGGCGACGTGTCCAGAACGGACTTAGCTTTGAATACTACGCGCATCAGCACGGATTGCACGATTGTTTTCTGGCAACCAGCTCCCGAGCAACCTCGCTCGGGCCGGAACTGCGCCGTCGGGAGCAAGCTGCGGATCGCCAGCAAACATAAATTGACGTCTGGGTCAAGGACGATGGCGGGACCCGAGATCCTCGTCTCGCGGTCCGCTGGGTACTGTTCGGCAGATGTGGGTGACCGGCGCCGGGCGGCCGCACCGATGAGCGGCCCGGCCGAGCTGCTGGCCGAGCGGGGCGCGGTCGTGACCGGGGGCAGCCGCGGGATCGGACGTGCGGTCGCCGAACTGCTCTGCCGCCACGGCGCCCGCGTGGTGGTCAACGGCCGGGACGCGGATGCGGTGGCCGAAACCGTGGCGGCGATCGGAGCGGCCGGCGGACGGGCCACCGGCGTGACCGGAGCAGCCGATGACGAACGCGTCGCGAAGCTGCTCGTGCAAACCTGCCTGGACGAGTTCGGACGCCTCGACACCTTGGTCAACTGCGCGGGCATCGCCGAACCCGCGGGCTCGTCGATCCTGGACATCTCGCCCGCCGACTTCGATCGGCTTATCGGGGCACACCTCGGCACCGTGTTTCACACCTGCCGCGTCGCGGCGCCCGTGCTGGTGGCGCAGGGGCACGGGGCGATCATCAACACGAGCTCGGTCGCCTTCCTCGGCGACTACGGCGGCACCGGCTACCCGGCCGGCAAGGGCGCCGTCAACGGTCTGACCCTGGCGATCGCCGCGGAGCTCAAAGCCAGCGGCGTCCGGGCCAATGTGGTGTGCCCGGGCGCGCGGACCCGGCTGTCCACCGGCACCGAGTACGAGAAACACATCGACGATCTGTACCGCCGTGGCCTGCTGGACGAGGTGGCCAGGCAAGCGTCGTTGGACAGCGCCCCGCCGGACTTCGTCGCCCCGCTGTACGCCTACCTCGCCAGCGACCTGGCGTGCGAGGTAACCGGTCAGATCCTGGTCGCGGCAGGCGGATTCGTCGGCCGCTTCGATCGGCCCACCCCGTCGCTCCTCGGCTATCGCGACCATCACGGCGGTCAGCCGTGGTCGGTCCAGGACCTGCACCGGATGATCGCCCCAAGTTGACCCGCCTGCGCTGGGCGTCCACCGGGCATCGACGGAAGCCTTGAACCGATCCGCGGGCGCCAACGTTTCCAGGAAAGTGACGACCGGAGCGAGGTGGCCGATCACCCAGCGGCCGAATGCCGCGATCGGGGGGGCGGATGGAACAACGTGAGCGGGTAGGCACCGGCGGTCGTATCAGCTGTTTACCGCCCATGCGGGCAGCCTCGGGTCGGCCGCTGCGGGTGTTGGTGGTGGGCGCCGGGGTCAGCGGGATCTCGGTGGCCCGGCGGTTGCTACGTGACGGGCACGACGTCGCCGTCTTCGATCAGCGCACCGACACGCGAGCCGGTGGTGGCGCCGTGACCATCTGGTCCAACGGCGAGACCGTGCTGCGGCAGCTGGGCGTCGACATGGGTGGGGCCGGTCAGCTGCTGTCCAGCGTTCGGGTGCGCACCTCAACGGGACGCCGGGTCGCCACCGTCGACGTGAGCGCCTTGGCGCACCGATTGGGCGCGCCGGTGCGAATGGTGCCTCGCCAGGTGCTGCTGGAACGGCTGATGGACGGATTTCCCGGGGAGGCCATCCGGCGCAATGCCCGCGCGACCCGAGTCATCACGATGCCCGACGGCGTGGCCGTCGGTTTCGACGACGGTGGGGTGGTGGAGGGAGACCTGCTGATCGGTGCCGACGGCCTGCATTCGGTGATCCGGGATGTGGTCGGTGCGCCGCCGGCCGAAGCAACCGGCTGGTGCAGCTGGCAGGGGCTGGTGAGCGTGCCGGAGATTGTCGAGCGAGACATCGCCTACATCGTCATCGGTGAGCGAGGGAACACCGGCGTGTGGCCCGCCGGCGGCGACCGGGTGCAGTGGTGGTTCGACTTGCCGTGGGCCCACGATTTCGTGCGGCCCGAACGACCGATCGAGGTGATCCGCTCCACCTTCTGCGGCTGGTCCGACGTGGTGGATCTGGTCTTGGACAGGCTCACCGACGCGGACCTGGCCCGCTCGCCCTACCCCCACTTCAGGCATCCGGTTCCCGGCGCGCTCAATGCGGGGCACGTGACGCTGCTCGGCGACGCCGCGCACACGATGCCACCGACCCTGGCGCAGGGCACCAATCAGGCCCTGCTCGACACGATGGTCCTGGGTGCGGCGCTTAACGAGGTTCGCGCCGACAGCGGCCGCACCGCGCTGTCCCGCGCGCTGCGCGGGTACGAGAAAACCCGGCGGCGACAGGTAGGTGCGGTGTCCCGGATGGCGTCGCTGCAAGTCTCCCACGCCGAATCGGTGTTGCGGCCCGCGGCGTTGCTGCCGGATCGGGTGCATACCTGGGCACTGACTCATTTCGTGCGGATGACCAGCCACCCCGGCATCGCCGCACAGGTCGGTCGCGACCTCGCGGCGGCAAGCCCGGTCGGGGCGTGACGGCAGTGATTACGCCCACGCCCACGCCCACGACCAAAAGCGCAGTCGCCGAATCGCCCACGAGGACCGACACCGTGCGAGTCAGATGCTACGACGACGCGCCGTCACGCTGGCTCTGGTTGCTCAAATGGTGTGTCCTGGCCGTGCCGCACTATCCCATCCTGATCCTGCTCTACCTGGTCTATCCGCCGATGACGTTGATTGCGGGCATCGCAATCCTTCTCACCGGGCGTTACCCGCGGTTGATCTTCGATTTCAACGTCGGCGTGTTGCGTTGGTCGTGGCGGGTGATGAATTACCGGTTCCCGATGAACAGCACTGACAGGTACCCGCCCTTCACGCTGGCCGCCCGGCCCGACTACCCGGGGGACCTCGAGATCGCATATCCCGAGCGGTTATCGCGGTGGGCCGTGCTGGTGAAATGGTGGCTGCTGGGATTGCCGCAGATCGTGCTGTGCTGGGCGATGGAGCCGCTGTTGCAGGTGCTCACCGTGATCGCCGCGGCTGCGTTGTTGGCCACCGGGTCGATGCCGCGGGGCATGTTCGATCTGCTGGTCGGCATCTGTCGATGGCGCTACCGAGTCGCGGCATATGTATCGTTGATGTGTGACGAATATCCGCCTTTCCGGATGGACTTAGGTGGCCGTTAAGCGCGTTAATCCGTTATTTCCCTTGGTATATCGGTTCGGCCAGCCGCTGTTCGACCGGCTGTTCTACAACCGGTACCGCCGCGGCGCGCTTGCCCACGCCAGGGGCCGGCTGCTGATGGTGGGGCTTGGTCCGGGCACCGACCTGAAATTCGTGCCGCCCGCGGTGAGTTCGGTCGCCGCGGTGGAGCCGGTGGCGGCGTTTCGGCAGGCGGCGTCTCGCCTCGCACTCCGGCACGGCATCACGGCCGACATCGTGGAGGGCACCGGCGAGTCAATACCCTTCGCGGACAACAGTTTCGATTCCGTCCATATTGGGCTGGTGCTGTGTTCGGTCGACGACGTCGCCGCGACGCTGCGGGAGATCCGCCGCGTCCTGGTGCCGGGGGGCAGGCTGGTCGTTCTCGAGCATGTCCGGGGTGAGGGCGCGACCGGGCGGTTGCAGGATCTGATCGCCAAACCGTGGTCCTGGTTGGCGGCCGGGTGTGAACCCAACCGCCGCACAATCGATTCCATCGCCGCGGCCGGATTCGACACCAGCGGACTGCACCGGCTCGCGCGCACCCCGGTGCCGTTCCCCTGCAAACCTCACCTGCAGGGCTTCGCCACGCTGATCGACGAGTGATCGACTAACCGCTACTCGACGCCGACCGCTTCGATGATGTTCAGTCCCGCCGCCCGCCGTGCCGGCGGCACCGAGCCCAGCATGCTGATGACCAATGCGCCCAGGGTGAACGCCAGCGACATCCAGCTCGGCCGGAAGGTGACTTGGAAATTCATCATGTCGGCGCTGACCAAGCTGAACAGCCACTGGTCGGCGCAACCGAACGCCAGGCCCAAAAGCCCGCCCACGACACCGATTCCGGCCGCCTCGGCCAGCACCATCCGCAGCGTGAATCGGCGGCTGGATCCCATCGCGCGCAGCACCCCGATCTCGCGCCGGCGCTCGAGCACGGACAGCGTCAAGGTGTTGAGCAGCGCGACCGCGGCCACCAACATCACGATGATCCACACGGCGTTGGCGATGAACATGCTTTGGTGCATGGGTGCTTCCAGCCCCGCCAGCTCGGCGCGACCGTCGAACACGTAATTCGGCGCGGGCACGGCGCCGCGGATATCGCCGAGCAATCGATGCGGATCGACGCCCGGCGCGGCAGCGATCTGCAGGCTGGTCGCCACCGGGCGATCGAACCAGGACCGCAACTGATCCAGGCTCATCCCGACGGTGCCGATGACCGTGGAGAAGTAGGGGACCAGAGCCAGCACCGTGGCCTGCCGCACGCCGTGCGGGGTCTGCATGCGCAACGGATCGCCGACCCGGACGTGCAGCGTCTTGCCCAGATTCTGGGTGAGTACGACTCCGCGTCCGGCGAGCACCGCCTCGCGCTCCTGGTGGTCCAGCGCCCGGTACAAAGGATCGGCAGTGGTGGCCGCGAACCCGTCGAGCATCACCCGGGTGCCGCCGACTTCCGCAAACCCGAAGGCGCCCTCGGTGACCCGGGCGACATCGGGCAGCGCCGCGAGTTTCTCCGAAAGTCCTTGCGGCAGCGCGTCGGTGGGGTAGGTATCCGGGGGACTCGCGCTGACCCACACCGGGCTGTCGGTCACCGGGGCGAAGATGGCGCGGGCGGAGCGGATCATGTCGGTGTTGGTGCCGGTGATCGTGACGGTCGTGACGACCGCGATGACCACCGTCATGACCGTCGCCCAGACCCGTCGCGGGGCGCGCTCGATGGTGGCCGCGGCCAGCGCACCCGCGGTGCCGAAGATCCGGGAGGTTGCGGCTGCGGCGCCGACGATGGGCATGGCCAGGGCGAAGCCGAGCGTCACCTCCGCGGCGAAGACGGCCGACATCGCCACGAACGCCAGCACGCCGCGCTGGTAGAGCACGACGACGATGGCCGCCGCGAACACCAGTACCGCGCTCACCCCACACGCGATGCGCAGCCAGCGCGGCACCCGATCGGCCACCGACACCCCGACGGGCGCCAAGGCCTCGATGGGCGCCACCTTGTACACCTGCCGCGCGGCCATGGCCGAGGCCACCACGCTGGTGAGGGTGGTGGTGACCAGCGCGATCGGTATCGCGTAGCCGGGCAGCCAGTATTCGATCCGGGCCTCCAGGCCCTGCGTCAGGGCCGCGGGGAGCCGGCCAATCGCCAAGCGGCCCAGCCCGATTCCGAGTGCCGACCCGATTCCGCCGCCGATCACGCCGAGAATTGCCGCCTCGGCCAGCATGTCGCGGACGATCGTGGCGCGCCGCCCCCCGATGGCGCGCAGCAGGGAGATGACCGGGCGCCGCTGCGTGATCGCCATGGTCATCGTGGTGTAGATCAGGAAGGCGCCGACCATCAGGGCGACCATCGCGCCCATCAGCGCCATGTAGTTCATCAGCTTGACGCCGTCGCCGGCGCGCGTGGCGCGCATACTCGGGTCGGCCACGATGGCGCGTCCGTTCACCGCCGCGTTGACCGCTGCGCGGACCTGCTGTAGCTCGGCGCCGGGTTTGACGGTGATCAGAATGGAATCCAGCTGACCCTGCCTGCCGGTGACGTTCTGCGCCAACGCAAGTGGCGCCAGCACATAATGCCCGCCGTTGAGGGCCGACACATCCTTACCCGTGAGCACCTCGGTCACCGTGACCGAGCCCGAGCCGAGTTGGAAGGTCTCACCTTTGCGGCGGCCCACCCCGGGGCCCACCTGAACGCCATTGGCGGGCCCGGACGGATTGGCCAGCTGAGCGGCCGGGTCTTTCGCGTCGCCCTTCAGGGCGCCCTTGAGCGCACCGCCCAATGCCGAGAGGCGCTGGTCGGCACCGAACAACAACACCGGT
This sequence comes from Mycobacterium sherrisii, assembly GCF_002102355.1. Lineage (GTDB taxonomy): Bacteria > Actinomycetota > Actinomycetes > Mycobacteriales > Mycobacteriaceae > Mycobacterium > Mycobacterium sherrisii. The sequence continues at coordinate 26,254 of NZ_LQPT01000084.1, read as the reverse complement.
CCCGACGGCGTCGACGCGGATGTCCGGATCATCGGCGCGGCCGTCGCCACCCCGGGCACCGCGGCGACGTCGGCGGCGATGCTGTCCGGGAAGCCGGCGTCGGTGATGCCCGACACCTCCAGCGAGGCGATCCCGGCGATCCCGTCGCTGAGCCGATTGACCGACCCGGTGATCGAACCGAAGATGCCGAACACGGCGACCAAATACATTGCGGAGACGGCCATTACCGCCATCGACGCGAACGTGCGCCGCCGGTGCACGGCGAGTTCGCGGAGGCTGAACAGCCGCAACCGGCTTGCCGTGGCGGCGATGGACGAACCGGTGCTCACACCAAGGCCGCCGCTCGCTCGTTGGACACCACCCGGCCGTCCTGCATCATGATCACCCGGTCGGTCGCTTCGGCCGCTTCCGGGTTGTGTGTCACCATCACCACCAACCGGCCCCGACCGGCCTCGTGCGCGACCTCACCCAGCAGCGCCAAGATCGAGGCGCCCGTGACGGAGTCGAGGTTGCCGGTCGGTTCGTCGGCCAGGATCAGCGGCGGGTCCATCATCAGCGCGCGCGCCACAGCGACCCGCTGCATCTGGCCGCCCGACAGCTCCGCCGGGCGGTGCTCGGTGCGGTGCCCCAACCCGACCCGCTCCAGCAGCCGGATGGCATCCGGCTTGGCCTTACCCAGCCGAACCCCGTCCAGCAGCTTGGGTACCGCGACGTTCTCCCACGCCGACAGCGTCGGCAGCAGATTGAAGAACTGGAAGACGAACCCCACGCGTTGATGCCGGAAACGTGACTGCTGTTCGTCATTGAGCTGGCTGATCTCGTCGCCGTCGAATTCGATCGACCCGGAATCCGGGGTGTCCAGCGCGCCGAGCAAGTGCAGCATCGTGCTCTTGCCCGCACCCGACGGTCCGACCATCGACACGAACTGCCCGCCCTCGAGCTCGAGGCTGATCCCGTCGAGTGCGCGCACGGTTTGTCCGCCGATTTGGTACTCGCGCACCACGTCGCGCATTTCGATGGTCAGCAGTTTGTGCTTTGGACCAACGTTGGTGCCGGCTCGTCTGAACATGACCCTCCCGCGAGTCCCCATCTCATCGGCGCATGGCTACCACTCACCGTGCCGGGCGCCCAAAGCGCCGTTATCGGTTATCACGAGACCAAAACGTGATCGGTTCATCGGAAGCCACCCGGACCGCGGGGCCAGCAACACCCGGCGGGCGCGTAGCTACCCGCCGCACAACCGCGCGGGGGGAGCACGGGCGGCGTGAACCGGCCGCGCTGCCCGGGCCGTTCGACGCCCGCGCGGTCGGCGATGTCGCACGTTGTGGGTGTGCGCGGGGGCGCGGGGGCTTACGCTAGCTGCGAACCGCAGGAGGGTCTTCGACGATGCAGCCAAATCCGCTCGACCCCGTGGCCAGCGAACGTCTGTCGCATGCCGGGAAAATATTCACCTCCGATGTGTCGATCAACGAATTCGCTCTGCTGCACGGGGCGGGATTCGAGCCGATGGAGCTTGTCATGGGGGTCTCGGTTTATCACGTGGGCTACCAATTCACCGGTATCCGACAGCAGTCCGAGCTCCCCGTGCTGACCGATGCGACCTACCGGGCCCGCTGGAATGCGATGTCGCGGATGCAGGCCGAGGCCGACGCGCTGGGCGCCGACGGGGTGGTCGGTGTCCGGCTCGAATGGCGCCACCAGGGTGAGGGGGAGCACCTCGAGTTCATCGCAGTAGGAACGGCCGTGCGATTCGCCGAGAAGCCCGGCGCCTACCGCCGGCCCGGCGGCCAGGCATTCACCAGCCACCTGACCGGTCAGGACCTGACGACGTTGCTGCGCTCCGGGTTCGCGCCGGTCGCATTCGTCATGGGCAACTGCGTGTTCCACATTGCCGTCCAGGGCTTCTTGCGCACGCTCAGCCAGGTGGGTCGCAACGCGGAGATGCCGCAATGGACGCAGGGCAGCTATCAAGCGCGGGAGCTGGCCATGTCGCGGATGCAGAGCGAGGCCGAGCGCGACGGCGGAAACGGCGTCGTCGGCGTGCATTTCGCGATCTCCAACTACGCCTGGGGACACCACACGGTCGAGTTCTACGTGGCGGGCACCGCCGTGCGCCGCATCGGGGAACCACAGACCATCACGCCGACATTCGTGCTACCGATGAGCGATTGATGACGAGCTTCGACCAGGACCGAGCGCGCCGCGCCGTAGGCGCCGCACTCGGCGGCCCCGGCGGGGTCGGGCAGGTGATCAGCGTGTTCTGTGGTGTTCCGGGCGTCGTACTGACTCCGGCGCGCCGCGGGTTCTTCCGCTCGCAGCCCGAGCGAGTCCGGATCGGGGAGTGGCGATACGAGCTCACTCCCGACGGCCGCCTGAGCGCCGCCCACGTGGTCAACGACATCGTGCTGGCCGAGGAGGTGCTCGCGGCCGCCGCCGTCGGACCGCATATCGCCCGGGCGCTGGGACAGGTGGTGGCCGCCTACGGCCCGTCGATCATCCCGCACCTCGACGCGGCGATCGAACTGCTCGAAGCGGCACCCCGCTACTGAGCGAATCAACTGTTGGCACAACGCATTTCGGTGTCCGCGGTGGTCGCTAGGCCGCTATGGCTCGCACTGTGGCTCGGTACCGCAGGTGTGCGCACATGCTGGCGCACAGCACCACCGCCACGCGGCTGCTGCGGCCCACGCCGCAAATCAGGATGCCGCCGAGGACCGGCGCCGCGCTCGCGGCTCGGGGGCTCGCAACGGGTCCAACGCCTGCGCGATCCGCGGATAGGCGATCGCGGGTCCGATCCACCGGATCAGGTAACGCCGAAGATCCGCACCGGTGCGGGGTGGCCGGCCGGGATCGGCCAAGAACGAATGCAGCAACCGCAGGGTGAATTCGTTGAGTTCGTCCAGACCGGCGTCGTCGAAACCGTGCTGCTGCCAGTCGATATCGAAACGGTGCAGCATCGATCGCCCGAACGCCAGCGCGGTGTCCGACACGATCGAGACGGCCTGGCCGCCCCGGTTGCGCCGGTTGAGCACCACCTCGAGCTGATTGTCGGCGGCCAACTGCTCGACGGCGAACGCGAACGATTCGGTGACCGCCAACACGGGATCGGTGATGCCCTTGAGGTGGGCGGCCAGATGGTCGAGAAAACCGTCGGCCGACCGCATCGCGCTCGCGACCAACAACGCCTGCGTTCCCGGAAAGTAGCGGTAGACCGTCTGCCTGGTCACCCCCAGCGCCCGGGCCACGTCGGCGATCCGCATGGCCGAGCCGCGCTCCTCGATGATCCTGTCCGCCGCGTCCAGGATCCGCTCGATCGCCTCCTCGTCGGAGGCGGGCGTGTTCCCCGCCCAGCCGTGGCTGCGCATGCTCAGCGAACGGCGGGCACGTCGTCGGTCGTCATCACCGCTAGATCATATCGTCGCAGCTAGGCGATCGTTGCTCAGGCGCGGCGACGGGCTGCCACTGACGAGACACAATCGGGTGTGTGTATGATCACAGCGAATCCAGGAGGGCTGACATGCCGTACGACACCGTGGTCGTGAATGGACGCTGGTTTGACGGGACCGGCGCTGCGTCGGCCGTGCGAAACATCGGGATCCGCGACGGCCGGGTCGCGACCATCACGGCCGAACCGGTCGAATCGGCGGGTGCCGACGTCATCGACGCAACCGGGCAGTGGGTGATTCCCGGGATCATCGATATCCACACTCATTACGACATCGAAACACTATGTGAGCCAGCGCTTTCCGAGTCGTTGCGACACGGTGTGACGACGGTGCTGCTGGGCTCGTGTTCGCTGTCCACGGTATATCTGGACAACGTCGACGCGGGGGACATCTTCGGCCGGGTGGAGGCGATCCCGCGCCGTTACGTCATCGAGCACCTGGACCGGGCGCGCTGCTGGAGCAATCCCAAGGAGTACGTCGCCGCACTCGAGCGGCTGAACCTGGGCCCGAATATCGCGACCTTCATCGGCCACTCCGACATGCGGGCCGCGACCATGGGCCTGGATCGGGCCACCCGCAAGGACGTTCGCCCGTCCAGGCCGGAACTCGCCCGGATGGAATCGATGCTCGAGGAGGCCCTCGACGCGGGATTCGTCGGGCTGTCGTCGCAACAATTGCTGTTCGACAAACTCGACGGCGAGGTCTGCAGATCGCGTACGCTGCCCTCGACCTACGCCACCGCCCGCGAACTGCGGCGGTTGAACGCCATCCTGCGGCGGCGCAACAAGGTTCTGCAGTCGGGGCCCGATATCAAGAATCCGTTCTCCGTCGTCTCTCAGCTCGCCGCGTCGCTGGGGGTGGGGCGGCGCCGGCTCAAGACGAGCCTGCTGTCGGCGGCCGATGTCAAGTCCTTGCCGCCGGTCATCCACGTCATGGAGGCGCTCGCGCGGGTCGTCAATGCGCTCGGTGCCGACTTCCGATGGCAGCATTTGCCGGTGCCGTTCGAGGTCTACGCCGACGGCATATCGTTGGTGATCTTCGAAGAGTTCGGCTCCGGCGCGGCGGCTCTGCACCTGCAGGACGAGATCGCACGTAACGAGCTACTGCGCGACGAGGCGTACCGGCGCCAGTTCCGCAAGGACTACGACCAGAAATACGGGCCACGGGTGTGGCACCGCGACTTCTTCGACGCCGAGATCGTGGCATGCCCGGACGTCTCGGTCGTCGGCAAGTCGTTCGGGCAGGTCGGGGTGGATCGCGGCGGTCTGCACCCCGTCGACGCGTTCCTGGACCTGGTGGTCGAGCACGGCGAAGCGCTGCGCTGGCGCACCACGATCTCCAACCACCGCCCCGAACTGCTCAAGAAGCTGGCGCAAAGCCCGAACGTGCAGATGGGTTTCTCCGATGCGGGCGCGCATCTGCGCAACATGGCGTTCTACAACTCCGGTCTGCGGCTCCTGCGGCACGTGCGCGACGCCGAGCGCCGGGGCGCCCCCTTCCTGTCGGTCGAGCGTGCGGTGCACCGGCTGACCGGTGAGCTGGGTGCCTGGTACGACATCGACGCGGGCACCCTGCGCGAAGGCGACCGCGCCGACATCGTGGTGATCGATCCCGAGCGGCTCGACGACTCGCTCGACGCCTACGCGGAGCACCCAGTCGAGTCCTACGGCGGGCTGTCCCGCATGGTCAACCGCAACGACGACACCGTCCGCAGTGTCCTGGTGTCGGGTCAGCTCGTGTTCGTGACGGGCCAGGCGGCCCCGACGTTGGGCAACCAGCGGTTCGGCCAGTTCCTGCGCGCCGGGCAGCCCAGCGGGACGCTCGCCCCGGCCGGCTAGCGCTCGAGCCGGGCGGCAATTGCCCTGTGCGGCCGATCAATTAGGCGACCGAAGCCCCCAAGATGAGGTTGACCGCCTCGTCCAGCTGCCCGGCGATCTCCGCGTAGCGGACAAATCGCGCCGTCATCAGCGCGCCCGCGAAGGTCATCTGCAGGGTGGACTTCACCGCGCGCGGCCATCCCGGACCCAACGCCGCCGCGATGCGCTTGGCGACCTCCTCCCCGATCTGTTCGCGGATGGGCGCAACGGCGGGATCGTCGGCCATCAAGGCGGTGCCGCATGCGGCACTCAATTCCGGCTCGTCGGCAACGGCCACCGCCATGTCGCGCAGGGTCGAGCTAACCCGGGTCTTGGTGGTGTCGTTGACGTCGGTGTGCAAGGGCAACTCGCGTAGGAAACGAAGGTAGACCGCGGCTACCAGCGCGCTCTTCGACGGAAAGTAGGTGTAGGCGCTGGCCGGTGAGACCCCCGCGCGGGCCGCCACGGCGCGCATCGTCAGGTTCGCGAAGGAGGACTCCCGCAACTCCGCAAGCCCGGCGTCGAGGACCTTGCGGATTGTTTGTCCCGGGCGGCGGTCCGACCGGCGAGCGCCGGCGGCCCCGGTGACCGTCTCGGCGGGAGCGGCCGCGTCTCTAGACACTCGTCCAGTGTATGCAGCGCTCGGGGGTTCGGCGGCACGACGGCGTCGCCCGGTCGTTGAAGCCGCTCATCAGCGCGCTGACAACGCCAATGGCCATCTCGTCGACCGGTTCCGGACCAACGGACGCACACCTGGCGGCGAATCAAATACAGACAGTTGTCCAGAATCAGGGGTCGTTGCGTGCGCCGGCCGTAGGGTGACGTTGTGACCCGGGAAGACGAGCGCCGATGGGACGAGCGGTATGCCGCCCAGGCCGCGCAAGGGCCGGCGCCGCACTCCGTTGCCCAGGTCGGCCCGCCCGACGTCTTTGCGGCCTACGTGGACGCCTTTCCGACGGCGGGACGGGCCCTCGATATCGCCTGCGGCCGGGGCATCACGAGCGTCTGGTTGGCCCGGTGCGGAATGCGGGTGGTCGGGCTCGACATCTCCGCGGTGGCCATCGGTCAAGCGCGAAACCTGGCCCGGCACAGCGGCGTCGAGGACCGTTGCCGGTTTGACGTCGTGGATCTCGACAACGGATTGCCGGACGGGCCGATGGTCGACGTCATCGTCTGCCATAAGTTTCGGGACCGCCGGCTGGACCAGGCGATCATCAACCGCCTGGCGCCGGGCGGACTGTTGGCCATCGCTACCCTCAGCGCCGTCGGTGCCGCGCCCGGCCCGTTTCGGGTCGCCGCGGGGGAGTTGGCCGAGGCATTCGCGGCGTTGACCGTCGTCGCTGCCGGGGAAGGCGATGGCCGGGCCTGGCTACTGGCCCGTGGCTGACGGGCCCGACGTCACCCGCCTTGCGCGCGGACCACACGGCGACGGTGTTCGGGGCGCCTGGCCGGCGCCGCGTTGCGGTGCACCGCGACCGCTTCGGTCGGGGCGCCCGTTGTTTTCGGCGTCCGCGGGCTGTTCCGCCGGCGCCGCTTGGCGCCGCCGGCCGGTCGCTGCGGCGCGGGCGCGTGCACGGGCGCGGGGGCCCGGTACGGTGCGATCTCGCCGACGAGCGCCTGCACCGCCTCGGAGGTGGCGCTGACGTGTTGGGGCGCGACCTTGATGCCGGCCTTGCGCATCATCGCCTCGGTGTCCCGGCGCTGCTCGGGGAGGACCACGGTGACGACATCGCCGGCGCTGCCCGCCCGTGCCGTGCGTCCGGACCGGTGCAGATAGGATTTGTGCTCGCTCGGCGGGTCGATGTGCACGACCAGCTCGACTTCGTCGACATGCACCCCGCGCGCGGCGATATCCGTTGCCACCAGCACCCGGGCGCTGCCCGAGGCGAAGCTCGCAAGATTTCGTTCCCGCGCGGCCTGAGACAGGTTGCCGTGCAAGTCAACCGAGGGAACACCCGATTCGGTGAGCTGGCGGGCCAGCTTGCGCGCCTGATGCTTGGTGCGCAAGAACAGGATCCGGCGTCCGGTCCCGGATGCCAGCCGGTGCACGACCGCCTTCTTGGCCTCGACGTCGGCAACGTGGAATACGTGATGGGTCATTTCCGAGACCGGCGAGTCGGCACCTTCCACCGAGTGCAGCACCTCGTTGCGCAGGAATCGCTTGACGAGTTTGTCGACGCCGTTGTCCAGCGTCGCCGAGAACAACAGCCGCTGACCGCCGTTGGGAGTCGCGGCCAGGATTCGGGTGACGGCGGGCAGAAAGCCGAGATCCGCCATGTGGTCGGCCTCGTCGATCACCGTGATCTCGACCGCCTCGAGGCTGATCAAGCGCTGCTTCATCAGGTCCTCCAGCCGCCCGGGACAGGCGACCACGATGTCCGCCCCGGCCCTGAGCGCGGTGATCTGACGGCCCTGCGGGACCCCGCCGAAGATCGTGGTCACCCGTAGGCCCTGCGCGGCCGCCAGCGGCTCGAGCGTCGCGGTGATCTGGCTGGCCAGCTCACGGGTGGGCGCGAGCACCAACCCCGAGGGTCTAGACGGCCGCCTGCCCCGGCCGGAGAGCCCGCTGACCAGCGGAATGGAAAAGGCGAGGGTCTTGCCGCTGCCGGTTTTCCCGCGGCCCAGCACGTCTTTACCCGCGAGCGTGTCGGGCAGGGTGTACACCTGAATCGGGAACGGGTGAGTGATGCCGAGCGCGACGAGCGCGTCGACTACTGGTTGGGGCACGCCGAGGTCGGCAAAGGTCTTGTCGGTGGTCACTTTTCGGTGCCTTTCAGGCATCGGTGTCACCGGGCGGCGGACGTCGACGTCGCGCGGCCCTGGACACAGGGGGGCGAGATTGCCGGTCGGCAAAATCGATCGCCGCGAGACAAGCTGGATTCGGTGTCCTGCGCGACCTTCGGGCCGGCACCGGGGGCGAGAAAGCATTTCACGACGGTGTTGGCATGCAACGCAGTGACGCCAACGTTGACACCATTCTAACCCACCGGATGAGCCCACCGGATGAGCCCACCGGAAACGCCTCGCTCAGGCTTCCAGCCTGTCCCGGACAGCGGCCAATCGCTGGGCCAGCTCGTCCTCGCCGATGACGCCGCGCACCACCAGCGAGTGCGCCAGTGCCAGCAAACGATTCTCCGGATATGGCAGGTCCGCGTAGACGGTTGTCGACAGGGTGTCCTCTTCGTTGCGACGGTCGGCAAAGCCGAGAATCTCGGCGCCGCAATGACTCTGATCGATCGCGTCGCAGATGCCGTCCAGACTCGTCTGCCACGGTGGCACGGGGTTGCTCACCCCGTATTTCGCCGCCATCCGGTTCCAGACCTGGTTACGCTCGACAATTTTCGCCAGCGGTGCGATAGCCGGCCGGTCGGAAGTGCTCACTGGCGCGTCCCCGACCGTCAGTCTTCGACCGGGTGGTTGGCCGGCCGGGTTGCGGTGATGGCGTTCGTCGTTACGTCCGGCTTCGGAAGTGCGACGCCGATCAGGCAGTCGCGTGTGACGATTTCGACCAGTTGGTCCTCGGTCCAGCCGTCGGTCCCGTCGGGGCGTACCGGCATCACCATGAAGCGGTGCTTCTGGTTGGAATCCTCGACCCGGATTTCGACGTCCTCAGGTAGATAGAGGCCGAATTCGGCGAGGACCTCACGCGGCCACCGCACGATGCGACGCCGGAAGTTCGGCGTGCGATACCACTCCGGCGAGTTGCCCAGAATCGGGCGCGGATAGCACGAACACAACGTGCACACGATGACATGGTGCAGGGTCGGAGTGTCTTCGAGGACATGAAACGCGGTGAAATCGCTGGGAGTTCCAAAGCCGGTCGGCGCCAGCCAATCGACGCCGACCTCCTTGCTGGCCGCCATCGGATCCGACAGCACCAGCGCCTTGTACCCCGGGTCGAGCCAGGCCCGAGCGACCAACCGCGCGGCCGGCGTCGGGCCGATCTGCTCGGCGAATTCGGTGAGGCGCCGGTGGTCCTGTGCGGTGAAAAGTCCTTTCTCGATACATAATTCGCGCAGGGCGATCTCGAGAACTTCGAAATCGGTGATCTCATCGACCATCGGCGCGGCCGTACGGTCATGGTCATGGTCATGGTCGGTCATGGCGACGTCCCTTCGGAGGCGACGGCCGCTTGCAGCCATCGCTCGGGCAGCTCGGTCTGCAGCGTGTCATTGCCGGGACCGGTATAGCCGTGCCAGAGCTCGGAGAGATTGAAGCGGACGATGTAGAACCACTCCGGCTGTTGGTTGGGGCCGTCCCACGTCTCGTCCTCGGCCGCCGGACTTTCGTAGGAGACTTTCGCGATCTCGCCGGATGCGCCCCGGACGTATTCCTGGGTGCGGGTATAGAGCAGGACGGGCAGCTCACGCACCGTCACCTTGTCACCGACCTTGAACCTGGGGGCGCCGGCTTGCCCCGCGAACACCTGCGGATCGCCCTTTCCTACCGCGTGCACGTGATGCCGGTTGCGTCTCACCCCGGAAGGGTCGCCCTCGAACTTGGGCTTGGCTTCCAATGGCTTTCCGGCTAAGCCGCCCTCATACCGGGACTTGACCTCGACCATGCGTTCGGCCAGCTCGCTCAGGCCGATGTGGTGTTTTTCGACCAGAACGCGAACGACGGCGAGCAGCCAGCGTGCGTAGTACGGCAGTCCGAGATAGATGGTGCGCCCGAGATCGACATTGCCCATCCGGCGTCGCTCCTCGGACAACCAGATTCCGCGCATCCCCAGCACCTCGCACAGGACATAGGTGTTCTCTTCCCAGATCTCGTATTGCTTGTTCTGGAATTCGATCGGCGCGTCCGGTTCGCCGCCGACGTCGTGCGGGGTCTTGACGTAGGCGGCGAAACGGTCGTGATCGATGAGGTCGGGGGTCGGTGCGTCGGGCAGTTCCGGGTAGGAGGACTTCAGCCTGGCCACCAGGTTCAGTTGTTTGATCCGGTCCACGGGAGTTGCCATGCAAAGCCGCCATTCGTCGGTGGGGGCGGACCGATGGTCGCCGCACGCCTAACTTGGATACAGCTCACTACTACCGCGCGATTCGCGCAAGTCGTAGCAGTGTTGGCCGGAAAGTTCGCGGCGCTTTTGAGGTTTCACGCATCGTCGGTTCCGGTAATGTCACCCGAATGGAGCGCCGCGTCCTCGAGGCGATCATCTACGAACGCGACCCGCCGATCGCGCGGATCATTCTCAATCGGGTCGATAAGGCCAATACCAAGGACGCCGTCCTCGTTACCGAAGTCGACGATTGCCTGCACGAAGCGGACCACGACAAGGAGATCAAGGTCGTCATCCTCAAGGCCAACGGCAACGGCTTCTGCGGCGGCCATGTGGCCCGCTGGGAACCCGACGAAAACCCTTACCCCGACTTCGGAAACACGTTTGAGGATCTGTACAAAGGGACCGCGGACCTGTTTCTGTGGCCGACGCTGTACCTCTGGGAGTTTCCCAAACCGACCATCTCCCAAATCCATGGATATTGCATGGGCGGCGGAATTTACCTGGGCTTGCTGACCGATTTTTGCGTCGCCTCCGAGGACGCCTATTTCCAGATGCCCCTGGCCCAAAGTCTCGGTGAACCCGGCGGGCACACGATGATCGAGCCGTGGTTGCTGATGAATTGGCATCGGACCATGGATTGGCTGTTGCTGGCGCCGACCCTGACCGCCCGGGAGGCCCTCGACTGGGGACTGCTCAACCGGGTGGTTGCGCGCGACGACCTCGAGGACACCGTCGAGGACATGGCGCGCAGAATCGCCCAGATCCCGTTGACCACGCTGATGGCGGTGAAGAACAACGTCAAACGCGCCTGGGAGTTGATGGGGATGCGCGTGCATCTGCAGGTCAGCCACATCCTGACCAACATGGTCGGCGCCGCCTCCGACGTCCAGGCGCGGCGAGCCGAGCTGATGCGGTCCGGCATGAAGCCGCGCGAGTTCGTCGACCGCGACCCGGCACCGCCGCCAGGCGACTAACGGCCCGCCTCGCCGGCGATGCGTCGCCCGGCCGCGTGCCGCGCCGCGACATAGCCGAACACCATCGAGCTGGCGATGCTCGCCCCGGCGCCCGGATACGTGCGGCCCATCACGGTTGCGGTGGTGTTGCCGGTCGCATACAGGCCGTCGATGACGTGGTCGTGCTGATCCAGCACCTGGGCATATTCGTTCGTGATGACACCGCCGCAGGTTCCGACGTCGGCCGGGAGAACCCGGGTGGCGTAGTACGGCGCGCGGTCCAGCGGCCCGATGGCGGCGTTCGGCCGGTAACCGGGGTCACCAAGGCAGTCGTTGTACGCTGACTGGCCACGCCCGAAGTCGGGATCGAGGCCCTTGACGGCGAAACCGTTGAACCGCTCCACGGTGCGCATCAGCTCGTCGGCGGGCAGGTCGATCCGGCGTGCGAGGTCGGCGATGGTGTCACCCCGTTTGACCGCGCCGCTTTCGATCAGGTCGGGCGGCAGGTGCGCGTTGCGCTGCAACGGATTGGCACTGGTGACATACCGGCGCACGTAGCCGTCGTCGAAGATCATCCAGCACGGCACCGCCTTGTTGGCGTACATCGCCTTGCCGACTTCGACGTAGGAGTTCGACTCGTTGCAAAACCGGCGCCCGGTGGAGTCGACGTAAATGGCTCCGGGCCGTTGTCTGCCCGACCCCAGCGAGGCGGCCACGGCGCCGCCGTTGGCGATGAAAACCGATGGCAGCCACCATGCTTCGTCGAGGAGATCGGTCTTGGCCCCCAACCGCATCGCCGCTTCGAGCACTTCACCGGTGTCGCCGGCATTGGCGATCGACCAGCTGCCGTCGTTGGGTTGGTCGCCGCTGTACCGGCGGCGCATCTGTGTGTTGTGACCGAAACCGCCCGCGGCCAGCAGGACGCCCTTGCGCGCCTCGACGTTGAGCGTGACCCCGCCCCGGTTGACCCGCGCCCCGACCACCCGGCCGTCGTCGACGATGAGATCTTCCAGCGCGGTGTCGGTCCACAGCGGCGGTTGCGGTCCGCCGAGCTCGATCAGCGCCTTGAGCAGTTGCCCGATCAGCGATGCGCCGTTGGTCAGGATGTGGCGACGGCGCGCGCGGGCCGCCGCGGTGCGCAGAAACACCCTGCTCGCCACCGCGAACGCCCGCGGCGACCGGTTGAAGTACTGCACCGAGCGCAGCTCGTTGGTCAGGACCACGTAACCGTAGTTCTTGGCCAGCGGCGGCTGCACCTTGCCGCACCAGCTGCCCAGCTCGGCGGCGTCGAACGGGATTCCCTCGACCGCTCGGCCGGACTCGTTGCCGCCCTTGTGATTCGGGTAGTAGTCGCTCCATCCGGCGCAGCGGATCAACCGAATACCCTTGCGGCGCAGAAAGTTCAGCATTTCGTAGCCCGCGGTCAGGAACATCTCGCGCCGCTGCGGGGAGGATGCGGGCCCGATGTCGCCGACGACGTCGGCCAGGTACGCCAAGCCGTCCTGGTGTGAATCGGCGATCCCGTCCGCACGCATCAACGGGTTGTTGGGCAGCCACACGATACCGCCGGACAGCCCGGTCGATCCGCCGACGAGTGCCTGCTTCTCGACGATCAGCGGCTCGATCCCGCAATCCAGCGCGGCCAGGCCGGCCACCATTCCGCCACCCCCGCTGCCCGCGATGAGCAAGTCCACCGACCGATCCCACGCGGCGGTCATGAGCCGAAACCCAGGTCCGCGATCGGGACGTCGATGGTGGTGTTGGTCTTCTGGATCGCCGGAACCAGTGCGTCGTAGGGCAGACCGGCCAAGAACCCGTCGACGACCCGCTCGAAGTTGGAGATCAGCCCCTCGATCTGGTGCGACAGTCGCATGAACGCAAACCCCTTGGAGCGCAACCCCTGTTGCTGGCGGGGCAAGTTGGAGAAGTCCTGGGCGGGGATCGGCGGCCAGCGCGGGTCGTCGGGCGCCATCGGTTCGGGTGCGGTGGGCTTGCCCGCCGAACGGTCCGAGGGAAACCGGGTGAGCGACCAGATCTCGAACAGCGTCTCCTCCGGACCCAACGGGCGGATCCGGTAGGACGAAGCGCTGCTGTAGGTGGGCAGGATGAAATGGTGCGGGAAGCAAAACCCGATCGCATCGGTGATTCCGCGCCGGGCCAGGTCGTTGAGGTCCGGCATGGCGCTGCCCCGAGCGCGATGCCAGCTGACGACGGCGTCGTTGAGCGCGCTGCGCCATGCGGTGAGCGCTTCGGCCGGATCTGCCGGCAGCTCGATGGTCTGCAGTCCTTCGGCGATCCGGATGTCGTTCTCGTGGGTCATGCCGCCCATTCCCGTGCCCAGCGTGCGCATGAAGTACAGGCTGCTTTGCACCACCGGATGCACTTTCGCCGAGGCGGTCTCGGCAGGTGCCCAGGTCTGCGCCGATGTCTGTGCCGACGGCAGCAGTTGCGGGTGGGTCTGCGGGACGTGGTACCCCTCCATGAACGCCGCCGTCGCCAGTTTCCAGTTCACTGGAAGCCGGCAGGCTTGCCACCATTCGGTCTGCAGCGTTTCGACCTGCCACGCGTCGTAGATCGACGCGAATGGCTCCATGCAGTCCCGTAGCCCCGGCGCGGTGTCGTCGAGGTTGATCCACGCGCACCCGCCCCACAGTTCGCACCGCACCGAAACGAGCTCCAGGTCATCGGGATGCATGTTGTCCTCGGCAAAGGCCTCGGGCCGCAACACGAACGTGTTGCGCCCGTCCAGACCCCAGCACCAGCCGTGGAAGGGACAGACGAAGGTCCGCCGATTTCCGTTGCCCTCCACCAGCTTTACGCCACGATGACGGCATGCGTTGTGATAGGCCCGCACCGTGCCGGCATCGACGCGCACCACGATTATTGATTCGTCGAGGATCTGGTACTCGACGTAGTCGCCGGCTCTCGGGATCTCCTCGAGCCGGCAGGCCATCTGCCACACCCGGGGCCACAGCTTCTCGGCCTCCAAGGCGTAGAAATCGGGATCGTAGTAGCGCTGCTTGGGAATCCGGTCGGCGGTTTGCACCGCCCACGGCACCGGCAACGCCGTCCAGTTCGCCGTGTTCTTGCCGGTCCGTCTGGACCCTGTCTCCACTGCCATCTCGCCATCCCTGTCCCTATGTCACACGATTCGTGATTCTCGCCCCCGCCAGTAACGTTCCCGGATCCGTCGTTTGTAGAGCTTGCCGTTGGGATCGCGCGGCAATTCCGGATCGAAATCGACTGTGCGGGGGCACTTGTAACCGGCCAGGTGCGCTCGGCAATACGCGATGAGTTCGGCGGCCAGATCGGGACCCGCCGCAACACCGGGGACCGGTTGCACCACCGCCTTGACTTCCTCACCGAACTCGTTGTTCGGCACGCCGAAGACGGCGGCGTCGACCAGATTGGGATGCATCACCAACAGGTTCTCCGCCTCCTGCGGGTAGATGTTCACTCCACCGGAGACGATCGTGAACGTCGATCGATCGGTCAGGTACATGTACCCGTCCCGGTCGAGGTAGCCCATGTCGCCCAGGGATCGCCAGCCGCGATCGTTGTACACCGCTGCGGTCTTCGCGGCATCTTTGAAGTACTCGAACGGGGGTCCACTCTCGAAGTAAAGCTCTCCAGCCTGGCCGATGGGAAGCTCCTGGCCGTCGTCGCCTACCACGTGTACGGCCGACATCGGCCGGCCCACCGAGCCGGGGTGGGCGAGCCACTCCTCGGGCCCGATCACGGTGCCCGCGAAACCTTCTGTGCCGCCGTAGTATTCGTGAATGATCGGCCCGAACCACGCCATCATCCGGTGCTTGACGTCGACGGGGCAGGGGGCCGCCGCGTGCAGCACACAGCGCAGGCTGGAAATGTCGTAGCGGTTGCGCACCGGATCGGGCAGTTTGAGCATCCGGACGAACATCGTCGGGACGAACTGGGCGTGGGTGACCCGGTGGGTTTCGATGAGCTGCAGCACGGTCTCGGCGTCGAATCTGCGCATCAGGACCGACGCGGCACCCACTCGGTTGACCGCCATCGTGTAGTTCACCCCGGCGGCGTGATACAGCGGCGCGGGGGACAGGTACACACTCGACGGGGTCATCCCATAGCGGTGGGTGAGCGCCATTTCCAGCACGGCTTGCGCCCAGGAGCCGTTGGAGTCAACCGGGAGCGGGCGGCGGACCGCCTTGGGCCGACCGGTGGTGCCCGAGGAATACAGCATCTCGGACCCGTCCGACAACGGTGGGGCGGTGCCCGCCGCCGCGACGGCGTCCTCGTATCGGCGCCACCCCGGCGCAGCGGCCTCGGCGGCTCCGACCACAATGTTGACGCCGACCTTCGTGTTGACCGCATGCACCCGGTGGGCGATGGCGACCGAGGCCGCGTCGGTGCCGTCCACGAACACCGCTTTGGCATCGGAATCGCCGATCACGTAGGCCACCTCGTCGGGCGTGAAGTGGGTGTTGACCGGCGTGTAGTAGAGCCCGGAAAGCTGGCATCCCCAAGTGATCTCGAGGAATTCGGCTCGGTTGGGCAACACCAGGGCCACGCCGTCGCCACGCCGCAGCCCGGCGTCGTGCAGCGCGGCCGCGACCCGTTGACTGGCCGCATACAGCTCGCCGAACGTCACCGGGTCGCCGTCGATGATCAGGGCCGGCGATGCCGCGGCCGCGATCGCGTGGTCGGCGATGTTCACCAGCGGGCCTAAGTTGTTGCGGCACCGTCGGTCTGGGCAGCCGCGGCGGCTTGGCGGCGGGCTTGCTCGGACGGCAGCACCTTGTCCTTGAACACCGTCTGGATCAGCTCCTGCACATCCTTGCTGATCGATGCCAGCGCGACGAGATCGTTGGAGCTCTGCCAGTGCACACGCATCCCCATCAGCTCCCAGGCCCGTTTGAGGTTGGCTTTGGTCGCCAACAGGGTGGTCATCGGCGCCTGCGCGATGTGGCGGGCGATCGCCTCGACACGGTCCTCGAGCTGCTCGCGCGGAACGACCTCGTTGACCAGTCCGACGTCCAACGCTTTCTTGGCGTCGATCACCTCCGCGAGGTACAGGTAGTAGGCGGCGCGCCGCCAGTTCATGAAAACCCAAGGCTCGATTGAACATTCGCCGGATGGCATCCCGAAGCCCTGCAGTGGCGGGTAGGAGAAGTAAGCGTCCTCGGAGGCAATGACGATGTCGGTGGTCAGCCCGTAATGGGTGCCGCCACCCACGCAGTATCCGTGCACCTGGGCGATTGTTGGCTTGGAGAACTCCCAAAGGTTGAGGATCGGCTTGACGAACAGGTCGGTCTGCGGCTTCCACGGCGTGCCCATCGCCTTGGCGCCCTCGACGAACGCCGGATAGTCGACCGCGTTGTTGCCGATGGCATGTCCCGAGCAGAACCCCTTGCCGTTGGCCTTCATGATCAGCACTTTGATGTCGTAGTCACGATCGGCGTCCAGCAACGCCGCGTCGACCTCCTCGGCCAGCTTCTGGTCCTGTGCATTGGCCTTTTCGGGCCAGTTCAGCGTGACGCGGGCGATCGGCCCCTGCTTTTCGTAGATGATTCGCTCGCGGGTCTCGTGGAGATCCATGTGTGTGGCACCTTTCTCGAGGAGTGGTCTGGACTATGAAGCGATGACGCCGATTTCGGCACCGATGTCGTAGGTCGTCCCGACCTGGCCCGTCCACCGCACGGTGCCGGAGGCACCCGCCTCGATCTCCTGCTCCACCTTCTCGGTGGCGATCACGTAGATCGGTGTCCCTGCCTCGACGTGCTCGCCGGTGTCCACCAGCAGCCCGGTCAGCTCGGCCTCGGCGACGGCCACCGACACCCGGGGAATGCGGATGATGAAGTCAGCCACGCAGATTCGCCCTCGCGTCGGCGTTGTTGCAGGTGCGCCGGGCCGCTTCGGCGATGCGCTCGGGCGTCGGATACATCCGCGCCTCGAGTGCCGGCGCGGCCGGGGTGGGGACGAATCGGGCGCCGACCCGCTCGACCGGCGCCGCAAGCTCGCCGAACAGCTCGGCGCTCAGTATCGCCGCGATCTCCGCGCCGGGGCCCGCGAATTGCACCGCGTCGTGCGCGATGACGGCTCTGCGGGTGCGCCGTACCGACTCGATGACGGTGTCGACGTCGAGCGGCACCAGGGTGCGCAGGTCGACGACCTCGGCGCTGACGCCCAGCCCGGCCAGCGTGGCCGCCGCGGCGAGGGCGTCGTGCACGCCGCGGCCGTAGCTGATGATCGTGACGTCGGTGCCCGGTCGTTTGATGTCGGCCTGTCCCAACGGGATCGAGAACCCGGGATGCACGGGGACGGGACCCTTTTTGCTTTGCAACCGGATGGTCTCCACGAAGAGGCACGGATCTTCGTCGAAGATCGCCGACGTCAGCAGACCTTTGGCGTCGCGCGGCGTGGACGGCACGATCACCTTCATCCCGGGAACGTGCATGAACCACGCTTCCAGGCTCTGGGAGTGCGTGGCGCCGGTCGCCAGCCCGGCGTAGACCTGGGTGCGGATCGTGACCGGCGCCGTGGTGCGGCCCGCGGTCATGAACCGCAGTTTGGCGGCGTTGTTGACGAGCTGGTCGGCGGCGATGCCGATGAAGTCCATGATCATGATCTCGGCCACCGGCAGCAGCCCGTCGATCGCGGCCCCGACCGCCGCACCGATGATCCCGGCCTCGGAAATCGGCGTATCCAGCACCCGGTCGGGGCCGAATTTCGTGGACAGTCCCGCGGTCGGCCCGGACGCACCCGGATCGGCGATGTCCTCACCGAGAAGGAACACCCGGTCGTCGGCCTGCAGCGCTTGATCCAGCGCGAGGTTCAGCGCCGCGCGCATCGTCATCTCTTGTTCGTCCATGCGGCCTCACACCGGATACCTGATCGCAGTGGCGTACACGTCCTGGTCGAGTTCGACCGACGACGGCGAGTCGGCGTTCAGCACAGTCTGCAGGGCGGATTCCACCGTGGCCAGGGCCTCGCCCTCGATGCCGGCAAGCTGGTCTTCGGTGCAGATCCCGGTGTCGGCGAGCTGCCGGCGGAAGCGCGGTACCGGGTCGGCGGCCAGCGCCGCGTCGAGTTGTTGCTTGGGGATGTAAGGCATCCGGTCGCCGAAATAGTGGCCGCGGAAGCGAAACGTCACGCACTCGAGGAAGGTGGGGCCCGCACCCGCGCGGGCTCGCCCTAGCGCCGCGTCGAGCGCGGCCTTGACCGCCAGGGGATCGTTGCCGTCGACACGGATGCCGGGCATGCCGTATCCGGCGGCGCGATCGGCGACCCGCTCGAGCTTCATGGTGTCGGCGGTCGGTGTCATCTCGGCGTACAAGTTGTTCTGGCAGACGAACAGCACCGGCAGATCCCACAGGGCGGCCATATTGGCCGCTTCGTGAAAGGAGCCGGTGTTGGTGGCGCCGTCACCGAAGCTCACGACGGTGACCCGATCGAGCCGCTTGCGCTTGGCGGCCAACGCCAGCCCGACCGCCACCGGCGGCCCAGCCCCGACGATTCCGGTCGAAAGCATCACTCCTACTGCGGGTTTGGCGATATGCATGGTGCCGCCCTTGCCGCGGCTGGCGCCGACGGTGCGGCCCATCATCTCGCCGTAGATCTCCTCGAGCGGAACACCCTTGCCAATCAGATCGTGCAGTCCGCGGTAGGTGGTGACCAGTTGATCGTCGGGGCGCAGCGCGACACCCATCGCGGCGGCGATCGCCTCCTGCCCTCGGGACGGCCAGTACACGCACATGAATTCGCCGGTGCCGATACCGCGGGACAGCCGGTCGTCGGCGGTCTTCATCAGCACCATCAACGCGTACAGGCGTCGTTGGATGTCTGGGGTCGGGGCGTCGGTCATCGCGGGATTCCGTTGTGCTGCAGTCTGATCGGTGGCACCGCCGTCATGCGCCCGCCCACGGCTTGACCTTGAGGAAGCCACCGCCGTCCACCCGCAGCTGCTGCCCGGTGATATAGCGCGCGGCATCCGAGGCGAGAAACAGCACCGCCTCGCTGACGTCCTCGGGTTCGACGTAGGGGATCGGCATCGCCTGCACGAGCGGGAAGATCGGCTCGGCATCCTCGCGGGTCGGCTCTTTGAGGTCCGGACGGAACGCCCGGTACATCGGCGGGCTGTGCAGCATGTCGGTGTTGACGTTGGTCGGGTGTACCGCGTTCATGCGGATGGAGAACGGTGCCAGCGCCCGCGCGAAGTCGTTAACATAATGGGCCGCAGCGAGTTTCGCGAAGGCATAGCCGGCCCCGCCGGGGCCACCTGCCCCACTGTCGATGCCGGCGGTGTTCATCGACGACATGAACGCCGCGTTGGATCCGATGACGATGATGGATGCGCCGGCCTGCAGGTGTTTGAGACTGGCGTGAACGAGGTTGAGCACGCCGACCAGATCGACGTCCACGGCGTCGGCGAACGCCTGGGGCGGCAGGCCCGCGGTGAGTGGGCAGATGCCCGCATTGGCGACGACGACGTCGAGGTGCCCCAGCGCGGCGACGCCCTCGTCGATCGCCGCCGACAGCGCCGCCCGGTCGCGCACGTCGGCAATCGCACTGAAGACGCGTCGCCCTTCCTTCCCGACCAGCCGCGCCGTTTCGTCCAGATCTTCCGGTCGGGCCAACGGATATTCGTTGGTGTCGATGTCGCGGCACAGGTCCACCGCGATGATGTCGGCACCCTCGGCGGCGAGCATCCGGGCGTGTGAGCGTCCCTGACCGCGTGCGGCACCGCTGATGACGGCCACCTTGTTGGCCAACCGGCCCGTCACCCCGTCCACCGGGTGGTTCATCGGGTGGTCCATCGTGTGTCCTTCGTCCGGACGCCTACCGCCGGGCCCGCGGGAGCGCGCCGGATCGGTTCCCAAAAGCGCAGGTGCACAACGCATTCACCGCATCGAAGCGGGGCGGTCTGACCAACGAGCGGCTCCATCGCATCACTTCCACGAGCACCATCGCGTGGCTGTAGCCGAGCTACCGATATCCCTTAGAGTAGCTAGAATATCTAAAATAGCAAGAACAGAGTGAGCTAGGGGATGGTCGATGACGGGCGCGCAGCACGTCCTGCATGGGGTGCGGGTGGTCGAACTGGCGTCGTGGACATACGTGCCCTCCGCCGGAGCCGCGCTCGCGGACTGGGGCGCCGACGTGATCAAGGTGGAGGGCGTCACCGCAGGCGACCCGGGGCGCGCCCTGGTTATCGGCGGCTTCACCCGTGAGGCGGCCCGGCCTGATGCCGACTTCCTGCTCGAGTTGGGCAACCGTGGCAAACGCAGCGTCGCGATCGACCTCAAATCCGAGACGGGGCGCGAGTTCTTCGGCCGACTGATAGCCACCGCCGACGTCTTTTTGACCAACTGGTTGCCCGGCGCACTGGAACGGGCCCGGCTGACCGTCGACGACATCCGCGCCTTCAACCCGAACGTGATCAATGCGCGCGGCACCGGTCTGGGCGTCCGCGGTCCGGACCGGGACCGTGGTGGGTTCGACGCGGCGACTTACCTGGCGCGCGGCGGTGTCGCCTACACGCTCACCCCGTTCGGGTCGCAGACCCCGGCGGTGCAAGGCCCCGGTTTCGGTGATCTGCAGGGCGGCGCGACGCTGGCCGGCGGTGTGTGCGCGGCGCTGTTTCACCGGGAACGCACCGGCGAGGCCCCGGTCGTCGACTCGTCCCCGCTGGCCCAGGCGATGTGGTCGATCGCACCGTCGATCTCCGCTGCGGATTTCTTCGACATTGACGGCATTCCGGGGGCGCCACCGGGATTGGCGATCAACCCACTGGTCAATCGTTACCTGACCAGGGACGGCAGATGGATCCAACTGGTCTTCTTGCAACCGGACAAGTTCTGGGCCGGCTTCTGTGAGCGGATCGGCCTGTCGCAGTTGGCGAACGACGAGCGATTCGTCCCCTCCGCCAACCTGATTGCCAACGCGGCCGCGGCAACCGAACTCATCGCCAACGCGTTCGCCGGCCAGGACCTGGCGCACTGGCGGCGGGTGCTGGAAAGCGAACCGGGCGTCTGGGGTGTGCTCGCGACACCGCGGGAAACGCTCAATGATCCGCAGGTGCAGCCCAATGGCTATGTCGTGACGAACGTCGACGACCACGGGGAAACATATCGAATCGTCGCCGCGCCGGTGCAATTCAACGAAACCCCACCGCTTCCCGCCCGGGCGCCCGAACACGGCCAACACACCGAGGAGATACTCCTCGAACTCGGCGTGGAATGGGACGAGATTGCGCAGGCGAAGGAGCGCAACGCGATTCTGTGACACCGCGACCTTGATATCGACACGGTCACAGGCGGATATCGATGTGCATCGTGCTCTGGCATTGCCGCGTGAATCCACAAATCATGGCACAGTGCGCCTTTGGTCCGACCCGGTAAATCGTGGTCGTGAGTTCTGTAGTGG
Organism: Mycobacterium sherrisii; assembly: GCF_002102355.1. Classification (GTDB taxonomy): domain Bacteria; phylum Actinomycetota; class Actinomycetes; order Mycobacteriales; family Mycobacteriaceae; genus Mycobacterium; species Mycobacterium sherrisii. The sequence continues at coordinate 4,596 of NZ_LQPT01000084.1, read as the reverse complement.
TGCAACGGGAGGTAGGCAAAGCATGGCGAACTGGGTTCCCACACAGAGTTCTGGTGGGCCGAACTCCAGCCGCATTCTCGACACCGCGCGGGGGATCATCATCGGGCTGCGCCGGTGCCGTTCGGAGACCGCCCTCGACGAACTGCACAGCGCAGCCGTGCGGCACCGGGTTCCGGTCTTCGCGATGGCATGGGCACTCGTGCACCTTGCCGGTGACGGCGAGAAGACATCCAGTTTCAGCGAGGCACAGTCGGCCGCGCGCCACGAGTGGGGGCAATTGTTCACCGGCACAGCAGCGCTGAGCTGTTGAGCAGTGATCACGAGCTTGGCGCGGCCGGGGTCCCTGGGGGGTACCGCGGCCGTGCCAACCTATCCGAAGATCGCGCTGACCAACAACCTTGGGAGCACGACGTTTTCCCGCTCGAGCTGCATTGGCCGGCGCGGTCCCGTCAGTTGCGGCGGCGCCGTATCCGGATCAGGCGGGCGATGAGGTTGCTTGACTGACCAGTCACCGACTCCACGCCGGTGACTCGGCCGCCGCACGCAATGCCGCGACGATGCGCTGCTCCTTGTCCTGGAAGCGCTCGGTGGGCGCCGGCACCGAGATGGCAACGACGTTGTCGCCCACGGTCCGTCGCGCTATCGCGGCCGCCGAAATCCCTGGGGTGTGCTCGCCGCGGTCGAAAGCCACTCCGGTGCGCCGGATCTCGGCGATCTCGTGCCGCAGCCGGTGCGCGACGCCGACGCTGAACCGCGCAAGCATCGTCTCGACGCCGCTGTCATCGAGAACCGCCAGCGCCGCCTTGCCGTTGGCGGTAACCTCCAGCGGGAATCGCACGCCGACCGCCGAGACCGCCCGCAACCGGAAAGACGATTCGACCTGGTCTACGAACCACATGCGGTGACCGCGCAACACCGAAAGATCGACGGTTTCCCCGTCGGTCGCCCGGGCCACCGCCTCGATGGTCGGGCGGAAGATCGCCGCGACGTGGGCTCCGCCGGCACTGCCGAACCCCAGTAGGCGCTCACCCAGCGAGAAGTGGCCCTGCGCGTCGACGCTGGCCAGCCCGACCTCTACCAGGCCGACGAGGAGTCGGCGCGCCGTCGACTTCGCCAACCCGAGTCGTCCACCGAGGTCCACCAGCCGAAGCTCACCCGGCTCGGAAGCGATCTCGTCCAATGCGGCGGCGGCACGACGCAACACCTGGATGCCTTCGTCGCGACTCGGCGACGAACTGGATTCCCTGGGCGGCATGAGTCAACTATAGTGTTCCGCATTCCGGACCGCTAAGGACCGGTAAGTGGATCTTAGGAGGTCCCTGTGGGTGCGTTGCCGATGGGCCGGCATTTCAGGCGCGGCGACGACGGGTACGAACCCGCCCGCCGCGGCACGGTCTGGAATCAGCGGGTGCCCGATCGCTACCCGGAGCTGATCGTGCAGGCCGTTGACACCGAGGACATCGTCAATGCCCTGCGTTACGCCAAGTCCAACGGTCTCAAGGTCAACATCCGCTCCGGCGGCCACAGTTGGGCCACCAACCACCTTCGCGACGGGGCAGTGCTGATCGACGTGAAGCGAATCGACCACACGACGATCGACGCCGACAAGGGCGTGGCGGTCGTCGGGCCGGGCAAGGGCGGCAGCATCCTGATGAGTGAGCTCGAGGCCCAGAATCTGTTCTTCCCGGCCGGGCACTGTAAGGGCGTCTGCGTCGGTGGCTACCTGCTGCAGGGCGGATACGGCTGGAACAGCCGGGTCTGGGGGCTGGCTTGCGAGAACGTCATCGGCCTGGATGTGGTGACCGCCGGCGGGGAGCAAATCCATTGCGACGCAGACCATCACAGTGACCTGTACTGGGCCGCGCGCGGCGCCGGGCCGGGGTTCTTCGGCGTCGTCACCTCGTTCTACCTCAAGCTGTACCCCCGCCCGGGCGCCTGCGGCACGAGTGTCTACGTCTACCCGATCGAGCTGGCCGACGAGATCTATACCTGGGCTCGCAACGTCAGCGCCGAAGTCGACCGCCGGGTCGAAATGCAGATCGTCGCGAGCCGCAGCGTGCCCAGCATGAATCTGGATACCCCGGCCATCACCTTCGCCTCGCCGGCGTTCGCCAACACCGAACAAGAGGCCGAGCAAGCGTTGGCCATCTTCGAAACCGTGCCGGTGATCGACCAAGCCCTGGTCAAGATCCCTTACCTGCCAACCGATATGCCCACCTGGTACACGGCGGTGATGAGCAACTACCTGTCCGACTACCGCTACGCCGCGGACAACATGTGGACGTCTGCGTCCGCGGCCGACTTACTACCGGGCATCCACCGCATCATCGACACGATCCCCGACCACCCGCACACTTCCTCTGGCTGAACTGGGGACCGTCGCCGAAACGACCGGACATGGCCTACAGCATCGGAGACGAGGTCTACCTGGCGCTCTACGGCGCCTGGAAGAGCAAGGCGGACGATGCACGCTACGGCGACTGGGCCCGGTCGAACATGGCCGCGATGTCGCACCTGGCGACCGGTATCCAGCTGGCCGACGAAAACCTGGGCCAGCGTCCCGCGCGCTTCGCCAGCGACGAGGCGATGGAGCGCCTCGACCAGATACGCGCCGCCTACGATCCCGATGGGCTGTTCAACAGTTGGATGGGACGACTCTGATGACCGGCGACCGATACCTGGGCTACCGCGACGACGACGCGAACACTCCGTTCGGCAAGTTCTTCAACCCCGAAATGGCCGCGCTGCCAACCCATGTGGTCCGCGCATTGGAACACGGTCCGCAGGGCGGGATGGCGTTGCTCTCGTTCCAGGACGCCGCGACCATCGCCGAGGACGGGTATCAACAGACCGAGAACGGCTACGGAGTGCTCGACGACGGCAGCTGCCACGTCGCGGTGCGCACCGACATGCCCGGCATCACACCGGCGATGTGGTCGTGGTGGTTCGGTTGGCACGGCAGTGACACGCGGCGGTACAAGTTATGGCATCCGCGGGCGCATCTGTCCGCGGCCTGGAAAGACGGGGACAACGACGGCGACGACGCCGGGCGTCGCGGCGCCGAACGGTACATCGGGCGCTGCTCGTTGATCAGCGAATACATCGGGTCGACACTGCTCAGCGGCGCCATTCGATTCGTAGCGCCCGCGGAACTGGGCTGCCCGCCCGACGGCGCCGACGCGGTGGCCATCTGTGCGCGGCTCGGCGCCGGCGACGCGCCGGTGGATGTCGGCTGGTTCATCCATCACGTCCGCGCGACGCCGGATGGGTCCGAGATGCGGTCCCGGTTTTGGATGGGCGGGCCTAACATCGCGGTGCGCGGTGCCCCCGGCGTCGCGTCGCGGGCGGTGCGGCCGATCGCGGCTCGCCTGCTGGGCAACCCGGAAACCAACGCCCGCAACCTGCTGGTGCATTGCGCGCAGGAGATGAATCACCTGGCGGGCTTCCTACCGGAGCTCTGCGGCGCCTTCGGCGACGAGTAGCCGTCCGCCCGCGTCGCTAAAGGCCGGCGCGACGAAGCGCTGCACCAGTTGGTATTCGGCCTCGTCGTCGCCGACCGGCCACGACATCAGCGACAGCACGATGCGCACCACCCAGTGGGCGGCCTGCGAGTCGCCGTCGGTGAGCCCGGTGAGATCGGTGGCGAACCCGTTGAGCAGCGGCGACTCGGTGAGCCATGCCATCTCGTCGGCGCGGACCGGGCTGATCATCAGGTGATACAGCGGGTCGGCCCTGATCAACTTGAGCGCGACCGTGATCGCGGTGACCACCCGCTGCGGCCCGGTCAGGTTCTCGACGGCGGTGCGCACTGTTTCGACAATGCGCGACGCGGCCCTGGTGATGACCGCGTCGCGGATCTCGGACTTGCCGCCGGCGTAGCGGTACACCGTGGCCCGTGAACAGTGGACGCGCTTGGCCAGCGCGTCGATGTCGAATTTCTCGAGGCCGTCGCGGGTGAGCATTTCGGTGGCGGCGGCATAGATGCGCTCGGTGGCGAGCGCACGCCGATCGCCACCGACCAACCAATCGGCGCGGGCCATTCTCAGCACCCCTGTCTGCGAGAAGCAACACCTCTTTATCTCACAGTGAGACAAAAAGCGGGAGTCGTCTCTTCGTCGGGGCAGGTGCGGGTCCCGTCTGAGACGGCTAGGTGTATGAGGCCATGACATTGGTGACGCCGGTGGCGAGTCGTGATGCTGGTGGCTGGCCTGCGGCGGCAGAGTGTGGTCGATGGTAGTTGAAGTGGATGTTCCAGACTTTGAGTGCTTCGGCGCGTTGGGTTTCTGAGGTCCATGTCCTGGCGTAGAGGAACTCTTCGGCCAGGATGCGGTTGTAGCGCTCGACTTTGCCGTTGTGGCGCGGGGTGTAGGGCGTGATGAATTGGTGGCGTGCGCCGTGGAGCACGTGGGCGAAGTCTTTGGCCCGGTAGCAGGCGCCGTTGTCGGTGACGATCCGCTGGATGCGGTCGATGCCATGGACGGCGAACCATACCTGGGCGCGGTGCATGAATCCGATTGCGGTGACGGCTTTTTCGTTGTCAAGGGCTTCGGTGTAGGACAGTCGGGAGAACCCGTCGACGGCCGAATGCAGGTACAC
>NZ_LQPT01000083.1 GCF_002102355.1 Mycobacterium sherrisii | reverse complement strand
CTACTGGCGGCGCCGGCTGGCGGCCTCGGATCACCCGAACCGGATCGTCGATGCCGTCAAGGCCGTCGTCACAGCCACCGGCGCGCTGGCCGGCAAGACCCGGCGGGCCTTGGATTCCACCGTCCTCGACGATGCGGTGGCTACCCAGGACACGGTTACCCAGCTCATCGCCGCGATTCGACGGGTCGGCCGTGAAATCTCCGCCGCCGCCGAGGTGATCCAGACACATTGCACCGCCCACGACTACGACGATCCCGGCAAGCCGTCGATTGCCTGAACGATAAGGCCGCTCGTGACCAGTTGGTTGATGCTCTGGTCACCGATGCGCACCGGGTGCTGGGGTATCTGCCCGAGCAGGAGCTGGGGCCGCGTGCGGCCGAGGCGGTGGCGTTATTGGTGTTGGTCGCCGGCCAGGATGTCGAGCCCGTGGAGGGTTCGGATGGCACCGACGGGCACTGGTGGATCGCCCAGAACGTGACCGCCGACCGGGTGATCTCTACGGTGGATCCTGAAACCCGCCACGCCCATAAGACGGTGCATCGCCGCCAGGACGGCTTCAAAGCTCACATCGCTGTTGAGTCCGATACCGGGATCATCACCGACTGCGCGTTGACCAAAGCCAGCGGCGCCGATAACCACGAAGCCGTCGTTGGGCTGGCCCTGCTCAACGACGAGAGCACCCCACTTCAGGTGCTGGGTGATTCGGCCTACGGCACCGGGGCGGCGCGGGCTGCGCTCGCTGCTGGCGGGCATACCGCGCTCATCAAACCGATCCCGCTACCCGCCCCGGTGCCCGGCGGTTTCACCAGCGACGACTTCATCATCAACTTCGATGCCCGCACCGTGACATGCCCAGCACAGCACACCGTAGGGATCGCATCCAGCGGGGGTGTGAAGTTCGAAAGTACTGTCGCACTTGTCCTTTAACTGCACAATGCACGACCGCCAAACGGGGACGTTGCCTCACTCTTACCGAACATGAACCATTGCTGCGTGCCGCTCGCGGCACCGCCCGTGATCCCGACTGGCAAGCCGAATACCGCCAGCACCGGCCCATGGTGGAACGCTCGATCGCCTGGTTGACTCGGGGCAACCGCAAGGTCCGCTACCGCGGCATCATCAAAAACGACCACTGGCTGCACCACCGCGCTGCTGCACTCAACCTGCGCCGCCTGATCACTTTGGGCCTTACCCACACCGCCACCACCTGGGCCCTGGCGTAACAGCCGCCCTTGGTCATTGCCAAGCACGTTACCGCGATGCCACGCTGAACAACGGCGGGGTGACCTCTTCTGTCGACC
>NZ_LQPT01000082.1 GCF_002102355.1 Mycobacterium sherrisii | reverse complement strand
TCTTCGGCCACCTCCACACCGACCACCACACCCGAACACAGCCTTGCCAAACGGCAGCGACTTGACATAGGAGAAACACGTGGCAAATGCGCGCCTGCAATACCGCTGCTCACAGTGCCGGCACCTCACCGCGAAATGGGTGGGCCGCTGCCCAGAGTGCGGCACCTGGGGCACCGTCGAAGAGGTGCCCGTGCTCAGCCCGGTCGGCGGCGGCCGCCGGCCCGTGGCCGCGGCGTCGCGCGCCGTTCCGATCAGCTCCGTCGAGGTCGGCGTCAGCCGGCACCGGGCGACCGGGATCGAGGAACTCGACCGGGTGCTCGGTGGCGGCGTGGTGCCCGGGTCGGTGACGCTGCTGGCGGGGGATCCGGGAGTCGGCAAGTCGACATTGCTGCTCAAGGTCGCTCATCTGTGGGCGCAGTCCGGCCGGCGCGCCCTCTACATCTCCGGCGAGGAGTCCGCGGGCCAGATCCGCCTGCGCGCCGACCGGATCGGCTGCGGCTCGGGCGATGTCTACCTGGCGGCCGAATCCGACGTGCACACCGTGCTCGAGCACATTGCGACGGTCAAGCCTGCGCTGGTGATCATCGATTCGGTACAGACGATGTCCACCAGCGAGACCGACGGTGTCGCGGGCGGGGTCACCCAGGTGCGCGCGGTCACGGCCGCGCTCACCGCCGCGGCCAAGACCAACGGCGTGGCATTGATCTTGGTCGGCCACGTCACCAAGGACGGAGCCATCGCCGGACCCCGCTCGCTAGAACACCTCGTCGACGTCGTGCTGCATTTCGAGGGCGACCGCAACGGGTCGCTCCGCATGGTCCGCGGCATCAAGAACCGGTTCGGCGGCGCCGACGAGGTCGGCTGTTTCCTGTTGCACGACAACGGAATCGAGGGTGTCGCAGACCCGTCGAACCTGTTTCTCGATCAGCGGCCCAACCCGGTGCCGGGCACCGCGATCACGGTCGCGCTGGACGGCAAGCGTCCGCTGATCGGTGAGGTACAGGCGCTGCTGGCCACGCCCAACGCCGGCTCGCCGCGCCGCGCCGTCAGCGGCATCGACCACTCGCGCGCCGCGATGATCACCGCGGTGCTGGAAAAACACGCCCGGCTGCCCCTGGCCGCCAACGACATCTACCTGTCCACGGTGGGCGGCATGCGGTTGACCGATCCCTCGTCGGATCTCGCCGTGGCCATCGCGCTGGCGTCGGCGTTGACCGACCTGCCGTTGCCCACCACCGCGGTGATCATCGGCGAGGTCGGCCTGGCGGGCGATCTGCGCCGGGTCGGCGGGATGGATCGCCGGCTGGCCGAGGCCGCACGGCAGGGATTCACCATCGCCCTGATGCCGCCGGGATGCGACGCCGTGCCCTCGGGAATGCACGCCCTGACCGCACCCACCATCGGCGCGGCGCTCGAGCACATGATCGACATCGCCGACCATCGCAGCGCGCCACCGCCGTTCGAACGGCGGAACCCTCCCACACTGCGCGCCCTCACGTAGCAGAATGACACGGTGTGACCCGTCCGACGCTGCGTGAGACGATCGCCCGCCTGGCACCGGGCACCGGGCTGCGCGATGGCCTGGAGCGCATCCTGCGCGGTCGCACGGGTGCGCTGATCGTGCTGGGCAACGACGAGAACGTTGAGGCCATTTGCGACGGCGGCTTCGCGCTCGACGTCCGGTACGCCCCGACGCGGCTGCGCGAGCTGGCCAAGATGGACGGCGCCGTGGTGCTGTCCACGGACGGCAGCCGCATCGTGCGGGCCAACGTGCAGCTGGTGCCCGATCCCTCGATTCCCACCGACGAGTCCGGCACCCGCCACCGCTCGGCCGAACGGGCCGCGATCCAGACCGGCTACCCGGTGATCTCGGTCAGCCACTCGATGAACATCGTCACCGTCTACGTCGGCGGGGAGCGTCACGTGCTGGCCGACTCCGCGACCATCCTGTCGCGCGCCAACCAGGCCATCGCCACGCTGGAGCGCTACAAGACCCGCCTGGACGAGGTCAGCAGGTTGTTGTCGCGGGCCGAAATCGAAGACTTCGTCACCCTGCGCGACGTGATGACGGTGGTGCAGCGACTCGAGCTGGTCCGGCGGATCGGGCTGGTGATCGACTACGACGTCGTCGAACTGGGCACCGACGGGCGTCAGCTGCGGCTGCAGCTCGAGGAGCTGCTCGGCGGCAACGACACCGACCGGGAACTGATCGTGCGCGACTACCACGCCAGCCCCGAGCCGTTGTCCGATGCCCAGATGACCGCCACCCTCAACGAGCTGGACTCGCTGTCAGACACCGACCTACTTGAAATCACTTCGCTGGCAAAGGTTTTCGGGTATCCGACCACGACCGAGGCACAGGATTCGGCGCTGAGCCCACGTGGCTACCGCGCGATGGCCGGCATTCCCCGGCTGCAGTTCGCCCACGTGGATCTGCTGGTGCGCAACTTCGGCACGCTGCAGGGTCTGCTGGCCGCGAGCGCCAACGACCTGCAATCGGTCGACGGTATCGGCTCGATGTGGGCCCGCCACGTGCGCGAGGGACTATCGCAGCTGGCCGAATCGACGATCGCCGACCCGCTCAGCTGAGCGGGTTCAGCCCGCGGGCGAGGGACCGGAAGCGCCGGGGGGCGATTCGGGTTGCGGCACCGCGGGTTGGCCCGGCACCGGCCCGGGCGGGGGTGGCGGCTGGTTCATGATGAACGGAACCGGGAGTGAGCGCAGGTTGCCCAGCTGCACGACAAGGTTGTAGGTGCCCGGCCCGATCGCGGGGCGGGGCAGCGGGCAGTGCGGCGCCGACCCCATGCCGGTCCACGTCACCGCCGTCGTCACCTGCTCGCCCGGGGTGAAGGTTTTCACCAGCGTCTCGTTGGACGGCGCGCAGTCCAGGTTGGACCACAGCCGCTTGTTGTCCAGGGTGTAGACGTAGGCGGCCAGGACGGCGGCGCCGACGTCACGCTTGCAGGCCACCAATCCGATGTTGGTCACGACCATGGTGAACTTCGGCTGGTCGCCGATGAAGTATTGCGGCGCGTTGGTCAGGCCCTTGACGGCCAGTGTCGAGTCGGGGCAGTCGTCGCCCTCCTTGAGCACCGGCGGCGGTTGCACCGCGGCGGTCGGCGTCACCGACTCGGGGTTCTGCCCCTGCGGCGCGGGCACCGGGGTGGCGCCTTCCTGCCCGGGTGGAGGTGGCGCCTGCGGCGGGGACGCGACCGGGGTGTTCTGCGCCGATCCGGGCTTGCTGACGCTCGCGGGCTTGGCTCCCGCGTTGTTGCCCATGAACGCGATGATGGTGGCGACCGCGATGCCGATCACGACGACCGCGATCCCCAGGGCCAGCCCCCTGCGCCGCCAATAGATCTCCGTGGGTAGCGGGCCACGCGGTTCCAGATCCAGCACGATTCCACCGTAAGTCCAGGTCACATCGATTTGACCGATCCGGCTCGGCGTGTCGCGATGTTAGCTGGCCGACATCCGTGCTATCCGCCCCTATTCGCCCCTATTCGCCCCTATTCGCCAATGTCTCCGATGTGGTCGACCAACACCGCCCGACCGTCGGCCAGGTGATAGGTGACCCCGGCCAGCCCCAGCGTGCCCGCCGACACGCGCTCCGAGATAGCCGAAGAACGCGACACCAGCTGTGCCAACGTTTCTTGTACGTGGCGGTCCTCGAACTCGTCGACCCGGGACAGACCGTCACGCCTACCCAGCAGGATCGATGACGAGACCCGTTCGACCAGGTCCCGTACGAAGCCGGACGGTATTGCACCGTCGTCGATGGCGCCCAACGCGGCCGTGACGGCACCACAGTCGTTATGGCCGAGGACGACGATCAACGGGACGTCGAGGACCACGACCGCGTATTCGATCGAGCCCAGCACCGCCGTATCGATGGCCTGCCCCGCGGTGCGAACCACGAACACGTCACCCAAGCCCTGATCGAAGATCAGCTCGGCCGCCACTCGGCTGTCCGAACAGCCGAAGATGACCGCGGTCGGCTTCTGGCCGGCGGCCAGGCTGGCCCGATGGTCGACACTCTGGCTCGGGTGCGCAGGCTGGCCGGCGACGAATCGCTCGTTACCCTCTTTGAGTGCTTTCCAGGCGGATACCGGATTGGAGTTGGGCATGGCACTCATCATGCCGCAGCCTGCGATGATCGGCAGGCCACACATATCAATTACCAATCTTCTTGACTGGTACGCGCGCTCGCGCCGCGATCTGCCTTGGCGGGAGCCGGGTGTGGACGCGTGGCAGATCTTGGTCAGCGAGTTCATGCTGCAGCAGACGCCGGTGGCCCGGGTGCTGCCGGTCTGGACCGAGTGGGTGCGGCGCTGGCCCACCCCGTCGGCCACCGCCTCGGCCAGCGCGGCCGACGTGCTGCGGGCGTGGGGCAAGCTGGGATACCCGCGACGGGCCAAACGGTTGCACGAGTGCGCCGTGGTCATCGCCCGCGATCACGGCGACGTCGTCCCGGATGACGTCGAAACCCTGTTGGGCTTACCGGGTGTCGGCAGCTACACGGCCCGCGCCGTGGCGTGCTTCGCCTATCGCCAACGCGTTCCGGTGGTCGACACCAATGTGCGCCGGGTGGTCGCCCGCGCGGTCCACGGCCTGGCCGATGCGGCGGCGCCGTCCGCTGCCCGCGACCATGCCGACGTCGCGGCGCTGTTGCCGAAAGACGATACGGCGCCGTTGTTTTCGGTCGCCCTCATGGAGCTGGGCGCCACGGTGTGCGTCGCCCGGGCGCCGCGCTGCGGGTTGTGCCCGCTCGACGAGTGTGCCTGGCGGCGGTCCGGCTATCCCCCCGCACCAGGGCCAGCCAAACGCGGGCAAAGTTACGCGGGCACCGATCGCCAGGTCCGCGGCCGGTTACTGGATGTGCTGCGCGCCAGCGATTCCCCGGTCACCCGGGCCCAGTTGGACGTCGCCTGGCTGACCGACACCGCGCAGCGGGATCGGGCGTTGTACTCGCTGCTGGCCGACGGCCTGGTGACCCAAACCAGCGACGGCCGGTTCGGGCTAGCCGGCGAGGAATGATTCGACCGCCTCCCGGTATGCTTGCGGCGCTTCGTCATGGATCAGATGCCCCGCCTCCGGTATCGACAAATACGTTGTCGACGAATTACTTTCGTGCATTGCACGCATCTGACCCGGCGGAGTGACCGAGTTACCGGCCTCCAGTAACAGCGCCGGGGCCCGCACCGCCGACCATTGCGACCAGTAGTCCCGGGTGCCCCATTCGGCGGCGATCTCGATCCAGCGCGAGGTGTGCCCGTGCAATCGCCAGCCGGTCTCGGTGCGGTCGAACGCGTCCAGGAAGTACCTGCCCGCGACGGGCCCGAATTCGTTGAATATTTGTTCGGCGCTGTCGAATTCGACCGGAAGCGCATGCAGCCACGGCTCCCACGGACCGGTGGTACGACCACGGAAATCCGGTGCCATGTCCTCGATCACCAGGGCGGACACCAGTTCGGGCCGCTCGGACGCCAGACACCAGGAGTGCAGCGCCCCCATCGAATGCCCCACCAACCGGACCGGCACCCCCAACGCGGCGGTCGCGTCGGCGAGATCGGCCACAAAACGCTCGGTGCTGATCGGGTGCGGATCGGCAACGTCACGGCCGCGGTGCCAAGGCGCGTCGTAGGTGTACACGGCGCCCAGCCGGGTCAGCCAGGGCAGCTGGCGCGACCAGGTGGTACCCCGGCCCATCAGGCCGTGCACCAGGATCAACGGTTGACCTTGCCCGCCGTGCGGAGTCAGCAGATCGGTGGGCATGGCACCATCTTGCGTTCCCCGCCCACGAGCAGGACACGGCAGGGTGCGGGGTAGCCTGGCAGGCATGCCGCCAGTGGTGAAGATCAACGCAATCGAAGTTCCCGCCGACGCCGGCCCCGAGCTGGAGAAGCGGTTCGCCCACCGAGCACACGCGGTGGACAATCAACCCGGCTTCCTCGGCTTCCAGCTGCTGCGCCCGGTCAAGGGTGAGAACCGCTACTTCGTCGTGACACACTGGGAGTCCGATGAAGCATTCCAGGCCTGGGCAAGTGGGCCCGCCGTCGAGGCCCATGCCGGTCAGCGTGCCAACCCGGTGGCGACCGGCGCGTCGTTGCTGGAGTTCGAAGTTGTCATGGACGTTGCCGGGGGCAAGTCGGCTGAATAGGCCCGACGGGTTGGGTCCCGCGCAGCGCGTGCTGGCCGTCACGGCGGCGGCAGCACTGGTCGTAACCCTGGCGCCGGGTTGTGCGCCGTCGCCGCCGCCGCAGGCCAACGCCGCCAATGCCGGCCGCGGCATCGACACCCGCACGCCGCCCGGGCTGCGCGCCCAGCAGACCATGGACATGCTGAACTCGGACTGGCCGATCGGTCCCGTCGGGGTCGGCACGCTGGCCGCCCCCGACAAGGTGGACACCGTCGAGACCACCATGGAAGAACTTTGGTGGGATCGCCCCTTCACCCTGGACGGGGTCGACATCAGCGCCAGCGTTGCCACGCTGCATCTGACTTCGTCCTACGGCGCGCGCCAGGACATCCGCATTCACACCGACGACATGGGGCGAGTCGATCGCTTCGACGTGGACACGGAAGCGCCGACGATCACCTCATGGCATGACATCGATGCCGCGCTGAGCAAGACGGGCGCGAAGTACTCCTACCAGGTCGCCAAGGTCAACGGGGCTCCCCCAGGCCACTGTGACCCCGTCGCGGGCACCAACACCACCGAATCTTTGCCCCTGGCGTCAATTTTCAAGCTGTACGTGCTGCATGCCCTGGCGGGTGCCGTGCAGCGCCACACGGTGTCCTGGGACGATCAGCTGACCGTCACCGAGAAAAGCAAGGCGGTGGGCTCCTCGGGCCTCGGGCTCAATCCCGGCGACCATGTTTCGGTGCGCGACGCGGCCGCCAAGATGATCGCCAACAGCGACAACATGGCCACCGACCTGCTGATCGACAGATTGGGCACGCACGCCATCGAGGAGGCCCTGGCGAGTGCCGGCCATCACGACCCGGCCAGCATGACGCCGTTTCCCACCATGTACGAGATCTTCTCCATCGGGTGGGGCCAGCCGGACCTGCGCGCGCAATGGCAGAACGCCACGCCGCAGGTCCGCGCCCAGCTGCTGGAGCAGGCGAATTCCACTCCTTACCAACCGGATCCGGCCCGAGCGCACGTGCCGGCGTCGACCTATGGTGCGGAGTGGTATGGCGATGCCGGGGACATCTGCCGGATCCACGCAGCCCTGAAAGCCGATGCGGTCGGCGCGGCCGCACCCGTCCGGCAGATCCTGTCCGCCGTTTCCGGTATTGCGCTGGATCGAAACGTCTGGCCGTATATCGGTGCGAAAGCCGGCGGCCTGCCTGGTGATCTGACCTTCAGCTGGTACGCCGTCGACAAGACCCACCAAGCGTGGGTGGTCAGCTTCCAGCTGAACTGGCCGCGCGATCACGGCCCCAAGGTGACCGGATGGATGCTGCAGGTTGCCAAGCAGACGTTCGCGCTGATCGCCCCGCGATAGTCACCCGAGACGCAGCGTCCAGCTTCCGTCGCGGTGATGCAGCTTCGTCACGCCGGCCGGTGCAACGTCAATGCGCCAGAACGACTTCGGCGCAATGTCGAGAGCCAGCAGGATCGCCGCCCGGATCACCGCCGGATGCGTGACCGCCACGGTGCGCGGTGGGCCGTGCAACGTCGACGCCAGCCAGCCACCGACCCGTTCGATCAGCTCGACCACGGATTCCCCGCCATGCGGCGCTCGGTCCGGCCGGGTCAGCCAGACCTGGAGGTCGGCCGGATCGACGGCCGCCAATGTCTTGCCGCGCCAATGCCCGCAGTCCAGGTCTGCCAACAGCGGCTCGGTCGCGGCGTGCAGACCCAAAAGCCGGGCAGTCTGCCGCGCGCGTAACTCGGGTGCGGCGACGTGTCGGGCGCGCGGGCCGGAGATAGCAAGGGCGCCAGTCGCTTCCGCCTGGCGGCGACCGGTTTCGTTGAGCGACTCGTCGTCGGGAAAACGCGCGGCCGTCATCGCGTCGGTCATCGCGTGCGACACCAGGGTCAGCCGGACGACCTTTGTCACGCCGCGGTGCTCGGCACCCGTCCGCTGCGGGAGCCGTTACTGAGCAACCGCCCCGCCAGCGTCGCGAAGACCAACCCGATGGTCAGCCAGAGCAACAGTTGGGCACCCAATGCCACCAACCGGAATTCGTAGAGCACGTCGGCAGGGAAGCCGGGATAGACGATTGCACCCGAGTTGTCGCGCAACGGTTCCGGCGTCTCGTCCACCGACGGCAGCACCAGCATCACCACGGCAACGCCCACCAAATAAGCCCCGGCCGCGAGCAGCCGACCGTGCCAGGCGCCGACCTGGCCGCTCAGCTGGCGCGCCAACCATACCGCCGCGGTCGCCAGCAGCACCGACGCCAGCACCATCGCCAGATACCAGCCGGTGCGCGCGCCGATCGTATCCGCCTGGCCGACGGCGGGCGGGTTGGGCGGATATTTCACGAAGGGGACCAAATACACCGTCACGAACGCGGCGGCGGCCAGCCACAGTGAAAGTGGCTGCGGTGCCGGGCTTTCCGGACCTCCGGTGCCGCGCGCGTAGACCACGCAGAACAGCACTGCGAACAGCGCGCCCATCGCGAGACCGAAAATCAGCACACCGAAGCCGAGACCCGCGTTGGCCTGCACACCGCGGGTGAACAACTCCGCGCCGTGTTCATGCACGCCGTGCGCGTTCTCGGCGTCGGCTCGGCCATCTTCGAAGGCGATGGCCCTGGCGATGACGGGCTCAGCGCACAGCCGGGCGAATAGGAAGGACAGCACCGCGCCGACGGCGCCCGCCACCAGCCCGCGTGCGATCAGACGCTTCTCCACGCCGGGTCAGTGGCAGGGGAAGCCGAGTAGGTGGCGCGCGTCGTGCACGAATTCATGCACGTGCGAATCGCTGCCGAACAGCGACACCGCGCCCTGATCGATGCCGACGAAGTAGAGCGCCAACAGGGCCAGCACGGCGGTCGCCGCCAGCCAGAGTGCGGCACTGGCCGCCGACAAATCGATCGCGCGTGTGCCGGTCGTCTCGGAAGTGGACACTGTTGGCTCCTTCTGGGAATGACGCGTCCCGCCGTAGGTGACGGGTTCCGGGTCTGACTTTGCAGTGGCGCGACCGTTCTGGAATTTCACCAGATTCCGTTACCCGTCGGAAAAAGTGTTGACAACAGTGGTCAGTCTAGACGGACCGCACCGGTGAGCAAACGATCACTGCTGTGGGGGCGACCCGCCGTACCCGAGCTGGCTTGCCGTGTATTTCGCGGCGTCCGTCACCGGGCACCGCCTCGACCGCAGTTCCGTAGGCGCAGATCTCGGTCCACACGTCGCCGATCTCGGTGGTGTCGAACCGCATCGCGACGATGGCGTTGCCGCCGCGGCTGCGTGCCTCCGCGATCAGCCGCCCCATGGCTTCGTTGCGGCTGTCGGCGAGGTTCTTGGTCATTCCTTGCAGTTCGCCGCCGAACATGGCCTTGAATCCCGCACCCATTTGCGCGAACGCGTTGCGAGATCGCACGGTCAACCCGAAGACTTCCCCGCAGACGCGTCGGATCTCCCAGCCCGGCAGGTCGTTGGTGGTCACGATCAGCACGGGTAAGCCCCCTTAGCTTCACGCACCGCAAAACGGGCGGTCAGTCCCGTGAGACTAACCGCCCGTTTTGCGTGATCGCTACTGCGGCTCGGGCGCTGCGTGCGCCCCGGCCTTCGCCAGGTCCGGCTCGGCTTCGGGCTTGCGCACCCCGGTGAACGTGAACACCGCGTCCTCGCCGGCGCCTTCGCCATCCCAGTTGTCGACGTCGACCTTGACCAGCTGTCCGGGACCGACCTCCTCGAAAAGGATCTTCTCGGAGAGCTGGTCCTCGATCTCGCGCTGGATGGTGCGCCGCAGCGGGCGGGCACCCAGCACCGGGTCGAAACCACGCTTGGCCAGCAGCGCCTTGGCCTTGTCGGTCAGCTCTAGAGCCATGTCCTTGCTCTTGAGCTGGGTGGCGACCCGGCTGACCATCAGATCGACCATCCGGATGATCTCGTCGCGGCTCAGCTGGTGGAAGACGATGATGTCGTCGATACGGTTCAGGAACTCCGGGCGGAAGTGCTTCTTCAGCTCGTCGTTGACCTTCTGCTTCATCCGCTCGTAGTCGTTTTCGCCGCCACCCTGGGTGAACCCGAGGCCGACGGGCTTGGAGATGTCCGACGTACCGAGGTTGGACGTGAAGATCAGCACGGTGTTCTTGAAGTCGACCGTGCGGCCCTGCCCATCGGTGAGACGACCGTCCTCGAGAACCTGCAACAGGCTGTTGTAGATCTCTTGGTGCGCCTTCTCGATCTCGTCGAACAGCACCACCGAGAACGGCTTGCGGCGCACCTTTTCGGTGAGCTGGCCGCCCTCTTCGTAGCCGACGTATCCCGGCGGGGCGCCGAACAGCCGCGACGCGGTGAACCGATCGTGGAACTCGCCCATGTCGATCTGGATCAGCGCGTCGTCGTCGCCGAACAGGAAGTTCGCCAGTGCCTTGGACAGCTCGGTCTTACCGACGCCGGACGGGCCGGCGAAGATGAACGAGCCGGACGGCCGCTTGGGGTCCTTCAGCCCGGCGCGGGTGCGGCGGATCGCCTTGGAGACGGCCTTGACGGCGTCCTCTTGGCCGATGATCCGCTTGTGCAGCTCGTCCTCCATGCGCAGCAGCCGCGTGGTCTCGGCCTCGGTGAGCTTGAACACCGGAATGCCGGTCCAGTTACCGAGCACCTCGGCGATCTGCTCGTCGTCGACCTCGGCGACCACGTCGAGATCGCCTGAGCGCCACTGCTTTTCGCGCTCGGTGCGCTGGGCGACCAGTTGCTTCTCTCGGTCGCGCAGGCTGGCGGCCTTCTCGAAGTCCTGGGCGTCGATCGCCGATTCCTTCTCCCGGCGGGCGTCGGCGATCTTCTCGTCGAACTCGCGCAGGTCTGGCGGTGCGGTCATCCGGCGGATGCGCATCCGGGCGCCCGCCTCGTCGATCAGGTCGATCGCCTTGTCGGGCAGGAACCGGTCGTTGATGTAGCGGTCGGCCAGTGTGGCGGCCGCGACCATCGCGGAATCGGTGATCGAGACGCGGTGGTGCGCCTCGTACCGGTCGCGCAGGCCCTTGAGGATCTCGATGGTGTGCTCGACCGTCGGCTCGCCGACCTGGACCGGCTGGAACCGGCGCTCCAGGGCGGCGTCCTTCTCGATGTACTTGCGGTACTCGTCGAGGGTGGTGGCGCCGATGGTCTGCAGCTCCCCACGGGCCAGCTTCGGCTTCAGGATGCTGGCGGCGTCGATCGCACCCTCGGCGGCGCCCGCGCCGACCAGCGTGTGCAGCTCGTCGATGAACAGGATGATGTCGCCGCGGGTGTTGATCTCCTTGAGCACCTTCTTCAGGCGTTCCTCGAAGTCACCGCGGTAGCGGCTACCGGCGACCAGCGAGCCGAGGTCAAGGGTGTAGAGCTGCTTGTCCTTCAGCGTCTCGGGGACCTCGCCGTGCACGATGGCCTGCGCCAGGCCCTCGACGACGGCGGTCTTGCCGACGCCGGGCTCGCCGATCAGCACCGGGTTGTTCTTGGTGCGCCGGCTCAGCACCTGCATCACCCGCTCGATTTCCTTCTCGCGGCCGATGACCGGATCCAGCTTGCCTTCCATCGCGGCCGCCGTCAGGTTGCGGCCGAACTGGTCGAGAACCAGCGAGGTGGATGGGCTGCCGGACTCGCCGCCGCGGCCGCCGGTGCCCGCCTCGGCGGCCTCCTTGCCCTGGTATCCGGAGAGCAGCTGGATGACCTGCTGGCGCACCCGGGTCAGCTCGGCGCCCAGCTTGACCAGCACCTGCGCCGCGACGCCCTCGCCCTCGCGGATCAGGCCCAACAGGATGTGCTCGGTGCCGATGTAGTTGTGGCCGAGCTGCAGCGCCTCGCGCAGGCTCAGCTCGAGGACCTTCTTGGCGCGGGGCGTGAACGGGATGTGGCCCGACGGGGCCTGCTGTCCCTGGCCGATGATCTCCTCGACCTGGCTGCGGACGCCCTCAAGCGAGATGCCAAGCGACTCCAGCGACTTGGCGGCTACGCCCTCGCCTTCGTGAATCAGACCCAGCAGGATGTGCTCGGTGCCGATGTAGTTGTGGTTGAGCATCCTGGCCTCTTCTTGCGCCAAGACGACCACCCTGCGGGCACGGTCGGTAAATCTTTCGAACATCGGTGGTTACCTGCTCTCCCTCACCATCGGTACTCCAGTCATTGTCGGCTCAGGGGCCGACAGTGCGTACCTGGTGTCCACTGTAATGGTCGGCCCGTCAGGGTTCGAACGTTGCGGTGCCTTGTCGTTCGGGCCGTTCGGACCTGCTTGCCACTGTGGCCCGGGATTCCCCCGGCTTACAGAGGCGTAACTGAAGCAACGAGACAATCCACCGAATCGTTTCCCCACCGAAGGCAGGCATCATTCATTTCGCCGCCAGCGAAAAGAAACCGGCGCCCGCGCCTGGTGGCCGGACGCCGGATACCGATTTTTTAGGTGGCCGCGTGAAACGCGTCGATGACGTCCGCCGGGATGCGTCCGCGCGTCGACACGTTGTGTCCGTTGCGACGGGCCCATTCGCGGATCGCGGCGCTCTGCTCGCGGTCGATCGCCCCACGGCCGCGGCCCGAGCCGGACCGGCCCCGGCGGCGGCCACCGACGCGGCGGCCCGCTGCCACCCACTGCTTCAGATCGTTACGAAGTTTCGCGGCATTCTTGGTGGAAAGGTCAATCTCATAGGTCACCCCGTCAAGCCCGAATTCGACGGTTTCGTCGGCGGCCCCTGCACCGTCGAAATCATCGACCAAGGTGACGGTGACTTTCTTCGCCATTAGCTTACCCTCGCGTTCTTCCTGAGCACTTGCTGAGCAGATTGGACCCACTCCCCGGTCACTAATCTGCCATAAGGCCCCAGCATATTCAATCTGAGCGCAACAGCGCGTTAGATGTTTCAGCTCGTGTGTGGCCGAACAATCGGGAACAAAACTGTCTCTCTAATTGACAGGCCGGTCAAAGTCATCAACAAGCGGTCGATACCCATTCCCGTTCCGGTGCACGGCGGCATCCCATACTCGAGGGCTGTGAGAAAGTCTTCGTCGAGTTGCATGGCCTCATCGTCACCGGCCGCGGCGGCCCGCGCCTGCTCGGCGAAACGCTCGCGCTGGACCACCGGATCGTTGAGCTCGGAGTAGCCCGTCGCCAGCTCGACGCCGCGCACGTAGAGATCCCACTTTTCGGTGACCCCGGGGATGCTGCGGTGCTGGCGCGTCAAAGGTGTTGTCTCGACAGGGAAATCCTTGACGAACGTCGGGGCGGTCAACGTCTTGCCCACCAGGTGCTCCCAAAGTTCCTCGACGTACTTTCCGTGCCCGTAGCCACGGTCGTCGGGAATCTCCGGAAAGTCGGGGCCGAGCCGAGCGGCGATGGCCCGCAGCTGTTCGAGCGTCGTTTGGGGTGTGATCTCTTCGCCCAGCGCCGCGGACAACGACGGATACATTTCTACGGAAGCCCATTCTCCGTCGATGTCGTAGATGCTTCCATCTGGCAACGGCAGTTGCCGAGTACCGATCGCCTCGTCGGCCACCTCTTGAATAAGCTCTCGGGTCACGACTGCCGAATCGTCATACGTTCCGTAGGTCTGGTAGGTCTCCAACATCGAGAATTCTGGAGAATGTGTCGAATCGGACCCTTCGTTTCTGAACACCCGATTTAGCTCGAAGACCCTGTCGAATCCACCGACGATGCATCGCTTCAGGAACAGTTCCGGTGCGATGCGCAGGTAGAGATCGATGTCGAGCGCATTGGAATGCGTGATGAACGGGCGAGCGGCCGCGCCGCCGGCCAGCGTCTGCAACATTGGTGTTTCGACTTCCAGAAACCCGCGCCGTTCCAGGGCGTTGCGGATCGCGCGGATCACGGCGATGCGCTGACGTGCCACCGAGCGCGCCTGGGGCCGGACGATGAGGTCGACATACCGCTGCCGCACCCGCGATTCTTCGCTCATCTCCTTGTGCGCGACGGGCAGCGGCCGCAGCGCCTTGGCCGCGATGCGCCACGAGTCGGCAAGCACGGACAGTTCGCCTCGGCGTGAACTGATCACCGTGCCGTGGACATAGACGATGTCGCCGAGGTCGACGTCGGCCTTCCAGGCGTCCAGCGACTCCTTGCCGACCTTGTCCAGGCTGATCATGGCCTGCAGGGTGGTCCCGTCGCCGTCCTGCAAGGTCGCGAAGCA
The DNA here is from genome assembly GCF_002102355.1 of Mycobacterium sherrisii. GTDB lineage: Bacteria > Actinomycetota > Actinomycetes > Mycobacteriales > Mycobacteriaceae > Mycobacterium > Mycobacterium sherrisii. The sequence continues at coordinate 139,289 of NZ_LQPT01000082.1, read as the reverse complement.
CAATTTGCCGGAATTGCGGGCAAAGATGACCCGCCCCGCCACTCCGACGATGTCATCGGTCGCGGTGTCGACCTCGAGGTTGGCATGCGCCGCGCGGACCTGCGCCAGCGTGTGGGTGCGTTCGATGGCAACCGGATAAGGGTCGGTCCCCTCGGCCAACAGCCGAGCGCGCTTATCCCGGCGAATCCGGAACTGCTCGGGAAGGTCTTGATCGGCTGCACTCACGACGTGCCAGCTTAAATGACCTCGCACGGCGGTCGCTGCGGGCGTCGAGTGTGCGCTGCGGGCTTTCGGTGTGCTCCGGGCTTTCGGTGTGCGCTCCGGGCGTCGACACGCCGGGGCGGCGCGCCGTGGACGCATCTTCAAAGCCGAGGATGCACACTCGCCGCGGGCCGCCCGTCGACGTCGTGCGACCAGAGCAGCCCGGAGCACCCCCGATAGGCAGGCTTGCGGACCTCAGCGGGCGGTCTTCAGCCGGCCGCGCTGCGCGTCCCGGTTGCGCTCGAAGACCAGCCGCAGCCCGTGCAGCGTCAGGTGCTGGTCGTAGTGGACCTCGGTTTCCAGCTCGGACAACAACAGCGGCGCGGTGTGGCCGGTGGCCACCACCACGACTTGATCTCCTAAGTCACCGGAAAAGCCGTCCACGTCGGCGCGGACCCGTCCCACCAGCCCGTCGACCAGGCCGGCGAAGCCGAACACCGCGCCGGCCTGCATGCATTCGACGGTGTTCTTGCCGACGACCGAGCGGGGCCGGGACAGCTCGACCCGGCGCAGCGCGGCCGAGCGCGCGGCGGCAGCATCCGAGGAGACCTGGATACCGGGCGCTATCGCACCGCCGAGGAACTCACCCTTGGACGAAACCACGTCAACGCAGATGGAGGAACCGAAGTCCACGACGATGCAGGGCTTCCCGAATTTATGAAAAGCGGCCAGGCAGTTGATGATTCGATCGGCCCCGACTTCTTTGGGGTTGTCGACCAGCAGCGGGATGCCGGTCCGCACGCCGGGTTCGATCAGCACGTGCGGCACCGACGGCCAGTACTGGTCGAGCATCACCCGCACCTCGTGCAGCACCGAAGGCACGGTCGACAAGGCCGCCGCACCGGTCAGTCGCTCGGAGTCGTCGCCGATCAAACCGTCGATGGTCAGCGCCAACTCGTCCGCCGTGACCTCCGACTCAGTGCGAATCCGCCACTGCTGCACGACCTTCGCGTGTTCTTTGGCGCCGGAGATCAGCCCCACGACGGTGTGGGTGTTACGGACGTCGATCGCCAGCAGCACGGTTATCGCACACCGATGCGTGGGTCGAGTAGTTCGTCGACGCCGTCGGGCACGAACGCCGGGTCGCTGCCCAGGTCGATCTGCTTGTTGTCGGCGTCGACGAAGACGATGCGCGGCTGGTAGGCGCGCGCCTCGGCGTCTTCCATCGTGCCGTAGGCGATCAGGATCACCAGGTCGCCCGGGTGTACGAGATGCGCAGCGGCACCGTTGATTCCGATGATGCCGGTGCCGCGCTCGCCCGTGATCGCGTAGGTGACCAGGCGGGCGCCGTTGTCGATATCGACGATGGTCACCTGCTCACCCTCCAGCAGGTCGGCCGCATCCATCAGATCGGCGTCGATGGTTACCGACCCGACGTAGTGCAGATCGGCCTGAGTGACTGTGGCGCGGTGGATCTTCGACTTGAGCATCGTCCGTAACATCAGTTCCTCCAAGATGTTTCATGGGTGTCCAGCCCGAAAGGTGCCGGCGTGGCCTCGATGTCGATAGCAATGTTGTCCAGCAGTCTGGTGCTGCCCAGCCGGGCGGCGACGAGCAGTCGGCCGGGCCGGCCGACCTGCGGCGGCCCCAGGTCCGCATCGCGCAGCTCGAGGTAGTCGACCGCGACGGCGGGCACCGCGTCGAGCACGGCGCGCGCCGCGTCCAGCGCGGCCCGTTGGCCGGCCCCCGCCGCGTGCGCGCCGGCCAGCAACGCCGCCGACAGCGTCGTCGCCAACTCGCGCTGGGCGGCGTCCAGGTAGCGATTACGCGACGACATCGCCAGCCCGTCGGACTCGCGGACGGTCGGCACGCCGACCACCTGCACGTCGATGTTCAGGTCGGCGGTCATCTGCCGGATCAAGACCAGCTGCTGATAATCCTTCTCGCCGAAGAAGATTCGGTCCGGGTGGACGATTTGCAATAGCTTGCACACGACGGTGAGGACTCCGGCGAAATGCGTCGGCCGAACGGAGCCTTCGAGCTCGGCGGCCAGCGGGCCGGGCTGCACGGTGGTGCGCAGGCCCTCGGGGTACATCGCCGCGGCGGTCGGGGCGAACACGATCTCGACGCCCTCGCCGCGCAGCAGGGTCAGATCGTGATCCAGCGTGCGCGGATAGGCGTCGAGGTCTTCCCCCGCGCCGAATTGCAAGGGATTGACGAAGATCGACACCGCGACAACCGATCCGGGCACCCGCTTGGCGGCTCGCACCAACGCCAGATGCCCGTCGTGCAGCGCACCCATCGTCGGCACCAGCATCACCCGGCGGCCGGTGTGCCGCAGCGCGCGGCTCACGTCGGACACCTCGCGCGGCACCGAATACACGTTGAGTTGCCCCGGCTGGAACGCCGGTGGGCGGGCCGTCATGGCGCTCATCGGGCCAGCACCTCGACGACCTCTTGCGGTGCGTGCGCACGCTGCGCGGTCCGCAGCGCGTTCACCCGGTAGGCGTTCGCCAGGTCGGGGTCGACCTGCGTCAGCGCCCGCAGATGGCCGGCGACCGCGGCCGCGTCACCGCGGGCCACCGGGCCGGTGAGCGCGGCCTGGCCACGCTGCAGCGTGTTCTCCAGCGCGGCGCGGGCCAACGGCCCGACGATGCGTTCGGCGACGCCGCCCGGCTGATCGTCGACCAGTTGCTGGCCCAGCAGTTCGGTGCCGCGGACCGCCGCGCGCAGCGCCTCGACCGCGTCGGCGAGCACGGTCACCAGATGATTGCTCGCATGGGCCAAAGCCGCGTGGTAGAGGGTGCGGGCCTGCTCGCGGACCCGGAACGGCTCGCCGCCCATCTCCAGCACCAGCGACTGCCCGATCGCATAGCCGACCTCGTCGGTCGCGGTGATGCCGAAACAGGTGTCCGGCAGCCGATTGACGTCCTCGTCGGAGCCGGTGAACGTCATCGCCGGGTGGATGGCCACCGGTATGCAGCCGTGCTCGGTCAGCGGGGCGAGAATGCCGACGCCGTTGGCGCCCGAGGTGTGCACCACGATCGTGCCGGGCCGGACCGCCGACGTCGCGGCCAGGCCGGTCACCAGGCCCGCCAGCTCGCCGTCGGGCACCGCCAGCAACAGCATTTCGGCGGCGGCAGCCACATCCGGCGGCGCAGCCACCGGCGTGTCGGGCAGTCGGCGCGCCGCCCGCTGTCGCGAGGCGTGGGAGATGGCGCTGCAGGCCACCACGACGTGTTCAGCGCGCTCCAGCACCACCCCCAGGGCGGTGCCCACCCGGCCGGCCGAAATGATGCCCACCTTGAGCCTGGCCGGGCGCAAGCCGTCGAACTGCCTCATCGCAGACGACCTCACATTGTTGGTTCGTGCGTTCCGGTCCACTTTTGACTGATGTCGGGTACCGGACGGTCACTAACACTGTAGTCGATCGAGCACGCGGCCCCCAATGTGAGGAAGCTCCCAGCTCAGTCTTCCCGGCGCCGACGCCGACCGCCCCCGGAGGGCTGCACCTGCAGCCGGGCCAGCAGGTCGGCGACGGATTGGCCGCCCGTGCGCGGGCCCGTGTCGGAGCCGCCCGGCTCGTCGTCGGCGCCCTGGTGGCGGGGCGTGGGCGCCGGCGCGAGTCGCGGTGGCGGCGGTGGCGCCTCCTGCTGGGGCGCCGGCCGGGGATAGGGCGGCGCAGCGGTCGCGGGAGCCGGTGCCGAGGGTCCCGCGTCGGCCTGATCCGGCACCCGGTCCGGCGCCTGCGCCGGGCCGAGAAAGTTGCGGACGCTGTAGTCGCGGTATTCCGCGGAGTGGCGCGAACGGGCCCGGCGACCCGCTTCGGCCGACGGCATCGGCGGCTCGTGGTCGGCCGGCGGGCCCGGGACACCCGCCAGCGACTCCTCGGCGTGGCGGGAGCGCCGGCGCCGGCCACGCGTGGCATCCGCTTCGCCCGGGACCTCGCCGCCGCCGGCCCAGTTGCTGCCGGGCGTGCCGGGGGGCAACCAGAGACCGTCGGCGTTGACCGGCTGCCAGTCCCTGCGTACCGGTTCGGGCGGCGGCGGCGGTTGCCACTGCGGGGGCCCGAACCGCTCGGCTTCGGCGGGCGCGGCCATCGGCGGGGGGACGAACGGCGGCGCCTCGGAATACTGCGGCTCGGCCGGGTGGCGGGCGTCCTGCGAGGCGTCGTACGGCGGGCGGTCCCGCTCGTGGAACCGCGGCGGCGGGCCGGCACTCGCGGCGCTCACCGGAAATTCCCCCACCTCCGGGACATCGATGATCGCGGACTCGTCGGTGCGTGGCTCCGCGGCATCCACCGGACGGCCCTGGCGGACCGAGGTGACCCGGTCGCTGGTGACCCAGTCGACCCCCGCAGCTTCCCCGTTGCGGTCCCAGTCGCTGTACGCCCGCGCGGGCGGGGTCTCGGTATCGACGTTTTCCAGCGCGGGCCGCTGCTCGAGGTCGGTATCGAACAAGATCTCCAGGCTGGTCCGCAGCGCCGCCACCTCGGCGCGCAGGGCCGCAAGGTCGTCGGCGGCCTGGGCGCGTATTTCGGAGGCCAGTTCGCGGCGTAACTGGGATTCGACGGTCAGCTCGTATTCGCGCCGCGCCGAGATCTCCCGGTCCAGCTGTAGGTCGTAGACCAGCTTGAGGTCACGCACCCGCGACTGGTCGGCATCGCTTTGCCGGCGGTACAGCACCGACACGAAGGCGCCGGCGACTGCGGCCCACAGCGCCAGGATCACAGCGAGCTTGAGGAGTTCCACACGATTGGTGAAAACCAGTGCGGAACTGGCCCCCATGGCGAGGACCAGCAACGCCGTCAAGAGCACCCACCCCGGCCTGCGGCCGCCGCGCCGACCCCGGGCGCCGCGGGACAGAACGGTCATGGCCTGACTGTACCTGTGCGATGTCGTTCCGCGTGTCGCGCGACTCCGGCGATTCTCACCTGGGTAGATCCGCCGAACGCTCGGCGTTTCGCCCACCCGGGCACCGGCAACCGCCCGCCGTTCTAGCTTTCCGCTCCTTCGCCGCGCTCGGTCGGATCAGGCGGGGACTTACAGCAATGCTGCAGCCACAGCGCGGCGACCAACAATGCCAGCGCGCTGATCGCGGCCACCGCCGTCCCCGTGGTGTCCTCCGCGGCGACCCGTAACCAGGACCGGCGCGGCAGGAAGAACGCCAGCACCCCGATCCACCAGCCCAGCACCAGGGCGCCCACCCAGGCCGAGGCCTTGGCGACCGTCACGGTGCGGGCCACCGCGAGCGGATGCAGCCAGCCGGGCCCGGCCCCGATTTCCCCGTCACTGATCTTGGTCCGCACATAACGTGCCCACAGCGCCTCGGCGATCGCGACGCCGAGCAGGGACAGACCGGTCCACACGGTGACCGGTGGGAACCAGCGGAACAACACCTGAATCAGCAGATAACTCAGTACCGCAGCGCCGACCACCGCGACCGTCAGGTCCCGCTTCCTGGTCGGCCCCATCAGCTCGTCGACTCCGGGTCGCCCGGGGAGTCGGTGTCACGGTGCAGGGTCCATTCGGTCAACCGGACCGCCTGCCGATCGGCGGGCTCGAGTTCGGTCAGCAGCTCGGCGACCGGGCGCGGCCCGCCGGCCAGGGTCAGTCGCGCATCCGGGTCGACGGTCAGCCAGGGCACCAGCACGAAGGCACGCAGGTGAGCCAGCGGGTGCGGGAGCGTCAGGTTGTTGTCCCGGCTGAGCACCTCGCCGGCGGCGGAGTAGCAGGCGATCAGGTCCACGTCCAGGGTGCGCGGCCCCCAACGCTCACCGCGGACGCGGCCCGCGGCCCGTTCGAACCCCTGGGCCCGCTGCAGCCACCCCTGCCCGTCGAGCGCGGGATCGTCGGCAATGAGCACCGCGTTGAGGAACGGGCCCTGTTCCACGCGCCCCCACGGCTCCGTCTCGTACACCGGGGAGATCTGCAGCAGCGTGTCACCGAGCGCGTCCACGACCGACTGCAGCCGCGCCAGCCGGTCGCCCAGGTTGGAGCCGATGGACAGTACGACCCTGCTCATGTGCGCCGCTTCTCCTCACCGCTTCGCTGTGCATCGTCGCCGATGCGGGTTGTTCACACCCCGCCCGCGGGGACCACCGAACCACGACCTCCCCGCCGGGACCGCCGAATCACCACCGCCACATCGGAGAACTGCTGCGGGATCGGGGCGCGGGGCTTGTGCACCGTGACCTCGACGGCGTGCACACGGTCGTCGGCCATCACGTGCTCGGCGATCTCGGTGCCCACCGTCTCGATCAGGTTCCGGGGCGGTCCCGCCACGATCTCGGCGGCACGTTGGGCCAGGGCCGCATAGTCGTGGGTGTCGGCCAGGTCGTCGCTGGCGGCGGCGTCGGCCAGGTCGATCCAGACCACGATGTCGACGACGAATTCCTGGCCGTCGGTCCGCTCGGCCTCGAAGACACCGTGGTGTCCGTGAATTGTCAAGCCGCGCAATTCGATTCGGTCAGCCATCGCCTTCAGTCCGCTCCGTCTGCGTCCAGGCACCGACGACTTTGAGAGCGTCGACCGAGGCCCGCACATCATGCACCCGCACACCCCACACTCCGTGCAGGGCGGCCAGCGCGGATATCACCGCCGTCGCCGTCTCGCGGCCGTCGGGCGGTCGCGGCGACCCATCCGGTCCGGCCAACAGCGTACCGAGGAAGCGTTTGCGCGACGCGCCCAGCAGCACCGGAATGCCAGTCGCCACCAGTTCGGGCAGCCCGTGCAACAGCGCCCAATTGTGTTGTCCCGTCTTGGCGAAGCCCAGACCCGGATCGATGATCAACTTGGCCGGATCCACCCCGGCGGCCACGGCGTCGTCGACACCGGCCAGCAGTTCGGCGCGCACGTCGGCCACCACGTCGCGATACTGCGGGGCCCGGTGCGGCTGGTCGGCCGCCACCGATCGCCAGTGCATGAGCACCCACGGCACACCGGCCTCGGCCACCAGCGGCGCCATTGCGGGATCGGCGCGCCCGCCGGACACGTCGTTGACGATTTGGGCTCCGTTTTCCAGCGCCACCCGCGCGACCTCGGCGTGCATGGTGTCGATGCTCACGGTAATTCCTTGTGCGGCAAGTTCTTTGACGACGGGAACGATGCGTGCGCTCTCGATCCTGGGGTCGATTCGAGTGGCACCGGGCCGGGTCGACTCCCCGCCGACGTCGATGATGTCCGCGCCGTCGGCAGTCAGTGCCAGGCCGTGCGCGACGGCGCTGTCCGCACCCAGGTAGCGCCCGCCGTCGGAGAATGAGTCGTCAGTGACGTTCACCACCCCGACCACCTGCACGGGCAGCGGAGTCACTTACGCAGGATGAGGTCGAGTGCTTCGGCTCGAGAGGCGGCATCGGTCTTGAACTGCCCGCGCACCGCCGAGGTGGTGGTGATGGCGCCGGGCTTGCGGACACCGCGCATCGCCATGCACAGATGCTCCGCCTCGACCACCACGATCACCCCGCGGGGAGCGAGCCGGTTCACCAGGGCATCGGCGATCTGGCTGGTGAGCCGCTCTTGCACCTGCGGCCGTTTGGCGTAAAGGTCAACCAGCCGAGCGATTTTCGACAGGCCGGTCACCCGGCCGTCCGGGCCGGGGATGTAGCCGACATGGGCCACCCCGTGAAACGACACCAGGTGATGCTCACACGTCGAGTACAGCGGAATCTCTTTGACGATGACCAGCTCGTCGTGGTCCTCGTCGAACATGGTGTTGAGCACCGCGTCGGGCTCGGTGTAGAGGCCGGAGAACATCTCCCGGTACGCGCGGGCCACCCGGGCCGGCGTGTCCCGCAACCCATCTCGATCGGGGTCTTCGCCGATGGCGTACAACAACTCGCGGACCGCTGCTTCCGCGCGCGGCTGGTCGAACGCCCGTACACGGTGTGGCGCGGTGCGGGTATCCGGCATCACCATCGAATTCTCCGTTCGTCAGCCCCGGGCCGGCGGGTTGGACCGGCTTACGTCGTCATCCGGCTGATCGGGCGGTCTTCCCGGCTCCGGGCTGGGCTGACCGGGCGGGGGGTAGGGCGGATAGTAGGGCTGACCCTGGACCTGACCGCGGCTCTGCTGGCCCGGGTAACTCGGTGCCGGTTGCGGCCAATGAGGTTGGGGCGCAGGCGGATACCAGTGCCCCTGTGGTTGTTGTGGCTGCTGCGGCGGCGGCCAACCGGGCGCGTACCAGCCGGCCGGAGCGCCGTAGTCCGGCTGAGTGGGCCGCTGCGGTTCCGCTGGCCGCTGCCCGCTACGAGAACCATTGGGGCCGTGCGCCATTCTGTCGGCCTCCGCGCGCGCGGCCTCGGCCGCCTGGCTGGCTGCCGCGATGGCCGCCTTGAACGCTGGCTCGGGAACCGGTTGAGGCCACGGCTCGCCGCGCTCGATGGCCAGCTCGCCGGGGGTCTTGATCGGCGGCTTGTCCGACGGGATCCGGCCCCCGAAATCGTCAAACACAGTGAGCCGGGGCCGCTTTTCGACGTCGGCGAAGATCTTCTCCAATTCGGGGCGGTGCAGAGTTTCCTTTTCCAGCAGCTCGCCGGCCAGCGTGTCGAGCACGTCGCGGTATTCGGTCAGGATCTCCCAGGCCTCGGTGTGGGCCGCTTCGATGAGTTTGCGGATCTCGTCGTCGATGTCGCGGGCGACCTCGTGCGAGTAGTCCGCCTGTGTGCCCATGGTGCGGCCCAGGAAGGGGTCGCCGTGCTCGGAGCCGTATTTGACCGCGCCGAGTTTGGAACTCATGCCGAACTCGGTGACCATCGCCCGCGCGGTTTTGGTGGCCTGTTCGATGTCGGACACCGCGCCGGTGGTCGGCTCGCGGAACACCAGCTCCTCGGCCGCCCGCCCGCCCATCGCGAACACCAACTGCGCGACCATCTCCGAGCGGGTGCGCAGGCCCTTGTCCTCTTCGGGCACCGCGACGGCGTGCCCGCCGGTGCGGCCACGGGCCAGGATCGTCACCTTGTACACCGGGTCGATGTCGGGCATCGCCCAGGCGGCCAGGGTGTGCCCGCCCTCGTGGTAGGCGGTGATCTTCTTCTCCTGCTCGCTGATGATGCGGCCCTTGCGGCGCGGACCGCCGATCACCCGGTCCACCGCCTCCTCGAGGGCGGGCCCGGTGATCACCGTGCCGTTCTCGCGGGCGGTCAGCAGCGCCGCCTCGTTGATGACATTGGCCAGGTCGGCGCCGGTCATCCCGACGGTCCGCTTGGCCAGCCCGTCGAGGTCGGCGTCGGGTGCAATCGGCTTGCCCTTGGAGTGCACGGCCAGGACGGCGCGGCGGCCCGCCAGGTCGGGGTTGGACACCGGGATCTGCCGGTCGAAGCGACCGGGCCGCAGCAGGGCCGGGTCCAGGATGTCAGGCCGGTTGGTCGCGGCGATCAGGATGACGCCGGCCCGATCGCCGAAGCCGTCCATCTCGACCAGCAACTGGTTGAGCGTCTGCTCGCGCTCGTCGTGACCGCCGCCCAGGCCGGCGCCGCGCTGGCGCCCGACCGCATCGATCTCGTCGACGAAAATAATGCAGGGGCTGTTTTGTTTTGCCTGCTCAAAAAGGTCGCGCACGCGGGAGGCACCCACACCGACGAACATCTCGACGAAGTCGGAGCCCGAAATCGTGAAGAACGGCACCCCGGCCTCCCCGGCGACCGCACGGGCAAGCAGGGTCTTGCCGGTGCCGGGCGGGCCGTAGAGCAGCACACCCTTGGGGATCTTGGCGCCCAGCGCCTGATAGCGCGACGGGTTCTGCAGGAAATCCTTGATCTCGTAAAGTTCCTCGACCGCCTCGTCGACGCCGGCGACGTCGGCGAACGTGGTCTTGGGCATGTCCTTGGACAGCTGCTTGGCGCGCGACTTGCCGAAGCCGAAGCCCATCCGGGCGCCGCCCTGCATGCGGGAGAACATCACGAACAGGCCGACCAGCAACAGCAGCGGCAGCACGTAGACCAGCAGCTCACCCAGGATGCTGCCCTCGTTGACGACGGTGCTGACCTTGGCGTTCTTCGCGTTGAGCGCGTTGAACAAATCGACGGCGTAGCCGCTGGGGTACTTGGTGATGACCTTGTCGGAGTTGTCGGTGTCGTTGTTGCCCTTCTTCAGGATCAATCGCAGCTGCTGCTCCCGGTCGTCGATCTGCGCGCTCTTGACGTTGTCACCGTTGATCTGGGACATCGCGACCGAGGTGTCGACGGGCTTAAATCCGCGGGTGTCGTCGCTGAAATAGAAGAACGACCAGCCGAGCAGCACTACTACAGCGATCGCCGTGACTGTGCGAATCACGTTTTTCCGGTTCATCAATCATCGGCCGTTTCGGCCAGGTCCTTCCGATACACGCAGCTGGAAAGTTCAGGCTACCGCTAGCTCCGGCAATGCCGGAGCGCAGCGGTCTTCACCGTGCTGCCCGGACAACGAGCGGCGGGTTCCCGATGTTTCCTGCGCAGCGATTCACAGCACCGCAAATCGGTTCGGGCATGCCCCGCTAGTCGTAATGGCGGGCTTCGATCACGTTGCCGTCGGGGTCGGAAAAGTAGAACCCGTGCGGCGCCCATCCCCGGGCACCGTAGCTGCGGGTCAGCCGGGCGCTGGTGTCCACACCCGCGTCCCGCAGCCGTCGGTCCAGGACGTCGTACTCGGCCTTCGACAGCGCCAGGCACACGTGATTGACCGGATGGCCGGCACTGCCGCGGCTGTTGGTCAGCGTTTCCACGCCGTCGACGCTGGCCAGCGGCACCAGGTCGATGATCGAGTCCTCGCACACCCGCACACTCGGGAACGGCGCCTCACCGGCCTCGAATTCGGTGAAGCGCACGGGCGCGAGGCCCACAACCTTCGTGTAAAAGTCCATCGATGAGTGCGGATCCTTCGTCCACAACACGATGTGGTCCAGCCTCCTCACCCGCTCGCCTCCGTTCCGCTGTTGCCGTGGCGCCCCCATCGCGGAGGCAAGCCTGCGACGCCCATTTTCAACCCCCTTTCAAGCTCGCCGAGTACTTCTCAGCCGATTGGGGTTGTGCTTTGGTGTGTTGGTGCCCACATCTACCGAACGGTTAGTGGAGACCAATGGGGTGCGGCTCCGAGTCGTCGAGGCCGGTGAGCGCGGAGCGCCGGTGGTCGTCTTGGCGCACGGGTTTCCCGAGTTGTCCTACTCCTGGCGTCACCAGATTCCGGCGCTCGCACAGGTCGGCTACCACGTGCTCGCCCCCGATCAGCGGGGGTACGGCGGATCGTCGCGCCCGGCGGCGATCGACGCCTACAACATCCGGGAGCTGACCACCGACATCGTCGGGTTGCTCGACGATGTCGGTGCCGAGCGGGCGGTTTGGGTCGGCCACGACTGGGGCGCCCCGGTCGCCTGGACCGCGCCGCTGCTGCACCCGGACCGGGTCGCCGCGGTGGCGGGGTTGAGCGTCCCGCCCACGCCGCGCTCCAAGGCGCCGCCGACCCAGGTGTGGCGCAGCAGGTTCGGCGAGAACTTCTTCTACATCCTCTACTTCCAAGAGCCCGGCGTCGCCGATGCCGAGCTCAACGCCGAGCCCGCGCGCTTCATCCGCCGCATCATGGGTGGTTCGGCCGCGCCCGGCGACCAGGAGGCCGCGGTGCGGATGCTGGCGCCGGGCCCCGAGGGCCTCATCGAACGGCTGCCCGACGCTCAGGTGTTGCCGGACTGGATCAGCCAGGACGAACTCGACCACTACATCGCGGAATTCTCCCGCACCGGGTTCACCGGCGGCCTGAACTGGTATCGCAATTTCGACCGCAACTGGGAGATCACCGCCGAGCTGGCCGGCGCGAAAATCCCGGTCCCCTGCCTATTCATCGGCGGCACAACCGATCCCGTGCTGGCCTTCACCCCGGCCGATCGGGCGGGCGAGCTCATCTCGGGCCCGTATCGGCAGGTGATGATCGAAGGCGCGGGACACTGGCTGCAACAAGAACGACCCGACGAGGTCAACTCGATACTGCTGGAATTTCTCGACGGATTGGAGTTGCGGTGACTGCCCCGCTTCGTTTCGGTGTGTTTATCACGCCGTTTCATCCGATCGGCCAATCGCCTACGGTGGCACTGGAATACGACATGGAACGCGTCGTCGCACTGGACCGCCTGGGCTACGACGAAGCCTGGTTCGGTGAACATCATTCCGGCGGTTACGAATTGATCGCCTGCCCGGAGGTGTTCATCGCCGCTGCGGCGGAACGAACCAAGCACATCCGGCTGGGCACCGGCGTGGTCTCGCTGCCCTACCATCACCCGCTGATGGTGGCCGACCGCTGGGTGCTGCTGGACCATTTGACCCGCGGCCGGGTGATGTTCGGCACCGGACCCGGGGCGTTGCCGTCGGACGCTTACATGATGGGCATCGACCCGGTCGATCAACGGCACATGATGCAGGAGTCGCTGGAGGCGATCCTGGCGCTGTTCCGCGCGGGCCCGACCGAACGCATCGACCGGCACACCGACTGGTTCACCTTGCGCGATGCGCAACTGCACATCCGTCCTTACACCTGGCCATACCCGGAAATCTCAACGGCGGCAATGATTTCGCCGTCCGGTCCGCGCCTGGCCGGTGCGATGGGGACGTCGTTGCTGTCGCTGTCGATGTCGGTGCCCGGTGGCTACGCGGCGCTGGAAACCACCTGGGAGATCGTGCGCGAACAGGCCGCCAAGGCGGGCCGCGGCGAACCGGACCGCGCCGATTGGCGAGTGCTGTCCATCATGCACATCGCCGACACCCGCGAACAGGCGATCCAGGATTGCACGTACGGTCTGCAGGATTTCGCCAACTACTTCGGCGCGGCGGGCTTCGTGCCGCTGGCCAACACCGTCGAGGGCACGCAATCACCGTATGAGTTCGTCGAAGACTATGCGGCGAAAGGGAATTGCTGCATAGGCACACCCGATGACGCCATCGCCCACATCGAAGACCTGCTGGAACGGTCGGGCGGATTCGGGACGTTGCTGATGCTCGGCCATGACTGGGCCTCCCCCGAAGCGACCTACCATTCTTACGATCTGGTCGCCCGCAAGGTGATCCCGCATTTCAAGGGCCAACTCGCGGCGGCACGGGCATCGCACGACTGGGCCAAAGACCGCCGCGACCAACTGATCGGCCGCGCCGGCGAGGCCGTCGTGCAGGCCATCACCGAGCACGTCGGCGAGCAGGAAGACGCGGTGCGGTGATGCGTGCCGCGGTGTTGCGCGACGGCCGTATGGTCCCGCGCGACGACGTCCCCGGCCCGATACCCGGGCCCGGCCAGGTACTGGTGGCCATCCGGGCCTGCGGAATCTGCGGCTCCGACCTGCATTTCGCCGCGCACGGCAGGCAAATGCTGGACATGACCGAGCGGGTCATGCGGGGCTCGGGTGGCACGGCGGTGGATCTGACGCGCGACATCTTCATGGGCCACGAATTCAGCGCCGAGGTGCTCGAGGCGGGACCCGATACCGACACCCATCCGGCCGGGACCATGGTCACGTCGATCCCGGTGCTGCTGTCCGCCACGGGTGTCGAGCCGATCGTGTACAGCAATCACACCGTCGGCGGCTATGCCGAACGGATGCTGCTGTCCGCACCGCTACTGCTGCCCATCCCCAACGGGCTGGATCTCAAGCACGCCGCCCTGACCGAGCCGATGGCGGTGGGGCTGCACGCCGTCAATAAGTCCAACATCGCTGCCGGCGAGACGGCCCTGGTGCTGGGCTGCGGCCCGATCGGTGTCGCGATCATCGCCGCCCTGCGGGCGCGTGGTGTGGAAAACATTGTGGCATCCGGCTTTTCGACCAAGAGGCGCGAGCTGGCCACCACCGTGGGCGCTCACCAGACACTCGATGCCGCCGACGGTTCACCCTTCGACACGGTCCAACCGGCGGTGGTGTTCGAGGCGATCGGCGTGCCCGGCATCATCGGCGACGTGCTGCTGCGGGCCCGTCCGGGCACCCGCCTGGTCGTCGCGGGGGTCTGCATGGAGGCCGACACCTTTCACCCGTTCTTCGCGATCGCCAAAGAGATCAACGTGCAGTTCTGCTTGGCCTACACCCCCGAAGAGTTCGCCGAGTCGCTGCGCGGACTGGCCGAGGGCGAAACGGACGTCACTGCGCTGATCACTGGCGAGGTGGGCCTGGACGGGGTCGGCGCCGCGTTCGACGACCTGGCCGACCCCGAACGGCACGGCAAGATCCTGGTCACGCCGTGATCGGTCGTCCTGCTACCCGCCCGCCGGCGGGTGAGTGATGATCGTGGGCTTGAATCCGTAACGGGGCGGCGCAAAGTGAGCGGCCCCGACGCTGCGGGCGGCGCCACTACCCAGCAGCGGCATGCCACCGACCGCGTGGGTCGCCGGCTGGGTCGCGGCCGCGGTGGTGCCGTTGAGCGTCACGATGGCCGGGCCGGCCGTCGGGGTGACCGCTCCCCACGACGCCGGGACGGATAGACCGCCGACGGACGCCGCCCGGCCCGCCGCGCCGACGGCATTGCCCAGGGCGCCATTCAACGCGTGTGGCACCGCCTCGATGGCCTTCGCGGCGCCCTCGGCCGCCTTCGCCGCGCCTTCCGTGGCGGCCTTTGCGGCCTGGGGCGCAAAACCCTGCGCAATGCTTTGAACGTCCTTGAAGGCGGTGGTGAACAGCCGGGTGGGCGACACCAACCGGATGAACATGTCGAACGGCGAGCTGGCGTCCAATTCCTGTGAGCCGGTGAGGCCTTCGAAGAAGTCGCCCAGCGGGCCGCTCAGCGCAAACCCGTCACCCTCGTCGTTCATCCCGATGCCCCCGAACGACAGCCCGGGCGACTGGGACGTGTTGGTTCCAGTTCCGGCCAGCGCGGACAACGTTTGTGGCACCGTGGTCAGACCTCGGGCGTTGGTGCCGGCGGTGCTCCCCGCGGCCTGCGCCACCGCGGCGGCCTGCCCGGCCGTCCCGGCGGGGTCGGTGGCGGGGGCCGCCGACTGCGGCTGCGGCAGTTTGGCGGCGGTGGCCGACGCGCCCGCGTACCCGTACATCGCCCCCGCGTCTTGGGCCCACATTTCGGCGTATTCGGTCTCGACGGCCGCGATCGCTGCCGTGTTCTGGCCGAGGAAGTTCGTGGCCAAGAGCTCCAGCAGCAACGCCCGGTTCGCCGCAACCACCGGCGGGGGTACCGTTCCGGCGAACGCCGCCTCGAACGCGGCCGCCGCGGCCGCGGCCTGAGCACCGGCCTCCTCGGCCTGCCCCGCGGTCTCACGTAGCCAGACCACTTGAGGCACCGCCGCGGCCAGCATGGCGGAGGCCGACGGTCCCTCCCAGGGACCGTCGGTGAGGCTGGCTATCAACGCGCCGTAGGTGGCGGACGCCGCGTGCAGCTCGGCGGCCAGCGCCTCCCACGCCGCGGCGGCCGCCAGCAGCGGCCCCGAACCGGGCCCGGCATACATCAGCGCCGAATTGATCTCCGGCGGTAGCTGTGCGAAATCCAGCATCGTATTCCTCGCCTAACCGACCGTGCTCAGATTCGCCATTTCCGTGGCGGCGTACGAACCGGCGCTGATCTTCAGCGTGGTGGCCAATTGTTCCCGAACAACCGCAGCCTCGGCGCTTATCACTTGAAAAAGCTGCGCGTGCGAAGAAAATTGTGCCGCAGTCAATATCGAGACCACGTCCGCGGCCGCCGGGACAACTCCGGTCGTCGATGTGGCCGCCGCGGCGCCACCTTCTCGCACCGCTTCGTTGACGCCGAACAGTCCTGCTGCCACCGCGTTCAGCACTTCTGGCTGCGCTCGCAAAAAGGACATGTCCCCTCCTCAAAAACCCTATAACTCACCAACTTTCAGTAGCCCACGCCGGCTTCTGAAACAGACGACTCGCCACGTTAGACCCGGCCGCTGTGGAGATAACAGCCCGCACGGGCCAATTCACGACGGATTCGATAAGTGTTCACCGTGTTGATCGAGCACGCTGGCACATTTGCCTTTGGTATGAAAGATCATATGAACCAATATGTTTGGAGTTTGCCATGAATAACTCCGACACCGACCGAATTGCCGTTATCCTGCGGCCCCATGGTGCTGATAGCCCTGGGCCGCTGCGGTCCGCCAGCGTCCTTCGAGTGCTGGCCGGCAGCGCCGTTATGCTGGCCTGAGCAGCTGATCCGCCCTCATGGCTCGACCAGACGGAGCCGATCCCCACCCCGACTCCCCCGCAACGATTGGCCCCCGTGACCGAAAGATCCGCCCTGGCACAGTTTCTGCGCGCCCGCCGAAGCCTGGTGCAGCCGGCGGACGTCGGTCTGCCGGCCGGCGGGCGCCGACGGGTGGCCGGTTTACGCCGGGAGGAGGTGGCGATCCTGGCCAACATCAGCACGGACTATTACCTGCGCCTCGAGCAGGGCCGCGAAGAGCATCCGTCGGATCAGGTTCTCACCGCGCTGAGCCGGGCCCTGAAACTGGACGACGATGCGGTGGCCTACATGCGAAACCTGACCCGACACCGGTCCGTCGCCGCCGTTGAGCCGTTACGGGACTTGCATCCCGGACTGCAGGGGCTGATCGACGGCTGGCCACTGACCGCGGCGCACGTGGTGGACCCCGGCATCAACACGGTCGTCGCCAACA
The DNA here is from genome assembly GCF_002102355.1 of Mycobacterium sherrisii. Lineage (GTDB taxonomy): Bacteria > Actinomycetota > Actinomycetes > Mycobacteriales > Mycobacteriaceae > Mycobacterium > Mycobacterium sherrisii. The sequence goes on along the minus strand of NZ_LQPT01000082.1, from coordinate 122,517 downwards.
ACCTGGCCGCCGCACTGTCGCCGTACTTTGGGGTGGGGTTTAACACCATGCGGGAATTGTTCGGTGACCCGGCCGCACGCAACTTCTACCGCAATTGGAAACCACTCACCGAGTGGGCGGTGTCCCTGATCCGCGTCCTGTACGGTCAGCGGCCCGACCCCGCGCTGATCAGACTGGTCGACGATTTGATCGAACAAAGCCCACGGTTCCGTCAGCTCTGGGAACGGCACGATGTCAGATACGAGCCCGCCGGGGTGATGCTGGTCAACCATCCGCGGGTGGGCAAGCTCACCCTCAACTATCAGCAGATGATTTTGCCCGCGACCGGTCATGTGCTGGTTTCGTATTGGGCCGAACCCCGCTCTGAATCGGAGGATGGCATGCGCCGGCTGAGCCTGGGAGTCGGACAACCAGGAATCATGCGTCCTGGATAACTGCGGTGTGCGCCCACACGATTCGAGATATGACCCTAGATCCAGCTTGGATCGGTGCGCATCCCGCGACGCCGGATAGTCCAGTGCGGTTGGGCCGGGCATTCATTCAGGACCCGCGTGCCTACTACCGTCGGCTCAATGCCGAGGCCCCGGCCCACCGCGTCGCGATTTGGGGTGCGACGCAGGCGTGGCTGATCACCCGCTACACCGAGGCGCGGGCCATGCTGGCCGACCCACGATTGAGCAAGGACTGGTGGGGGCTGGCCGAGTTCCTCCCGCCCGGTGACCACGCTCCGTACACGCCAGCACTGAATAGCCATATGCTGCAACAGGACCCGCCCGATCACACCCGGCTGCGCAAACTGCTGACGAAGGAGTTCACCGCCGGCAGTGTGCGCCGGATGCGCCCCGACATCGTCGGTATCGCCGACGAGTTGCTCGATGCTGTTGCCCGAGCCGCCGACGGCGGCGCGGTGGTGGACTTGATGCAGGCGTACGCCATCCGGCTGCCGCTGGGGGTCATCGGCACGTTACTGGGGGTGCCGCCCGCTGCTCGCGACCGCTTTCGCCTGCTCTGCGAACCCTTGCTCACCAGCACCGACCCCGCTGAACTGACCAACGCCGAGAACGCGTTGATCGAATTGCTGACCGGGTTGATCGAGGGCAAGCGCACGCTGCCCACCGATGATCTGCTCAGCGCATTGGTCAACGCTCCCGTGGACCGACTTTCCCGGGAAGAGTTGCTGGCGACCGCGTATCTGCTGATTCTGGCGGGCTACGAGACCACGGTGAACCTGATCGGCAACGGGATATTCGCCTTGCTGCACAACCCATCTCAGCTTGCGACACTGCGCGCCGACCCGCGCCTACTGCCCGTTGCGGTAGAAGAGTTCCTCCGGTTCGAAAGCCCGCTCAACACGGCAACCATGCGGTATAGCACCGCACCGATTCGCCTGGGTGAAATAGAGATTCCCGCGGGGCAACTGGTGCTGATCGCGCTGCTCGGTGCCAACCACGACGAACGACAGTTCGAAAATCCGGATGTCCTCGACGTGGCCAGGACTCCCAACCCGCATCTCGCGTTCGGGCACGGCATCCATCACTGTCTGGGAGCGCCGCTGGCCCGCCTGGAGGGGGAGATCGCGATCGGACGGCTGCTCGATCGATTCGAGCGAATCACGTTGGACGGCAACGTTATCCTGCGATACCGCAACAGCACCCTGATGCACGGACTGACCGCGCTGCCCGTGCGGCTCTGGCGACGGCGATGACCGCGCACGCGAACCGGCACGGGGCGCTGCGCGTGGTCGGCATGGTCGTCGGGGTGATGATCGCGCCGGTCTTTGCTCCCACGCTCATCTGGGCGACGATTGCCGTAGACCTGCCCCTTGCCGTCGTCATTTTTCAGCTGTTGACACTGGCGGCGATCTCAAACACACTCGCGCACAGTCTGATTCGCAATTATCCGCCCGGTGAAGACGGCGTCGGCCAGGCAATGTCGGACAAATCCTGGAGTAGCGAGCCGGCCAGCGGCTAGGGTGCCTGGCATGGCCATCGAACAACGCGCTGGACTTCTCCTACGCTGCTCGATTGCCGTTGCCGTGGCCGGTTTGACCGTGACCACGGCAACGGCGTGCGATTCCCACCCTGCGGCGGCGCCGCCGGGCGAGCATCCGCGCCAGGTGACCGTCACCGGTTCGGGACAGGTGCAAGGAGTGCCGGACACGTTGACCGCCGACGTCGGCATCGAATTCGACGCACCGGACGTGACCGTGGCGATGAATCAGACCAATGACCGCCAGCAGGCCGTCATCAACGCGCTCATCGGTGCCGGCGTCGACCGTAGGGACATCAGCACCACCCAGGTGACCCTGCAACCCCAGTACGGCAGTCCCGAACCCGTCATCACCGGCTACCGTGCCACCAACTCCATTCGGGTCAAGATCCACCCGACGGACGCGGCATCGCGCCTGCTCGCACTGATCGTCAACACCGGCGGCGATGCCACCCGGATCAGTTCGGTCAGCTACTCGATCGCCGACGATTCGCAACTGGTCAAGGATGCCCGCGCGCGGGCATTCAACGACGCCAAGAACCGTGCCGACCAGTACGCTCAGCTGTCCGGCCTGCGGCTGGGCACGGTCTTGTCCATTTCGGAGGCCATCGGCCCACCCGCGCCCGGGGGCCCGCCGGCACCGAAGGCCATGGCGACCCCGGTGCCGCTGGAGCCCGGCCAGCAGACGGTGAGCTTCTCGGTGACCGCCGCATGGCAACTGGACTAGCCGAACCGGCCAGCGCTCAGCGCATCTCGCCCGCGCCCAGGTACGGGAATCGGCTGGTGAGCAGCTCCCCTTCGGCAAACCGCGATAACCGGAAGTCGGATTCGGGAATGCGTGGGTCGCTGGAGTGCCCGTCGACGACGAGGTCGGCGACCAGCCGCCCGACCGCCGGAGAAATCTTGAAACCGTGCCCACTGAACCCGGCGGCGACGATCAAGCCCGCCACAGCGCAGCGCGAGATCACCGGGTTCCAGTCCGGGGTGACGTCGTAACACCCGGCGTAGCTGCCGCTGATCGAGGCGTCGCCCAGGCCGGGGAACCGGGTGCTGATTTTCTCGGCGGCCAGCTCCAGAAAAGCCGCATCGGCGCGGTTGAGGTATCGGTCCGGGTCGGCGACGTCTAGTGCGGCCAGATCGGAGTTGCCGAACAGGATGTCTCCGCCGATCTCCGGCCGAACGTATTGCAGCGACACCAAATCGGAGAACACCGGTACCGGTCCCAGATCGACGCCGGGCGACACCATCACGATCTGCTCGCGGTGCACGGTGATGGGGACGGCGATGCCATGGGGAGCCAGCAACGCCGGCGTCCACGCACCGGTGGCCACGACCACGGTGCCGGCATGGATCTCGGCGCCATCTGCCAACACCGCCCCCGAGATACGGTCGCCGGCTACCAGCAGCCGCAGCACCCGGGCGCCCTGCCGCAGCCGTGTCCCGGTGGCACGAGCGGTCAGCATCATCGCCTGGGCGGTCCGATAGGCATCGCCGTAGCCGCCGCGCGCCTCGAAGCCGAACGCGCCGAACGGCTCCAGGTCGGCGTACGGCCACAGCCGAGCAACCTCGGACCTGCCGATCTCTTCGGTCTGCACCCCGATCTCGCGCTGGGCGGCAAGGCTTTTACGCATGTTGTCCGCGTTAGCGTCGCTCACCCCGACCACGTAGCCGGTCTGGCGGAAACCGATGTCGGAGCCGAAGAGTTCCTCGGCCTTCTCGAACACCTCAACACCGACCGCGGCCATGGCTGCCAGCGAGCTCACCCCGTAGTGACAGCGCACGATACCGCTGGACTTCCCGGTCATGCCCGAGCCGACGGTATCGCGTTCGGCGACAACGACATCGGTGACGCCTCGCTGGCTCAGCGCCCAGGCCGCCGCGGCGCCCTCGAGACCGCCGCCCACAATGAGGACATCGGCGGTTTCAGCGCTCATCGCCCACCCGCGATCCCGGGGATCCACCCGGTGCCGGCCAGCGGCACTCGGGCCATGGCGGCCGCCTCGATGGTGACAGCCACCAGATCCTCGGGCTCGAGATGACACACGTGCGCCTTCCCGCAGGCCCGGGCGATGGTCTGGGCCTCCATGGTCAGCACCCGCAGGTAGTTGGCCAACCGCCGGCCCCCCGCAACCGGATCGAACCGGGCCGCCAGCTCGGGGTCCTGGGTGCTGATGCCCGCCGGATCGCGGCCGTCTTGGAAGTCGTCGTAGAAACCCGCCGCGCTGCCGAGCTCCTCGTACTCGGCGGCGTAGCGGGGATGGTTGTCGCCCAGCGCAATCAGCGCGGCCGTGCCGATGGCGACGGCATCGGCGCCCAACGCGAGCGCCTTGGCCACGTCGGCGCCGCTGCGAATGCCGCCGGAGACCACGAGCTGGACCTTCCGGTGCACCCCGAGTTCCTGCAGGGCCTGCACGGCCTGCGGGATGGCGGCCAGCGTGGGGATCCCCACATGCTCGATGAACACCTCCTGGGTGGCGGCGGTGCCGCCCTGCATGCCGTCGACCACCACCACGTCGGCGCCGGCGTGGACGGCCAGTTTGACGTCGTAATAGGTGCGGGTCGCGCCGAGTTTGACGTAGATGGGCTTTTCCCAGTCGGTGATCTCGCGCAGCTCGTTGATCTTGATGGTGAGGTCGTCGGGACCGGTCCAGTCCGGATGCCGGCAGGCGCTGCGTTGGTCGATGCCGACCGGCAGCGTGCGCATCGCCGCGACGCGGTCAGAGATCTTCTGTCCCAACAGCATTCCGCCGCCACCGGGTTTGGCGCCTTGCCCCAGCACCACCTCGATGGCGTCGGCCCTGCGCATGTCGTCGGGGTTCATCCCGTACCGCGACGGCAGGTATTGATAGACCAGCTGTTTGCTGTGGCCGCGCTCCTCCGGCGTCATACCGCCGTCGCCGGTGGTGGTCGAGGTACCGACCTCGCTGGCGCCCCGGCCGAGTGCTTCTTTCGCCTGTGCGGACAGGGCGCCGAAGCTCATTCCGGCGATGGTGATCGGAATGGCCAGGTGCAGCGCCTGTTTGGCATGGCGGTCGCCCAGCACCACGTCGGTTCCGCACCGCTCGCGGTAGCCCTCCAGCGGATAGCGTGACATCGACGCCCCTAAAAACAGCAGATCGTCGAAGTGTGGAAGCGCCCGCTTGGCGCCCCAACCGCGAATGTCGTAAATCCCCGTCTCCGCCGCTCGCTGTATCGCCGCGATGGTGGTGCGGTCGAAGGTCGCGGATTCCCGCAGTCCCCGTTGCGCGCGCGAATCGCTGCTGGTTTCGTAGCCCGGCCGGATCGAAGTCATCAGTAGGCACCCGCATTGTCGACATGGAAGTGGTACAGGGAGCGTGCCGAACCGTAGCGGGTGTACTCGCTGGTTTGGTCGTCCTGGAATCCCGCGGCCTTGAGTAGGGCGGCCAGCTCGGCGTGGTGCTCGTCGGTCATCTGCTTGGGCACACAGTCGGCACCCAACGAGGCGACGTTGCCGCGCACATAAATCCGAGCCTCGTAGATCGAGTCACCGAGCGCCTCCCCGGCGTCGCCGCGCACCACCAACCTGCCGGCTTGGGCCATGAACGCGCTCATGTGACCGACGTCCCCGCCCACCACGATGTCGGCGCCCTTCATCGAAATACCGCACCGCGCAGCGGCATTGCCCTCGATGACCAGCAACCCGCCGTGGGCGGTGGCACCCGCCGACTGGGAGGCGTCACCGTTGACCCAGACCGTGCCGCTCATCATGTTCTCGGCGACACCGGTGCCCGCGTTGCCGGCGATGACCACCTCGGCCTGCTGGTTCATCCCCGCGGCGTAATAACCGACATGTCCGTCGATGGTCACCTGCACCGGCGCGTTGAGGCCGACGGCGATGTTGTGCGCGCCCGCGGGATTTCGGATCACGAAGTGGCCGAACACCTCTGGTGCATGCAGCGCGGCGTTCACCTCGCGCAGCGGCGTCCGGCCCAGATCGAACTCGGTACTCACCTGGTCCATGCGTAGACCACCTCGGGCTGAGGTTCCCAGACACGGGCGCGCTCGACGCCGGGCAATTGGGCAAGCGCACGGTATTCACTGGCCATCGCGACCCAATCGTCGGTTTCGGCGATCACCGCGGGCTTGCACGCGATGGCGTCCCGGACGACCGCGAACGAATTGCGGTCGGACACCAGCAGCGTGTAGAAGCCGTCGAAGCTGGCGCACAGCGCCTTGAGCGCGGTCTCGATGTCCCGCCCGTCGGCGAGCTGTTGGGCAACGAAGCGCGCGCCCACCTCGCTGTCGTTTTCGGAATCGAAGTGCACTCCGCCCCTTTGCAAGTCCCGGCGGATGCTGGCGTGGTTGGCGAACGACCCGTTGTGCACCAGGCATTGATTTGGCCCCACCGCGTACGGGTGACAACCCGACGGGTTCACCGCCGACTCGGTGGCCATCCGGGTGTGGCCGACACCCTGCCAGCCCTGCGCGGCGGTCAAGCCCCAGCGCTGCACCAGATCCCGCGGCCGCCCAACTCCTTTGAGCACCGCGAAATCCTGGCCGAAGCCGGCGATCACCGCGTCCGCGAACACGGCACGGGCCGCCTCGAGCACCGCCGACGGCGGCGCCGCCCCGCGCAGTAACAGGGTGTCGGCGACAAAGACCGCGTCGACGGGCCGGCCAAGTTCGGCGCCGACTTCGGCCGCAGCACTTGAGGCGTCCCTGGTGACGCCGATGAGGCTGACGCAACCCTGCCCGCTCGGTGACCACGCCGGGTCGCCGTAGACCGCGACGCCGGCCGAATCGGCACCACGGTCTTCCATCTCGCCGAGCATCACGGCGAGCAGCGCGCCCAGCCGTGCATACAGATCGGGGTTGCGCAGGTGCAACCCGATGATGCCGCACATTATGGTGAGTCCTTCGTCTGGTGAGTCCTCGTCTGGTGACGGCGGCCGCTAGAAGGCGGCCAGGTAGGTATCGATTTCCCAGGGGCTGATCGCGGAGTGCCAGGCGAAGAACTCCTCGCGCTTGAGCGCCGCGTAATAGTCTGACACTGTTGGGTTTTCGCCCCGCTCGCCCGGTGGCAGTGCCGCATCGAGGACACCGGCGAGCACCGCATCGGATTCCAGCTGCTCCACGGCGTGCAACAAGGTCAGCGGGAGCGCCGGCCGGGTGGCGGCGAGCGTGCCGATGGCACCGGGGTCGGTGCTGCGTTTGATGCCGTCCAGGCCGGCACCCAGGGCCGCCGCTACGGCCAGGTAGGGGTTGGCCGAGCCGTCGCCGCCGCGCAGCTCGATGCGCTGGTTGTCGGGCACCCGGACATAGTGGGTCCGGTCGTTTCCGCCGTAGGTGGGCGTGCGCGGCGCCCAGGACGCTCCCGAGGCGGTGGACAGCGCTCTAGTTCGCTTGTAGGAGTTGACGGTTGGTGCGATCAGGGCCTGCAGCGCGGCAGCATGATCGAGGATGCCGCCCACGAAGCCGTACGCGGTCTCCGAAAGCCCGAGCCCGCGCTCGTCCTCGACACCGGGAAACACCGCCGCGCCGGCACTGGTCAACGACAGGTGCAGATGCAGGCCGCTGCCGGTGCGGTCGGCGAATGGTTTGGGCATGAACGTGGCGATCATGCCGCGCTCGGCGGCCAGCACCGACACCAGATAGCGCAGGGTGACCACCCGGTCGGCGGTGGTCAGGGCCTCGGCGAACTTGAAGTTCTGCTCGAATTGCCCGTTGCCGTCCTCGTGGTCGTTGGCGTAGTTGCCCCAGCCCAGCGCGTTCATCGCGTCGCTGATCGAGGTCAAGTGGTCATACATGCGGGTGACGGCGCGCGCGTCGTAACAGGGCCGTGGGGCGGTGTCGGCGCCGTCGGCGGTGGTCAGGCTGCCGTCGGGGTTCTTCTTGAGCAAGAAGTACTCGACCTCGGCCCCCACCCAGGCGTCGAACCCGGCGTCGCTGACCTGGCGCAGCACCGCCTTGAGAATGTTGCGCGGCGCAAACGGCCAGGGCCTGCCCAGCACGTAGGGGTCGCAGTGCACGAGCGCGAGGCCCGGTTTGACGAACGGGATCGGCGTGAACGACGCCGGGTCGGGAATGGCGATCAGGTCGGGATCTTTCGGCGTTTGGCCGATCGCTCCTACGGCGTATCCGGCGAACCCCACGCCGTCGGTGCTGAGTGCGTCGACGGCGGCGACGGGTACCAGCTTGGCGCACGGCTTGCCGTTGAGGTCGACGAACAATGCCAGCACGAATGTGGTGTCGGTCTCCTGACAGAGCGTGACCAGGTCAACGGTGGCGGGCATCCCGGTTCTCCCTCAGCGTGACTTATCGCGACTATCTCGTTCTACGAGGAAACCGGTCGAATGTTGCCAACACATCAATTGGGTGTTTCATTAGGTGAAATGAAGATTCGTCATAGTGAACGCTATGATCCCGCCAGGCCCCACAATCCGGCGAGACTCCTCCACAAGTGTTTCCTCACAGGAAACGTTTCTGTTAGACTCGCGCGCCGTGGAGGAGCGCGAACCCACGGTCGTCCGCGACAGCGGCGATCCGGCGCCGGTCCAGCGCGAAGTGGTAGCTGAGGCGCTGACCGGAAACGACCTGGAGAAGGCCATCGCCCGCCAGGTCCGCGGCCTGCGGCGGGCGGCCGGGCTGTCGATCGCCGACATGGCCGGCCGGGTCGGAATCTCCAAGGCCATGCTGTCCAAGATCGAGAACGCGCAAACGTCGTGCAGTCTTTCCACGCTGGCCAGGCTGGCGGCGGGCCTGGACGTCCCGGTGACCGTGCTGTTCCGCGGCGCCGACACCGGACACGACGCGGTCTACACCGAGAACGGGCGCGGCTCGACGATCATCGGCCGCGGCACCCGGGTGGGACACCACTACGAACTGCTAGGAGCACTGCGGGGCCCGCACAAGCGGCTCGAACCGGTGCTGGTGACCCTGACCGAAGCCAGCGAAGTCTTTCCGCAGTTTCAACATCCCGGCACCGAGGTCCTCTACATGCTCGAAGGCGTGATGGTCTACGGCCACGGCGACGCCGAATACACGCTGCGCCCGGGCGACACGTTGTTGCTCGACGGCGAGACGCTGCATGGCCCGCATCAATTGGTGCGCCTGCCGATCCGGTTCTTGGCGATCACCGCCTACCCCGACGCGTGAACTCGGCTCTATTGCTCGTAGATCCGCGGGTCCAGCGTGCCGATGTAGGACAGGTCGCGGTAGCGCTCGTCGTAGTCCAAGCCATAACCGACCACGAACTCGTTAGGGATGTCGAAGCCGACATAGGCGATGTCGGTGTTGGCGCGCAGCGCGTCGGGCTTGCGCAGCAGCGTGCACACCCGCAGCGAGCGGGGACGTCGAGTCTTGAGGTTTCGCAGCAGCCAGGACAACGTCAGGCCGGAGTCCACGATGTCCTCGACGATCAGCACATCGCGATCGTTGATGTCGCGGTCCAGGTCTTTGAGAATGCGCACCACACCCGACGACGACGTCGAGGAGCCGTAGGAACTGACGGCCATGAACTCGAACTGCGTCGGCAGCGGGATCGCGCGAGCCAGGTCGGTGACAAAGATGACCGCGCCCTTGAGCACGGTAATCAACAGCAGATCCTGGTCGCTCTGCGCCGCGGCGTAGTCGTTGCCGATCTGCTCGCCGAGTTCGCCGATGCGCGCCTGGATCTGCTCCGTGGTGAGCAGCACGGACTTGATATCCCCCGGATACAGGTCCACGGGCTGCTCAGGCGTTACCGCCGAGGAGATCTGGGCCACGCCCCACAGCGTGCCACGTCGGCCGCCGAACAACCAACGGCGCCGACAATTTAGGGCAATTCACACAGGTTCACGGCGCAGGACGAGCACACCGTCGCGCCGCCCCGCGATCAGCCGCTCGCGCGGCACGTCGGAACCGACCGCCACGCCGCCCTGGCCGCGCCACGCCGTAATCAGCCGGTCGACGCCGCGGATCTGCTTGTCGGTGAGCCCGGCGGCGCCGCCGGCCAGCAGCCAGGCCCGGATGACCCGCCGCCGCACCGGCTCGGCCAGGTCGGCCAGCGGGGCCGCGTGCAGCCCGGAACCCGCCGTGACGCCGGGCAGTGCCGCGGCCGCCAGCTCGTCGATGAAATCCGTGTCCTCGCGCAGTGCGGTCGCGGTGCGGGCCAGCGCCTCGGCCACGCCGCCGCCCAGCACCTCCTCGAGCAGCGGCAGCACCTCGAGCCGCAGCCGGGTTCGGGTGAAGCGGCGGTCGGTGTTGTGCGGGTCCTGCCAGGCGGTCAAGCCCAGCTCCCGGCAGGCGGCGTGGGTGGTGGCGCGCCGGATCCCGAGCAGCGGCCGGCACCACGGCGGATCGTGCGGGCGCATCCCGGCGATGGAGCGGGGCCCGGAACCGCGGCCCAACCCGAGCAGTACCGTCTCGGCTTGGTCGTCGAGGGTGTGGGCTAACAGCACCGGGCCGCACCGGGCCGCACGCAAGGCGCCGTAGCGGGCGGTGCGCGCCGCGGCCTCGGGACCCCCGGCCGGTCTGGCGGGACCGACGTCAACGGGAATCACTTGTGCGGCAACGCATCCCAACGCGATCGCTTGGGCACGTGCGGTTTCGGCGACGGCGGCTGACTCGGCCTGCAGGCCGTGATCCACGATCAGCGCGGTGGTCGCCCGCAGCGGGGCCGCCACAGCGGTGAGGGCAAGGGAGTCGGCTCCACCGGACAGCGCCACCGACCAGTGGTCCCCGTCGAGCCGATGGGTGTTGGTGAACGCCTCGACAGCCGCGCGCAGCTGTCCTACAGGACCCTGTCGATCCATCGCTGGGGCTCTTCGATTTCGGCGGTCAGCGGCAATGTCTCGGGGCCCGACCAGATCGCGTTGAACCGCGCCATGCCGACCCGGGCCACGACCTCGTCGACGAAGGCCTTGCCGCGGGTGTACTGGCTGAGCTTGGCGTCGAGGCCGAGCAGGGCGCGCAGCAGCCGGTGCAGCGGCGGTTGCTTGCGTTGCCGCCGGTCGTCGAATCGGCCGCGGATGGTGGCCACCGACGGCACGGCCTTGGGCCCGACGGCGTCCATCACGTGCTCGGCATGTCCTTCCAGCAAAGTGCCCAGCATCAGCAGCTGATCCAGCGCCTGGCGCTGCGGCTCGGACTGGACGGCGCGTACCAGCCCGACGATCCCGGTCGGGCCGCCGTCGGATTCGGGCCCGCCCAGAGCGCGATTGCGCACGTAGTCGGCCAGCCGGCTCGTCACCTCGCCGATGTTGTCACCCGCGTCGCGGGTCAGCACCGCCAGCGCGTCCGACATGTAATCGGGCAGCCACGGATTGGCGGTGAATTGCACGCGATGCGTCACCTCGTGCAGGCACACCCACAGCCGGAAATCGGCCGGCGGCACCCGCAGCTGCCGCTCGACCGCGATGACGTTGGGGTAGACCAGCAGCAAGCAACCCTCTTTGTCGGCGGCGAACGGGTCGTACTGGCCGAGGATGCCGGACGCCACGAACGCCAGCACCGCTCCGGTCTGCGCACCCGTGACCCGGCCGGTCACCAAGCCGCGCGGCGTTTCGGTGCCGTTGGTCATCAACCGCATCGAGTGCGCCGCCGCGCGAACCCACTCCCGGCGGTCCACGACGCGCGCCGCCGGTACTTCGCCGCCGGTGGCCAACCCGGTGACGTCACGCACCAGCGGATCGGCCTTCGTCGCCGAACTTGCCAGCTCCTCGATGACCTGGCGGCGGGTGTAATCGCTGGCCGGTGGACCGGGCCGGGCCAACCGGACGCCGACGGTGGCGGCGAAGCCCCAATCGACGGCGGTACCCAGGGTCAGCTCGGACGACTGCGTCATGTGCACCCGCACGTCCACAGCCGGGCGGCCACCGCGTCCATCGCGTTGCGCCCGTTGGGGCCCGCGGCGTTGGAGATGAACGCGAACGTGAGCACTCGCCCACTGCGGTCGGTGAGCACCCCGACCAGCGAGTTGATGGCGGTCAACGATCCGGTTTTGGCACGCAACCAGCCGGCCGGGCCCTGATTGGTGGCCTGGTCGAGGAAGCGGTCGGCCAGTGTCCCGCTGCCGCCGGCGATCGGCAGCAGATCCAGCAGCGCGCGCAGCGACGGCTGGTCCGGCCCGGCGGCCGCCTGCACCGTCCCGTCGAGCGTGCGGGCGGTCAGGCGGTCGTCGACGGAAAGTCCGCTGGAGTCCAGCAGTGTGGCGCCGCCGGTGTCGACGTGCGCGGTGTTCAACCTGTTGGTCACCGCGTCGACCGCGCCGGCGAAGCTGCGCGGCCGGTTGATTGCCGCCGCCACCTCACGCCCGATGGATTCGGCCAGCACATTGTCGGAGTGGTCCATCATCTCGCCGAGCCGCTGTACCAGCGGCGCGGATTGCACCACCGCCAGCTGCCGCGCCCCGGACGGCGCCGTCCCGATGGTCACCGCGGCCGGGTCCAGCCCCAGCGCCTTCGCCAGCTCGCGTCCGGCGTCCAGCGCCGGTGTCTTGGAGCGCCGCGAGTTGACGGTGGTGGGCTGGATACGCCCGCAGTCAATCATCACCGGCTCGATCGGCGCGATGTCCCCGTTGTCGATGTCGGCCGGGTCCCAGCCCTGCGCCATCGTCGGACCGGAAAACGCCGAGATGTCCACCTGCACAGCCGTCGGCGTCATGCCGCTGCGATGGATCTGCTCCACCAAATCACCGATCCGGGCCGCGCCGCGGTACCAGGTGGGAACGTCGGGCGGCGCCGCGGACAGCGTCGGATCGCCCGAGCCGACCAGCACGACCGGCCCCTGCGCGTTCGGGCTGCCGGCCACCACCCGGGTGCTGATACGGGCCTGCCGATCCAGCGTCAGCAGTGCCGCGGCCGCGGTCAGCACCTTGTTCGTCGACGCCGGGACCAGCGGCAGGTCGTCGGCCACCTGCCACAGCTGGTTGCCGGTGAGCGCATCGGTGATCCGGCCGCCGAACCGGCCCAGATTCGGATCGGCCACCACGGGCGCCAGCACGGCCGCCAGCGCGGCGGGCGACGGCGTCTCGGCGTTGTCGGCAACGGGCACGACACCCGGCTTCAGGATCGGCGGACGGGGCGGCGGTACGGGAGCGTGAGTGGCGCCACTGCCGTGCCCACCCATGGTGAAGAACGTTGCGGCGGCCACCACGGCGGCGACGAACGCCAGCACGGCCAATCCGATCAACACCTGAGTGGATTTCCGCCAGCGAGTAGGACCCATCACTCTCCTGACTGTTTGGTCCCATTCTGCCGAATCTGGGAAATCGCGCTCGACTAGGGTTGATCCGCGACGAACCTGGGCCCCCCGGGGCCACCCCGATGGACTTTTCTTCAAAGGAGCTTCCGACAGTGCAATTCGACGTGGTCATCGAGATTCCGAAAGGCCAACGGAACAAGTACGAAGTCGATCACGAGACCGGTCGGGTGAAGCTCGACCGTTACCTCTACACGTCGATGGCCTACCCCACCGACTACGGCTTCATCGAGAACAGCCTCGGTGAAGACGGCGACCCGCTGGACGTGTTGTTGCTGCTGCCCGAGTCGGTGTTCCCCGGTGTGCTGGTCGAGGCGCGCCCCGTGGGCATGTTCAAGATGGTCGATGAGGCCGGCGGGGACGACAAGGTGTTGTGCGTGCCGGCCGGAGATTACCGGTGGGACCACATCCAGGACATCGGCGATGTTCCGGCCTACGAGTTGGACGTCATCAAACACTTCTTCTCGCAATACAAGGCGCTCGAGCCCGGCAAGTACGTCAAGGCGGCGGACTGGGTCGGCCGCGCCGAGGCCGAGGCCGAGGTGGAGCGCTCCTTCGCGCGCTTCAAGGAAGCCGGGCACTAACCGCCCCACGGGTCAGTCGGCCGCGGCGGCGCGGCGGTTGCACAGCACGCTCCACCCGAGCGCCGCGCCGATGACGACCACGCCTACCGAGGCGGTCACGACTTCGTGGATCCGGTACCGCTCCTCGATCGACAGCAGCATGATCACCGACAACGCGCCGATCGCCCAGTGTGCGCCGTGTTCGAGGTACACGAAGCGGTCCAAGGTCTGCTGCTGGACCAGATAGATCGTGATCGACCGGACGAACATCGAGCCGATCAGCCCGAGCCCCAGGGCGATGACGATCGGGTCCGAGGTGATCGCGAAGGCGCCGGTGACCCCGTCGAACGAGAAGGCCGCGTCGAGCACCTCCAGGTAGACGAACAGGGTCAGCCCGGCCCGGCCCGTGGCCAGCACGGGCGCCTCCGTCGGATCGTTGTCGTCGTCGATGCCCGCGGGCCGGAACGCCTGGCTCAGGCTGTTGACGATCAGGTAGCTCACCAGGCCCAGCAGCCCGGCCGTCAACACCGTCGCGCGCTCGTCGCTGGAGTGGGTCAGCTGCGTGCCGACCACGACGAGCGCGGCGGCCGCGACCACCACCGACACTTCGGCAAGACGCCCGACCCGGGCGAACGGTACCTCAATCCACTTGAGCCACTTGATATCTCGGTCGTTGAAGAGGAAATCCAGAAACAGCATCAGCAAGAACAGGCCGCCGAACGCGGCGATCTGCGGGTGCGCTGAGGTGACGAGCTTCTCGTAGCTGGGCGACCCGTCCGGGAATTCCAGCGCGCCGTGCGGGGGCGGCTCGGCCGCCAACTCCAGCGCGCGCACCGGGTCGACGCCGGCGGTGGCCCACACGATGAGCAAGGGGAACAGCAGCCGCATACCGAAGACGGCGATCAGGATCCCGATGGTCAAAAACATCTGCCGCCAGAACGGGCTCATCCGCTTCAGCACGGTCGCGTTGATCACCGCGTTGTCGAAGGACAGCGACACCTCGAGAACACCGAGGACGACCAGCAGGTACAGGGCGTCGAACCCGCCGTGGAGGAACCCGAGGATCAGGGCCGCCAAGGTGACTATCAGCGAAATCCCGAAGATGCGAGCGGCTGCCATGGATCCTTCCTGACAGGCGCCCACATTAGGGCGTAGCTGGTCGTCACCGCCAGCCCCTGCCGGCGCGCACTTAGTATTTTCAGATTGTGGCGATAGCGGCGGCGCGAAGCGGGGATCTGCCGAAGGCGCCGTCTCGGTGACCGAAGTCGGCGGCGCGGCGGCGCCCCTGGGTGCTGCCCCGGCCGCGGGACCGTCCCAGGGACCGATCGCGCGCGGCAGCGTGGCTCGGGTGGCTATCGCGACCGTGCTGACCGCGGTATGCGGCTACGCCGTCATCTATCTGGCCGCCCGCGACCTGGCCCCGGGCGGTTTCTCGGTGTTCGGCGTGTTCTGGGGCGCGTTCGGCCTGGCCACCGGGGCCGCCTTCGGCCTACTGCAGGAGACGACGCGGGAGGTCCGCGCCACCCGGTCCCCCGCGGCGGCAGCATTCCTGGGCGGACCGCGCAACCATCCGCTGCGGGTGGCGGCGCTGGTCGGCGTCGCGGCGGCCGTCGTCATCGCTGGCAGCTCACCACTGTGGAGCGGGCGGGTGTTCGTCCAGGAGCGCTGGCTGTCGGTGGCCCTGCTGGCCATCGGGCTGGCCGGTTTCTGTGTACACGCCACGCTGCTGGGCATGTTGGCCGGGACCGACCGGTGGAGCCAGTACGGCGCATTGATGGTGACCGACGCGGTCATGCGGGTGGCGGTCGCGACCACGACGTTTGTGCTCGGCTGGGGCCTGACCGGGTACCTGTGGGCGACCGTGGCCGGTGCGGTCGCCTGGCTGATCATCCTGCTGGCCGCGCCCGGCGCCCGCGCGGCGGCCCGCCTGCTCACGCCGGGCGACACCATGACGTTCCTGCGGGGCACCGCGCATTCGATCACCGCCGCCGGGGCGAGCGCGATCCTGGTGATGGGATTCCCGGTGCTGCTCAAGTTGACGTCGAATGAGCTTGGCGCACAAGGCGGTGTGATCATTTTGGCGGTGACGCTGACCCGGGCGCCGCTGCTGGTGCCGCTGACCGCGATGCAGGGCAACCTGATCGCGCACTTCGTCGACGAACGCCGCAACCGGCTGCGCGCGCTGCTCGCGCCGGCCGCGCTCATCGGCGGCATCGGCGCGGTCGGGGTGATCGCCGCCGGGCTGCTCGGACCGTGGCTGTTACGGGTGGCGTTCGGATCGCAATACGACGCCAGCAGCGCCCTGCTGGCATGGCTGACCGGCGCGGCGGTGTCGATCGCAATGCTGACCCTCACCGGCGCGGCGACGGTCGCCGCCGCGCTGCACCGCGCGTACGCACTCGGTTGGGTCGGCGCAACGGTGGCGTCCGCGGTCTTGCTGCTGCTGCCGTTGCCGCTGGAGACCCGGACCGTGGTCGCCCTGTGCTGTGGTCCGCTGGTGGGAATCGCAGTACACCTCTTGGCCCTGGCGCGTGCCGAGCACCTAACCGGCTAACCCTGACTAACCTGGTGAGCATCGAAACGCACTACCCCGGCGCCTGGATCGTCATTCCCGCCTTCAACGAAGCCACCGTCATCGGCGAGGTGATCGCCGATGTGCGCTCGGTCTTCGACAACGTCGTGTGCGTCGACGACGGCAGCACCGACGACACCGGCGAACTGGCCCGCCGGGCCGGCGCCCATCTGGTGCGCCACCCGGTCAACCTCGGCCAGGGAGCGGCCATCCAGACCGGCGTCGAGTACGCCCGCAAGCAGCCCGGCGCGCAGCTGTTCGCGACCTTCGACGCCGACGGGCAGCACCGTGTCAAGGACGTGGCCACGATGATCGACCGGCTCACCACCGAAGACGTCGACATCATCATCGGCACGCGATTCGGCGGGCAGGAGACCACCCGCCCGCCGTTGCTCAAGCGGCTCGTGCTGCAGACCGCCGCGCGGTTGAGCCGGCGCGGCCGCCGGCTTGGCCTGACCGACACCAACAACGGGCTGCGGGTGTTCAACAAGACGGTGGCCGACGGGCTCGACATCACCATGAGCGGCATGAGCCACGCCAACGAAATCATCATGCTCGTCGCCGAAAACCATTGGCGGGTGGCCGAACAACCGGTCGAGGTGTTGTACACCGAATACTCGCGATCCAAGGGCCAGCCGCTGCTCAACGGCGTCAACATTATTTTCGACGGGTTCCTGCGCAGCCGGATCCCGAGATGAGCCCGAGATGAGAAGGACTCGACGATGAACTGGATCCAGGTATTACTGATCGGCTCGATCATGGCGCTGCTGGTGTATCTGCTGCGGTCGCGCAGGAGCTCGCGGTCCAAGGCGTGGGTCAAGGTCGGCTACGTGCTGTTCGTGCTCGCCGGCATCTACGCCGTGCTGCGCCCCGACGACACCACCGTGATCGCGAACTGGTTCGGCGTGCGCCGCGGCACCGACCTGATGCTCTATGCGCTGGTGATGGCGTTCAGTTTCACCACACTGAGCACCTACATGCGGTTCAAGGACCTGGAATTACGCTATGCGCGGTTGGCCCGCGCCGTCGCGCTGGAAAGCGCCCAGGCGCCCGAGCCGCGCTAGCCGGCCTGCGCCCGGCGGAAGTACTCGACGGTGCGGCGCACTCCCTCGGCCAGCTGAACCCGCGGACGCCAACCCAAAACTTCTGCCGCGGAACTGATGTCGAGGCAGGAACGCCTCAGATCGCCGAGCCGATCCGGGTGGAACTCCGGGTCGTCCGGCCCGCCGACGGCCTTGGCCACCGCCGTGTGCAATTGCCGGTCGGAGGTCTCGATCCCGGTGCCGATGTTAAACCGCTGGCCGCCGCCCACCCCGCCGGCGGCCCTGACGAACGCGTCCACCACGTCGTCAACGAACACGTAGTCGCGGGTCTTGCTGCCGTCACCGAACACCTTGGTGGGTTTGCCCGACAGCAAGGCCTGGGCGAAGATCGCCACCACACCGGCCTCGCCGTGCGGGTCTTGCCGCGGGCCGTAGACGTTGGCCGGAGCGATGTGCGTGCAGTCCAGGCCGTACAGGTTGCGAAACGTGTTCAGGTAGATCTCGCCGGCCACCTTGCCCGCGGCGTACGGCGACGTCGGATCGGTGGGCACGGTCTCGGGCGTGGGGTACTGCGGCGGGGTGCCGTAGATGGACCCGCCCGACGAGGTGTGCACGATCTTGCGCACACCGGCTCGGCGCGCGGCCTCGGCCAGCCTGATCGTGCCGATGACGTTGACGGAGGCATCGAATTGCGGGTCGGCCACCGAATGCCGGACGTCGATCTGCGCCGCCAGATGGAACACCACCTCGGGTCGATGCTCCTCGAGGATCGCGGCCAGGTCGGCGGTCACGATGTCGGCCTCGATGAAGTCGTGGGCCACGTCGTCGGCCAGATGCTCGAGGTTGGTCGCCTTGCCCGTCGCGAAGTTGTCCACGCTCACGACCGAGTGCCCGTCCGTCAGCAGGCGGTCGACCAGCGTGGACCCGATGAACCCGGCTGCCCCGGTGACCAGTGCGCGCATCGGCCCCACCATACCGACCGGTAAGAAATAACCATGCCCGCCGTCCCGACCCGGATTCCGCGGGTCGCCGTCGCGGCGGCCGCGCTGATCGCGGTGCAGCTGGCGATCCGGGCGGTGCTGGCGTTCGGCGGCTACTTCTACTGGGACGACCTGATCCTGATCGGCAAGGCCGGGTCCGAGGGCTTGCTGGCGCCGTCGTACCTGTTCGACGATCACGACGGCCACGTGATGCCGGCGGCCTTCCTGATCGCGGGCGCGTTGACCCGGCTCGCCCCGCTGGACTGGACCGGACCCGCGATCAGCCTGGTGGTGCTGCAGCTGCTGGCCTCGGCGGCGCTGCTGCGCGCGCTGTACGTGCTGCTCGGCTGGCGCCGCGTGTTGCTGATCCCGTTGACGTTCGCGCTGTTCACCCCGTTGGGCGTGCCCGGGTTCGCCTGGTGGGCGGCGGCGTTGAACACCCTGCCAATGCAGGCAGCGCTGGCCTGGGTGTGCGCCGACGCGGTGCTGCTGGTGCGTACCGGCAACCAGCGGTACGCGCTCACCGGCGCGCTGGTTTACCTGGGCGGGCTGCTGTTTTTCGAAAAGGCGGCGGTGATCCCGTTCGTCGCCTTCGCGGTGGTGGCGTTGCTGTACCACGTGGCCGGCCAACCGGCGGCGCTGGCGACGGCCTGGCGTGCCGGCGTCCGGTTGTGGACCGCATCGTTAGTGCTGACGGTCGGCTGGGTGGCGCTGTATCTGGCCGTGGTCAATCAGCGTCGATGGAGTTCCGACCTAACGATGACGGCAGACCTGCTGGCCCGGTCCATCACCCACGGCATCGTGCCGGGATTGGTTGGCGGGCCGTGGCATTGGGACCGCTGGGCCCCGGCTTCGCCGTGGGCCACTCCCCCGCCGGCTGCGATGGTGCTGGGCTGGCTGGCGCTGGCCGGGGTGCTGGCGCTCTCGCTAATCCGTAAACAGCGCATCGGCGCGGTCTGGTTGACCGCCGCCGGTTACGCGGTGGCCTGCCAGGTGCCGATCTATCTGATGCGCTCGTCGAAGCTGACCGCGCTGGAGCTTGCCCAAACCCTGCGCTATCTGCCGGATCTCGTCGTTGTCCTGGCGCTGTTGGCCGCGGTGGGCCTGGGCGCGCCGAACCGGCCGACGGCTGCGCGCTGGCTGGACGCGTCGGGTAAGCGCGCGCTGGTGACGACGGGCCTCGCCGCGCTCTTCGTAATCAGCAGCATGTATTCGACCGCGACGTTCCTGAGCAGCTGGCGCGACAACCCCACCAAGGCGTACTTACGTAACGCGCAGACGAGTTTGGCTGCCACCCATGCCGATTCGTCCGCGCCGATCCTGGATCAGGAGGTCGATCCGCTGATCTTGCAACGGGTGGTCTACCCGGAGAACTTGGCCAGCCATCTGTTCGCCTTACTGCGGGGTAGGCCCGAATTCGCAACGGCAACAACACAATTGCGAATGTTCGACAGTGCCGGCCGGCTGATCCCGGCGCGGGTCACCTGGGTTCGCACCATCCGGCCCGGGCCGATGCCGCACTGCGGCTACTTCGCGCAACCCGACAAGCCCGCGCGGATGGCCCTCGACGGTCCGCTGCTGCCCGCCGACTGGACGGTCGAACTCAATTACCTGGCCAATAGCGAGGGATCGATGACCGTGGCGCTTTCGGAGGGGCCGGCCGTCAAGGTGCCGGTGCACCCCGGCCTCAATCGCGTGTTCGCCCGGCTGCCGGGAGCGGGCGACGCAATGACCGTCCGCGCCGACACGACCGCGCTGGCGCTGTGCATAGCGTCCGGTCCCGTCGGCTTCCTGGCGCCGGTCTAGATGGTTGCCGCCGGTTCGCAACTAGGCGGTGGGGCCGTCCTCGTCGCCGTCGGCGGTCTCGTGGGTCGGTGCGTCCTTGCTTTGGGCGGCTTGTGGGGGCTGTTCGTCACCCTCGGGCGGCGGCTGTTCGGCGGTGGTCACCGCTGTGACCTACCCGGCCAAGCGATGCCGGAAACCGCATCCGCGGCTGGTCCTACGCGGCGCCGGGTCCGCGCAGTGTCGCCGGCGCCGCGGAACTACCAGCGGGTTTGGGCTCGTGCTCGACCTTGCGGTACGCCCACCATGCCGCGACCATGGTCGCGGCCGCCATCGCGAGAGCCGACAGCACGAAGGCATCACCGAAAGCGAACATCAGCACGATGCCGACGGTGATCCAGATTGCCTCCCCGATCGGGAAGCGGGTTTGCTTGTCCATGTCAGCCTCGCTCGCAGTCGAGTCACCCAGTCGGTGACGCAGGCTGCAACGCTGCCGAACCGGAACGACTGCCCGAAACGCGTGAACGGTGACCGAACTCACCGCGAGGCGCACGAAATTTTGGAGCCGCCTGGGGGAATCGAACCCCCGACCTATTCATTACGAGTGAATCGCTCTACCGACTGAGCTAAGGCGGCATACCCTCGCGCCGGGCGGCACGAGTCTACGGCAGGCGGGGGCGCGCCCCCAACTTCGGATCGCGCCGCCGTTAGGCACCGTGGCATCGTCTTCGGCTTTCAATCGCGCAGTTCCTGCCCGATGGTGGCCACCATCGCGTCGACGGCGAATTTGGGCTTGACGTTGACCGCCAGCGCCTCGCGGCACTGCAGCACCGCTTCGATGCAGCGCAGCAGCCGTTCCGGCGCGGCGTGCGCGGCCAGCGCGGCCACCCTTTCGGCCATGTCCGGGTGGTTGGCCCGCACCCCGTCGGCGTGCGCCGAGACCACCAGCGCGTCCCGGAAGTACGTGGCCAAATCAATCAGCGCCCGGTCCAGCGCATCACGCGAGGCCCGGGTCTGGCGCGACTTCTGCCGTCGCTCGAGGTCCTTGATCGCGCCGGTGGCGCCGCGCATCGTCCCCGCGGTGCCCTTGCCGGTGCCCCCGGCCCCCAACGCCGTCCGCAGTTCCTCGGTCTCGGCCTCGGCCCGATCGGCGGTCAGCACGACGGCCTCGGTTTCGGCCGCGGCCACCAGCTCTTCGGCGGCGGCGTAGGCCCGCGACGGTGTGGCGGCGTCGCGCACCAACCCCAGTGCCCGCTCGCGGCGCTCACGAGCCTCCGGGTCGGTCGCCAGCCGGCGCGCCCGCCCGACGTGACCACCGCTGACCGACGCCGCCCAGGCGGC
Source organism: Mycobacterium sherrisii (assembly GCF_002102355.1). Classification (GTDB taxonomy): domain Bacteria; phylum Actinomycetota; class Actinomycetes; order Mycobacteriales; family Mycobacteriaceae; genus Mycobacterium; species Mycobacterium sherrisii. The sequence continues at coordinate 101,048 of NZ_LQPT01000082.1, read as the reverse complement.
CGTGTCGGCAGGCAGGCCGTCGCTGTCGATCAACACCCGGGCAATCGCGTCGGTGGACGGCGTCACCAGCGCGACGTGCCGGCACCGGGAACGCAGCGTGACCGCGATGTCCTCGGGATCAACCGACGGCGCGCACAACAAAAACACCGTCGACGGCGGCGGTTCCTCGACGACCTTCAGCAACGCGTTGGCGGCGCCCTCGGTCAACCGGTCGGCGTCTTCGATCACCACGATCTGCCAGTGCCCGGTGGTCGGGCGGCGCGACGCGATCTGCACGATGCCGCGCATCTCGTCGACGCCGATCGACAAGCCTTCGGGAATCACCCGCCGGACGTCGGCGTGGGTGCCCGCCATCGTCGTCGAGCAGGCCCGACACCGCCCGCACCCGGGACCGCCGTCCTCGGCGGGCGCGGTGCACTGCAGCGCCGCGGCGAAGCACAACGCGGCGATTGAGCGACCCGACCCGGGAGGGCCGGTGACGAGCCAGGCATGTGTCATAGTCCCGTGATCGGCGTCATTGTGAGCGGGATCACGGCGGGCGGCGCGGGCGGCCCCGAGCAGTTCCGCTTCGACGGCTTCCTGGCCTACCAGCCGCGTAAACACACCGGACATCATCGGCAACACTAGTGAGACGGACCGACGGCTATCGCGCGGATACCGGATCGCGACATTTCCGTGATCTTTGGTGCTGTTTTGCCAGCATCCGGCGACTTGCCGAATCAATTTGGGGTTACCGAGTAGTCCCCACTGACCGATACGGTGGGTTGGTGGCAACGTCAGGTGCACTTCCCGGGCGAATCAGCGCATTCGTCCGGTGGGTGGTGCGCACTCCGTGGCCGCTGTTTTCGCTGAGCATGCTGCAGGCCGACATCATCGGCGCGCTGTTCGTGCTCGGCTTTCTGCGTTACGGCCTGCCCCCCGAGGACCGTATTCAACTGCAGGATCTGCCAACCCTCAACTTGGCGATCTTCGCGTGCTCTCTGGTCGTGCTGTTCCTGGTCGGCGTCGTGGTCAACCTCAAGCTGCTGATGCCGGTATTCCGCTGGCAGCGGCGCGACAACATGCTCGCCGAAACCGATCCCGCCGCCACCGAACTCGCGCGCAGCCGGGCGCTGCGCATGCCGTACTACCGGACCCTGAGCACCGTCGTGTACTGGTGCATCGGCGGGGTGGTATTCGTCGTCGCCAGTTGGTCGGTGGCCAAGTTCGCTGCCCCCGTGGTGACGGTGGCCACCGCGCTGGGAGCGGCGGCCACCGCGATCATCGGCTACCTGCAGTCCGAACGGGTGTTGCGGCCGGTGGCGGTGGCGGCCCTGCGCAGTGGGGTGCCGGAGAACGTCAAGGCACCCGGCGTCATCCTGCGCCAGATCCTGACCTGGATGCTGTCCACCGCGGTGCCGCTGCTGGCGATTGTGCTCGCGGTCGTGGCCGACAAGGCGTCGCTGCTGCACGCGGCGCCGGAGAGCCTGTTCAACCCGATCCTGTTGCTGGCGCTGACCGCGCTGGGCGTCGGGCTGATCAGCACCCTGCTGGTGGCCATGTCGATCGCCGACCCGCTGCGTCAGCTGCGCTGGGCGCTCTCAGAGGTCCAGCGCGGCAACTACAACGCGCACATGCAGATCTACGACGCCAGCGAACTGGGCCTGCTGCAGGCCGGATTCAACGACATGGTCCGCGACCTGTCCGAGCGGCAACGGCTGCGCGATCTGTTCGGCCGCTACGTCGGTGAAGACGTGGCCCGCCGCGCGCTGGAGCGTGGCACCGAGCTGGGCGGCCAGGAACGCGACGTCGCGGTGCTCTTCGTCGACCTGGTCGGCTCCACCCAGCTGGCCGCGACCCGCCCGCCCGCCGAGGTGGTCCACCTGCTCAACGAGTTCTTCCGGGTGGTCGTCGACACCGTCGGCCGCCACGGCGGCTTCGTCAACAAGTTCCAGGGTGACGCCGCGCTGGCGATCTTCGGCGCGCCCATCGAGCACCCGGACGCCTCCGGGGGCGCGCTGGCGGCCGCCCGGGAGCTGCACGACGAACTGCTGCCGGTGATCGGCGCCGCCGAGTTCGGCATTGGAGTGTCGTCGGGACGGGCCATCGCGGGGCACATCGGCGCCCAAGCGCGCTTCGAGTACACCGTGATCGGCGACCCGGTCAACGAGGCGGCGCGGTTGACCGAGCTGGCCAAGCTCGAGGCCGGGCACGTGTTGGCGTCGGCGATCGCCGTCAGCGGTGCCCTGGATGCCGAGGCCCTGTGCTGGGACGTCGGCGAAGTCGTGGAACTGCGCGGTCGCACCGCGCCCACCCAGCTGGCCCGGCCGCTGAATCTAGCTGCACCCGAGACGGTTTCGAAACGGCACTATGCTTCCGAGGAAGTGTCCAGCGAAATCATGTGACCGGCGCGCTAGCTGCGCTTGACGGCCTTTTTCGCCGGGGCCTTGCGGGTCGACTTCTTCGCGGTCCGCTTGACCGGGCCCCTGGCCCGCCGGTCGGCCAGCAGTTCGGCGGCACGCTCGTCGGTGATCGTCGCGACATCGTCACCCTTGCGCAGGCTCGCGTTGGTTTCGCCGTCGGTGACATACGGCCCAAATCGACCGTCTTTCACCACCATTGGTTTGCCCGACGCCGGGTCGGTGCCCAGCTCGCGCAGCGGTGGCGCGGCGGCGCTCTGCCGGCCGCGGCGCTTCGGCTCCGCGTAGATCTTCAGCGCCTCGTCGAGGGTGATCGTGAACATCTGCTCTTCGGTCGCCAACGAACGAGAGTCGCTGCCGCGCTTCAGGTATGGGCCATACCGTCCGTTCTGCGCGGTGATCTCCTCACCGGTCTGTGGATCGACGCCGACCACCCGGGGCAGCGACAGCAGCTTGAGCGCATCCTCGAGGGTGACGGTCTGCAGGTCCATGGTGCGCAGCAACGAGCCGGTGCGAGGTTTGGGGCCGGTGGGCTTCTTGCCCTTCTTCGCCGGGGCGGCATTGCCACCATCGGGGCCGTCCTCCGGCGGCGGCTCCGGCAGCACCTCGGTCACATACGGCCCGTATCGCCCGTCCTTGGCCACGATTTCGTGCCCGGTCTCGGGATCCACGCCCAGCGAGCGACCCTCCTGCGGCGTGGCGAAAAGCTGTTCGGCGACCTCGAGTGTCAGCTCGTCTGGGGTCAGGGAATCGTTGAGATTGGCCCGCTGCGGCTTGGGCTCGCCGTCTTCGCCGGTCACCATGCGTTCCAGATAGGGCCCGTTCTTGCCTACCCGCACGTAGACCGGCCGACCCTGATCGTCGTCAAAGAGCTTGATGGAGTTGACTTCTCGAGCGTCGATGCCTTCCAGGTTGACGCCGACGAGTTTCTTCAGGCCGCCGGAGCGGGCCACCGAGTCGGCCACCCCGTGCTCGCCGCCGAAGTAGAAGTTGTTGAGCCAGTCGGTGCGTCGTTCCTGTCCCGAGGCGATCGCGTCGAGTTCGTCTTCCATCGCGGCGGTGAAGTCGTAGTCGACCAGGCGGCCGAAATGCTGTTCCAGCAAACCGGTTACGGCGAACGCCACCCAGGACGGGACCAGCGCGCTGCCCTTCTTGTGCACATAGCCGCGGTCCTGAATGGTCTTGATGATCGACGAGTACGTCGACGGCCGGCCGATGCCTAGCTCCTCGAGCGCCTTGACCAGCGACGCCTCGGTGTAGCGGGCGGGCGGGTTGGTCGAGTGGCCGTCCGGGGTCAGCTCCAGGACGTCCAGCCGCTGGCCCTGTGTCAGTTGCGGCAACCGGCTTTCGGCGTCGTCGGCCTCACCGCCGGCCAACTCGTCGACGGTCTCGACGTAGGCCTTGAGGAAGCCGGCGAAGGTGATGGTGCGGCCACTGGCCGAGAACACCACTTGCCGGTCGCCGGCGGCGCCGTTGATGCGCAGGCTCAGCGTGGTGCCGCGGGCGTCGGCCATCTGCGAGGCCACCGTGCGCTGCCAGATCAGCTCGTAGAGGCGGAATTCGTCGCCGTCGAGTTCGCGGCGCACCGCGTCGGGGGTGGCGAACGTCTCGCCCGCCGGCCGGATCGCCTCGTGGGCCTCCTGGGCGTTTTTGACTTTGCGGGTGTACTGGCGCGGCGACGGGGACACGTACTCGTCGCCGTAGAGCTGGCGTGCCTGATTGCGGGCGGCGTTGATCGCCGACTGCGACAGCGTGGTCGAGTCGGTACGCATGTAGGTGATGTAGCCGTTTTCGTAGAGCCGTTGGGCGATGCTCATCGTCCGCTCGGAGGAGAAGCGCAGTTTGCGCCCGGCCTCCTGCTGCAATGTCGACGTCATAAACGGGGCGTACGGCCGCCGGGTGTAGGGCTTTTCCTCGACCGAGGCCACCGACAGCTGCGCCCCGCGCAATCCCGCGGCCAACTCGGTGGCCCGGGCCTCGTCGAGCACCACCACCTCGTCCGCCTTGCGCAACTGGCCCAGCGAATCGAAATCACGGCCGGTGGCCACACGCAGACCGTCGACGGAGGTCAGCCGGGCGGCGAAGGTGGGCGGCGCGGCGTTCGCATCGGAGACGCTGGCGTCCAGCTGGGCGACGATGTCCCAATACGACGCGCTGCGGAAGGCCATCCGGTCGCGCTCTCGCTGCACGATGATGCGGGTGGCCACCGACTGCACCCGCCCCGCCGACAGCTTTGGCGCGACCTTCTTCCACAGCACCGGGCTGACCTCGTAGCCGTACAGCCGGTCCAGGATGCGGCGGGTTTCCTGCGCGTCGACCAGGTCGATGTCGAGGTCACGGGGATTTTGCGCGGCCTCGAGGATGGCCGGCTCGGTGATCTCGTGGAACACCATCCGCTTGACCGGGATCCGCGGTTTCAGCGTTTCCATCAGGTGCCAGGCGATGGCCTCGCCCTCGCGGTCGCCATCCGTGGCCAGGTAGAGCTCGTCGACGTCTTTGAGCAGGCCTTTCAGCTCGCTCACGGTGCTCTTCTTTTCCGGGCTGATGATGTAGAGCGGTTCGAAGTCCGCGTCGACGTTGACGCCGAGCCGGGCCCACGGCTCCGATTTGTACTTGGCGGGCACGTCGGCCGCGGCGCGCGGCAGGTCACGGATGTGGCCGCGCGAGGATTCGACGATGTATGTGGAGCCGAGGTAGCCCGCAAGTTTGCGCGCCTTCGTCGGCGACTCGACGATCACAAGTCGCCTCCGGCTGCCATTGCCGCTGCTTTCGCGGCCTAAAGTCGGGTCAGCCACCTACGGTTACGCTCCATATCTTTCCCGGTCTCCGTTCGAGACCGCCTGCAGGAAGAATGACAGGCACACGTCTGAAATTCCGCTGAAATTCGGATACGCCGACGTTCCTTCCCGTGCGGGCACCTGACAATTTCGCACCCTGAGGCGGGCGGACGCAAACCGACTCCCCGGGCAGGCTGGCTAAACCCGGGGCCACTGCGCCAACGCTTCGGCGCCGTCGGGCGGTTCCCCGACGTTTTCTACCAGCCTCGATAGCCGGCGCCTACCACTGATTCGCAGGGCCGGACGGCCGCCGCGGGTGCCGATCAGGGTCGGGGCGATGCCGACCCGCATCAGGGCCGACGCCAGGGGCGAATGGGTGTCCGGGGCGTGCGGGTCCAGTCCGAGCTGATAGTGATCGCCTTCCGGGGTGCCCGCGGCGATGGTCCAGGCGCGCAGCTCGCGCGGGCCGGGCAACCAGCGTGGCGGAACCGTCTTGACCGCGCCGCGGATCCATTCGGCGGCGATCGCGGTCAGCGCCGGGTCGATCGCCGTCCGCACCAGCGGCGTGTCCTCGTCGGTGCGGCTGATCTCGGGCACCAGCCCGGCCTGTTCGATCATCTCCGCCAGTGCCGAGGCGCGCCACAGCTGATCCACCACCACCGAAAGCCGGGCCCCGCGAGACTCCGCCGCTCCCACCGTCACGATCTGGCCCGAGGCCGCCAGCACTCCGCACAGGTCGGCGACCGCGGGGGGCACCGCCTCCGCCGTGAAAAAGGAAAGCTGGCTCACTTCACCGACAGTAAGCCAGGAGGTCGATCCGCGCCGCCAAGTTTTCGGCGCGGCGGCAAGTCGCCGCGCCGGGACGGATGGCCGATTCGTGAATAGATAGTGAAAACCCGAATAGATAGTGAAAACCCCCCGGCGAAATCCGCTGAGCGGAATGCACGGGGGGTTTTCGTCAGAGTCTGCTCGATTTAGACGGAGCGGACTCCGGTGGCCTGGGGGCCCTTAGGGCTGTGGCCGATCTCAAACTCGACCTTCTGGTTTTCTTCGAGGGTGCGGAAGCCCGAACCCTGGATCTCCGTGTAGTGGACAAAAACATCCGCGGAACCATCTTCGGGGGCGATGAAACCGAACCCCTTCTCCGCGTTGAACCACTTCACAGTTCCCTGTGGCATTTCTCGATCTTTCCTTTTCTTCAAGGTTCGGAGCACCGCCTTTCGGTGCCCCGGGCCCGTTGTCACCGCCATACCTCGCGGAGTCGTCGGAACGTCACCCGAACGTTAACCTCGCAGGAACCGCGGGTCGCAACGTCGATCCTGCGAAGTTTTGACACGAACACAGAAGCTACGACCGCAAACAGTCAACCATGTTCAACGTCTTGGCGACAGAGTTGCGCTACTGACGGATTTTTGGAGGGTACGAGGTGCCGAGTTTCGGCAGCGATCTGCTCGCCGTCGCTCTGTCCGGCGCCGCGCCGGACGAAAACCCGGTGCGCCATGTGGCGGAGTTGCCGGCGCGCAGCGGGCGGCCCCACCCGTGGCCGCAGTGGGCCGATCCTGAGGTCGTGGCCGCATTCACCGGCCGCGGCATCCGGGAGCCGTGGTCCCACCAGGCCGAGGCCGCCGAATTGGCCTATGCGGGCCGTCATGTCGTGATCAGCACGGGGACCGCGTCGGGCAAGTCGCTGGCCTATCAACTCCCGGTTCTCAACGCGCTGGCCACCGATCCGTTGGCCCGGGTGCTGTATCTGTCCCCGACGAAAGCCTTGGGTCATGACCAGTTGCGCGCCGCGCATGCGCTGACGTCGGCGGTGCCACGGCTGAATCAACCCGGTTTCGCGGTTGCTGCCACCGCTTACGACGGTGACAGCCCGGCCGAGGTCCGTCGTTTCGCGCGTGAACGCTCGCGCTGGTTGTTCTCCAACCCCGACATGATCCATTTGTCCATTTTGCGAAATCATCCGCGCTGGGCGGTCTTGCTGCGCGGGCTGCGGTTCGTGATCGTCGACGAATGCCATTACTATCGCGGGGTTTTTGGCTCGAACGTGGCGATGGTGCTGCGTCGCCTGTTGCGATTGTGTGCGCGTTACGCCGCCGAGCCGGGACGAACGCCGACCGTGATCTTCGCCAGCGCGACGACCGATTCGCCGGGCACGACGGCCTCCGAGCTCATCGGACTGCCCGTCGAGGAGGTCGTCGACGATGGGTCGCCGCAGGGCGCGCGCACGGTCGCGCTGTGGGAACCCGCGCTGCGCACGGACGTCACCGGAGAGCACGGCGCCCCGGTGCGCCGGTCCGCCGGCGGGGAGGCGGCCCGGGTGATGGCCGATCTGGTCGCCGAGGGCGCGCAAACGCTGACCTTCGTGCGTTCCCGGCGCGCTGCGGAGCTGACCGCGCTGGGTGCCCAAGCTCGGCTCGACGACATCGCACCGGAACTGTCGCACACGGTGGCGTCCTACCGGGCCGGCTATCTCGCCGAGGACCGCAACGCACTGGAACGTGCCCTGGCCGAGGGGAAATTGCGCGGCCTGGCCACCACCAATGCCCTCGAACTCGGCGTCGACATCGCCGGGCTGGACGCGGTGGTGCTGGCCGGTTTTCCCGGGACGGTGGCGTCGTTTTGGCAGCAGGCGGGCCGCTCGGGACGTCGCGGCCAGGGCGCCCTGGTGGTGCTGATCGCCCGCGATGACCCGTTGGACACCTATCTGGTGCACAATCCGGCTGCACTGCTGGACAAGCCGGTGGAGCGGGTAGTGATCGACCCCACCAACCCCTACCTGCTCGGCCCCCAATTACTCTGTGCCGCAACAGAATTGCCGCTCGACGACGCCGAAGTACGGAATTTCGGCGCCGCCGAGGTAGCACAGGAACTCGTCGATGACGGGTTGCTGCGCCGGCGCGGCGCAAAATACTTCCCGGCGCCCGGTGTGGAACCGCATGGCGCCGTTGACATCCGGGGCTCGGCGGGTGGCCACATCGTGATCGTCGAGGCCGACACCGGGCGCCTGCTGGGCAGCACCGGAGTGGGTCAGGCCCCGGCGTCGATCCATCCCGGCGCGGTGTACCTGCATCAAGGCGACAGCTATGTCGTCGATTCGCTGGACCTGGACGGTCAAATCGCGTTCGTGCACGCCGAAGACCCCGGGTACGCCACCTTCGCGCGCGAGATCGTCGACATCCAGGTCACCGGCAGCGGCGAGCGACGGACATACGGGCCGGTGACGCTGGGCGTGGTACCGGTCAGGGTCACCCACCAAGTGATCGGTTACCTGCGCCGCTATCTTTCCGGCGAGGTGATCGATTTCATCGAGCTGGACCTGCCCGAACAAGTGCTCGACACTACCGCCGTCATGTACACCATCACACCGGAGGCATTGGCGCACAGGGGAATCGATGCAACCCGCATTCCGGGCTCGTTGCATGCCGCCGAACATGCTGCGATCGGGCTGCTGCCATTGGTGGCCAGCTGCGACCGCGGCGACATCGGCGGTCTGTCCACCGCTCTCGGCCCCCTCGGCCTGCCGAGCGTTTTCGTCTACGACGGGTATCCGGGTGGGGCGGGATTCGCAGAACGAGGCTTCCGGAAGGCTCGCACCTGGCTGAGCGCGACCGCGGCGGCCATCGAGGCGTGCGAATGCCCGATGGGGTGCCCGTCGTGCGTGCAATCTCCGAAGTGCGGCAACGGCAACGACCCGTTGGACAAGTCGGGAGCGGTGCTGGTGCTGCGACTTGTGCTTGCGGAGTTGCCGTAGCGATCGCGCTGAGCTACCCACGGACGGCGACCGACCCCTCGACGGCCGACCTCCGTGGATCTGCATACAACAGCCGCCGAGTGCGGTCCCTCTGCATTGAAGAAACGCCAGCGTACTATCTCAAAGCGCGATCAACGGCCGGAGCAGAAAACCTACCAAGGCCCTGATCTCGTCTGCAAACGTATCAGTAACCTGACGGCGGCGAAGGCGATTCGCCGGTATCCGACCGGTGTTTGCTGGCGGGTTTGCTGGTTCACGTAATGCCCGCCCGGCCAAACCTGTAGTCCACTGCGGCCACTAAAATTGACGCCATGGCCCACGACTGGTTGCTCGTGGAGACACTGGGGGACGAGCCCGCCGTCGTTGCGCAGGGGCGGCAGCTCAAGAACCTTGTCCCAATCACAACCTTCCTTCGCCGCAGTCCCCACCTGGCCGCTGTCCGCACCGCGATCGCGGAGTCGATGCGCACGGGCCAGGGGTTGACCAGCATCACGCCCAAACGCGACCGAGTGATTCGCACCGAACCGGTGGTCATGTCCGACAACTGCATCCACGGTGTGCAGGTGTGGACCGGCCCGGCCGACATCGAACCACCCGAGCGGCCCGCCGTCGGGCCGCTAAAGTGGGACCTGACAATGGGTGTGGCCACCGACACTCGGGAGTCGTTGGCGATTAGCGGGAAGAACCCGGAAGTCGAAGTCACGTTCGGCCGAGCGTTCGCCGAAGACCTGCCGACTCGGGAACTGAACCCGAACGAAACCAAGGTGCTGGCCATGGCCGTCAAAGCCGAACCGGGACTAACCCTCTGCAGCACTTGGGATCTCACCGACTGGCAGGGGCAGCCCATCCGGATCGGCTTCGTGGGCCGCAGTACGTTGGAGCCCGGGCCCGACGGCCGGGACCATCTGGTCGCGCGGGCGATGAACTGGCGGGCCGAGCTCAAGGGCCCGGTGGTGTCCACCGATGATCTGGCATTGCGAATCCTCAACGGTTTGCGGCAGGCCGGCGTGCACCGGGCGCTCGTCGACCTGAACAACTGGACGTTGTTGAAATGGCTCGACGAGCCCTGCACGTTCTACGACTGGCGCGGCGCCGGCAAGGACCGGCCGAAGGTCCACCCTGATGATGTATCCCAAATGTCTGCGATGACACAGGAATTCAGCAAGGGAACCACCAGCCGGGTGTTGCGAATGCGTGGCTTCGACGGCGATTGGGTTCCGGTACACGTCACCGCCAACCAAGTGGAGTTGGAACCGGACACATTCGTCGGGCTGGTCTCGTTGCGGTTGCCCAGCGAGGAAGAGCTGGCCGCCGCCGGTTTGACGGAGGACTTCGCCGCCGGTGACTAACCGGTCACGTCGACCGGCCCCGCCCGGGCGACGGCCCGGGCTACCCCGGCGTAGCGTACCGCCACGCCGACGGCGATGATGACGTCGAGATCGTCTACCCGGCAGCCGATATCGTCGACCCGCATCGAGTGGGCCACCGCGCTCGCCCGAGCGCAGGCCGCCTCCGCTCCGGCGGGCAATCCGGCCGCGGCGGCCAGCGCGGCCAGATCGGCGGCCGACTGCGCACGATGGCGAGCCACCACCACTGCCCCGACGTAGAGGCACGCGCCCACGACACACAGCAACACCAACACCATCGCGGCCCCCAGCACCGTCGCCGCACCCCGGTCATCACGGTGGCTCGGCGGCGGCGACGGCCCGCGCGCTGATATCCAAGGCGGGCAACAGATCCGAATGTGCGATGACGGTCGCCACCAGCAAGTCGCCGTCGTGGCGCACGTTGACGCGCGCCCCGCTGGGGGCAATACCGCCGGCGACCTCGACCGCCCGGCGTTCATCGCCGCGGGCCGCCAGCCGGGCCGCCTCCCGCGCCGCGTCGATACAACGGACCTGCATCGACACCGCCGTGATGCCGGCCAGGCATAGCACCAGGACCACGACCAGCGCGGCGATCGCCAAGGCCGCTTCCACGGTGCTGGCCCCGCAACACCCGACTAGACCTTGGTGTTGAGTGCGCGCCCGATGATTTTCGTCAACGCGGACACGATCGAGTCGCCGGTGACGACGGTATAAAGGATCGCGCCGAATGCCGCGGCGGCGATTGTGCCGATCGCGTATTCGACCGTGGACATCCCCGACTCGTCGGTCGCCAGGACCGCGAGCCGTGTCACGACCCCACGTATCATGTTGATCACCAATGCTTCTCCTCTGTTGTGGATAGTGCCTGTCGTTCACAGCACGCCGGACTGCAGGACATCTCGGGCCAATCCCGCCACCACTGGCACAATGCCCAGGCAGACGAATGCGGGCAGAAAGCACAGGCCCAGCGGCCCGGCGATCAGCACCCCGGCACGCTCGGCCGCCGCCGCGGCGGCGTGCGCGGCGTCGTGCCGCGACTGGTCGGCCAGTTCGGCGACGCCGGCGGCCAGCGCCGAGCCCGAGGACGCCGAGCGCCGAGCCAGCCGCAGTAGGGCGTCGGTCGACGCGTGCTCTGCCGGTCGCCCCGGATCCGGGGAGAGTGACCAGGCCACAGCGGGATCCGCGCCCAACGCCAGCAGGTCCGCGGCCCGGCGCAGCACTCGGCCCAGCGCGGGTGGCGCAGACCCCGCGGTCGCGGTCGCCGCGGTCGACACCGCCATTCCGGCCTCAAGGCACGCCGCAAGCACGTCCAAGGTCGACGCGATCGCAAGCGGATCCGGTTCGCGCGCCGGGGAGTTCGGCGCCCGGTGTCGTCGCGCGCGCAACGACCCTGCGCGGGTGCGCACCACCGACGGTCCAGGCATCAGCAGCACCGCCATCGCCAGCAGGATCGCCGCGGCACTCATGATCCGGCTCCCGCGCGCTGGATGATCCGGTCCGACCACAGCAAACCGGCGCACGCCAGCAACGAGCCAGCCAGCAGCAGCCACCCGCCGACGTGCCCGCCGAACAAGAAGCTCAATGGCCGGGCCCCGATCAGCTGGCCCAGCACGACGCCGAGCACCGGCAGGCCGGCCAGAATCGCCGCCGTGGCGCGTGCGCCCGCCAATCCAGAGCTTACCCGTGCCGAGAACCGTTGCCGCTCAACGATATCGCGTTGCGCGGTGCGCATCAGGGTGGCGATCGCCAGGCCGTACTCGCTAGCCAGCTGCCAGCACACCGCCAGTCGATGCCAATGCGCAGGTTGCGCCGACGTACGCGCCGCCGTGCGCAGTCCCGCCGTGACATCGGCGCCCAATCGGGCCCGGGCCGCGACCCCGCGCAACGCCGCGGCCACCGGACCGGCGGTTTCGTCGGCGGCCACCGCGAAGGCGCGCACCGGATGGTTCCCGACGCGCAGCTCGCCGACCAGCACGTCGAGCGCGGCTTCCAGCGTCCGGCCTTCTTCGATTGATCGCCGGATCCGGCGCTTCCGATGCAGGCGCAGGCTCGCCGTGGCCGCCACTACCACGCCGGCCAGCACGACCGTCACCGGCAGCATCGCCGCGCCCGCGGCGATGCCACACACCGGGAGCCAACCCGCCGCGCGGGCGGGGACGATCAGCGGTCGGCGCGACGGCCTCGACCGACCCAACCGACGACCACGCGACGACGGAACAAGCAAGAGCGCCAACGCCAAACACAGCGCCGCGACCGACACGCCGCTCACGGCAGCCGACTTCGCAGCAACCGATGCAAGGCATCGGCATCGTCGGTCATCCCCTGGTCCGCATGCCACGCCGTCACCGCGCGGACGTGCCCGTCGACATAGCGCAGCACCGCGATCTCGGCGAGGCGGCGTCGCCCCGCGCGGTCCCGGGAGACGTGGAGCAACACCTGCACGGCGGCGGCCAACTGACTGTGTAACGCGGCGCGGTCCAGGCCGCCGAGGGCACCCAGCGCCTCCAACCGGGCCGGGACCTCACCCGGATTGTTGGCATGCACCGTGCCCGCCCCGCCGTCATGGCCGGTGTTCAGCGCGCCCAGCAGGTCGACCACCTCGGCGCCCCGAACCTCGCCAACCACGATGCGGTCGGGCCGCATTCGCAATGCCTGTCGGACCAATTGGCGAACCGAAACCTCGCCCACGCCTTCGACATTGGCGCATCGCGCGACCAGCTTCACCAGGTGCGGATGCGGCGGTGCCAACTCGGCGGCATCCTCGACACACACGATCCGCTCGGTCTTCGGCACGGCGCCCAACATGGCGGCCAGCAGGGTTGTCTTCCCGGCGCCGGTGCCGCCGCAGACCAGGAACGCCAACCGGGCCGCGATGATGTCGGCGACGAGCGCGGCGGCCTCCGTTGGGATCGCCCCGGCCGCGACCAGGCCCGGCAGGTCCTGAGTGGCTGGCCGCAGCACCCGCAGCGACAAACACGTGCCCGCGGCCGCCACCGGCGGCAGCACCGCGTGCAACCGGACCGCGAAGCCACCGGCGCCGATCCCGCTCAGCTGACCGTCGACCCACGGCTGCGCATCGTCGAGGCGCCTGCCCGCGGCCAGGGCGAGTCGCTGTGCCAACCGGCGCACCGCGGCTTCGTCGGCAAATCGGATGTGACTGCGGCGCAAGCCGTTTCCATCGTCGACCCACACCGCATCGGGCGCGGTGACCAGGACGTCGGTGGTGCCGTCGGCGCACAGCAGCGGCTGCAGAATTCCGGCACCGGTCAACTCGGTCTGCAACACCCGCAGATTGGCCAGCACCTCGGTGTCGCCGAGCATTCCGCCCGACTCGGCCCGGATCGCCGCGGCCACGACGTTGGGTCGCAGCGACGATCCCAGCGGCGCCGACTCTGCGGCGAGCCGCTCGCGCACCCGTTCGATCAGCGGCCCCGTCACGCCGCCCGGCCTTTCGCCGCCGAGCCCGCCCGGGGCAGCATCGCCAGCACCCGGCGCGCCGCCCCGGCCAGCGCCGATCGCCGTCCCAGCCGCAGCCCGCCATGCTCAAGCTGTTCGGCCAGCTGCGGTTCGGCACGCATCGACGCCAGCAGTGGCAGTGCGGTGATGTCGGCGAGCTCGGCGGCGCGCAGGCCGCCCGGCGACGGTCCACGGGCCACCAACCCGAGATTCGGATTGGTCGCGGCCAGCACCGGGGTCAGGGCCGCCGTCGCCGCGCACGCCCGCACGTCACAGGGACTGACGACCACGACGAGGTCGGCGGCGTCCAGCGCGGCGTGAACGGCGTCGGTCAGCCGGCGGGCCAGATCGCACACCACGCTGACGCCGCCGCGGCTGCCCGCGTCGACCACGGCCTGTACTGGCCCCGCTTCCAACTCGTAGCTGTGCCGCGTGCCCGACAGCACGCTGATGCCATCCAGCCGCGGCAACGCATCGCGCACGGCCGTCCAGTTGAGCCGTCCGCCTTGCAAGGCCAGGTCGGGCCAGCGCACTCCGGGCGTCGCCTCGGCGCCGAGCAGCAAATCGGCGCCGCCGGACCACGGATCAAGATCGACCAGTAGTGCCTCGGGCGCGACGCGCGCCAAGGCGGCAGCGAACAACGAGGCGCCGGCGCCGCCGCAACCCCCGATTACCGCGACAATGCCGCCGCGCGATCGGTCATCCCGCACTGATTCGGCCGCCTCGGCGAGTGCGCGAATCAGTTCGTGCTCCCGCTCGGGCACGGTCAGCACGTCTTGAGCACCGACCGCGACCGCCGCGGCCCACGTCGACGACGCGGGTTCGGCCGTGCTCAACACGCTGACGTGGGTCCGGCGTGGCAGGTCGGCGCAGCGTGCGGCGGCGGCCTCGTCGAGTACTACCGCGGCGGCCGCCGACCAGGTTTTCCGACCGATCGGTGAACTGCCGGCATGCACCACACGCACGCCGACCGCGGCGGCCACCCGGTCCAGCTCGTCGCGCAGATTCGGGTCGGTCAAGACCGCCAGAACGCCCGCGGAACGTCGCTCCTGGGGGCCCGTGCTGACACTCACCCCACCACCGTGCGGGCAGCCGAGGATGGGACACCAGTCCCAAATCGGATTTTGTGGAGAGAGACGCGAGTGTGCACAAAGACGAGCCGCCGGCGTTCGTCGAGGCGACGGATAACACTGTGCCCGCAACACACGGGGGCGCGTTGCGATGGTCTAAATGCCGGGAAAAATACCCCAGAAAAGGGACGACCCCCGCCAGGGGGGGAGGAGGCGGAGGTCGTCGTGCATCAGCCCCGGGGGGTCGGGCTGATACACCCTCGGCGTAGGCCGAGTAATGCTTACTATACACACGACAGTGCGGATTGACGCAAGAGCGGTTTTTTTCCGCGCGGCCGTTTTCACCGCAAAAATCCCGTTGGCCTCGTCCGTTGCACGCTGCTCAGCGGGTTGCGCCGACAATCCCCCGGCCCGCGGGTCCGGCCCACCTATGCTGAGGTCGTGACCGTCTCCGACTCGGACGCACCCCAGCAAACTTCGGACCAGACCGCTGCACCCGGCCCCCCGCATGGCCGCACGGCGGCCTTCTTCGACCTGGACAAGACGATCATCGCCAAGTCCAGCACCCTGGCGTTCAGCAAACCGTTCTTCAACCAAGGACTGCTCAACCGGCGTGCCGTGCTGAAGTCCAGCTACGCCCAATTCATCTTCCTGCTATCGGGTGCCGATCATGACCAGATGGACCGCATGCGTACCCACCTGGCCAACATGTGCACCGGCTGGGACGTCGCGCAGGTCAAGTCGATCGTCAACGAAACACTGCACGACATCGTGACGCCGCTGGTGTTCGCCGAGGCCGCGGACCTGATCGCCGGGCACAAGCTGTGCGGCCGCGACGTCGTCGTGGTGTCCGCGTCCGGCGAGGAGATCGTGGCGCCGATCGCCCGTGCGCTCGGCGCCACGCATGCGATGGCGACCCGGATGGTCGTCGAGGACGGGAAGTACACCGGTGAGGTCGCGTTCTACTGCTACGGGGAAGGCAAGGTGCAAGCCATCCGCGAGCTGGCCGCACGCGAGGGCTATCCGCTGGAACATTGCTACGCCTACTCCGACTCGATCACCGACCTGCCGATGCTCGAGACCGTGGGGCATCCGAGTGTGGTCAACCCCGACCGCGCGCTGCGCAAGGAGGCGACCGAACGCGGTTGGCCGGTCTTGAGTTTCTCCCGGCCCGTGTCGCTGCGCGACCGGATCCCGGCCCCGTCGGGTGCGGCGATCGCCACCACGGCGGCCGTGAGCATTACCGCGCTGGCCGCCGGTGCGGTCACCTACTCGCTGCTGCGTCGGTTCGCGTTGTAGCGACCCGCGCCACGCGCCGAACAGCGACGCTGGCAAACACCCGATCGCCTGTGCATTCGCAATGTTCACAGAATTGACCCTTGCTGTGCTAAGGGTCTAGTAGTACAAAGGAACCACGGAAGCCCGGCGAGGCCAAGGTCGATCCGGAAGAGAAGGTTCGATCTCCCGACCCGGGCGCCCAGCACGGTACCCGGCACCCACGCGGAGTCATAGCCGCGATAATGGCAGAAGTGTTGCGGGCCTGCGTAATTGCGAAAAGCAGAAGAGCTTGGACGGCCCTTTGGGTGGGGCTGGAGTTCGAAGCGTCGCAAGATCGCCGAGGCCACCCACGCAGCCCAGAAGTGCACGCATGGTAACCGGGTTCCGTGCTAGCGGGCGGCGCACCGAATACTTCGGAACGCCGCCCGCTCTGCATGTCCGGGCCGCCTTTTTCGCGCGCGTTATTTCTTTCCCGGCAAAGACTCGGCGATCGACAACGCCTCCTGCGCGCCGGCTTGCAGCGCCCGGCAACACAGCACCACCCAAGCACCTACCCCCCGCGGTGTGCCCTGCGCGAATCCGCTTGCGGCAGAACGGTAGTCGCCCGGTCCGCGCATCCAGCTGACCTCCGGCACGCCGAGTCCGTGCGGGTCCAGCCCGGTAGCGATGGTCACCAATCGCGAGGCCGCGCGCGCCACCACGCCGTCGGCGCTGCCAAAAGGCTTGAGCGTCAGCAGTTCTCCGTGCGCAACCGCGGCGATCACCGGCGCCGGCACTTGGCTACGGCCGCTGACGATGTCAGCCAGCAGTGCCAGGCGCGGCCCCACTTCGGCATCGGCCCGGGGCCGGCCCAGGTGGTCGTCGTCAGCCAGGTCCGCGGCGGCCAGCATGTGCAGGCGCGCCAACGCCTGCAGGGGAGCCCGCTGCCACGTCCTGACCACCAGGCCTGCGCCGCCTTCCAGTTCCTGGGCCACCCGCAGTGCGCCGCCGAACACGGGGTCGCTGACCCCCGACTGATTCGCGAGGTCTTCGAATCGCACCGGCCCGCCGTCGAGCACTGAGGAGGCACGCGCCGCGCGCAGCGACGCTTCGGCCGCGGTGACCGGCCACCCGCGCAGGTTGGCCCGGTGCCGGTGCGCGCGGCCCAACGCCTCGCGGGCCCGGTCGCTCGCCTCGGCGACGCCGGGCAGCTCCATCAGCGGGGCCAGCGGGTCTGCCGTCACAGCTTGTCAACCTATCGGTGTGGAGTGGACGGGCCGGGGATGGCCTCCAGCAACTGCCGGGTGTACTCGTGGTTGGGCCGGCTGAACAGCTCCTCGGTGGCGGCCTGCTCGACGATTCTCCCGGCGCGCATCACCAGCACCTCGTCGGCGATCTGCCGGACCACCGCCAGGTCGTGACTGATGAACAGGTAGGCGAGACCGAGGTCGGCCTGCAGCGAATTCAGCAGTTCCAGGATCTGCGCCTGTACCAGCACGTCGAGCGCCGACACCGCCTCGTCGCAGACCAGCACGTCGGGCCGCAGCGCCAGCGCCCGGGCGATCGCGACCCGCTGGCGTTGACCGCCCGACAGCTCGCGCGGCAACCTGCTCAGCAGCGACGACGGCAGCGCCACCTGGTCGAGGAGCTCGCGCACGGCCTGCTCGCGCTGCCGGCGGTCGCCGAGCCGGTGGATGCGCAACGGTTCTTCGATCGCGCGAAACACCGAATACATCGGGTCCAGGCTGCCGTAGGGGTTCTGGAACACCGGCTGCACGCGCCGACGAAAGGCCATCATCGCCTCGCGCCCCGACCGGTCGCAGATGCGGGTGCCGTCGAACGTCACTGTGCCGGAGGTGGGTTCGAGCAGCCCGAGCGCCATCCGGGCCACGGTGGATTTGCCGGATCCCGATTCGCCGACGATGGCCAGGGTGCGGGCTCGCCGCAGCCTGAAGGACACCGCGTCGACGGCGCGGATCTGTGCGCGCCGCCACGGCGCGCCGTGCGATTCCCGGTAGACCTTGGTGAGCTCGGAGGCCACCAGGATGTCGTCCGCCGCAGCGGACGACGGTGTCCGTGCCGGGCGGCGGATCGTCAGCGACGGGGCAGCGGCCACCAGCCGCCGGGTGTACTCGTGTTCGGGTTTGCCCAGGATGGACTGTGCAGCACCGGATTCCACCACGGCCCCGCGATGCATGACGACGACCCGCTCGGCCCGTTCGGCGGCCAGCGCCAGGTCGTGGGTGATCAGCAGCAACGCGGTGCCGAGTTCGTCGGTCAGGTGTTGCAGATGGTCGAGCACCTGCCGCTGTACGGTGACGTCCAGCGCGGACGTCGGCTCGTCGGCGATCAGCAGCTGCGGGCGCCCCGCGAGGCCGATGGCGATCAGGGCGCGCTGGCACATGCCCCCGGACAGCTGGTGTGGATACTTGGCAGCCTGCTTCTCCGCGTCGGCCATGCCCGCCTGGGCCAGCAATTCCACCGCCCGCCAGCGGGCCTGACGGCCATCGGTGTTGGCCCGCAACGCCTCCCGGATCTGAAAGCCGATCTTCCAGACTGGGTTGAGGTTCGTCACCGGGTCTTGTGGGACGTAGCCGATGCGCCGCCCCCGGATGGAGCGCAGCACCCGGCGATCCGCCGCGGTGAGGTCAATTCCGTCGAACATGATGCGGCCGTGGGTGATTCGACCGCCGGGCGGCAGGAGCCCGAGGATCGCGGCGGCCGTGGTGGTCTTGCCCGAGCCCGATTCGCCTACCACGGCGACGGTCTGACCCCGCATCACGCGCAGATCGACATCGCACACCGCGGGGGTGCGCTCGCCGAAGCTGACCTGCAGGCCCTCGACGGTCAGCAGCGGCGACTGCGACGTGTTCACGCCCGCCTCGCTTGCGACGCGGGATCCAAGGCGTCGCGCAGCGCATCGCCCATCATCATGAACGCCAGCACCGTGACCGCCAGGGCACCGGCGGGGTAGAACAGGATCGGCGAGCCTGCCCGCAACCGCGTCTGGGCCAGGTTGATATCGCCACCCCAGGACACCACCGAGGTCGGCAGGCCGACGCCTAGATAGGACAGGGTGGCCTCGGTAACGATGAACGCACCCAGCGTGATCGTGGACATCGCAATCACCGGCCCGACCGCATTCGGCACCGCGTGCCGAAGCAACGTTTGAAACCTGCTCAGCCCCAGCGCCTTAGCCGCCAACACGTAGTCACTGGCCCGCACCTGTAGCACCGCGCCCCTGGCGATGCGCGCGATCTGGGGCCAACCGAACAATGCCAGGATCGCGATCACCGTCCACACCGTGCGGTGGCGCAGTACCTGCATCAGCACGATCGCGGCCAACAGCAGTGGCAGCCCGAAGAAGATGTCGGTGACACGCGAGACGACGGCGTCGATCCACCCGCCGTAGAAACCGGCCAACGCGCCCAGCGTCCCGCCCAAGACGAACACCAGCAAGGTGGCGCCCAGTCCGACCGTCACCGACGCCCGCGCCCCGTAGATCGTGCGCGCGTAGATGTCGTGGCCCTGCAGGTCCGTGCCGAACCAGTGCGCCGCCGACGGGCTGCGCAGGCTCTGGCTGGGGTCGGCATAGCTGGGGTCGGCGTGGGTGAACAATGCTGGAAACAGCGCGACTGTAAGGATCAGCAAAATCAGCACGGCCGCAACGACGAACTTGGGTCGGCGATGCAACTTTCGCCAGGTTTCATGCCAGAAGCCGGAATGCTCAGCCATAGCGGATCCGTGGGTCGAGCGCCGCGTAGAGCAGATCCACCAGCAGGTTGGTGACCAGATAGATCAGCACCAGTACCGTCACGATCGACACGACGGTCGGTGCCTCCTGCCGGGTGACGGCTTGGTAGAGCACTCCGCCGACGCCGTGGATGTTGAAGATCCCTTCGGTGACGATGGCGCCACCCATCAGCGCCCCCAGGTCGGCACCCAAGAACGTCACGACCGGGATCAGCGAATTGCGCAGAATGTGCACGGTCACCACCCGGGGCCGCGACAGCCCCTTGGCCGGCGCGGTGCGGACATAGTCGGCGTGTGCGTTGGCGGCCACCGCCGATCGAGTCAGCCGCACCACGTAGGCGAACGATACTGAGCCCAAGACGATTCCGGGCAGCAGCAGGCGGGCGAATGTCGCCCGTTCACCGACGGTGACCGGGGCGATGCCGAGCTTGACCCCGAACAGGAATTGAGCCAGAAAACCAAGCACGAAGATCGGAATCGCGATGATGATCAGTCCGGTGATCAGCACCGTCGCGTCGAACACTCCGCCCTGCCGCAGGCCGGAGATCGCGCCAAACCCGACGCCCAGCACCGCCTCGATTACCAGCGCGATCAGCGCCAGCCGGATGGTGACCGGAAAGGCATGCGCCATAACGGAACTGACCGGCAACCCGGAGTAGGCACGACCCAAGTCGCCGTGCAGGACGCCACCCAGATAGTGCAGGTATTGCAGCAGGAACGGGTCGTCGAGGTGGTAGCGCGCTCGCAGCTGGCTGGCCACGGCCGGTGTCAGCGGCCGGTCCCCCGCGATCGCGGCCAACGGGTCGCCGGGCAGCAAGAAAACCATGCCGTAGATCAGCAGCGTGGCGCCCAGGAAGACGGGCACCAGCACGGCGATCCGGCGCGCGAGATACCACCCCATGGCTACGCCTTGACGATGTTCTCGTAGTCGGGCAGCCCGTTCCAGGTGACCGTGACGCCGCTGACCTGTGGCGACCACCCGATCACCGCGATGTAGTACCACAGCGGCACGGCGGGCATGTCGTGCAACAGGATTCGCTGCGCCACGTTGACCAGTACATCGGCGGCACGCAGGTCGGGCGCGGCCGCGGCGGTCGCCAGGGCGGCGTCGAAATCGGGGCTGGAATAGCCGACGTCGTTGGAGCCCGCGCCACTGACGTACAGCGGGGCGAGGAACTCGATCATCGATGGATAGTCGCCGATCCAGCCAGCCCGGAACGCGGTGTCGATGGTGCGGTTGGTGATCTGAGTGCGCAAGCCCGCGAAAGTGGGCTGGGGCACCCCCACCGCATCGATGCCCAGCACGTTTTTGATGCTGTTGGCCACCGCGTCCACCCAATCCTGATGGCCGCTGTCGGCGTTGTAGGCGATGGCGTACCGCCCGCTCCACGGCGATATCGCATCGGCTTGAGCCCAAAGTTGGCGCGCCCGTTCGGGATTGAAGTCCAATGCGTCGCTGCCCGGGATATTCGGATCGTATCCCGGTAGGGAGTTGGCGGTGAAATCGCGAGCCGGGCTGCGGGTACCGTTGAAGATCTGCTGGCAGATCTGCGGCCGGTTGATGGCCGCCGACAGCGCCAGGCGGCGCAGCCGGCCCTCCTCACCGCCGAAGTGTGGCAACCGCAACGGCGTGTCGAGCGACTGGCTGACGGCGACGGGTCCGCTGGCCGAGTTGCCGCCCAAGTCGCGGCGGTAGATCGTCAACGCGCTGGACGGGATGGTGTCCAAGACATCGAGATTGCCGGACAGCAGGTCGGCGTAGGCAGTGTCCAGGTTTCCGTAGAACTCGAATCGCAGGCCCTTGTTGTGCGGTTTTCGGTTGCCGTGGTAGCGCGGGTTGGGTTTCAGGTCGATCTTCACATTGTGCTCCCAGGCCGGCCCGTCCGGGCCGTCCGCCAACTGGTACGGGCCGTTGCCGACCGGATTGCGGCCGAACTCCGCCATGTCCCGAAACGCCCTGGCGGGCAACGGATAGAACGCGCTGTGCCCGAGCCGCAGCGTGAAGTCTACGGTCGGCGCCCGCAGCCGCACCGTGAACTCCGAATCGTTGACGACGTGCAACCCGGACATCGTGGTCGGTTTGCCGTCGCTCGGCGGGCCGGCCACGTCGTCGAATCCGGCGATCGGACGGAAGAAGTCTTGCTGCAGTTGGGCATTGGCGCTCAACGCCCCGTAATTCCAGGCGTCGACGAAGGAATGGGCCGTCACCGGTGAGCCGTCGGTGAATTCCCAGCCCGGTTTGAGCACGATCCGGTAGTTGATGTTGTCGCTGGTTTCGATCGACTGCGCCACCTCGGGTGAGGGTCTGCCCGCGGCGTCATAGGACACCAGACCGGCGAACAGCCGGTCCAGGATCCGCGCACCGAGGCTGTCGTTGGTGCCGGTCGGGATCAGCGGGTTGGGCGGTTCCCCGCCGTTGACCACCACCAACTCGGGGCTCAGCGCGCCGCCCCCACAACCAGATAAGCTGCCGACCAGCAGCAGAACCACGGCGGCAGCCGACCAGGCCGCCCTGCCCCGCATTCCACGCATGACCCCGACCCTAGGTCCTGCGGCCGGGCCGACCGCGCAGCACCGCTGGATGTGCCATCGGGCTCCTACTAAGGCCGCGACTACGCGCGCGGCAGCCCTGACTGAGCCTTCCTTCAGCCCCTTCAGTCACCTTCGGCGGCGGCCAGTGCGGTCACCGGATGCACCTGCGCGTCGCAGGCCTCGATGGTGGCCGGCACCGGGAGCACGACGACCGTGTTCGGCGGATTGACCTGCAACTCGGTGTAGGTCGGGCATGGGTCACCGCGGCCGTCGACGGCCATCCCCTCGACAATGGCTTGCCCCTGCCCGGTCAGCGACAGCGTGACCGTCGGCGCCGCCTCGACCCCGGCGGGCAAACCGCCCATGTAGCCGCGCGGTGTGGGCGTGGCACGAACTTCCGGCCACTGGTCGCCCATCTCGACGACGGGATAGCCGGTGAGCGTGCATGGCTCCGCCCCGCCGGCAAGGCTGAAGGTCAGGGTGATTGCCCGGTGGCCGACGGCGCCCTGAGTCGGCGAGGCCGCCGCGGTAACCTGCTCGGAGCGACACGGCTCTGCCTGATCACCGCTTTCGATCGGCACCGCGTGAGCGGGCGTCCCGATCCCCGCGGCGAGTGCGTAACTCGTTGCGGCGGCGGCAAAGATGCGGCTTGGTTTACGCGCGCCCGGCCCGCGAAATTCCCGCACAACGGCGATTATCCGCTATGACTACATGCTTTGCCATCGAATTGCGGCGCGCGGATTCCACCGGCAAGACTAGGCTCGCAGACGGCTGACCAGCTTGAACCCCGGTCTTCGTTAGGAGAAAAGCCAGTGACCGCCACACCCATCGATGGGCCGTCGTCGTACCCGCCGCCCGCGCACTTCGTCGAGCAGGCCAACGCCCGTGCAGATCTATTCCACGAGGCCGAGCAGGACAGGTTGGCCTTCTGGGCCAAGCAGGCCAATCGGCTGTCCTGGGCGACGCCGTTCACCGAGGTGTTGGACTGGTCGGAGCCGCCGTTCGCGAAGTGGTTCGCCGACGGCAAGCTCAACGTCGCCTACAACTGCGTGGACCGGCACGTCGACGCCGGCCTGGGCGACCGGGTCGCCATCCACTGGGTCGGCGAACCGGTCGACGACAGCCGCAGCCTGACCTACGCCGAGCTGCAGGCCGAGGTCTGCAAAGCCGCCAACGCGCTGACCGATCTCGGTCTGGTTGCCGGTGACCGCGTCGCGATCTATCTGCCGCTGATCCCGGAGGCCGTGATCGCGATGCTGGCCTGCGCGCGGCTGGGCGTCATGCACAGCGTGGTGTTCGGGGGCTTCACCGCCAAGGCGCTGCGCGCCCGCATCGCCGATGCTCAGGCCAAGGTGCTGATCACCAGCGACGGGCAGTTCCGGCGCGGCAAGCCGGCGCCGCTGAAGGACAACGCCGACGAAGCGGTGGCCTCCGGGCCGGACGGCGAAAGTCCGATCGAGAAGGTTCTGGTGGTGCGGCGCACCGGAATTGACGTGTCGTGGAACGACGACCGCGACGTGTGGTGGCACGACGCGGTGGGATCGGCCTCACCGGAACACACGCCGCAGGCTTTCGACGCCGAGCACCCGCTGTTCCTGCTGTACACCTCGGGAACCACCGGCAAGCCCAAGGGGATCGTGCACACCAGCGGCGGCTACCTGACACAGTCCTGCTACACCGTGCACACCATCTTCGATGTCAAGCCGGAAAGCGATGTGTTTTGGTGCACCGCCGACATCGGTTGGGTCACCGGGCACACCTACGGCGTCTACGGCCCGCTGTCCAACGGCATCACCGAGATCCTCTACGAGGGCACACCCGATACGCCGGATCGCAGCCGTCATTTCCAGATCATCGAAAAGTACGGTGTGACAATCTATTACACGGCGCCGACGATGATTCGCACGTTCATGAAGTGGGGACGTGAGGTTCCCGACGCCCACGACCTGTCCAGCTTGCGCCTGATCGGATCGGTCGGTGAGCCGATCAATCCCGAGGCGTGGCGCTGGTACCGGGAAGTGATCGGCGCCAACGCCGTTCCGGTGGTGGACACCTGGTGGCAGACCGAGACGGGTTCGGCGATGATCTCGCCGCTGCCGGGTATCGCTGCGGCCAAACCGGGTTCGGCGATGACGCCACTGCCCGGAATCTCGGCCAAGATCGTCGACGACCATGGCGATCCGCTGCAGCCCGACCCGGACAGCGACAAGAACGTCACCGGCTACCTGGTCCTCGATCAACCGTGGCCGTCGATGCTGCGCGGTATCTGGGGTGACCCGGAGCGCTACCGCGACACCTACTGGTCCAAATTCGCCGACAAGGGCTACTACTTTGCCGGGGACGGCGCGCGTTTCGATCCCGACGGCGCGATCTGGGTGCTGGGCCGCATCGATGACGTGATGAATGTGTCCGGGCACCGGATTTCGACCGCCGAGGTGGAGTCGGCGCTCGTCGGCCACTCCGGGGTCGCCGAGGCGGCGGTGGTCGGCGTCACCGACGAGACCACCGGTCAGGCCATCTCCGCGTTCGTCGTCTTGTGCGCCGGCTACGACGCGCACGACGACACGATCAACGAGCTGCGCACGCAGGTGGCCAAGGAGATCTCGCCGATCGCCAAGCCCCGTGAGATTCACGTGGTGCCGGAGCTGCCGAAGACCCGCAGCGGCAAGATCATGCGCCGGCTGTTGCGCGACATCGCCGAGAATCGCGACCTCGGCGACACGTCGACGCTGCTCGACCCGGGCGTGTTCGACGCGATCCGAGCGGCCAAGTAAGGATCGGCGCTCAGACCGGCACCGGGACGAATCCGGCGCCCGGCCGATGCTTGGCGGTGACGTCGGCCAGGACGGCGTTGAACGAGACGACCACGGCCGGGGTGTGCAGCGGGATGTACTTGATGACGCAGGTGGGCAAGCTGTCGCTGAACGCGCCGTGGATCATCCCGACCAGCATGCTGTCGACGGTTACCGGGCCGCCGGAGTCGCCCGGCCGGCCGCAGACTTGCATGACGATGGTGCCCGGGTCCTGCCCCGGACCCCACGTCACGCCGCACGAGTTGCCGGTGGTGCGGCCCTGCTTGCAGGCGACCTGACCGAACACGGGTTCCGGACCGATCCCGTTGATCACGAAGCCGTTGTAGTTGGCCACCGGCGCCACCTTGGCCGGATCGAACTTGATCACGGCGTAATCGAGAGCGTCGTTGCCGGCAACCATCTTGCCGAGCACTCCGCGGGCCTCGGCGGCCTCGGCCGCGACCTGCGCGCCCGGGCCGCCGCAGTGGGCGGAGGTGAAGCCGATCAGCTCCCCGGCGGCGTCGGTGCCGATCGTCGTCAAGGTGCACATGGTGTCCCCGTTGATGACGATGCCGGCGCCGCCACCCATGGGAACGCGGTCGTCAGCGGACGCGACGTTTGCGGGCAGACCGGGCTGACAAGCGAGCACGGCCACCAGTACCGCCACCACGCACCGATGTGCTCTCTGCAATGCGTAACCCCCATCGGTGCCCGGTCGTCGGAGAACAGCTGCGCCAGTCTAAATGATCACCCGGGCACCCCTCTTGCTGTGCGAATGGCCGTCGGCGACTCGTTGACCGGGCCGCATGGCGCCGGAGCGCCGCGCTCGGCTGGCCTCGTCTGGCATCGCCGCACATGGCAACATAAGCCGCGACGAAGCGAACGGGCTCGGCGACGATGCGGGCCGTGCAACGGCTCGACGACGGGCCGGGGCAGTTGAGCGGAGAGGACCGTCTGTGAGCAAAGTCGATCGCAAAAATGGTGTGCCGAGCACCCTGACCACGATTCCGTTGGCGGATCCGCACGCCCGCAACGGCGAGCCGTCCATCGGTGAGCTGATCAAAGAGGCGACGGCGCAGGCGTCTACGTTGGTGCGGGCCGAGGTCGAGCTGGCCCGCGCCGAGATCACCCGCGACATCAAAAAGGGCCTCACCGGCAGCGTCTTCTTCATCGCGGCGCTGGTGGTGCTCTTCTACTCCACCTTCTTTTTCTTCTTCTTCCTCGCCGAGTTGCTCGACAACTGGTTGTGGCGCTGGGTGGCCTTCCTGATCGTGTTCGCGCTCATGGTGGTGGTCGGCGCGGTGCTGGCGCTGCTGGGGTGGCTGAAGGTGCGGCGGATCCGGGGACCGCAGGAAACGATCGAGTCGGTCAAGGAGACCCGCACCGCGCTGACCCCGGGCCACGAGAAGGCCGCTCCGGGGAGCAAGGAGCTCACCGAGGCCGCCGGGAAGCACGCGCAGCCCGGCAACGGCACCCCGTCGGACCCCTCGGGCTGGTAGATGGCGGCACCAGATCCGTCGGTGGTGCGTATCGACGGCCCGTGGCGGCATCTGGACGTGCACGCCAACGGCATTCGCTTCCACGTCGTCGAGGCACTCCCGGACGGCCACGAGGCGCCGGGCGCGGCGGCGGCGCGCCCGCTGGTGATGCTGCTGCACGGTTTCGGTTCGTTCTGGTGGTCCTGGCGACACCAGTTGCGCGGACTGACCGGCACGCGCGTCGTCGCGGTCGACCTTCGCGGCTACGGTGGCAGCGACAAGCCGCCGCGCGGTTACGACGGTTGGACGTTGGCCGGTGATACGGCCGGACTCATTCGCGCGCTTGGACATTCGTCGGCGACGCTGGTCGGTCACGCCGACGGCGGCCTGGCCTGCTGGACCACCGCGCTGCTGCACTCACGGCTGGTGCGCGGGATCGCACTGATCAGCTCGCCGCATCCCGTCGCATTGCGGCGCTCGGCGTTGACGCGCCGCGATCAGGGGTCCGCGCTGCTGTCGACCCTGTTGCGCTACCAGTTGCCGGCGTGGCCCGAGCGACTGCTGACCCGCCACGACGGAGCCGAGATCGAGCGACTGGTCAGCAGCCGCAGCTCCGGGAAATGGGTTGCCTCCGAAGACTTTTCACAGACCATCGGTTACCTGCGCACGGCCATCCAGATTCCCGGTGCGGCGCACTGTGCGCTGGAGTACCAGCGCTGGGCCGTGCGCAGCCAGCTGCGCGGCGAGGGACGGCGATTCATGAAATCGGTGTCCCGGCAGCTGGGGGTGCCGCTGCTACACCTGCGCGGCGACGGCGATCCCTATGTGCTGGCCGATTCGATCAACCGCAGCCAACGCTTCGCGACGCAGGGCCGCTACCTGTCGATCGCCGACGCGGGACATTACAGCCATGAAGAGGTGCCCGAGGAGGTCAACAAGCATCTGACGAGGTTCCTCGAGCAGCTGCACGGACCGATGATCAGCTGACGCAGTTGCCGGTGCCGACCTGCTGGGTGTCGCCGATCCGGGCCATCTGGCTCTCGACCTCGCCGGCCGTCAGTACAAATCCGGTGTCGGGGTCGTCGACGGCGGCGCCGAACACCACACCGAGCACGTGGCCGCTGAGGTCGATCAACGGTCCCCCCGAATTGCCTTGTTCCACATTGGCTCTGATGGTGTAGACGTCGCGGGTGACGGGCGCGGGGTCCCGGTAGATGTCGGGACCGCTGAGCTTGATGGCCTCCCGGATCCTGGCCGGGGTCGCGGTGAAGTTGCCGCCGCCGGGATATCCCAGCACCACCACGCTGGTGCCGGTTTTCGCCTCGGTGTCGCTGAACGCCAGCGGGGGCGGCGGCAGGTTCGGGATGGACAGGATGGCGATGTCGACCGACGGGTCATAGGACACCACGGTCGCGTCCAGCGGATTGCCGCTGGCGTAGATCTGGACGCTGCTGGAACCGGCCACCACGTGCGCGTTGGTCATCACCCGGTCCGGGGCGACGACAAAACCACTGCCCTCCAACACTTTCTGGCAACTCGGCGCCAAGCTGCGTACCTTGACGACGCTGGGCGCGGCGGCCTTTACAACCGGGTTGTTGGCCAGGGCGGGATCCGGTGACTCGACGGGGATCACCGGGGTGCGGCTGAACGGCTCCAGCACTGCGGGCAACCCGGAGGTATTCAGCAGCGCCGAAAGACGTTTGGGCACCGTCTTCAGCCACGGCGGCGCGACGTCGTTGACCTCCGCGAGCACGCGCGAACCGCGGACGGCGGCGGCCAGTTCGGGTTGGTCTTTCGACTGTGTCAGCGGAGTTGCCAGCAGCCAGGCCGCGGTGAGGACCACGACCAGTTGCACGCCCACCCCGATGACGGAGTCGGCCGTTCGGATGCTGCGGCTGTGAATCGCGCCGCGCACGGCCCGCCCCAGCACGACGCCGGCAACCTCACCGACGACGACCAGCGCGAGAATCAGGAACAGCGCGGCGAACAGCTTGGCGCGCGGTGCGGCGATGTGGCTGACGATGTGCGGCGCCAGCAGCACCCCGGCGATGGCACCCAGCAGCACGCCGACGAACGAGAACAGCGATCCCACCGCCCCCGACCGCCAGCCCGAGATCGCGGCGATGAAGGCGACGGCCAGCACGGCGACGTCCAGCCACTGCGACGGGGTCATCGAGTTCATCGGCCGCCGCCCTGCCCGCCGACCAACCACCTCATGGCGTCGTCGAGTTCGCGGACGTCGTTGCTGCCCCA
Source organism: Mycobacterium sherrisii (assembly GCF_002102355.1). GTDB lineage: Bacteria > Actinomycetota > Actinomycetes > Mycobacteriales > Mycobacteriaceae > Mycobacterium > Mycobacterium sherrisii. Next base: position 72,160 of record NZ_LQPT01000082.1, on the reverse strand, counting down.
GGGCTTCGCCCAGCCGGCGACGTCGAGCACCGCGGAAATCACCTGGCCAGTGAAGCCCCAAACCAACATCTGGTTCAACAAAAACGCCGGACCAGCCCAGCGGTTGCCCAGGTCACCCCGGTACACCATCAAACGATTCTCCGGGTTGATGAACGCGCGCACCGGAACGCGCGACACGATCGCCGTCTCGGCGTCGTTGACGACGGCGACGGGTCCGGGGTCCGGCGAGTAGGCCAGCACCGGAACGACGTGGAACTGTGACGGCGCGATGAACGTCTTCTCCAGCGTGGCCAACGGGTGCAGCCGGGTGACGTCGATGCCGGTTTCCTCGTTGGCTTCGCGCAGTGCGGTGGCGACGGGCCCGCTGTCGGTGGGGTCGGCGGCCCCGCCGGGGAATGCCGCCTGACCTGCGTGATGCCGCAGCGACGATGCCCGCACGGTGAGCAGCAGGTCGGCGTCGTCCGGAAGACCGCCGTCGGCGGGCCCGTTCTGGGGACCCGAAAACAGCACCAGCACCGCGGCCTCGCGCTCGTCGCGCTGGGCGGAGGCCGCCGCACGGGCCGCGGTCACCATGGCCAGCACGTCGGGCGGCAACCGGCGCCGGTAGGCGTCGGGGATCTGATCGACGTTGTCCATCAGCGGCCGCAACCAGGACGGGCAGGCGTCGGGTACCAGGGGGACCGTCCCCTGCGCGCGGGCGGCACCCCCAGCACTCACCGGCGCCTCCTCGTCGGGTCCACCCGCCCAGGCTGTTGGGGGTGGTGGAGCTTGGTCATGCGTCGCTTCCGACCGCGGCCGCGATCTCGTCGGCACTCGCGAAGTCCCGCAGCAGCGTTTGCGCAACGCTACCGTCCGGTCGCAGCACCACCGTCGCGGGCACCACATTTGCAACCTTGAGCGCCACGGCGACCAGCCGCCGCCCGTCCTGCAGGGTCGGCAGCCGAACGCCCAGCTCCGCCAGGCGCGACAACGCGGCGGCTTCGTTCTCGTCTTGATGCACGGTCACCACCATGACATCGGGCCCGACCCGGCGCTGATATTCGGCCATCGCCGGCAGTTCGGCCGCGCACGGCGTGCACCAGTACGCCCACAGGTTGAGCACCACCCGGTGGCCGGCGAGCGCGCGGGCGACGTCGACGGTGGATCCGTCGGCCGCGCATACGACGCGCACCCCGCGCAGCGCTGCCGGACCGGGACCGCTGCCGGGCGCCGGGCAGGACGGCAGGTTGGCCCGCTGTCGGGGTTCGGCCAGCGCCGCGGGTGTGTCGGCATCGCGATGCTCACGACTGGGTGTGGGCGGGGGCGCCGAGAAGGGCGGCGAGTCGTCCTGCAATTGAGCGACCAGCGCGACGACCAGCGCCGCCACCACCGCCAATACGGCGATGGTCCAGCGAGTGCGTCGGGTCAACGTCGTCATACGCGGCCGAGGGCCGTTTTACAGGCCGACCAGCGCGAGCAGGTGTTCGGTCTCCGGTCCCTGGACCAGGGGTGCGGCCAGCGCCGGCTCGGTCGGGCCGAGCCCGTACGACGGGCAGTCCTTGGCGAGCACGCAGACGCCGCACGCGGGCTTACGCGCGTGGCACACCCGCCGGCCGTGAAAGATCACCCGGTGACTGAGCATGGTCCATTCGCGGCGTTCGACCAGCTCACCGACGGCGTGTTCGATCTTGACCGGGTCTTTTTCCGCGGTCCACCGCCAGCGCGTCACCAGCCGCTGAAAATGGGTGTCCACGGTGATGCCTGGGACGTTGAAGGCATTCCCCAGGATGACGTTGGCGGTCTTGCGTCCGACACCGGGCAGCGTCACCAGTTCTTCGATGGTCGAGGGCACCTCGCCGTCGAACCGCTCGACGAGTGCCTGACCGAGGCCGATCAACGAACTAGCCTTGTTGCGGAAGAAACCAGTGGGACGGATGAGGTTTTCCAGCTCGTTGCGGTCGGCCTGCGCGTAATCCAGTGCCGATTTGTATCGCCGGAACAATGCCGGCGTCGTCAGATTCACCCGCTTGTCGGTGCTCTGCGCGGACAGGATGGTCGCCACCGCGAGCTCCAACGGCGTGGTGAAATCCAGCTCGCAGTGTGCATCCGGAAAAGCTTGTGCCAGAGTGCGATTCATCCGACGAGCGCGCCGCACCAGGCCGGCTCGGGTTTCGGAGGCCCAGCGCCGTGCGAGCACCGAATCGGGCTTGGCGTCGGACACGACCGCTTTCGATTTCGAACGCCCAGACGGCCGCGCCACGGTCACCTACGACAGAGTACTGATTTCGTAACCTGGCTGAGACCTTGGGCATGTTTACTCTCCTTGTGTTGTGGTTGCTGGTGGCCTGCGTACCCGGGCTGCTGATGCTCGCCGCGCTCGGCCTCGGGCGACTCGAACGGGAGCTCGGCCGCGAGTCGATCACCGCGACCGACGTCGACGAGTTCCTCGACCAGGCGCAGCCGATGGACATGCACACGCTGGCCCGGGAAGGGATGCCGGAGGCCCTGGAATACCTGCACCGGCGACAAGCCCAGCAATTGGCGCTGCCGACGCCGCCGCCCACCCTGCAGGTCGGCCGCCACCGCGCCGACTCGCTGTCGATCGGGGACCTCGCCGATCCCTCCGGCCGCGCATTACCGATGCGAATACATGCGCATTCGGCCGCAAATCCAAAATTTGAGGCGACTAGACACGTCAATCGTGTGTAGCGTTGGCACGTTGGCCTACCTCTAGACTCGTCACGAGTTGAGTGGATGGGCACCTATATCACTTCGTTGAAAGCTGAAGAGGCAAAGTGGACGAGATCCTGGCAAGGGCCGGAATCTTCCAAGGGGTTGAACCCGGCGCAGTCGCCGCACTGACCAAGCAGTTACAACCCGTTGACTTCCCGCGGGGACACACCGTTTTCGCAGAGGGGGAACCGGGCGATCGGCTCTACATCATCGTCTCGGGGAAGGTGAAGATCGGTCGGCGGTCCCCGGACGGCCGGGAGAACCTGCTGACGATCATGGGCCCGTCAGACATGTTTGGGGAGTTGTCGATCTTCGACCCTGGCCCACGGACTTCGAGCGCCACCACCATCACCGAGGTCCGCGCGGTGTCGATGGACCGCGACGCGCTGCGGGCGTGGATCGCGGATCGCCCGGAGATCGCCGAGCAGCTGCTGCGGGTGCTGGCCCGACGGCTGCGCCGCACCAACAACAATCTGGCCGACCTCATCTTCACCGACGTGCCGGGCCGGGTGGCCAAGCAGCTGTTGCAGCTGGCGCAGCGGTTCGGCACCCAGGAGGGTGGCGCGATGCGGGTCACCCACGATCTGACGCAGGAGGAAATCGCCCAGCTGGTCGGGGCTTCCCGCGAGACGGTGAATAAGGCGCTGGCCGATTTCGCGCACCGCGGGTGGATCCGTCTGGAGGGCAAGAGCGTGCTGATCTCGGACTCCGAACGCCTAGCCCGCCGAGCGAGGTAAGCGCGCGCGAAGCGCGGGCGCAACCGAGCGAGATCCAACCCCGAGCGAGGTAGTTCGACGACGATGCGGCCCGCAAAGCGGGCCGAGGAGGAGTCGGACAATCAGGCCAAGCGCGCGGGTTTTTACTCCTGCCGCAGGTAGTCCAGCTGCACCTGCACCGACCATTCGGCGGCATCCCAGAGTTTCTCGTCGACGTCGACGTAGACGTGCTCGACCACCTGCCGCGCGCCGGCATCCTCGCCGAGCTCGCGCAACGCGGCGCGCACCTGTTCCAGTCGCTCGTGCCGGTGGACCAGGTAGCCCTGCGTGACGGCCCCCAAGTCGGGCAGGTCGGGGCCGTGTCCCGGTAGCACCACCCGACGGCCCAGGCCGTGCAGGCGGCGCAGCGACTCCAGGTAATCGGTGAGGCTGCCGTCTTCCTTGTCCATGACGGTGGTGCCGCGGCCGAGCACGCTGTCCGCGGTCAGTACCGCGTCGTCGAGCAGGAACGACAGCGAATCGGCGGTATGCCCCGGCGTCGACATCACCTTGATCTTCAGGCCGGCGGCATCGATCACCTCGCCGTCGACCAGCTCGCCGCCCAGTCCCCGCAGGAATCCGCTGCCCGCCGAGCGCACCGTCGCACCGGTGCGCTCTACCAGCTTGTCGATGCCGTCGGTGTGGTCGCCGTGCCGGTGGCTGATCAACACCAAGACGATGCGGCCCAGCGCCGCGATCCGGTCGATGTGCTCGTCGTCGTCCGGGCCTGGATCCACGATGACCAGCTCGTCGCTGCGCGGTCCGCGCAACACCCAGGTGTTGGTGCCCTCGAGCGTCATCAGGCCCGGATTGTCGGCCAACAGAACCGAGGCCGTGTCGGTGACGGCCCGCAACATGCCGTATGCGGGATGCGTCAACTGCTCGGCCGTCTCGGTCACCGTCGTTAACCGACCTCCACGATCAACTCCACTTCGACCGGCGCGTCCAACGGCAACTCGGAGACCCCTACCGCGGAACGGGCATGCGCGCCTTGGTCGCCGAAAACTTCGGCGAGCAGATCGGAGGCGCCATTGACGACGGCAGGCTGGCCGTTGAATCCGGGCGCCGACGCGACGAATCCGACGACCTTGACCACGCGGGTGACCGCATCGATGCCAACCAACGAGTTCACCGCCGCCAGCGCGTTGAGTGCACAGGTCCGCGCCAGCGCCTTGGCGGCCTCGGGGCTCACTTCGGCGCCCACCTTGCCGGTGCCCGCCAACTTTCCATCGGTCATCGGCAACTGGCCGGAGGTGTAGACCAGATTGCCCGTCCGCACCGCGGGAACGTACGAGGCCAGTGGAGTCACCACGTCCGGGAGCGCGATACCGAGCTGCCCGAGCCGGGCAGAAGTGTTCATCGACCCTCGTCCTTAGTTGTTGGGCTTGGTTGGTGTTACTTGGGCCGCTTCAAATACGCGACGTGCTGCTCGCCGGTCGGGCCGGGCAGCACGGACACCAGCTCCCAGCCGTCGGCACCCCATTGGTCGAGGATCTGTTTGGTGGCGTGCGTCAGCAGCGGAACCGTGGCGTATTCCCACGGGGTCGGTTGGCTCATGACGTGAGCTTATCCGTCGGGTTCGCGCAGCACCGGCCAGCCCGGGGGCCGGCAACGTCGCGCGATCCGAAGGGGCGACCCGATCTGCGGGTGCAGCGCAGCGCGCGGGCTAGCATGCTGTGGTGGCAACCACATCTAGCGGCAGCGCTGCCGTGGGCTGGCCGGCTCGCCTTTCGAAAGCCCGCCTGCACTTCGTCACCGGCAAAGGCGGAACCGGTAAATCGACCATCGCGGCGGCACTGGCGTTGACGCTGGCGGCGGGTGGCCGCAAGGTCCTGTTGGTAGAAGTCGAGGGCCGCCAAGGGATTGCGCAACTTTTCGACGTGCCGCCGTTGCCCTACCAAGAGCTCAAGATCGCCACCGCTGAGCGCGGCGGTCAGGTCAACGCGCTGGCGATCGACATCGAGGCCGCGTTCCTGGAGTACCTCGACATGTTCTACAACCTGGGTATCGCCGGGCGCGCGATGCGCCGCATCGGTGCCATCGAGTTCGCGACGACGATCGCGCCCGGCCTGCGTGACGTGCTGCTCACCGGAAAAATCAAGGAGACGGTGATCCGCGTGGACAAGAGCAAGCAGCCGGTCTATGACGCGATCGTGGTCGACGCGCCCCCGACCGGACGGATAGCCCGGTTCCTCGACGTCACCAAAGCCGTGTCCGATCTGGCCAAGGGCGGGCCGGTGCATTCGCAGGCCGAGGGCGTGGTCAGGTTGCTGCACTCCGACCAGACCGCCATCCACTTGGTGACACTGTTGGAAGCGCTTCCGGTGCAAGAAACCCTGGAGGCGATCGAGGAGCTGGCCGAGATGAACTTGCCGATCGGCAGCGTGATCGTCAACCGCAACATTCCGACTTACCTCGAACTCGGTGATCTTGCCAAAGCCGCCGACGGCGATATCGACGCTGACGCGGTGCGCGCCGGCCTGAAATCGGCAGGAATCCAGCTGGGCGACAACGACTTTGCTGGTTTGCTAACCGAGACCATCCAGCATGCGACCCGGATCAGCGCGCGTGCCGAGACCGCGCAGCAGCTCGACGACTTGCAGGTGCCGCGCCTGGAGTTACCCGCCATTTCCGACGGCATCGACCTCGGCAGCCTGTACGAGTTGTCGGAATCGCTTGCCCAGCAGGGGGTTCGATGAGTACGGTACCGAAACCGCTTGATCTGGCGTCGATTCTGGCCGACCGGTCTAACCGCGTCGTGGTGTGTTGCGGCGCCGGCGGCGTAGGCAAGACCACTACTGCCGCCGCCATGGCGTTGCGTGCGGCCGAATACGGGCGCAATGTCTGCGTTTTGACGATCGACCCGGCAAAGCGGCTGGCGCAGGCACTGGGTGTCAATGATCTGGGCAACACTCCGCAGCGGGTTCCGCTGGCGCCGGAGGTCAGCGGAGAGCTACACGCCATGATGCTCGACATGCGTCGCACGTTCGACGAGATGGTGATCCAGTACTCCGGAACCGCTCGGGCGCAAGCGATTTTGGACAACCAGTTCTACCAAACGGTCGCCACCTCGCTTGCCGGCACGCAGGAGTACATGGCAATGGAGAAGCTCGGCCAGCTACTGGGCGAGGATCGCTGGGACCTGGTGGTGGTGGACACTCCCCCGTCCCGCAATGCGCTGGACTTTTTGGACGCGCCGAAGCGGCTGGGCAGTTTCATGGATAGCCGGTTGTGGCGCCTGCTGCTGGCACCTGGCCGCGGCATCGGCCGATTAGTCACGGGCGCAATGGGTTTGGCGATGAAAGCAATGTCGACGATCCTCGGATCGCAGATGTTGGGTGACGCGGCGGCCTTTGTGCAATCGCTGGATGCCACGTTCGGCGGTTTCCGCGAGAAGGCGGACCGCACCTATGCGTTGCTCAAGCGGCGCGGCACCCAATTCGTCGTGGTGTCGGCGGCCGAGCCGGATGCGCTGCGGGAGGCCTCGTTTTTCGTCGACCGGCTCTCGCAGGAGGACATGCCGTTGGCGGGGCTCATCCTGAACCGCACCCATCCGCTGTTGTGCTCGCTGCCCGTGGAGCGAGCCATCGACGGCGTCGAGTCGCTGAAGTCCGGGGGCGACGTCGACACGGCGCTGACCGTCGCGGTGCTACAGATCCACGCCGATCGGGGCCAGACGGCCAAGCGTGAGATCCGGCTGCTGTCGCGCTTCACCGGCGCCAACCCGCACGTGCCCGTGGTGGGCGTTCCATCGCTGCCGTTCGACGTGTCCGACTTGGAGGCCCTACGGGCGCTGGCCAATCAGATCACCGCCGTGGGGGCCGATACGACCCGCTGACCAGCATTTACGTCGGCGTCAACGGGAGCCGCTTACCGGATCGCTGAGCGGCGCCAAAGCGGGACGGGTGGTCCGTCGCGGCGGGCCGCAACGCGTTGCGTAGCATCCGATATTGCACACAAGACTAGTTATGACCGCGAATTGTGCACGCGCACAAGCCCGTTCGCGTTTTGGGAGCTGTTCGACACGCACTCAACGGGAGCGGTGCTGTAACGGAAACGTAATACTGAGGTAGGGCCTCTCAGTACGCCACCCGGCCGCGAAGGACCGGAGGTATACCCGTCAGCTGACGCCGCGGTTACGGCGCTTGTCGAAGAAATCCGACCAGGAAACGACCTCGGGGTGCTGCTTGAGCAGGGCCCGGCGTTGCCGTTCGGTCATGCCGCCCCAGACGCCGAACTCCACCTTGTTATCCAGCGCATCCGCTCCGCACTCCTGCATCACCGGGCAGTGCCGGCAAATAACCGCGGCCTTGCGTTGGGCGGCACCCCGGACGAAAAGTTCGTCGGGATCAGTGGTCCTACACAGCGCTTTGGACACCCAGGCAATGCGTTCTTCAGTATCCACACTGCGCAGTACCCCCTGTGCTGCCGCAATGTTGGTTCGGCGTGCTGCCGGTCGTGTTCCTGACACGAGCTGTTCCCTTCCTCCCGGTCGCGATGTGCGACCGCCCTCCTCGGGTGGCAGACCGTCGGTTGCGATCTACGCCACATGGTGCTGCTCGGTGTTACCTGAATCTCACCGTCTGTATAAGTTAGGTGGTCAGGGGCCAATTGCGCAACAGTCTGATAACGGTTTTTTTGGGACGGGCGTGCCGTCTTGTCGTCCAGGGTAAGTCGCGCCATGCCGTTGAGTACCCGATTTGAGTAGCTGATATGTCTACCAATTGCAAAACGGGCTGCGCACCAACGGCAAAGACGCTGCTCACGGCCTGTCGATCCGCACAGCGGATTCGGAACGCGACGGCTAAGAAACGGCGGTTACCCTGTACGCATGTCAGACCGGCCACCGGCAGCTCTCACCATTCTCAAGCTGGCCGGATGCTGTCTGCTGGCCAGTATCGTCGCCACCGCACTGATGTTCCCGATGGCTGGTGGGCTGGGACTGATGTCCAACCGGGCCTCCGAGGTCGTCGCCAACGGTTCGGCCCAGCTCCTCGAGGGCCAGGTACCCGCCGTCTCGACGATGGTCGACGCGAAGGGTAACACCATCGCGTGGCTGTATGAGCAGCGTCGTTTCGAGGTGCCGACCGACAAGATCGCCAACACGATGAAGCTGGCCATCGTCTCGATCGAGGACAAGCGATTCGCCGAGCACAACGGCGTCGACTGGAAGGGCACGCTGACCGGGTTGGCCGGCTACGCCTCCGGCGACGTCGACACCCGCGGTGGCTCCACGATTGAGCAGCAGTACGTCAAGAACTACCAACTCTTGGTGACTGCCAAGACCGACGCGGAGAAACGCGCGGCCGTCGAGACCACCCCGGCGCGCAAGCTGCGCGAGATCCGGATGGCGCTCACGCTCGACAAGACGTTCACCAAGCCAGAGATCCTGACCCGGTATCTCAACCTCGTCTCGTTCGGCAACGGCTCGTTCGGCGTGCAGGATGCGGCTCAGACCTACTTCGGCATCAATGCCTCGGATCTGAACTGGCAGCAGGCGGCGCTGCTGGCGGGCATGGTGCAGTCCACCAGTGCGCTCAACCCCTACACCAATCCCGAGGGCGCCCTGGCCCGGCGGAACCTGGTCCTCGACACGATGATCGAGAACATCCCGCAGGAAGCCGACGCGTTGCGCGCCGCCAAGGCCACACCGCTGGGCGTCTTGCCACAGCCCAACCAGCTGCCGCGCGGCTGCATCGCCGCCGGCGACCGTGCCTTCTTCTGCGATTACGTCCAGGAATACCTCTCGCGCGCCGGCATCAGTAAGGAACAGGTGGCCCGCGGCGGCTATCTGATCCGGACAACGCTGGACCCGGACGTGCAGAACCCGGTCAAGGCGGCCATCGACAAGTTCGCCAGCCCGACGCTGCCGGGCATCTCGAGCGTGATGAGCGTGATCCAGCCCGGCAAGACGTCGCACAAGGTGATGGCCATGGCCAGCAACCGCACCTATGGTCTGGACGTCGACGCCGGTCAGACCATGCGGCCGCAACCGTTCTCGCTCGTCGGCGACGGGGCGGGGTCGGTGTTCAAGATCTTCACCACCGCCGCGGCGCTGGACATGGGGATGGGCATCAACGCCACCCTCGACGTGCCGCCCCGATTCCAGGCCAAGGGCCTGGGTAGCGGTGGGGCGAAGGGCTGCCCCAAGGACACGTGGTGCGTGGTCAACGCCGGTAACTACCGCGGCTCGATGAATGTGACCGAGGCGCTGGCCACCTCGCCGAACACCGCGTTCGCCAAACTCATCTCGCAGGTGGGCGTGACCCGCACGGTCGACATGGCGATCAAGCTCGGACTGCGCTCCTACGCCGATCCCGGCACCGCCCGCGATTACAACCGGGACAGCAACGAGAGCCTGGCCGACTTCGTCAAGCGGCAGAACATCGGCTCGTTCACGCTCGGCCCGATCGAGGTCAACGCGTTGGAGTTGTCGAACGTCGCGGCCACGTTGGCCTCCGGCGGGGTGTGGTGCCCGCCGAACCCGATCGACAAGCTGATCGACCGCAACGGCAACGAGGTCGCCGTCACCACCGAAACCTGTGACCAGGTGGTGCCCGAAGGGCTGGCGAACACGCTGGCCAACGCGATGAGCAAGGACGCTACGGGCGGCGGCACCGCGGCGGGCTCGGCCGGCGCCGCGGGTTGGGACCTGCCCGTGTCCGGCAAGACGGGCACCACCGAGGCGCACCGCTCGTCCGGTTTCGTCGGCTTCACCAGCCACTACGCGGCCGCTAACTATATCTACGACGACTCCCCCAACCCGACGGATCTGTGTTCGTCGCCGTTGCGCCATTGCGGTGAGGGCGACTTGTACGGTGGTAACGAGCCGGCGCGCACCTGGTTCACCGCGATGAAGCCGATCGCGCTGAATTTCGGCGACGTCAAACTGCCCCCCACCGATCCCCGTTACGTAGAGGGCTCGCCGGGCTCACGCGTGCCCAGCGTCGCCGGCATGGACGTTGATGCGGCCCGCACCCGCCTCAAGGACGCGGGCTTCCAGGTGGCCGACCAGACCAACTCCGTCAACAGCAGCGCGAAGTTGGGGGAGGTGGTCGGGACATCGCCGTCGGGCAACACGATCCCCGGCTCGGTGATCACGATCCAGGTGAGCAACGGCATTCCGCCGGCGCCGCCGCCACCGCCGGACGGCGCGCCGTTGCCAGTCGGTTCCCAGGTGGTCGAGATCCCCGGCCTGCCGCCGATCACCATTCCGTTGCTCGCCCCGCCCCCGCCGCCCGGCCAACCGCCTCCGTAGCCGCGGGAGCGCTGTTGGGCCGCGACCGGCAGTAAACTGCCCGCATGGCTGATGTTGTGCCCGCCCTCATTCGCACCGGCGCCGTCGCGCTGGGTTCGGCCGTCGCCGGTGTCGGTTATGCCGCGGTCGAGCGCAATGCCTTCGTCCTGCGCGAGATAACCATGCCCGTCCTGTCCCCGGGCTCCACACCGTTGCGGGTACTGCACATCAGCGATCTGCACATGCTGCCCAACCAACGCCGCAAGCAGGCCTGGTTGCGGGAGCTGACCGGCTGGGAGCCGGACCTGGTCGTCAACACCGGTGACAACCTGGCCCACCCCAAAGCGGTTCCCGCGGTCATCCAGGCCCTAGGGGATCTGCTGTCGCGGCCCGGGGTGTTCGTCTTCGGCAGCAACGACTACTTCGGGCCGCGGTTGAAGAATCCGCTGAACTACCTGACCAACCCGTCGCACCGGGTAAAGGGTGAGCCGTTGCCCTGGCAGGATCTGCGCGCAGCCTTCACCGAGCGAGGCTGGCTCGACCTCACCCACACCCGCCGCGAATTCGAGGTGGCCGGCCTGCACGTCGCCGCGGCCGGGGTGGACGACCCGCACATCGACCGCGACCGCTACGAGACGATCGCGGGCCCGGCCAGTCCGGCGGCGAATCTGCGCCTAGGACTGGTGCATTCGCCGGAGCCACGGGTGCTGGACCGGTTCGCCGCGGATGGCTACCAGCTGGTGATGGCCGGGCACACACACGGCGGCCAACTATGCCTGCCGTTCTACGGAGCCTTGGTGACCAACTGCGGCCTGGACCGCACCCGGGCCAAAGGGCCGTCGCGCTGGGGCGCGGACATGCAGCTGCATGTCTCGGCCGGGCTGGGCACGTCGCCGTTCGCGCCGGTGCGGTTCTGCTGCCGGCCCGAAGCGACCCTGCTGACGCTGATCGCCGCGCCGATGGGGGGCCGTGATTCCAGCAGCGACCGGGGCCGCTCGCAGCCCGCGGCATCGCTGCGTTGAACGCCCGGACCGAGACCGCGGTCCGCCCCGCCTCGCGAAGCTGGACCGACAACGCGATCCGGCTGATCGAGGCGGATGCCCGTCGCAGCGCCGACACGCACCTGCTGCGGTACCCGCTGCCCTCGGCTTGGTCGACGGATCTCGACATTGCGCTGTACCTCAAAGACGAGTCCACGCACATCACCGGCAGCCTCAAACACCGGCTGGCGCGCTCGCTGTTCTTGTACGCCCTGTGCAGTGGGTGGATCAGCGAGGGCACCACGATCGTGGAGGCGTCCTCGGGGTCCACGGCGATATCCGAGGCGTACTTCGCGTCGCTGCTGGGCCTTCAGTTCGTTGCCGTGGTCCCCGCCGCCACCAGTTCGGCGAAGGTCGCGTTGATCGAATCACAAGGCGGCCGTTGCTATTTCGTACAGAACTCCAGCGAGGTCTACGCCCAGGCGCAGCGGCTGGCGCAGGAGACCGGCGGCCATTACATGGATCAGTTCACCAACGCCGAGCGGGCCACCGACTGGCGCGGCAACAACAACATCGCCGAGTCGATATTCGCCCAACTACGCGACGAGCAACACCCCATCCCCGCATGGATCGTGGTGGGGGCAGGCACTGGCGGCACCAGTGCGACGATTGGCCGCTACATCCGCTACCGGCGCCACGCCACCGGCCTGTGTGTTGTCGACCCCGAGAACTCCGCGTTCTTTCCGGCCTACGCCGAGCAGCGCTACGACCTGGTGCTGGCGGCGTCGTCGCGGATCGAGGGCATCGGCCGGCCGCGGGTCGAGCCGTCGTTTCTGCCCGAGGTGGTCGACCGCATGGTCGCGGTGCCCGACGCGGCGTCGATCGCCGCGGCCCGTCACGTCAGCGCGGTGCTGGGCCGCCGGGTGGGACCGTCGACGGGCACCAACCTATGGGGCGCGTTCGGGCTGCTGGCCGAGATGGTCGCCGCGGGCCGCAGTGGGTCGGTGGTCACCCTGATCGCCGACGGCGGCGACCGCTACGCCGACACCTACTTCAGCGATGAGTGGGTCGCCGAGCAGGGGCTCGACCTGACCGGTGCGGCGCAGGCGCTGGTCGAATTCGAGCGCGACTGCAGCTGGATCTAGCTTCCGGCCTGCGGTTTGGCGAGTCGGCGGGCGGGTGCGATAGGCTGTCGAGGCTTCAAGCGGGGTGTGGCGCAGCTTGGTAGCGCGCTTCGTTCGGGACGAAGAGGCCGTGGGTTCAAATCCCGCCACCCCGACCCAGAACTGGTTTCGTAAACCGGTTTTCGACGGCGTCAGGCAATCTGGCCTGGCGCACCGCGAGACTTCACCGATTGCCTGGCCGCTTGGCCTCCGAACACCGCTGCCGTTGTTGGTGTAGTTTCCGGTGTAGTTTGCCTGCAGCTTGGTGGTAGTCTCGAGTTGAGGTACTTGGACAGACCGAATCGTGGAGGCGCACAATGCCCGTTCTGACGGTGTCCGCGGCGCAGCAGCTCGATATCGAGGCGTCGTCGCGTCCGATCGGCGACATCGCGGCATACCTGCAAGGCACGGTGGGTCAGCGGGTTGCCGCCGCGATAGCCGGGCTGGCCGACGCCAGGCAGATCGGCCGGTACGCGCGAGCAGGCGGTCCCGAGCCGCACGGGATGACCGAACGACGGCTTCGCGAGGGATACAAAGTGGTGCGGATGCTCGTCGAGGCCTACGACGACAAGACGGCGCGGGCGTGGTTGTTCGGGACGAACACGCGGCTGGACGACCAAGCTCCCGTGGAGGTTTTGGGTGCCGCGACCGACACGAAGGACTTCACCATGGTGGTGCAGGCGGCGCGGCAGGTCGCTAGCTTTCAGGCGTGAGCCCCGGCGCCGGTGAGAACTTCCTCTGGCGAGTCGGCTACCACGCCAGCCCGCTCGACTTCGCGCCCCGGCACCTCTACGGGTTCAGCCACCGGTTCGACGACATCGAACACCGGTTCCGCACACTGTATTTGGCGGAATCGGAGTTGACCTGCCTACGCGAAGTGCTGGCCGACTTCCGGCCAAATGTCGCCGCCCGCCAACGCCACGTCGAACGCTATGGACCTGCGGCCGCCGCCGATTTCGCAACCGCCCCGGTGACCGCGAAATGGCGACAGGAGAACGTGCTGGTGCGAGCGAAGCTGGAACTCGAGGGGCCCGTGGTCGATCTGACCAAAGCGCGGACCCGGCATCAGATAGAGCAGCGGCACGCGACGCTGTTGGTCGGTCACGGGCTGAAACACCTTGACCTACATGAGATCACGACGCGCCGGCGCATCGTGACGCAGACCATCGCGGGCGACCTGTTCGATACCGGCGTCGCGGCGGTACGCTTTCCGTCCAGCCTCGACGGCAAACCGTGCGTCGCCTTGTTCGAAGGACGCGGTGATGCACATCCGGCCGGCAATGTGGTGACGCTGACCGACCCGCCGCCCGTCTCCCTGTTGACCGTGGCGAGCGAGTGGCATCTGGACTTGGAGCCCGCCCCGCGGCGGCGCCGCAAGCGTTAGACTTTGCGCGCATGGCGCCGGTGGGGCCGCATCACGAACCGCGAAAGATTCGCAGGTTACCCAAACGCACCGTCAAGCCGCCCGATTCAGCGCCATCGGACGGCGAATTCCCTTACCATCCAACGCTTTTAGAGATTGCTCAGCGCCGTCAGGAAATCGACGTGTGGGAAGCACTTCAGGTCGGCGGCTACCGATTCGTCAAGCCCGTCACCATTGCCAGTTTTTTGGTCTCGGCGGTGATGCTCTTTCTCGCAATCAGCCCGATCCCGCCGAACTGGCCGTGGAACATTCCTTTGGTCATCGTGGCTATCTTCGGTGCGGTGACGATGGTGGTATGCGGGTTGTTGTGGTTCGACACCCCCCGCGCCGGCCCCTGTCCCGCGGCGCTGGCGATCGTGCCGTACTCCCGGACCGAAAATCTGCACCTGATGCGCGCGCAACCCGTCGAGCCTTACTGCGCGAAGTGCACCTGCCCCGGCTGCGGCGACCACGCTACCCATCGGGTTCGTAAACCGACCGAGGGCGAACCCGATTGGTCGACGGCCATCCGAGGATGCCGGGTGTGCGAGCGCGAATGGGCCCAACATTGAATAGCCCATGCTGGGCCGGGCGCAACGCGAATGTGATTGTCTGACAAGGGCTAAGCGCACCGCTCGGGCTGGGCTTCGCACAGCGGCATAGCACCGGGGAATCGGTAACGGTGTGTCGAAACCCAGCGGTAGACGGCGTCTTGGACCGCCCCGACACCGGGGACGCGATAGATCCACAGCGGGATGCGGGTGCCCAGCGCCGCGGCCAGTGCGGCGTTCATGGCGTGCGCGCCGTCGTAGACCGCGCCGGAAGAATCGACCCACCACGCCGATTTCAGCATTCGGTCGTCGGTGACACCGAGCCGCTGCGCCATGCCCGGCGCCTGCATCGGTTCGATGCACAGCATGCCCGTGCGATCTCACCGCGCCAGAGCGTTCACCGCCCGGGTGCAAACCCCGCACCGGCCGTCAAAAACCAACACGCCGCGCATTCTTCGAGTGTAGGCCCGCCCGTTAGGCGCAGTCGGCGCAAATCGGCAGTCCGGTACTGGACAACTGCATCCGGTGGCGGTGCTGCACCAGGAAGCAACTCGTGCAGGTGAATTCGTCTGCTTGCTGCGGAATCACCGTCACGGCCAATTCTTCGCCGGACAGGTCCGCGTCTGGCAGCTCGAAAAACTGCACATCGTTAGGGTCCTCGTCGACCACCGCCGCCGACCCAGACAGTGCGGGATCCAGCTGACGCAACTCGGCCGGCTCAGGTGGATCGGTCACGCGGCGCGCGTCGTAGTCGCTTGCGGTCTTCATGGGCGTACCTTTCTGCCTCGGCGGCGGGATGACGCACGTCCGTGTCCTCCCCCGTGGCACTGTCGGTACCCCGTTCGCGCGGTCTCCACACGGATCAGTCGCAACAAAATTCCCGGCACGACAGGCCGCAGCGAGCAGTCAGCTCGTTGGCGGGGGCGGCGGCTCGTCGGCCGCCAAGGCAGACAGATGCCGTTCGGCCTCCCGCACTTTTCGGTGGGTGCGAGCCAGCCACACCGCGCCAAACGCACCCAGAACCAGCGCCAGGACGACCGCGACCAGACCCTCGCCCACTTGGCGGGCGGCAAACTCGTACAGACCGAAGGTCAGGGCCGCCACTGCGAGCACCATCGCGGCCACGCCGGGTGCGTTCGCGGGATTCTTCAGCGTCTCACCGGCGTGCCGCCGCGTCGTACGTTCGTGATCAACCGGGTAACTCACAATCAGACTCCTCGCGAAACACGTTATTCGCCAAGCATTTTCGTCGAGACCGCGTCGGGCAGACCTCACTTCGGCTACCCGCCCACCAGAGGGGTCAAACGACCGCGGGACGGGTATCCCGCACCGATGAACGCTCCCGCTGTCCTGTTCGACGTCGACGGAACCCTGGTCGACTCCAACTACCTGCACGTCTATGCGTGGCAACGAGCCTTTGCCGCCGAGGACATCGCGGTGCCCGCCTGGCACATCCACCGTTGCATCGGCATGGACGGCTCGACACTGGTCCGAACTCTTTCCGACAACGCACCCGAGGAGGTCCAAGACCGGCTCAGCGAGGCGCACAGCCAGCACTACCGAGCGCTCTCGCCGCTGCTGGCGGCCCTGCCGGGTGCCCAGGAGTTGCTTCGCCGGGTCGCCGGCCTGGGATTGCAGGTGGTGCTGGCCAGTTCGGCGCCCGATGACGAACTGGAGATGCTGTGCAAGGTGCTCGACTGCGGCGAGGTGATCTCCGCGTCGACGTCGTCGCGCGACGTCGACACCGCCAAGCCGGAGCCCGGCATCGTCCAGGTCGCGCTGGACCGCGCCGGAGTCGATGCACAGCACGCGGTCTTCATCGGCGACGCGGTCTGGGATGCCCGGGCCGCTCGCGCCGCCGGCGTGCCCTGCATCGGGGTGTTGAGCGGCGGCATCTCCCGAGAGGAGTTGGCGGCCGCGGGGGCCTCGCCGGTGTACGCCGATGCGCAGGACCTGCTCAAGGGGCTGAACGCCAGCCCAGTCGCGGCCCTGGCGTCCGGCGGCTGATCATGATCGCGTGCCGCCGCGGGTGCGCAACGCCAGCGGCAGCAACCACCAAAAGCACGCGAACATCACCAGCGCGCACGCCCCGGCGATCAACCCCGCGGCGGTCCCCGCCACCGTGACGAAGACGATGACCGTCACCCCGGTCAGCGCCGACCCGAGCAGCGCCAACCCGGCATATGCACAGCGGTGCGCCGCCGACACCAGCACTCGCAGGCGATGCCGCCGGAACAACAGCCGGTGGATACCGACCGGCGCGATCAGCAGCACCGTCGCGGCCACCGAACACCCGACCGTCGCCAAATAGGTGATCCGCATCGGCGGATCGAGAACGTCGAACCGCTGTTGGAAAGGCAGCGTCAACAGGAACCCGGTGAGCAGCTGCACGCCGGTCTGTACGACGCGAAGTTCCTGCAGCAGGCTGTTCCAGTTGCGGTCCAGCCGCTCGGTCTCGGTCTCGCCGCGCCTCTCCCGATCCCACCGCTGGTCGTCTTCCGGGTGGTCGACATCCATGTCGCTGATCATCGCACCCGACGAGGACGCGTCTGTCGAAACTAGCCCCCCGACGCGCGCGGGTTGCGGTCAGTGGTTGAGTTTGCCGTCCCGCACGGCCGTCAACGCGTCGTCCAGCGTCGGGTACAGCGGGAACGTCTTGTCCAGACCGGTCAGGTGAATCGGGCGCCGGGTGGCCGGACCCCGAGCGACCACCCCGAACTCCGCGGACTTGCCGAGCTTCTCGTAGGTCGCCGCCAGGATCTTCAGCCCCACCGAGCCGAGAAACTCCACTGCGGACAAATCGATGACCAGCGCTGTCGGCCCTTCAGCAACAACCGCACTGATGGCTTGCTCCAGGGCAGGCGCGGTGACCAAATCGATCTCACCGCTGACACTGACCACAGACACCCCATCGTGGTCCGCAACCAACGTGGTAATCGAATCAGGAGCTGACAATGGCGATCCTTCGTCCGGGTCTTAACTGTGGTGCAAGCCTAACCTGCCGTACGAACTGCGAGAAGAAGATGCCCTCAACACCTCCCTCGCGTCAAACCAGGCTAGTCTCCCCCTAGAACCTGCGCACTGCGGACGCGTCGCGGCACTCGGGAGGCCAGATGTCAGATTCCAGCAGCACCGGCACGGCCGTCGGCATCTCCAGCGAAGGTCTGCTACCGCAGCTAGTGCAGCATTTGCGACAGAACCGTACCGTGCTGCGTGAGGAATGGGCCCGCCGGATCACCGAGGCCGAATTGCTCACCGCGATGACGCCCGAAGAGCTGTTCTCCGAAGCGACCGCGGTCTACGACAATTACGTCGAGGTGCTCGAAACCGGTAGCGTCGAGGCGCTGCAGGCCTATGCACGCGACCTTTCCGAGCGCATCATTCCGCGCGGGGTGGAAACCGACGAGGTCGTCGGCATCGTGCTGCTGCTGCGCGACGTGCTCGCGCGCTCGCTGTTCGAGAAGTATCAAACCGACTTCGAGATGCTCAACCGCGTCCTGGACGCCTACGAACCGGCGGCCAACCGCATCGCCAACACCGTGGCCGTGTCCTTCGTCCAGGAACGCGAGCGCATCATCCGCCAGCAGCAGGAGGCGATCCGCGAGCTGTCGACCCCGGTGCTGCAGGTGCGCGAACAGTTGCTGATTCTGCCGATCATCGGGGTGCTGGACAGCCAGCGCGCCCGCCAAGTCACCGAGCAGCTGCTGCGCGCCATCCGCGCCAACCGCGCGAAAGTGGTCGTCATCGACATCACCGGTGTGCCCACCATCGATTCCACCGTGGCGAATCACCTGGTGCAGACGGTCGACGCCTCCGGCCTGATGGGTGCCAGCGTGATCATCACCGGTCTGTCCTCGGAGATTGCGCTGACTCTGGTGACGATCGGTCTGGATCTATCGAAGATGAATGCCGTCGGCGACCTGCAGGGTGGTATCGAAGAGGCCGAGCGTTTGCTCGGCTACGAGGTCACGCGCACCGGCGAGCAGCCCGGGTGACCATGACTGACGCGGGCGCCACATGCCAGTACCCATCCTGAAGCAGGGCTCGATCCTCATCGCCACGGTCCAGGCCGCCCTGTCCGACTCCGATACCGAAAAACTGCGGGAAGATCTGATGGAACGGGTCGGCCGGTTCCGCGCGCAGGGCATCGTGGTCGACGTCACCGCCATCGACGTGATGGATTCCTTCGCCGCGCGCTCGCTACGCACCATCGCCCACATGACCCGGCTGCGCGGCGCCGAAACCGTCATCGTGGGCCTGTCGCCCGAGGTCGCGTTCGCGATGGTCCAGCTGGGCCTGACCTTCGACGACATGAACACCGCCCTAGACCTCGAAGAGGGTCTTGCCCTCTTGAATCGCCAACGCGGACTTGGCAAATCAACGATCGGGCGCGACGGTGGCGGGTGACCCCGACATTGTGGTCGTCGCCATCAACAACCCCGACGACATTGTCGACGCCCGCAAGGCCGGTCATCAGCTCGCCCTGGACCTCGGCTTCTCGCTGACCGACGTCACCATGATCGCGACCGCGATCTCCGAAATCGCGCGCAACATCACCAGCTACGCCGGTCGCGGCGCCGTGCGGGTCATGGTCGCCGAGCGGGAAAACCGTGCGGCGCTGGTGGTCCGCGCCGAGGACGACGGGCCGGGCATCGTCGACGTCGAACGCGCAATGGAAGATGGGTATTCGACGGGCCGCGGCCTGGGCATGGGACTGCCCGGGGCCCGCCGTCTGATGGATCGGCTGATCGTCGAATCCGCGCTGGGCAAGGGAACGGTTATCGAGATGTGGAAGTGGGTTCCCGGCAGTGCGTGAGAACGGCCGACTGGGCCCAATCGAGTGGGCGAATGCCGGGCGCCCCCTTCCGGGCGAAAACACCAGCGGTGACCGGAAAATCGCGCTCGGCATCGACGATAGCGCCGCGCTGTTCGGTGTGGTCGACGGTCTCGGTCACGGGCCTGCCGCCGCAACCGCCGCGACTCGCGCCGTCGAAACGGTGCAGCAGGCGGCCGGCGAGCGCCTCGAGGTGCTGGTCCAGCTCTGCCACCGCGTGCTGGGCGGGACCAGGGGCGTCGCGATGACACTGGCACGGGTGGACTTCGCCGCCAACACACTGACCTGGACGGGGGTGGGCAACGTCCGCGCCAACCTCGTCTCCAAGGATGCGACCGGCGTGCACATCCGGTCCAGCGCGCGTCTGGCCGCCGGTATCGTCGGCTACCGCATTCCGGAAATCCGTCCCGCTCAAGTGGTTTCGATGCGGGTTGGCGACTTGATCGTGATCGCCAGCGACGGTATCGCCGAGGATCACCTGGATCGTATCGACTTCGCCGCCCCGGCGACGGTGATCACCGATCACATATTGGGCAAACACGCCAAGGAAACCGACGACGCGATGGTGCTCGCCGCGCGGCACCGGGGGGCCCCGACATGACTGCTGCAGACGAGTTCCACGCCCAGTACGACGCGGCGCTGCGCGCCTACGTGGCGGCCCGCGACGAGGACACCCTTGCGGTGGGTCACGAGCTCGGGCGCCGCGCGCTGCAGGAGCGGATCAGCATGCTCGACATCGTCGAGCATCACGTTCGACTCGTTCTCGACGCACCCATCGCGTTGGAGTTCCTGTTGCAGACGCTGGCCCCGCTCGACGTCGCGACGCGCGGCTTCCTCGAGGGCACCAAGCGGTACGCCGAACAACGTGCCCGCGCCGACGTTCTCGCCGACCGGGACAAATTCCGCACCGCCCTGGTGAATTCGTTGCAGGAGGGGTTCTTCGTCGCCGACCACGAAGGGTCGATCATCGAGATCAACAATGCCTTCGTGGAGATCCTCGGCTATCCGCACGAGGGATTACCCTATCGGTGGCCGCACCCCTGGGTGGTCGACAAAAAGACTGCACGCGAACAACAGTCGCGGGTACGTGCCGACGGTATCGCTCAGTACGAGACGCCGGTGCGGCATCGGGACGGGCAACTCGCCTGGGTGATGGTGAGCATCAACGTCGTCAAGGAGAGCGGTTCCGAGCACGAGATGTACGTGGGCACGATCCGCGACGTCACCGCCGAACGCGCCTTCGCGGCGCGGGAAAGCGCCGTGCTGCGGTTGGCCACCGCCGTGGCCGTCGCCAAGAGCGTCTCCGAACTGCTGTCGATCACCCTCGACGAATGCCGCGGCGCCATCGGCGTCCAGCGCGTCATCGCGGTGACCTGGCCGGCCGGCGACGGTGAGCCCACCGTCCAGGTGGCCGGTGAACCCGCCGAAACGACGTGGCGTGCCCTGGAGCCCTGGCTGCGCAACACCTTTCAGGAGGCCCGCCACCAACTACCGTTGACCGCGAAGACCGTCGAACAGCCCAGTAAGCCCGGCAAGGCACACGGGTTGGTCGCGGTGCTGTCCGGCAAGGGAGACCTCGCCCTGTGGTTGGAGTTGGGCGCGCCACGGTGGGTGAGCGCGGAGGATCGCCTCCTGGTGACGGTGCTGATCGGTCACCTCAGCCTGGCCATGCAGCATGTCCGGCAGTTCGAGAGTGCGCGCGAGACGTCGCTGACGTTGCAGCGCGCACTGTTGCCGCCGATGCAACCGCCGCCGGGGTTTGCGATGCGTTACGAACCGGCGGTCCCGCCGTTGGAGATCGGCGGCGACTGGTATGACGTGCTGCCAATCGGCGAGCACCGCATCGGCATCGTCGTCGGCGACTGTGTGGGTCGCGGTCTGCCCGCTGCCGCAATCATGGGCCAGTTGCGCAGTTCGGCGCGGGCACTGTTGATCAACGGTGCGCAACCGGCGTTGCTGCTCGAGCAGCTCGACCTGGCGGCCTCGCTGATTCCAAGTGCCTACTGCACCACCGTCTTTCTGGCGATCCTGGACACTGACACCGGAGTGATGGAGTACAGCAACGCCGGCCACATGCCCGCGGTGCTCGCCAGCCCGTCGGGCACCTCGGTGCTCAACGACGCCCGGTCGGTTCCGCTCGCGGTGCGGCGCGACGGGCCGCGCCCGCAGATTTCCCGGCGACTGTCCTCGGGTTCGACCCTGCTCGTATTCACCGACGGGTTGGTCGAGCGCAAGCACGAGTCCATCGACGATGGAATCACGCGCGCCGCCGCCGTTTTGGTGGAGACCGGAACACTGCCGTTAGACGCCGTCGCGGACGCCGTGCTGCGCCGACTGGCTCCCCCGGCCGGGTATGACGACGACGTGGCGATGGTGATCTACCGGCACCAGCAGGCACCGCTGCGTATCGAAACGCACGCCATCGCAGACGAATTGGCCACCATCCGGCATCGGCTGGCTGACTGGCTGCGGGGCGCCGACGTACCGCGCGAGTTGATCGACGACATCGTGCTGGTCGTCAACGAGGCGTGCACCAACTGCGTCGAACATGCCTACCGCGGCCACGGCCTGGGCACCACACTGTTGCAGGTCGAGACCGTCGACGGCGAAATCCGGGCGCGGGTCGTAGACCACGGCTCCTGGAAGACCCCGGCACTCAACCCGGGCAACAGCGGGCGGGGGTTGGTGCTGATGAGGGCGATGAGCGATGCGCTGACCATCGACAGCAGCCCCACCGGCACCACCGTCGAGATCACCTTCCGGTTACCGGCAGCGCCCGACGCGGCCGACGACTGGTCCGGTGGCCGCTGATCAGCACGCGGCGCGCCAACCCAAGGCCGCCACCACCGTTTGCGGGTATGCCGATCGTGGTATCACCTGCAACGTGACCAGCGCGATCATGCTCGAACCAGCCCTTCCCGCAGCACACGGACCGTTGTCGACGGCCGTGCGCCGCGCCTTGACCGGCCCACCCTCCGGTGACCATCTCGCCCGGGTGAGTGCGTCGGTCCGCGACTCCGACCCCTACGGCCTGGACCTGCAGCTCGCCCTGTGCATGTGCTACGAGCTGCACTACCGCGGTTTCGCCGGGGTGGACCCAACCTGGGAGTGGAACCCCGACCTGTTGCACCTGCGCGCCGAACTCGAACGGGCGTTCCTGGCGGGCGTGCGTCGCGACGTCGGGCCCATCGACCGCACGGCGGCCGAGGAGATGGAGGCGATCTCGATCGAACCCATCGAGGGGACCGGGCCGTCCTACTACCTGCGTGACACCGGAACCTGGGAGCAGATGCGCGAATACTTTGTGCATCGGTCGACGTACCACCTCAAAGAGGGCGACCCGCATGCGTGGGCCATTCCGCGGCTGACCGGCGGCGCCAAGGCGGCATTCGTGGCGGTCGAGTTCGACGAGTACGGCGCCGGACAGGGTGCCCGGGTGCACCAGCAGCTGTTCGCCAACCTGTTGGAGGCGGCCGATCTGGATGCGACCTATCTGAGCTACCTCGACTACGTTCCGGCCGAAGCGCTCGCCGCAGTGAATTTGATGTCGCTGTTCGGGTTGCATCGCTGGCTGCGCGGCGCGGCCATCGGGCATTTCACCGCCACCGAGATAACCTCGTCGCCCGGTTCGCGACGCATGGTCCAGGCGCTTGAGCGGATGGGGGCGCCGGAAGCCTGTGTCATCTTCTACCGCGAACACGTCGAGGCCGACGCCGTGCACGAACAGGTCGTGCGCCACGATGTGGTCGCCGACCTGGTGGCACGCGAGCCAAAGCTGGACCGCGACATCGTGTTCGGGATGCGGGCCTTCGCGGCGGTCGAGGACCGCCTGGCGGACCACATCATGTCGTCGTGGACGCAAGGACAAAGTTCGCTGCGCCGGCCGCTCAGTTAGGTTTCGGGGCGATGCTCTCGACACGTCGGCACCGGCGGTGGCTGGTGTCGCACAACGGATATTCCTTGCTGCGGCTGCAGGTACAGATGGCGACCATGAATCGGTCGGACTCGACGACACCACCGCCGTCTATCTCGATGCGGGCCGGACCCGACACCAGGATCGGGCCCTTTGGCACCACCCGCACCCGGGTTCCGCTCACGGCTTGTCCGCCCGGATCACGACCAACTCCTCTTCCCGGCAGCCTCGCGGTATGAGGCCGATCTGCTCGAGCCAGCCCGCCCGCGCCGACAGCACCGGGCCGAACGGAATGCGCTCGCAGGCAACGATATCGGCTTGCAACCCGGTCGACCGTAAGCAATCCAGCGACCGGTGCGGGCCGGCCAATGCCGACTGTACAAGCAACAGCGAGCCACCGCGGCTGAGCAAATTCGTCGCCGAGGCGCACAGCGGATCAAGCACCCGCCGCCCGTCGGTACCGGCATTCCACGCCCAGGAGGGCCCGACGCCCGGTGCGACCGTGTCGATGTCCTGTTCCGGAGGGGTCGGCACGTACGGCGGGTTCGACACCACCACCTCAAAGGGTTCGCACCGCAACGCGGCAATCCACGACCCTTCCCGGACGTCGATGTCGACACCCGCCACCGTCGCATTGCCGCGGGTCGAATGCACCGCGTGCGGACAGATGTCGAAGGCAGTGACACTCGCGCAACCCATTTCGGCCGCCGCGATCGCAACAAATCCGCTACCGGTACACAGATCCAATACCCGCCGACCGGGAATCAGTCCGCTGTATTGCATAGCGCGGACCAGCAATCGGGAGTCGTCTTGTGGCTTATACACCGCGGGGTCAACCGAAACATCGGAAACAACGGGGTACGTGCTTGTCAACGGTGGCCCTTTCACGCTGATCGCCGTGGCTATCACGGCGTGTTGTGATTAATGCCCACAACGAAAGCGTTGAAACCAGCAACCCGCTGCCCAGGACCTATCCCGTTGTCGCGTGCGCGAACCGCTCGATAATGGCCGAGCAAAATGCCTGCAAATCGGACGGCGAGCGGCTGGTGATCAAATTGCCGTCCACCACGACCTCCTTGTCGACGACGTCCGCGCCCGCATTGCGAAGGTCGGTGCGGATGCTGGGGTATGACGTCAGGGTGCGCCCCTCCACCACGTCGGCCTCCACCAGGGTCCATGGTCCGTGACAGATCGCCGCGACCGGCTTTCCCGATCCGACGAAGTCGCGGACGAAGGCGACCGCGGTGTCGTCCTTGCGCAGCTTGTCGGGATTGACGGTGCCCCCGGGCAGCACGAGTCCGTCGAACTCGTCCACCGAGGCATCCGCGACCGCGCGGTCGACGGTGAATTGCCCGGCGGGTTCGAGATCGTGTTCACGCGCCTGGATCTCGCCGGTTTTCAGGGAGAGCAGTTCGGTGCGGGCGCCCGCCTGCTCCAGCGCCGCACGGGGTTGCTCGAGCTCGACCTTCTCCACCCCGTCGGCGGCCAGAAACGCGATCGTCTTGCCTTGCAATTGGTTTGCCATTATTTCTCCTTCACCGTTATCCGGCCCGTTATGCGGCGCCGTGCGCGCCGTTGCGTGTGGTACGTAGCGCCGCATACAGGTCCAGGGCGCCGATACCCGAAAGTGCTATGCCGGCGATGGTTCCGCGCCGCCGCTGCCCGGGCTTGCGCCGGGCCACCCCCACGGCCAGTGCCGCCACATCCAGCACATCGCCCGCCACCCGGGTCCACACCATCGATTTCGGTCCGCCCAATAACGCGGCCCCATGGCCGCATTCGCGCACCCCGAGCGCCCGGATGACGCGCCGGGCGCCTGGGGTGTCGTCCACGCCCGCGAGCGCGGCGACCTTGCCGGGCGCCAGGATCTCGGTGAGACCCAGGCCCAGACTGGCCCCGCCGAGTCCGTTCACCAGTGCCGTGGTTGTGTTGCCGGGTTGATCGGTCATGGTCACCTCCCGTTGCCCTGCCGAAGCTTCGAAACGTGCGGCTACGGCGCCGCTGCCCGCAGCGCGCTGAGCAGGGGTTCTGCTGCTTCCTTCAAAAACAGCTCTTGTGTCTGTCCGCCGATCTGAATCAGCGCGATGTCGGTGAAGCCGGCTTCCCAATAGGGCCGCACGGCCTCCACGATCGCGTCGAGGTCAGGCCCGCAGGGAATGCTTTCGGCGACGTCCTCGGGGCGCACGAACTGGGTGGCCCCGGCAAACCCGGCCGGCGTCGGCAGGTCGGCGTTGACCGCCCACCCGCCACCGAACCAGCGGAATTGGTCGTGCGCACGTTCGATGGCCGCGCCGCGGTCGGGGTCCCAGCACACTGGGATCTGCCCGACCACGCGCCCGCCTTCGGTCCCGTTGGCGGCCTGGCGGGCCGCATGCCAGGAGTCCACCAAATCCTTGTCGGGCTGGACCGCGATCAGATGGTCGGCGAGCTTGGACAATTTCTCGACACTCTTGGCACCGCTCATCGCGACGCCGAGGCCGACCGGGACGTCGGGCAGGTCCCACAGGCGAGCGGAATCCACCTGGAAGTACTCGCCGCGCCAGTCGACCAGCCGACCGCCGAACAACTCACGGATGATTTTGATGGCCTCACGCAGCATGTCGTGACGCCGCTCGATGGTCGGCCAGCCCTTGCCGACGACATGTTCGTTGAGGTTTTCCCCGCTGCCCAACCCGAGCGTGAATCGCCCGTCGGCCAAAATCTGTACGGTGGCGGCCTGCTGGGCAACGATCGCCGGGTGGTACCGCATCGTCGGGCAGGTGACGTAGGTGTAGAGCCCCACCCGTTGGGTCGCGTGCGCGACCGCGCCCAACACCGCCCACGCGTTGGGCGCGTGCCCCTGCGATGTCAGCCAGGGAGAGAAGTGATCGCTGCAGACCTCGAAGTCGAACCCGCGTTCCTCGGCTGAAACAGCAAACTGCACAAGATCTTTGGGCCCGTTCTGCTCGGTCATCAAGGTGTAGCCGAACCTGGTCATGACGATCCGGGTACCCCGCGCGGGCACGAACAAACAGGGGTGGCGGCGCGACTACAGCCGCTCTTTGACCGCCGCGGAAAGCCGGGCGCCGTCGGCCTTTCCGGCCGCGATCGCAGTGGCGGCCTTCATGACCTGGCCCATCTGTTTCATGCCGGGACGCTCGCCGATGGCCTCAGCAACTTGGGCGATGGCGGTGTCCGCCACGTCGGCTAACTCCGCGTCGGTGAGCGGGGTGGGTAGGTATTCGTCGATGATGCGCGCTTCGGCGTGCTCCGCGGCCGCGAGTTCACCGCGGCCATTCTGGGTGTAAATCTCGGCGGCTTCGCCGCGCTTGCGGGATTCCCGGGCCAGCACTTTGATGATTTCGTCGTCGGTGAGTTCCCGGGACTGCTTGCCGGACACTTCCTCGGTCTGGACCGCGGCCAGCAACATGCGCAGCGTCGCGGTCCGCAACTTATCCTGGGCCTTCATCGCCCCGGTCAGATCCGCCCGGATCCGGGCTTTGAGTTCCGCCATGACGGAAACGCTACGCGTCCCGACGGGGCAGGCCGGTGGGTGCGGCACGCAAAACTCGGGATGATTGAGAAAAGCCCTGAGCGCCGACAGGATGGACCCCATGACCTACGACTACGGCTGCTGGACCTGGTGAGCACGCCGCCGCCTGGCTATCCGGCCGCTCCCCCGCCGGGCGGGCCCCCACCAGCCGGCTATCCGCCGGCGTACGGGACGCCCGCCTACGGTCCCGCACCTGGTTACGGGCCGCCCCCCGGCTACGGGCCGCCCCCCGGCTACGGTCCACCTCCTGGTTACGGCCCGCCGCCGGGCTACGCAGCGCCCCCCGGTTACGGTCCGCCGCCGGGCTACGGACCCCCATCCGGGTACGGCGCGCCGTACGGCGCGCCCCCACCGCCACCGGGGGCGATCAAACCCGGCATCATTCCGCTGCGGCCGTTAACCCTCAGCGACATCTTCAACGGGGCGGTCGGCTATATCCGCACCAACCCCAAGGCCACCCTGGGACTGACCGCGATCGTCGTTGTGGTCATGCAGATCATTTCGCTGATCGCCACGGTCGGGCCGATCGCCGCGTTCGGTAACTTCTCCGGCGACGAATCCGGCGAGGTGAACTGGGGGGTCTTCGGCGCCTGGTTGGGCTCGGCCGGCGCGGGCCTGCTGGTCACGTGGTTGGGCGGCATGCTGCTATCCGGCATGCTCACCGTTATCGTCGGCCGCGCGGTGTTCGGTTCGACGATCACCATCGGTGAAACGTGGCTCAAGATCCGCGGGCGGTTGCTGCCGCTGCTCGGCCTGGCGCTGCTGGAGGCTGCCGCCGTGGCGGTGCTGTTCGGGCTGGCGGCCGTCGTCATCGCGGTGATCGCGGCGATCGGTAACGGAGCCGTGGCCGTGCTGCTGGGCGTCCCGCTCGTCTTTGCGGTGTTCGCGTTGATGGTCTACCTGTACATGGTGGTGTTGTTCGCACCCGTGCTGATCGTGTTGGAGCGGCTGCCGGTGCTGGACGCGATCACCAGATCCTTTGCGCTGCTTCGGCACGGGTTCTGGCGAGTCCTGGGCATTCGGGTGCTGACGTTCATCGTGGCGGGTGTGGTCTCCGGCGCGATCGGGGCTCCGTTCAGCATCGTGGGCCAGGTCATAATGGCCGGGATGCCTTCCACCGGGATCTTGTTGCTGGGCACGGTGATCACCTCCATCGGTTCGGCGATCGGCCAGATCATCACGGCGCCGTTCAATGCCGGTGTCATCGTGTTGCTCTACACCGACCGCCGCATCCGCGCCGAGGCTTTCGACCTGGTGCTACAGTCCGGCGCCGCGGGCGGCCGCTATGCGGCCGCCTCGACCGACAACCTCTGGCTGACCCGGCCCGTCAACGGCTGAGCGAAGAATCGGCTGACAGTGCCTTCCATTGACATCGACCGCGATGACGCGCATCAGATTGCCGGGATCGAGCTGAACAAGGCCATTTATGCCAAGGCGTCGCCAACCCAGCAGGTTCTGGATTGGGTCAACGAAATGCTGTACCGGCTGCTGCAGAAAACCGCGTCGGTACCGGGCGGATGGCTGACGACCGCGGTCCTGCTCACCCTGCTCGCCGTCGCGGTGGTGGTCGCGGTTCACATCGCCCGGCGCACCATGCGCACCCGGCGGCACGGCGACTACCAGCTGTTCGAAGCCGCCCTGCTCACCGCGGCCCAACATCGCGATACCGCGGAACGCTATGCCGCGGAAGGCAATTGGACCGCAGCCATTCGCCATCGGTTACGTGCTGTGGCACGCCAACTCGAAGAGACTGGTGTGCTCAACCCGGTGCCGGGCCGCACCGCCAACGAACTGGCCCGCGACGCGGGCGCGGTGCTGCCGCACCTGACCGACGAATTGGCCCAGGCGGCAACGGCGTTCAACGACGTGACCTACGGCGAAGTACCGGGAACCCAGGACGCCTACCGGATGATCGTCGACCTCGACGATCATCTGCGCACGAGGGCACCCGCCGCCGCGCCGACCGCGGGCCACGCTGTGCCGGCCGGTTCCTGGGCCGAGGTGCGGTGATGGCCACGGACTCGATGCCCGCTCCGGCCGCCCAGGCCGGGACCGGACGCTGGCGCTCGTGGCGGTGGGTGGCGCTCACGCTGGTCGCGCTCGGGCTCATCGCCTGGATCGGCGCCTACCTGACGGCGCCGCGGCCGGGCCCACGCATGGATCCGGAGTCCACCGCAACCGACGGCGCCCACGCGCTGGCGGCGTTGCTGCGCAACGGCGGCGTAGAGGTCATCGTCGCCGAGAACCTCGGTGACGTCGAGAAAGCGGCTCGCTCCCACACGCTGATCCTGGTGGCCCAAAGCCAGTACCTCACCAACGACCAACAATTGCAGCGCCTGGCCGATGTGCCCGGTGATCTGTTGCTGGTCGAACCGACCGCCCGCACCCGTGCCGCCCTGCTGCCCGGCATCCGCATCTCGAGTTCTGCCGCCTTCGACGTCGATCCGGATTGCACGCTGCGCGAGGCGGTTCGGGCCGGATCGGTACGCTTTGGACCGAGCGACACCTTCGAGGCCAAGGACGGACGGACGATGACCCGCTGCTATGACGGGGCGCTGATTCGGTTCCGGGACGGCGGGCGTACCGTCACCGCGGTCGGCAGCAGCGACTTCATGACCAACGACGGTCTGCTGCACGCGGGGAACGCCGCGCTGGCGATGAATCTCGCGGGCGACCGGCCCCGCCTCATCTGGTACGCGCCGCACCACGCCGAGGGCGAAACATCTTCTCCCGCATCGATTCTCGACCTGATTCCGGACAATGTGACGTGGATCGTCTGGCAACTGTGGCTGGTCGTGCTGCTGGTCGCGTTGTGGAAGGGCCGTCGTCCCGGCCCGCTGGTGGCCGAGGATCTGCCCGTGGTAGTGCGCGCGTCGGAGACGGTCGAGGGCCGCGGCCGGCTGTATCGCTCGCGCCGGGCTCACGACCGCGCCGCCGCCGCGCTGCGCACCGCGACCTTGCAGCGGCTGGCGCCCCGGCTGGGTCTGGGGCCCGGCGCGCACCCGCAGGCGATGGTGCTGACCGTCGCCCAACGCACCGGCCTCGACCCGGGATTGGTTTCGTACCACTTGTTCGGCCCGCCGCCGGGCACCGACAACGACTTGCTCAACCTCGCCCGCGCGCTCGACGAAATCGAAAGGCAGGTCACCACCTCGTGACGCAATCTCCGATCGCTCAAACCTCCACCACCGACTCCGCGCGAGATGCCCTGCTGGCACTGCGCGGCGAGCTCGCCAAAGCCGTTGTGGGACAAGAAGGAGTGATCAGCGGCCTGGTGATCGCGTTGCTGTGCCGCGGGCATGTGCTGCTGGAAGGTGTTCCGGGAGTGGCCAAAACGCTTCTGGTCCGCGCCCTGTCCGCGGCACTGCAGTTGGAGTTCAAACGGGTGCAGTTCACTCCCGATCTGATGCCCGGTGATGTTACCGGCTCCCTGGTCTACGACGCCCGCACCGCCGCATTCGTGTTTCGCCCGGGACCGGTGTTCACCAACCTGCTGTTGGCGGACGAGATCAACCGCACCCCGCCCAAAACCCAGGCCGCACTGCTCGAAGCGATGGAGGAGCGTCAGGTCAGCGTGGAAGGTGAATCCCGGGCATTACCAGACCCATTCATCGTCGCGGCTACCCAGAACCCCGTCGAATACGAGGGCACCTACCAGCTGCCGGAGGCCCAGCTCGACCGTTTCCTGCTCAAACTGAACGTGACATTGCCGCCGCGAGACGCCGAGATCGCTATTCTCAACCGGCACGCACACGGCTTCGATCCCCGCGACCTGTCGGCCATCAAACCGGTGGCCGGACCCGCCGAGCTGGCGGCCGGTCGGCAAGCGGTGCAACAAGTTCTCATCGCCGACGAGGTGTTGGGCTATATCGTCGACATCGTCGGCGCCACCCGGTCCTCCCCCGCACTGCAACTCGGCGTCTCGCCGCGCGGGGCCACCGCCCTGCTGGGCACGGCCCGCTCCTGGGCATGGCTGTCCGGGCGTAACTACGTCACCCCCGATGACGTCAAGGCGATGGCCCGGCCGACGCTGCGGCACCGGGTGATGCTGCGCCCCGAGGCCGAGCTCGAGGGAGCCACGCCCGACGGCGTGCTCGACGGAATCTTGGCGTCGGTTCCGGTGCCCCGCTAGTGATCCTGACCGGACGCACCGGCCTGGTGGCGCTGTTGGGCGTCATACCGATCGCGCTTTCCCCTTGGCCGGCAAGAGTTTTCGAAGTATTGCTGGCGGCACTGGCGATGGCGGTGGCGATCGATATCGCCCTGGCGGCGAGCCCCCGGCGGCTGCGCTACATCCGATCACCGGACAGCTCGGCCCGTCTTGGCCAGCCGGTCGACGTGACTCTGGAAATTCACAACGACGGGACACGCCGCTTTCGCGGGCAGGTGCGCGACGCCTGGTCACCCAGTGCGCGCGCCACGCCCCGCATCCACCCGGTAAAAATCAGGCCCGGCCAAGACCAGCGGATCCAGACCCAACTGCGACCGGTGCGGCGCTGCGATCAACGCGCGGCCGTCGTCACGGCCCGATCCATCGGCCCGCTCGGGCTGGCCGGGCGGCAGTCGTCGCGGCCGGTGCCCGGGCAGGTCCGGGTGCTGCCCCCGTTCCTATCGCGCAAACACCTGCCGTCGCGACTGGCCAAACTGCGCGAGATCGACGGGCTGCTGCCCACCCTGATCCGCGGGCAGGGCACCGAATTCGATTCGCTGCGCGAATATGTCGTGGGCGACGATGTGCGCTCGATCGACTGGCGGGCGTCGGCGCGACGCGCCGACGTGATGGTCCGCACTTGGCGCCCCGAGCGCGACCGTCGGGTGGTGATCGTGCTCGACACCGGGCGCATGGCAGCGGGTCGGGTCGGCGTCGACCCGACCTCTTCTGGTCCGGGGGCCGACCCCGCGGGATGGCCACGGCTCGACTGGTCGATGGATGCGGCGCTGCTGTTGGCCGCGCTGGCATCCCGGGCCGGCGACCACGTCGACTTCCTGGCTCACGACCGGGTGAGCCGAGCCGGCGTGTTCGGCGCATCGCGCACCGAGGTGCTCGCCCAATTCGTCGACGCCATGGCTCCGCTGCAGCCGACGCTCGTCGAATCCGATTGGCGCGCAATGGTTGCGGCCATTACCCGGCGCATCCGCCGACGCGCACTGGTGGTGTTGCTGACCGACTTCAACGCCAGCGCGCTCGACGAGGGTCTGCTGCCGGTGCTGCCGCAGCTGTCGGCTAAGCACCATCTGCTCATCGCCGCCGCCTCCGATCCGCGGGTCGACCAAATGGCTACCGGGCGTTCGGATGCCGCCGCCGTGTACGACGCGGGGGCCGCGGAGAAATCCCGCAACGACCGCCGTGCCATCGCAACCCGGTTGCGCCAGATCGGGGTGGAAGTGGTCGACGCGCCGCCCACCGAACTGGCGCCCACGCTGGCCGACCGCTATCTGGCGATGAAGGCGACAGGGCGCCTGTAGAAGTCAGCTCGTCGGGACGACGTCGGGGGCATCGTCGATGTCACCCGTCTCCCCCGCTCTCGCGGCGCGACGCCCGAAATAGATGACATACGACAGAAACGCCGCCTCGGCGCCGATCCCGATGCCGATGCGGACGACCGTCGGCAGCGGTGACGGTGTCACGAGAGCCTCGATCAGACCCGAGACCAACAGCACGCCGACCAGTCCCACCGCGACCGACACCACGGCCCGACCCTGCTCGGCCAGGACCTGCCCGCGGGGGCGGTCACCCGGCGCAATCACCGACCAGCCCAGTCGCATTCCCGCCGACCCGGCGAGAAACACCGCGGTCAGCTCCAACAGTCCGTGCGGAATCAGCAGGCCCAACAAGATGGCGCCCTTGCCCGCGTGAAACATCAAGCCCGCGATCAGCCCCAGGTTCGCGGCGTTCTGGAACAGCACGATCGGGATCGGTAGACCCAGCAGTACCGCGAACGCGATGCACTGCGCGGACACCCAGGAGTTGTTCACCCAGACTTGCAACGCGAACGCCGCGGCCGGGTGTTCGCTGTAGTAGGAGGCGACGTCGTGGTTCACCAATTGGTCGATGTCGCTTGGGGTTCCGATCGCCGACTGCACCTCGGGGTTGGTAGCCACCCACACCGCGATGATCGCCGCGACCGCGAAGAACGCCGCGGCGGTGCCCACCCACCAGCGCCAGCCGCGGTAGGCGACGACCGGGAATGACACCGTCCAGAACCGGGCGAACGCGCTGGTCACCGGCGCATGCGCGCCCGTCACCGCCGAGCGGGCCCGGGCGATCAGGCTGGACAGCCGACCGATCGTCAGCGAATCCGATCCGAGCGTGCTGGCCGACCGCAACATCGACAGATGGGTCGAGACTCGCTGATACAGCTCGACGAGCTCGTCGACTTCCGCGCCCGTCAGCGATCTGCGCCTCTTGATCAGTTGGTCGAGCCGGTCCCAGGTGCCGCGATGGGCCAGCACGAATGCGTCGACGTCCACCTTGGGCAGCCTAATCGCAGTTGCCGGATAGCCGAGGCCGGCCGGTCAGACGCGGACGACCTGTACCGTTCGGAGTTATGTCGGAGGTGGTGACCGGGGACGCGGTGGTGCTCGATGTGCAGATCGCCCAGTTGCCGGTGCGCGCATTGAGCGCACTGATCGACATCATCATGGTGTTCCTTCTCTATGTGATCGGGCTGATGCTGTGGGCGGCCACCCTGACCCAGTTCGACGGCGCGCTCAGCGCCGCCATCCTGATCATCTTCACCGTGGTGGTGCTGGTCGGATACCCGATGGTGTTCGAAACGGCGACTCGCGGAAGGTCGGTCGGCAAGGTCATCATGGGGCTGCGCGTCGTGTCCGACGACGGCGGCCCGGAACGGTTCCGGCAGGCGCTCTTTCGCGCGTTGGCAGCACTGGTGGAGATCTGGATGCTCGCCGGCAGCCCCGCGGTGATCTCAAGCATCCTGTCGTCCAAGGCCAAGCGGATCGGTGACATCTTCGCCGGCACCGTGGTCGTCAGTGAGCGCGGACCGCGGCTCGCACCGCCGCCCGCTATGCCGCCGTCCTTGGCGTGGTGGGCCGCGTCGTTGCAACTGTCCAACCTCGACGCCGGTCGAGCCGAACTGGCACGCCAATTCCTTTCTCGCGCATCGCGACTCGAACCGCAGCTACGGCTACAGATGTCGTATCGGATCGCCGGAGACGTGGTGTCGCGCATCGCACCACCACCGCCGCCCGGCGCCCCACCGGAGCTGGTTCTGGCCGCCGTCCTGGCCGAACGGCACCGCCGCGAGCTGGCGCGGCTGCGGCCCGCGATGCCACCCGGGCCGGCGGGCTCGCCGCCCGGTCCTTGGGCGCCGGCACCCCCGTACCCCGGGCCGGCCGCGTCCCAGCCGGCACCGCAGGTCGCGCAGCCGCAGGAACAACGACCCGGCGGCTTCTCGCCGCCGTCCTGACGCGGCGCTGCGCTAGTGCGCGACCGCGGCCGCCATCAGCGCGACGTCGGCGACCAACAGCGCCCAGCCGACCAGGGGCACCGCAATCCCGCCGCGGTGTTTGGCGGTGAAAAACGACACCAGGATGACTACGAAGGCAACCAGCGGCGCCCCGTAAAACGCAACCCCGAAGTCGATTCCGCCGCGACCCAGGTTCGGACAGGTGCGTTGGGTGCACCCGTCGGTGCTCATCACCGCGCCGAGCGCGAAAAGCATGACGATCGCGGCGGCGGGGACCGTCGAGAACGCCAACCCCCAGTTCACCCACGTCCGCACGGGACGGTCCGGGCCGCCCTCGCGCCCCGGATCCTGGGTCGTCCCTCCGGTGCGGCCGAACCTCACGTCGGAGTTCTTTGCATTCATCCGGGAGTCCGTACCCGTCCCCCGGCGGGCACAAACGAGGCGCTGTCGAGACGGACCGTTGCATCACGACCGGTTACGATATATCGTGATATTCACGTGAGCACGGAGCGCGCGGAAAGCGCCTCCCCCGAAAACATTGAGGACCAAACTATGAACACTCCATTCACCCCCGATGACCACCCATTCCCCGGTCACCACAAATTCGGCTTCGGCCCCGGTCACCACGGACCCACTCTCGGGCCCGTGACGGGACTGGGTGCACCCACCGGCCGCGCTGGCCGGCGCGCGTTGCACCTGGCCCGGCGGCAGGGTCGCCGGGAATTCTTCGACAACCTGCGCGAGCACGCCGGCGACGGCGGCTTCGGTCCCGGCTTCGGTGCCGGGTTCGGCCCCGCCTTCGGACCGGGCTTCGGGCCGGGCTTCGGGTTCGGCCCCGGCGGACGACGCGGCGGATTTCGCCGTGGCGGTGGCCGCGGACGACGCGGCGACGTCCGGGCCGCCATCCTGACGCTGCTGGCCGAGCGGCCCATGCACGGCTACGAGATGATTCAGCAGATCGCCGAACGCAGCAACGGAATCTGGAAGCCCAGCCCCGGGTCGGTGTACCCGACGCTGCAACTGCTGGATGACGAAGGACTGGTCACCGCGAACCAAACCGACGGCAGCAAAAAGCTGTTCGAGCTGACGGAGGAAGGACGGGCGGCGGCCGAGAAGATCGCAACCCCACCGTGGGACGAGATCGCCGAGGGTGCGGATCCGGGTCAGCTGAATCTACGCGCGGCCGTCGGTCAGTTGTGCGGCGCGGTCGCGCAATCCGCCCACACCGCCACCGCCGAGCAGCAGCAGCGCATCATCGAGATTCTCAACACCGCCCGGCGGGAGATCTACGGCATTCTCGGCGAGGACTGACCCCTACCCCCGGTGTCCGCCGGCTCGGAGCCGGCGGACACCCGGCTAGGACACGTCGACCCAGTCCAGGGTGCGCTGCACCGCCTTTCGCCAACCCGCATACCCCTGCGCGCGCTGATCGTCATTCCATGCCGGCGTCCACCGTTTGTCCTCCTGCCAATTGGCCCGCAGGTCGGACGGATCGGCCCAGAAACCCACCGCCAGGCCCGCCGCATAGGCGGCGCCCAGCGCGGTGGTCTCGGCGACCACCGGGCGCACCACGTCGACACCCAGCACGTCGGCCTGGATCTGCATGCACAGCTCGTTTTGCGTGATGCCGCCATCGACCTTCAAAACCTCAAGGCGCACACCGGAATCCGCTTCCATCGCGTCGACCACATCGCGGCTCTGATAGCAGATCGCCTCCAGCGTGGCGCGGGCCAGATGCGCGTTGGTGTTGTAGCGCGACAGGCCGACGATCGCGCCGCGCGCATCCGATCGCCAATACGGGGCGAACAGCCCCGAAAACGCCGGGACGAAATACACCCCGCCGTTGTCGGGGACCTCGCGGGCCAGCGATTCGCTCTGCGCGGCACCGCTGATGATGCCCAACTGGTCGCGCAGCCACTGCACCGCCGAGCCGGTCACCGCGATCGACCCCTCCAACGCGTAGACGGGTTTGGCGTCGCCGAACTGATAGCAGACCGTGGTCAGCAGACCATTGTCGGACCGCACGATCGTCTCGCCGGTATTAAGCAACAGGAAATTCCCGGTGCCGTAGGTGTTTTTCGCTTCCCCAGCCGACAAGCACACCTGCCCGACCATCGCGGCGTGCTGGTCACCGAGCATCCCGGTGATCGGCACCTCGGCGCCGATCGGCCCGTCGCCCAACGTCACGCCGTAGGGCTGCGTCGGTGACGAGGGCGCGATCGGGGGCAGCATCGCGCGCGGAATGGAGAAGAACGACAACAGCTCGTCGTCCCAGTCCAGCGTCTCGAGATCCATCAGCATGGTGCGGCTCGCGTTGGTGACGTCGGTGACGTGCACCCCGCCCCGCGGCCCGCCGGTCAGATTCCACAGCACCCAGCTGTCCGCGGTGCCGAACAACGCGTCACCGTTCTCGGCCGCCGCACGCACCCCGTCGACGTTCTGAAGAATCCATTGCAGCTTGCCGCCGGAAAAATAGGTGGCCGGGGGCAGGCCCGCTTTCTGCCGGATCACGTCGCCGCGGCCGTCGCGCTGCAGCGCCGACGCGATCCGGTCGGTCCGGGTGTCCTGCCAGACGATGGCGTTGTAGTACGGCCGCCCGGTGCGTTTGTCCCAGACCAGCGTCGTCTCGCGTTGGTTGGTGATGCCCAGCGCCGCAATATCTTTCGCCGATAATTTCGAGGTGTTCAGTACCGACATCAACACCGATGCGGTGCGTTCCCAGATCTCGACCGGATTGTGCTCGACCCAGCCGGCCCGCGGCAACACCTGGTCGTGCTCGAGTTGGTGACGGGCGACCTCGGCGCCGCCGTGATCGAAGATCATGCAACGGGTGCTGGTGGTGCCTTGGTCAATAGCTGCGACGAACTCAGCCACCTGCTCTCCTTCGTCGTGAACTCTGACACGTCCTGCCATCGTCCATGATGGGCCACGGTCCCACCAGATCCGCAGCTAATCGGCCTCGCCAAGCCGACGTGCGGCTCGAGTCGGATCGCGGCGCCGGGCGCGCCGCTCTTGCGTTCCCGTCGGCAACCCTGTTGCATCGGCGATGTGGGCGAAGAGGTCAAGCGCACCACGTATGACCGCGCACAACGGCGGGAGTACCGGCGCAAGGTGCAGCTTTGTCTGGACGTCTTCGAGACAATGCTCACCCAGTCGCGTTTCGACTCCGACCGGCCGCTCACCGGAATGGAAATCGAATGCAACCTTGTCGACGGCGACTATCAGCCCGCCATGTCGAACCGGCACGTGCTGGACGCCATAGCGGATCCGGCATATCAGCGGGAATTGGGCGCCTACAACATCGAATTCAACGTGCCGCCCCGCCCGCTGCCCGGACACACCGTCCTCGATCTCGAGACCGAGGTGCGCGCCAGCCTCAACGAGGCACAGACCAAAGCCGGATCCGACGGCACCCGCATCGTGATGATCGGCATTCTGCCCACCCTGATGCCCGAGCATCTATCGCGTGACGGCTGGATGAGCGAGTCGACCAGGTACGCCGCACTCAACGATTCCATCTTCCGTGCGCGCGGCGAGGACATCCCGATCCGCATCTCCGGTCCGGAGCCATTGAGCTGGGAAGCCGCCACCATTGCCCCCGAATCAGCTTGCACCAGTATGCAATTGCACTTGCAAGTGGCGCCAGAGGAGTTCGCGCCTAACTGGAATGCGGCGCAAGTGATGGCCGGTCCGCAGCTGGCGCTGGCCGCCAACTCGCCATACTTCTTCGGTCATCAACTCTGGTCGGAAACCCGCATCGAGGTGTTCGCCCAGTCCACCGACACCCGGCCGGAGGAACTCAAGGTGCAGGGCGTTCGGCCCCGAGTGTGGTTCGGCGAACGGTGGATCACCTCGATCCTGGATCTGTTCAAGGAGAACATCCGCTACTTCCCCTCGCTGCTCCCGGAGTTGTCCGACGAGGATCCGGTCGCCGAGTTGGCCGCCGGGCGAGTGCCCGCGCTGCCCGAACTGCGCCTGCACAACGGCACCGTGTACCGGTGGAACCGGCCGGTGTACGACGTCTTGGAGGTGGACGGAGCCGCGCGCCCGCACCTGCGGCTGGAGAATCGGGTACTGCCGGCCGGTCCCACGGTCGTCGACATGCTGGCCAATTCCGCGTTCTACTACGGCACCCTGCGCACGCTCTCCGAAGACGAGAACCCGCTCTGGACGAAGATGAGTTTCCCTGCGGCACATGGCAATTTTCTTGCCGCGGCACGGCACGGGATCGGCGCCCGGCTGCACTGGCCCGATCTGGGCGAGGTGGCCGCCGCCGACTTGGTGCTCGACACGCTGTTGCCGATCGCCCACGAAGGATTGCGGCGCTGGGGTGTGGACGCCGAAGTGCGGGAGCGGTTCCTCGGGGTGATCGAGGGCCGCGCCAAGGCCGGCCGCAACGGCGCCACCTGGCAGGTCGCTACGGTGCAGGCGCTGGAAGACGGCGGTATGACCCGACCCGCCGCGCTCGCCGAGATGCTGCGCCGGTACTGCGACCACATGCACGCCAACGAACCGGTCCACACCTGGCCGAGCTGAGCGTGAGTTGCTGCTTTAGGCACGCGATCCCACCTGGCCCAACGGTTCTGTGCACGGCTTTCGCGTCGGGATCGATCCGGGCTAGGCGCTGGTGGCGGCGGTCGCGGCGATCAACGCCTCGGCGAAGGTTTCCAGGTCCGCCGCGGTGGTGTCGGCATGCGGAGAGATCCGTAACACCGGCGCCGTCATGGCCAGCGGCGCGCGCGGAAGACCCGCAAAGGTGCACAGGATCCGCCGTTCGATGAGCAGCCAGTCCCGCACCTCCTGCGGGTCGGCGCCGTCGGTGGGCGTCAAAGTTGTTATCGCGCTGGGCTCTTCGAGTTCTTCGACCACCGCCCACCCCGGCACATCGGCCAGGGTGCTGCGGCTGATCCGGCCGACGTCGACCAGCCGCGCCCGCACCGCCGCCGGCCCGAACGCCAGATACTCACCGAGTGCCACCGAAAAACCCACGCGGGCAGCGATATTGGCTTCACCGAATTCGAGTTGCTGAGCCACCGAGACCGGTTCGGACCATGTCGGCACCGGCAACCGGGGCCGGAGCCGCTGCGTCAGGTCCGCCCGGATGGCCAGGAAACCCACGCCGCGCGGGCCGGCCATCCACTTGCGCGACGACGAGTACATCACGTCGGCCCCGACCGCGCAGTCCACCTGACCCAGCGCCTGCGCGGCGTCGATGACCAGCGGCAGACCCAGGTCGCGGCACAGCTGCACCACCATCGAAATCGGTTGCACCACACCGCTGTGGCTGGCTACCGGAGTCAGGTGGACGAAATCGGGCGGGTCGGTCTCGAGGGCGAACGCCGCGTCGTCGAGCGCGAGGCGGCCATCCTCGAGCGTCGGCAGCAGCCGTCGGTCGAACCCGTGGGCCGCCATCACCGCGAGGTTGGGCCCGTATTCGCCCGGCAGGCAAGCCAGGGTTCGGCGCTCGGTGGGCCAGCTCCCGAGCAGCAGATCCAGCGCGTTCAGCGAACCGGTGGTGTAGACGACGTCGGCGTCGGCCATTCCGGTCAGCGCGGCAAGTGCGGCGCGCCCCGCGTCCAGGGTGGGTGCCGCGGCCTGCGCTGCCACGTATGCGCCGACCTCCGCCTCGTGCCGGGCGTGCTGCGCGGCGGCGTCGATGGCGGCGAAACTTTGCCGCGAGCTGGCGGCGCTGTCCAGATGCAGACCGGCTGCCGGGGGCCGGGCCGCCCGCCAGCGGTCGGCCAGCGACGCAGCCTCGTTCATTTAGCCGCTAACGACAACCCGAAGTCGCCGGCGGCGTCGGTCCACCACCGAAGGCGGCGCAGTCCCGCGGCGGCCAGTTCCGAGCTCACCCCTTCGGGCCGAAACTTGCTCGACACCTCGGTCAACATCTCCTCGCCGGCACCGAACTCGACGGTCAAATCGAGGGCCCCGATCCGGACCCGCTGGGATCGGTCGGTCCGCAGCCACATCTCGATGCGTTCCTCCTCGACGTTCCACCGCGCCACATGCTCGAAGGCGGCGACGTCGAAATCCGCATCCAGTTCCCGGTTGACCACGGCGAGCACATTGCGGTTGAACCGGGCCGTCACGCCCGCGGCGTCGTCGTAGGCGCGCAGCAACCGGCCGGTGTCCTTGACCAGATCGGTGCCCAGCAGCAAGGTGTCGCCGGGCTGCATCACCGCGG
Source organism: Mycobacterium sherrisii (assembly GCF_002102355.1). Lineage (GTDB taxonomy): Bacteria > Actinomycetota > Actinomycetes > Mycobacteriales > Mycobacteriaceae > Mycobacterium > Mycobacterium sherrisii. Next base: position 31,464 of record NZ_LQPT01000082.1, on the reverse strand, counting down.
CCAGGGTGGTGAGAAACTCGGCGCGCGGCCCCGGGGTGAGGTTGCCGATCGTCGATCCGAGGAACACGAACAGCCGCCGGCCGCCGGCCGGGATCTCGCCGAGGTGCTCCTCGAAATCGCCGCACACGGCCTTGATTTCGACACCGGGGTATTCCTGTTGGATGGCGGTGGCGGCGGTCGCCAACATGCCGGCATCGACGTCGAACGGCACAAACCGGCGCAACGCTGCGCGCTGGTGCAGCGCGTCCAGCAACAGCCGCGTCTTCTCCGACGTTCCGCTGCCCAGTTCGACCAGGGTGTCAGCCGCGCTGGTCGCCGCGATTTCCGCGGACCGGGAGCGCAGGATCTCCGCCTCCGCGCGGGTGGGGTAGTACTCCGGCAGCCGGGTGATCTGGTCGAACAGGTCGCTGCCCACCGAGTCGTAAAACCACTTGGGCGGCAACGACTTCGGTGTGCGTCGCAGGCCGTCGAAAACGTCACGGCGTAGCGCGTGATACGCCGAGTCGGCGGCCAGGTGGTTGGACAGCGACAGCGTCATCGAGATCCTTTCGGCTCGTCCAGCGGGGTCAGCGTCACGCCTTGCGCGCTGACTTCGACCAGATGGTGATCGGGGACGTCCTCCCAATCCGAGTCGTCGTCGTAGGGCTCGCTGGCCAGCACTACGCCGTCGTCACGGCGCAGGATGGACAGGGTGTCACCCCAGGCGGTGGCCAGCATGCGAGAACCGTTGGCCGCCAGAATGTTGAGCCGGGCGTTGGGGTCCAGCGCGCCGATCTGCGCGATCGTCGCACCCAGCGCGTCCAGTCCCAGCGCGAAGATGGTGGCCGCCAACATCGCGCTGTCACATACGGATTCGGCGGTGGCCGTCAACGGCAGCACAGTGCGGTCGACGACGCCGTTGTGCGACAACAACCATTGCCCGTCGGTGAACGGCGCGGTGGCGCTCACTTCGATCGGCATGCCCACCGTCGCCGAGCGCACCGCGGCCACTACGCAGCCGCTGCGCAGCGCCGGCGCGACCGAGTCGAACGAGGTGTCGCCCCACAGCGGAGCCGCGCTGCGCCAGCGTCGCGGCACGACGACGCCGTCGACGGAACGGTCGAAAAACCCGACGCCCCAACCGTCGGCGTTCAGCAGGCCGTGCTTTTGGCGGCGCGGCGCGTAGGACTGCACCCGCAGTCCGAATGGTGGATCCAGCACCAGCGCCGACACGCTGACGTCGGCGCCGAGCCAGCCGAGGTGGCGACACATCAGGTCCGGTCTCCCGCGTCGGGAACATCCCATGCCAGCCGCACCCCGGAAAAGATCTGCCGGCGGATCGGGTGGTCCCAATTGCGGAAGCTGGGCCGCAGGATGTCGGCCGCCACGGCCCATGATCCGCCGCGCAGGATCCGGTAGTCACCGTCGAAGAACGGCTGCGAGTAGCGCTCGTAGATCATCGGCGCGAAACCGGGCCACGGCCGCAGCGGCGAGGTGGTCCACTCCCAGACGTCGCCGAGCATCTGCTCGACGCCGTAGGCCGAGGCGCCGGCCGGGTAGGCGCCCACCGGTGCGGGGCGCAGCGCGGCTCCGCCCAGGTTGGCGAGTTCGCTTGACGGCTCGACCCATCCCCACGGGTAGCGGCGCCGGGTCCCGGTCGCGGGATCCCACGCGCAGGCCTTCTCCCATTCGATTTCGCTGGGCAACCGGGCACCGGCCCAGGCGGCGTAGGCCTCGGCCTCGAAATAGGTGACATGCTGCACCGGCTCGTCGGGCGGGATCTCCTCGATGTAGCCGAACCGGGTGCGGGTGCGGCCGTCGGGGGCCCAGAACTGCGGTGCGGCAAGACCGGCGCTCGCCCGGTGCTCCCACCCGCGCGGTGACCACCAGCGGGGATCGCGGTAGCCACCGGCGTCGATGAAGTGTTGCCATTCGCCGTTGGTGACCGGGACCCGGCCGATCCGGAACGACGGCACGTCGACGACATGGGCGGGGCGTTCGTTGTCCAACGAGAACGGTTCGCTGCCGGCGTCGACGCCGAGCACGAACGGCCCGCCGGGCACCAGCACCGACGTCCCGGCCACGCCCGCGCGGCCGACTGGCAAACTGGTTGAAGCACGCAGCAGCGGACTGCCGGTGCGCAGGTTCAACGCCTGCAGCATCGTTTCGTCGTGTTGGTGTTCGTGGCTGACGATCATCCCGTAAGCGAAGGCCGCACGGTCAGCGCCCGGTTCATCGGGCAGTGCGTCCAGCGCATCAAGCACCGCGGAACGCACTGTGCGGCAATATGATCGAGCTTGTTTGGGCGAGAGCAGCGGCAAGTCGACGCGGCTGGCGCGCGGGTGCACGAAGGCGTCGTAGAGACCCTCCACCGCCGGGTCGAGCATGCCGGGGCGAGCCGGGTCGCCGCCGCGCAACAGCCACAGCTCCTCTTGCTGGCCGATGTGCGCGAGATCCCACACCAGCGGGCTCATCAACGAGTCGTACTGGCGGTGAAGTTCGTCGTCGTCGAAATCGACCAGCCGCAACGTACGCGCCCGCGCCCGCTCGAGATCGTCGGCGATTCGTTGTCGCGAAGTCACAACTCCCCTTGCGCCAGCTGCGACACCGTGGCCGCGATGCCGTTGTCGATGACCTGATCGCAGAAGCCGTCGCCGGGACATCGCGCTCGTTCGACGTTGGCGATCAGCTGCTGCATCGCGTCGGTGAGGCCGGCCGGTGCCCTGTCGGCAGCGATGGCCACGCACGACAAGGCCGCCGCATGCAGCCGCCGATCGGCCAGACCGAGTCGGGCGGCGTTGTCCCAGGCGGTGGCCACCGGTTCGACGGCCGCAGCGGCGGCGTCGGCGGCGGCGGGGTCGTCGAGCAGGGTAGTCAGCGTGAAGGCAATGGCGGGCCAGTACTGATCTGGTGTGCTGTCCAAATAGCGGATCTCCAGCCATTGTCTGGGACGCACCGGCGGGAACAGCGTGGTGAGGTGATAGTCGAGGTCGGCGAGGGTGGGACGGCGGTCGCACAGCCGCGCCGAGCCGTCGGCCCAGTCGGCGAAGGACACGTAGTGAGTCAGCGGGACGGCCTCGGGGTTGTGCACCATCATCACCGGCGCCTTGAGCGCGTAGCGGGCCCAGTCGGCGCCCGGATCGTCCCCACTGGCGCCCAGGATGGGGCCGCAGCGCGCCGAGTCCATCTGACCCCACACCCGCTGGCGGCTGGACTGCCAACCGGTGAATTCACCGCCGAGCATCGGGGAGTTGGCGGTGATTGCGATCATGGTGGGTCCCAGGGCGTGGGCCAGCCGCACCCGGGCCGCCCAATCGGTCTGCGGCCCGGCATCCACGTTGACCTGAACCGAGGCCGTCGACGTCATCATCGCGGCGCCCGCCTCGGGGGACTGGCCGGCGGCGAAAAACTCTTCCATTGCGCGGTAGCGCGCGCCCGGGTTGATGCGCCGGGGTGGCCGCAGCGGATCGGTGCCTAAGAAGACCAGTCCCAGACCCTGCTCGGCCAGGGTCTGACGCAACACGCTCTGGTCGTTGTGCATCGCCTCGATGGCGGTCAGCACGCCGTCCTCCGGCCGGCCGGACAGTTCGATCGCGCCACCGGGCTCCACCGTGACCGCGCTACCGCCGGGCAGCGGCGACAGCGCGTCGATGACCCCGGTGATCTCGTCCCAGCCCGGCCGGCGGTGCGGGTCAACCGGGTCGAAGCAGTGCCCCTCCATCTCCAGCCCGACCCGTTGCGCCGGGCCGTCGACCAGGCAACCGTCGGCGATGTACTGGGCGGCCTCCTCGGAGGAGGTCAACTCGGATTCGGCCGGCCGGGCAATGTCGAGGTGCGAGGCCGCGGCGGTGATAGCGGCGAGCGTCATATCACGATCCCTCCGGGCCCGACCAGGCGCGCCGAGCGTCATGTTGGACGGCTATCGGAACGATAACCGCCATCAGTTCATCTTCCAGATCGCTCCGACATATTCCTGTCCGCGCTGGTCGGGACGGCCCGGCTGGGATGAACACTCGACTTCACCCGCTACTGGCCCAGCGCGTTCTGCATGGCTCCGGCCAGCACGTTGACCGCCGGCCCCGCGTTGCCAGACTGGCAAACCTTGGCCTGCAACACCACGTTTTCCCGCAACCGGGTTTGATTGAAGCAGCGTCGATCGGTGCCCGCCTCCTGCTTGGTCCAGTTGGCGTCGGCGGCGGTGGCGGGCGCCCCGACGAACGACCACACCTGCGTTTGCCCATTGTCCAGATGCATCGCGGTGGTCTGCCCCGAGCAGCCGCCGGTTCGGTCGACCACGCGGTGGAAGGCGCGGTCCGCGGCGTCGGTAGTGGCGAACACCCCTACCGCCTGTTTCACCAGATGGGTCTGGTCGGTGGCCGACGTCTGCGTGACGGCCCCGTTGAACGATGCCAAGTCGGGATCGTTGAACACCTCGGGCAGGCCGATGTCGGCCCAGTTGTTGCAGTCGGGCAGATCGACGAAGTAGCCCTGGAACGGCTCGGTGAATACCGACTCCCACCCCATCGGGCCGCCGACGACGTTGCCGACCGACCCTTTACCGAGGACCGCATACGAGACGACCCCGGGATCGGAGGGATGGGCGGACGCGGTCGGGATGGAACAGCTCAGCGCCAGACCGGCACTCACCGCCATGGCGGGGATCCGCATCATGAGGTCCGATCATGCCAGGCTGACGCCGACTCGTGCACCTACGTCACCCGGGTGGGCTATCGGCCCCGAACCCCTTCCTCCACCTTTTTGCCGAGATCGGGGTCGACGTTGCGCCAGTACTCGAAGACGCGGGAGAGCACCGGCTCCCGAACACCTTTGCAAACATGCCCAATGATGTTGTGCACCAAGCGCTCCCGTGCGGCGTCGTCGAGGACCTCGCGAACCATGGTGCCCGCCTGGCTCCAGTCGTCGTCCTCGGCGTGCAACGTGTAAGCCGCCCGGATCATCTGGCCGTCGGCATGCCAGCGCACCTCGGCGGCGCGCGCCGGATCCGCGTGCGGGCCGCCGTAGGAATTGGGCGCATACACCGGATCGGTGACGTTCTTAATACGCATCGCACCGTCTTTGGAGTAGCTGTTGACCTCCACCCGGGGTTCGTTTACGGGGATTTGCCGATAGTTGGCACCCAGTCGGGCGCGGTGTGCGTCGGAGTAGGAGAAGCCCCGCGCCTGCAACATCTTGTCCGGGCTCAGCCCGGTGCCGGGCACGGTGTTGTTCGGCCCGAACGCCGCCTGCTCGATTTCGGTGTGGTAGTCGGTGACGTTGCGGTTCAGCGTCATCTTGCCGACGTCGATCAGCGGATAGTCGCCGTGCGGCCACACTTTCGTCAGATCGAACGGGTTGAACCGGTAATTCTTCGCCTCCTCGTACGGCATGATCTGCATCTTGAGCGTCCAGCTGGGATAGTCACCCCGCTCGATCGCGTCGTAGAGGTCGCGCTGGTGGTAATCGCCGTCCTCGCCGGCCAACCGGTCGGCATCCTCCTGCGTGAGGAACTCGATCCCCTGGTCGGTGATGAAGTGATATTTCACCCAGAAGATTTCACCGGCGGCGTTGATCCAGCTGTAGGTGTGGCTGCTGTAGCCGTTCATGTTGCGCCACGTCTTGGGAATGCCGCGGTCGCCCATCAACCACGTCACCTGGTGCGCGGATTCCGGCGACAAACTCCAGAAGTCCCATTGCATGTTGTGGTCGCGCAAATTGGTTGCCTGCATCCGCTTTTGAGACCGGATGAAGTGCTGGAACTTCAGCGGATCACGCATGAAGAAGACGGGCGTGTTGTTGCCCACCATGTCGAAATTGCCTTCGGACGTATAAAACTTCAACGCGAAGCCGCGCGGGTCCCGCCAGGTGTCCGGGCTGCCGCGCTCACCGGCCACCGTCGAAAACCTGGCCAGCATCTCGGTTTCGGTACCGGGCTGGAACACCGCGGCCCGGGTGTACTGACTGACGTCGTTGGTCACTTCGAACTGACCAAAAGCGCCACCGCCCTTCGCGTGCGGTTGGCGTTCCGGGATGCGCTCCCGGTTGAATTGCGCCATCTGCTCGATCAGGTAGTGGTCCTGCAGCAGAATCGGGCCGTCGGGGCCGATCGTCAGCGACTGCTCGTCGCTGGGCGCAGGGATCCCCGCATCCGTCGTGGTGAAGCGCTCCGTCATCGTAGATCTCCTCGTCATCTCCTCGTCGGACGCGGCTGATTCACTGCCTAGGGCAGTGCCGTGTGTACCCAGCCAACGCGAATACGAATCGGTGTCAAGAACTTTCACTCTAAGGACCACGACCCGGCACCGCCTGAGAGCGCCGGGTCGTCAGCGCCTTTGAATCGAGACTACGGACGCGGTCCCGGCGGCGGCGGCGCCGGCGCCACCGTGCTGGTGGCCGGTGCCGGACCGCCCGGGCCACTGGGCCCGGCAATCGGGCCGCCCGGTCCGCCCGGTCCGAATGGACCGGCCGCGGAGCCGGGACCGTACGGACTACCCGGATAAGCGCCCGGGGCACCCGGTCCGCCGTACTGCCAGGGCCCCGGAGCGCCGGGGCCGCCCGGCTTGAACATCACGCCGTGATGGTGGCAACGATGGTGGTGATAGCCGAAGATCACGGCGCCGGAGAAGAAGACCACCGAGAGGATGAAGACGATCCCGGCGACGATGACCACCCACGCTGCGGCCGCATAGAGCCTGGGTGGCTTGGCCCGCGGCGGTGGTGGGGGTGGAGCGGTATCGACAGCCGGCTGTATCCCGCGTTCAGGTGTTTCACTCATACCCTGAATCCTGCCCTGGAATGTCGTCGCCGCAACCAATCCCGACGACAAAGTCGCTGTGAATTCGAATTATGTGCACCCGATGGCCGAAACGCGGGTAGCCCGGCGCTCTGAGGGCGCCGGGCTACTACGTGTTCGATTTTGGTGGCCCCCCGGGGTCCTCCTTTTACCCCGTGACCATCTGATGGATTGAGATGTGTCGACGTCCCACAGCGGCTATGGCGTACGAGACGGTGCGACCGACGACGGAATCTGGCTGGGTCCGGGCGCGCCCGGAGCTACCGAGCCAGGTCCGCCGGGTTGGTTGGCGCCGGGCCCGCCGATGGGGCCGCCGCCCGGACCGCCGGGGCCACCCCAGCGGTGCGGGTGAACCATCGCGTGGTGCTTGTGGTGGTGATGGTGGCCGTGGTGGTGTCCGGTCGACCTACCCAGCAAGAAGCCGGTGAAGAAGATGACCGCGATGATGAACACGGTTCCGGCAACGATGGCGACCCAAGCCGCCGCTTGAAAGACCCTGGCGGGCCGATGCACCACCGGCTCTGCCGGGACCGGTGCGGTTGCGGTCGCGGACCGCGTTGTGGGGGTTTCAGATGTTTCACTCATGAGACACATGATGCGGGGGTAAACAATAGTTATGGCTATGCGCTACTTATGAAGCAGCTGTGAGCCAAAAACCCTGCCTCACCTGCGAAATCGCCCCGCGGAGCGGGCTCGGCAATTCGTTGCGCTGCGTTGATGACAGCAAAACTGCGGAGCGGAATCCGAGGTTAGCCGGCACGCCCGGGTACGATCCCGAAACCGCCGAAGACTCCGCTTGGCGATGGCGTCACACGGTGTGTCGCGATAGCGGTGAAACGCCAGCCGGTATCTATGGCAAATGCTTCTGTCATGGATTCTGGGTTGCTGGGACCTGAGGGCGGATTCGTCTAGACGGTCCCCACGGTGGCGAACGCGGCGGCGGGCTGGGATCGACCCCACGGGGCATCACCTGCGTAGGCCGTCAGCGGGCAAGGCCGCCGTGACGCAGTTGCCTCCGGACGTTGGCATACGCGCCGTGCGGGTGAGCGGCCGTCTCAATCGGGTTTGAACGGGTTGACCGCGAACTGAATCACCCGGTACGGCGCGGCCACCCGGGCGCGGGTGTCCCACTGGCTGACGAAGATTCGTAGCTCGTCCAGCGTGGAGCCGGGCGAGATGTAACCGCCATACGGTTGCGCAAGCCGGTTATCCTCCGGTGGCGGAAGGCTTTCCGCCGGTTCGGGCCACTCGTCATGCTGCACCACGGTGGTCACCGGTGCATCGCCCAGCGACGTCGGGTCGTTGGCGACCCGAACCTCCATGTTGCCGTTGCTGGCGTTGAAGTAGGACAGCACCGTCTTGCCGTCGACCTGTCGAACACACATCTCGCCGATCATGTCCGACCATAACGGCGTCGGCCGCTTGTTCCAGCCCCCACCCGGCCCGCCCGCCCAGCCTTGCCATCGAGACCGGTCCGTAAAATTCTGTGGCGCAACGCGATACAGTAGGACGGGCTGACTGCGGGTAAAGCTGTTGGTGACGATGTACACCCACCCGCTGGGCGAGTCGGGCGTCGGGATGGGGTCGTAGTAGCCGCTGATCTGTGTCTGCGAGCCACCCTGATAGGACCCGTCCCGCTTCGATCCGGCGACGGTCCGCCAGCCCGCGTGCGCCGGTTCGGCGGCCACCAACCGCGAATTCTGCGGGTTGAGATCCTTTGTCGTCGTGACCATCAAGTAATTGCGCCGGTTGATCTCCACCACACCGGCCGGGAGCTGCGAATCACCGGCGGGCGTGGGATCGGCCAGCAGCGGCTTGCCGATCCCGGTGACACCGGTATACCGCACGCCTGCGGGATCGTTGATCGAGGCGGTGTCTACGTGCAACGCGATCGGCGAGTACCAGCCGCCGAACCCCACCCCCTGGCCGGCGAAGCTGTCGCCGCACACCTGGAGCAGTTCGGTAGGAAACTCCAGGAACTCGCAGAGATCCGTCGCACCTATTCCGTAATCCTTTGTGGGAGTGCCTGTTCCGGCGGTGGGTCCGAGCCGCAACACTTGACCCGGCGCCAGGGTGTGCACGATGGGCCCGGGAGCCGGCGCCGGCGGGTCGGCATGCGCGGACCAAACCGATTGCGCGACAACCAACCACAGCACACCGAGCAGCGCGAATCGACCGCCGCTCACGGCGGATCAGAGCGCTGCGGCCAGCAGCTCGGCGATCTGAATGGTGTTGAGGGCCGCGCCCTTACGTAGATTGTCCGCTGAGACGAACAGCGCCAGCCCACGCCCGTCCGCGACGCCCGGATCCTGGCGGATGCGGCCGACCAGTGACTCGTCGACGCCGGCGGCGTCCAGGGGGGTCGGCACGTCGACCACCTTCACACCGTGCGCCTCGGCGAGCAGTTCCCGGGCGCGCTGCGGCGACAGGGGCCGCGCGAACTCGGCGTTGATCGACAGCGAGTGCCCGGTGAACACCGGGACCCGCACACAGGTTCCGCTGACCAACAGATCGGGGATGCCCAGGATCTTGCGGCTCTCATGGCGCAGTTTCTGATCTTCGTCGGTCTCACCCGAGCCGTCGTCGACCAGCGAACCGGCCAGCGGCACCACGTTGAAGGCGATCGGCGCGACGTAGGTCTTCGGGGCCGGGAAGTCCACCGCCCGCCCGTCGTGTACCAGCTGTTCGGCGCCGCCGACGGCGGCACGGGTCTGCGTGGCCAGCTCCTCGACACCGGCGATGCCGCTGCCGGAGACCGCCTGATAGCTCGAGACCACCAGCCGCACCAGTTGCGCCTCCTCGTGCAGCGGTTTGAGCACCGGCATCGCGGCCATGGTGGTGCAGTTCGGGTTGGCGATGATGCCCTTGGGCCTGCGGTGCGCGTCCCGTGCGAAGTTCACCTCCGACACCACCAGGGGCACGTCGGGGTCCTTGCGCCAGGCCGAGGAGTTGTCGATCACGGTCACCCCGGCCGCCGCAAACCGCGGCGCCTGCACCAACGACATCGTCTTGCCGGCCGAGAACACCGCGATGTCCAGGCCGCTCGGGTCGGCCGTGGCGGCGTCCTCCACCTCGATTTCCTGCCCCCGGAACGGCAGCTTGCGGCCCTGCGAGCGGGCGGACGCAAAGAACCGCACGGTCGTCGCCGGAAAATCGCGCTCGTCGAGCAGATTGCGCATCACCTGGCCCACCTGACCGGTGGCACCCACTACCCCAATAGCAACCATCTATCGACCCGTCCCCGCATACACCGTGGCCTCCTCGTCGCCGCCCAACCCGAACGCCTCATGTAACGCAACGACGGCCTTGTCTAGTTCGGTGTCGCGGCACAGCACCGAGATGCGGATTTCTGAGGTGGAGATCAACTCGATGTTGACGCCGACCTTGGCCAGCGCCTCACAGAACGTGGCCGTGACTCCGGGATGACTGCGCATGCCTGCCCCGATCAGCGAGACCTTGCCGATGTGGTCGTCGTAGAGCAGCTGGGTGAACCCGATCTCCTCCTTGAGCGCATCCAACTTGGCCACGGCGGTGGGCCCGCTGTCGCGCGAGCAGGTGAACGTGATGTCGGTCTTGCCGTCCTCGACCTTGGAGACGTTCTGCAACACCATGTCGATGTTCACGTCGGCGTCGGCGACGGCGCGGAACACACTGGCCGCGTAGCCCGGAATGTCCGGGATCCCGACAATGGTCACTTTGGCTTCGCTGCGGTCGTGCGCAACGCCGGTCAGCAGGGGGCTTTCCATCTCTATGTCCTTGATCGATCCGACGACGACGGTGCCTGGCTTGTCCGAGTACGAGGACCGGACGTGCACCGGAAGGTTGTAACGACGGGCGTACTCCACGCAGCGCAGCATCAGCACCTTGGCGCCGCAGGCGGCCATTTCGAGCATTTCCTCGAAGGTCACCGTGTCGAGCTTGCGGGCATTCGGCACGATCCGCGGGTCCGCGCTGAAAATGCCGTCCACGTCGGTGTAGATCTCGCAGACGTCGGCGCCCAGCGCGGCGGCCAGCGCGACGGCGGTGGTGTCCGAGCCACCGCGGCCCAAGGTGGTCACGTCGCGACTGTCCTGGCTGACGCCCTGGAAGCCGGCGACCAGCACGACGTCGCCCTGCTCGAGCGCGGATTGCAGCCGCGTCGGCGTCACGTCGATGATCTTGGCGTTGCCGTGCGTGCCTGTGGTGATGACGCCGGCCTGCGACCCGGTGAACGATCGGGCGCGGGCGCCGAGCGATTCGACGGCCATCGCCACCAGCGCATTAGAGATGCGTTCCCCGGCGGTCAGCAGCATGTCCAGCTCGCGGGCGGGCGGCACCGGGCACACCTGCTGTGCGAGATCGAGCAGGTCATCGGTGGTATCGCCCATCGCCGAGACCACCACGACGACGTCGTTGCCCTGCTTTTTGGTCTCGACGATGCGTTCCGCGACGCGGCGGATTCGGTCGGCGTCGGCCACCGAGGATCCGCCGTACTTTTGTACGACGAGCGCCACTGTTTTCCTGCCTGCCCTTCCCGCCCACAGACGTGGTTTAAGTTCACCTCAGAATACGTGGCGGCGCATCTCGTTTAATGACCCGCCAGCGACCGCTACGACCTGCGGTTTTGCTTCTCGGTCCGCACGGTTTCGGCTCAGTTTCGTCCCGGCCGCCGGTCGCGGTAGAGTGCAGAGCGTGCAGCGGGTGCTCCTTCTCGGACGCCGCGGCGGGGTCTGATCCAGACCGGCTTCCCGTCGCGGGTGTTCGCGATGCGCCGGTCTGAAGTCCCTTTCTGACACCCCGGAGCAATTACCGTGACCAACTTTTCTGAAATCGCCGACGCATACGTCTCGGCGCGAACCCTGACCAAGCCCGCCGGTCCACCCCGGCTGGGCCAGCCGGCCTGGAACCCGCAGCGCGGATCGTCGATGCCGGTCGATCGGTACCGGCCCTTCGCCGACGAAGTCGAACCCATCACGTTGCCCGACCGCACCTGGCCCGACCGCATCATCGACAGCGCGCCGCTGTGGTGCGCGGTGGATCTGCGCGATGGCAATCAAGCGTTGATCGATCCGATGAGCCCCGCCCGCAAGCGCCGCATGTTCGATCTGCTGGTTGCTATGGGATACAAGGAGATTGAGGTTGGGTTCCCGTCGGCCAGCCAGACCGACTTCGACTTCGTCCGCGAAATCATCACCGACAACGCCATTCCCGACGACGTCACCATCCAGGTGCTGACCCAGTGCCGACCGGAACTGATCGAGCGCACCTTCCAGGCGTGCGAAGGCGCGCACCGGGTGATCGTGCACTTTTACAACTCGACGTCAATCCTGCAGCGCCGCGTGGTTTTTCGCGCCGACCGGGCGGAAGTGCAGGCCATCGCTACCGAGGGTGCGCGCAAGTGCGTCGAGGAAGCAGCCAAATACCCTGGTACGCAATGGCGATTCGAGTATTCGCCGGAGTCCTACACCGGCACGGAATTGGCATACGCCAAGCAAGTGTGCGATGCCGTCGGGGAGATCATTCGGCCCACACCGGACAACCCGATCATCTTCAATTTGCCCGCCACGGTGGAGATGGCCACACCCAACGTCTACGCCGACTCGATCGAGTGGATGAGCCGCAACCTGGCCAACCGGGCGTCCGTCATCCTGAGTCTGCATCCGCACAACGACCGCGGAACCGCTGTTGCCGCAGCCGAATTGGGGTACGCGGCCGGAGCCGACCGGATCGAGGGCTGCCTGTTCGGCAACGGGGAGCGGACCGGCAACGTGTGCCTGGTGACGCTGGGGCTGAACCTGTTCTCCCGCGGCGTCGACCCGCAGATCGACTTCTCCAACATCGACGAGATCCGCCGGACGGTGGAGTACTGCAACCAGCTGGCGGTGCCGGAACGTCACCCGTATGGCGGCGATCTGGTGTACACCGCGTTCTCCGGCAGCCACCAGGATGCGATCAACAAGGGCCTGGACCAGATGAAGGTGGACGCCGACACCGCCGGCGCCGACGTCGAGGACATGCTTTGGCAGGTGCCGTACCTGCCGATCGACCCGCGCGATGTCGGCCGCACCTACGAAGCGGTGATCCGGGTCAACTCCCAGTCCGGCAAGGGCGGGGTGGCCTACATCATGAAGTCCGACCACGGGCTGGTGCTGCCGCGGCGGCTGCAGATCGAGTTCTCCCAGGTGATCCAGAAGATCGCCGACGGCGAGGGCGGCGAGGTGTCGCCGAAGGAGATGTGGGACGCGTTCTCCGAAGAGTACTTGGAGCCGGTGTGGCCGCTGGAGCGGATCAAGCAGCGGGTCGAGGCGGCCGAGGATGACGGCGGCATGACCAGTGTCGCCGCGATCGTCAAGATCAACGGAGTGGAGACCGAGATCCGCGGCTCCGGCAACGGGCCCCTGGCCGCGTTCGTGCACGCGCTGGGCGGCGTCGGGTTCGACGTCGCGGTGCTGGACTATTCCGAGCACGCGATGAGCGCCGGCGACGACGCGCAGGCCGCGGCGTATGTGGAGGCTTCGGTCGCGATCGCGAGCGCGGCGGAGCCGGGCGAAGCGGGTCGCGGCCCTACCGACCCGGTCGCGATCGCGAGCGCGGCGGGTCAGGTCACCAGCAAAACGGTCTGGGGCGTCGGCATCGCGCCGTCGATCACCACGGCCTCGTTGCGGGCGGTGGTCTCGGCGATCAACCGCGCCGCCCGCGGCTGACGCCGCCGTCTGCCGGATCGGGTCGGCGGCCAGGCGCGTCTGCCGCTGGCCGATAAACAACCTGCTGCCGCAACGACTTCGCGCCTTCCCGCCGGCTACGTTCGGCGGGAAGGCCGGTTCGTGTCTAGAACAGGGCGAGCTGATCGTCGACCCGGGATGCGTCGACGAATTCCTCCATGCTGGTGCCGCCGATCACCGAGTTCACCCCCGCCATGAACTGCGCGTCGGACACCGTCGGTACGCCCAGCTGCCGGGCCTGAAAGCCCTTGCCCTGCTCGGGCGCGGCCTCGTTGCACACCACCAGCGACGTCTCGCGGTCGACGACATCGGTGTAGGCCAGACCGGCATGCAGGATTCGTTCGACGAGCTCTTCGTGGGTGTGGCGCACCTCGGCCGCCAGCGCCACCCGCATGCCCTGCACCAGCGGCCGGCCCCGAACGTACGGGCCCGGGTTGAGATACGGGCAGGGCAGCCGGGACGCCAGCGCCTTCAACGGCCGCAGCTCATCGTGGGTGACCCGGCCGTTGGGCCACCGGCGCCGGGTGACGGGGTGCACGGGCAGCCAGATGTCGTGTTCACGGGCCCGATCGAGCGCGGCTCCCAGCACCCTTGTCAAGACCAGCGCGTCGTCGAAAGCGTCGTGTGGACGCTGCTGGGTCACGCCCCAGTGCGTGGCCAGCGTCTCCAACCGCAGATTGTCCAGACCGAGATCGAGGCGGCGGGCCAGCTCGACCGTGCACATGACGGTGTCGACGGGAAGCTCGGCGCCCGTCAGCTCGGCCTCGGCGGCCAGGAACGCGTAGTCAAACGCCACGTTGTGCGCCACCAGCGTGCGACCGCGCACGACATCGATGACGTCACCGATGATGTCGCCGAACTGAGGCTGGTCCTCGAGCATGGCGGCGGTCAGCCCATGCACGTGGGTGGGACCGGGGTCGACGCCGGGGTTGAGCAGGCTCACGACTGAATGCTCGATGCGGCCTTTCGCGTCGAGGCCGAGCACCGCGAGGCTGATGATCCGCGCCTGACCGGGCCGGAACCCGGAGGTCTCGACGTCGATGACGGCCCAACCCGCCTCTGGATCGCTCGCCGGCCGTCCCCAGGGAGCCGGATTCGTAGGGCTCATGGACTGAGAATGGCACGTCTGACCGACATCGCCCGGTCGTTGCGTCGCCGTGTCGGCGGTTAACCCACCCGGCAAAAGCGCCGCGCTTGCGATCGCCCTTGAAACGCATGAGGGCGACCCGCTTCACCCGGCAAAAAGCGCCGCGCTTGCGATCGCCCTTAAACTGCGCGGGTGGTCACGACCCGCGCACGTCTCGCCCTCGCCGCCGGCGCGAGCGCGCGCTGGGCATCGCGCGTCACCGGGCGCGGGGCCGGGGCGATGATCGGCGGCCTCGTCGCGATGACCCTGGACCGCTCAATCCTGCGGCAGCTCGGCGCCGGACGGCGCACGGTCATCATCACCGGCACCAACGGCAAGTCGACGACCACCCGAATGACCGCGGCCGCGCTGAGCACGCTCGGCTCGGTCGCCACCAACGCCGAGGGTGCGAACATGGACGCCGGCCTGATCGCCGCCCTGGCCGCCGACCGCAGCGCCGGGCTGGCCGCCCTGGAAGTCGACGAGATGCACGTGCCGCACGTGTCCGACGCCGTCGAGCCCAACGTCATCGTGCTGCTCAACCTGTCTCGCGATCAGCTGGACCGGGTCGGCGAAATCAACGTGATCGAACGCACGCTGCGCGCCGGGCTGGCCCGCCACCCCAACGCGGTGATCGTCGCCAACTGCGACGACGTGCTGATGACGTCGGCGGCCTACGACAGCCCGAACGTGGTGTGGGTGGCCGCCGGCGGCGCCTGGGCGAACGACTCCGTCAGCTGCCCACGCAGCGGCGAGGTGATCGTCCGCGACCCCACTTCTAAAGCGGGCCACTGGTACAGCACCGGCGCCGACTTCAAGCGCCCCAGCCCGCACTGGTGGTTCGGCCCCGCCGACGGGGACATGCTGCACGGCCCCGACGGGCTGGCACTGCCTATGCATTTGGCCTTACCTGGCGCGGTGAACAGGGGTAACGCCGCCCAGGCCGTCGCCGCCGCCGTCGCGCTGGGAGCCGACCCCGCCAAGGCCATCGCGGCGGTATCGGGCGTGGACGAGGTCGCGGGACGGTACCGGACCGTGCGCATCGGGGCGCACGACGCACGCATTCTGCTGGCCAAGAACCCGGCCGGGTGGCAGGAAGCGCTGTCGATGGTGGACAAACAGGCGGCCGGGGTGGTCATCGCGGTCAACGGGCAGGTGCCCGATGGCGAGGACCTGTCCTGGCTGTGGGACGTGCGCTTCGAGCATCTCGCGGGTGAGCCTCGTGCGTCACGAGGCGAGTCCGGCGAGGAACAGCAGCGCGCCGGTGATCCTCGTGCGTCACGAGGCGAATCCGGCGAGGAACAGCAGCGCCAGCAGTCAGCCGTCGTCGCGTCCGGTGAGCGGGGCACCGACCTGGCGGTGCGGCTGGGGTACGCCGGCGTCGAGCACACCCTGGTGCACGACATGGTTGCGGCCATCGCGTCGTGCCCGCCCGGCCGGGTGGAGGTCGTCGCCAACTACACCGCGTTCTTGCAGCTGCAACGCAGGCTGGCGCGCCATGGGTGACTCGGCGATCCGGATCGGACTGGTGCTTCCCGACGTGATGGGCACCTACGGCGATGGCGGCAACGCGGTCGTGCTCCGCCAACGGCTGCGCATGCGCGACATCGCCGCCGAGATCGTGGAAATCACCCTGGACGACCCGGTGCCCGACTCGCTGGACCTGTACACGCTGGGCGGCGCCGAAGACTACGCGCAGCGGCTGGCCACCCGGCATCTGCTGCGCTACCCGGGCCTGCAGCGTGCCGCGGAGCGGGGCGCGCCGGTCCTGGCGATCTGCGCGGCCGTCCAGGTGCTCGGCCACTGGTACGAGACGTCGTCCGGGGAACGCGTCGACGGCGTGGGCATCCTGGATGCGACCACCGCGCCCCAGCCGGAACGCACGATCGGTGAGGTGGTGAGCAAGCCGCTGCTGGCCGGTCTGACCCAACCGCTGACCGGCTTCGAGAACCATCGCGGGGGCACGGTCTTGGGTCCCGCTGCCGCGCCGCTGGGCGCGGTCGCCAAGGGCGCGGGCAATCGCCTCGGCGACGGTTTCGACGGCGTGGTCCAGGGCGGCGTCGTAGCCACCTACATGCACGGGCCCTGCCTGGCCCGCAACCCGGAACTGGCCGACCTGTTGCTGGGCAGGGTAGTGGGCGAGCTGGCGCCATTGCAGCTGCCCGAGGTGGAGCAGCTGCGCCGCGAACGACTGGCGGCACGCTGACGTGCGGGCCCGGACGCCGGCTGGGGTGGCCGCACTGCTCATCGCGCTGGCGGCACCGGCGCACGCCGACCCGGAAGTCTTGAATGGCCGGTACAACGTGCTCTACGCGGGTAGCGACAAACCGACCGCGTGGCTTTTCGTCGCGTGCGGATCGGACTGCACCCTGGCGACCTCACAGGATGGCGGGACGTTCGTCATCAGCTGGGAGTTCCAACTGGCCAATGGCCGATGGACGCACCGCGGGACGGCTCCGGTGCCGTGCCCCAACGGCGCATCGGCCCCCGCGGCGGTCAACTACAGCTTTGATGCGGTGACCTTGGCCGGGGAGGGCGACACGACGACGCCCGAGTGCGGCGCCGAGCCGTGCCGGGTCGTCACCAGACAGTTCCAGCTGAGCAAGGCGTGACCGCCCCGCGCACGCTGGTCAGACCATCGAGCGGCGGCCGGTGAGCGCCCGGCCCAGCGTCAGCTCGTCGGCGAACTCCAAGTCCCCGCCCATCGGCAACCCGGACGCGATGCGCGTCACGGTCAGCCCTGGGATGTCGCGCAGCACCCGGACCAGGTAGGTGGCCGTCGCTTCGCCCTCGGTGTTCGGGTCGGTCGCGATGATCACCTCGGTGATATCGACACCGTCCACCCGCTCGCCGATGCGGCCGAGCAGCTCGCGGATCCGCAGCTGATCGGGGCCCACCCCGGACAACGGGTCAAGCGCGCCACCCAGGACGTGATACCGGCCGCGGAACTCCCGGGTGCGCTCGACGGCCTGGACGTCCTTGGGTTCCTCGACGACACACACCTGGGAGCCGTCCCGGCGGGGGTCGGCGCAGATTCGGCAGCGCTCGTCGTCGGAGACGTTGCCGCACACCGCGCAGAATCGCACACCGTCGCGGACCTTCGCCAACACGGCGGTCAGTCGGTCGATGTCCGGCGGTTCGACCGACAGCAAATGAAAAGCGATGCGTTGCGCGCTCTTTGGCCCGATGCCCGGCAGCTTGCCGAGCTCGTCGATCAAATCCTGGACGGGTCCCTCAAACATGTCGGCGGGTGGGTCAGAGCCCCGGCATTTGCATCGGCGGCGCCGGTGGGGCCGCCGGGCCGGCCGGGTTGGGTGGTGCGCTCAGGCCCGCGGTCAGCGACCCCAGTTGCTCCTGGGCCAGTTTGGTGACCTGCTTGGAGGCGTCGGTCATGGCGCCGACGATCAGATCCTGCAAGGTCTCGACGTCGGAGGGGTCGACGACCGAGGGGTCGATCTTGACCGCGACGACCTCGCCACTGCCCTTGACGATGGCTTCGACCAGGCCGCCACCGGCCTTGCCGTGGATTTCGGCGTTCGCGAGCTGTTGCTGGGCCTCCATCAGCTTTTGTTGCATCTGCTGCGCCTGGGCGAGCAGCGCCGACATGTCGCCACCGGGTTGCATGACAATCCCCTCGCATCTTGGTCTCGAGTTGGTTTCGCCTGTGGATGTCTGGCGATTCGAAACACCCAGCGTAGACCGCGCGACGTTACCTTTGCGCCGTGCATCTACGAGTGAGCAGGCGTGTCGGAGTCAAGTTCGTCATCGGGGCGGTGATTGCTGCGTCGACAGCGGTCACGCCGGCCGCGACCCCGCCTGCGTGGGGGGTCCCGTCGAGCATCGCGGGCATGGTCGTCTTCATCGACCCCGGCCACAACGGCGCCAACGACGCCTCCATCAGCCGGCAGGTGACGACCGGCCGCGGCGGCACCAAGGACTGCCAGACCAGCGGAACCGCGACCAACAGCGGCTATCCGGAACACACCTTCACCTGGGACACCGCGCTGCGGGTGCGCGCGGCGCTAAGCGCGTTGGGTGTGCGGACCGCGCTGTCGCGCGGTAACGACACCGGGCTGGGGCCCTGTATCGATGAGCGCGCCAACGTGGCCAACTCGCTGCGCCCCAATGCGATCTTGAGCATCCACGCCGACGGCGGCCCACCGTCCGGCCGGGGATTCCACGTCAACTACTCGGCCCCGCCGCTCAACCAGGTGCAAGCGGGACCGTCGGTGCAGTACGCACGCATCGTGCGCGACCAGATGCAGGCCTCCGGCATCCCGCCGGCCACCTACATCGGCCAGAACGGGCTGTACGGGCGATCCGACCTGACCGGTCTCAACCTGGCGCAATACCCCGCGATCCTGGTCGAGTGCGGCAACATGAAGAACCCGGTCGATTCGGGGCTGATGGAGTCACCCGAAGGCCGCCAGAAATACGCCGACGCGCTGGTCCGCGGCGTCGCGGGGTTCCTGGCCACCCAGGGTCAGGCCCGCTGAGCTCACTTTTGGGGCCGGTCCGCGCTGTCGAGTAGCGCCCGGGTTCGGCACGCGGTAGCGTGGGCGCTGATTCGCGCGAGCCTCCGGTCCACCGCAAATCCGTTGCTGCACTTGCATTTTCGATTTGCGCGTGCGGGGGCCCGCCGAATTCCTGACTAACGGCCAGCTAACTTCAGGAACTTTGCCAAAACCTCTGTTCGTGCCGGGTTGTGTCTACTAGGGTTTGTTCCACTCATGTCGATTAGACGTGTGGGGAGCATCGGTGAGTTACAAAGCGTGGACGCCAACCAACGCCGCCCGGAAGGGCGACACGCCGGCGTGCGGCCACGGAGAAAACCCAACTCGGTCCAACATAAGGCCGTTATTGCGTAAACCTTTCGGTAAGGGCGATGGATGGAACTTGACGCCAGTGTCCTGCCGCTGACGCGCCGGCAATTGGACATTTGGCTCGCGCAAGAAACGGGCGACGCTGGCACCGACTGGCAACTCGGTCTATTCGTCAGAATCGCCGGCGCGGTCGACTCAGATTTGCTTCAGCAGGCCATCAGCAAAGCGCTTCAAGAGGCGGAGGCGGCCCGGGCCGTGTTCTTCGAGGTCGACGGTCAAGTCTTCCAAAAGGTAACCGAACACCCGGATTTCGAGCTGGCGTGCCATGACTTACGCGACTCGCCGGACCCCGAACAACAAGCCCGTGCCATCGCGTCGTCGATGCAAAGCGCACCGATGCCGCTCACCGGGCAGTTACTCAAATTCGCGCTTTTCCGCACGAAACACGATGAATATTACTGGTTTACGTGTTGCCACCACATAATTTTGGACGGCTTGGGCATTGCGCTGGTTGGACGCCGGATTGCGGCCATCTATTCCGCAATTATTTCCGGTACGCCACCGTCGCCCGCGTTTTTCGGCTCGCTACGTGACCTCGTGCGCAGCGAACTGGAGTACGAGGCATCCGCGGATTATCTGGCCGACCAGGCCTACTGGGGCAGCCACCTGCCGTCGGCGCCCCCACCGGAGCACCCCCGCGGTGCGGCCCGACCGGATTCGTCGCAGCCGTCCCCGCCCGTTCGGTTGGATCCGTCGGTGGTCGGCCGAATCAAGTCGCTGTCCAAGCAGCTGGGGGTCCGGCGCTCCTCGGTGCTCACGGCCGCGTGCGCGCTGCTGGTGCGCGGATGCACCGGCGGTTCGGAGGTGGCGCTGGACTTTCCGGTCAGCAGGCGAGTGCATCCGGAGTCGAAGTCGCTGCCCGGGATGGTAGCCGGCGTGGTGCCGCTCGTGCTGCAGACGACGGCGCGCACGACGGTCGCCGAATTTTGTCGACACGTCGACACGCAGACTCGAGACGCGTTGCGCCATCAGAGATTTCCGGTGCATACGCTCGCCGGCGACGGCGGTATCCGCAGCAGCGGGCAGGGCGGAAACCGCGTCGTCGTCAATTTCATTCCGTCTCGGCTCACCCTGAACCTGGGCGGCATCCCGGCGACCGCCACTTACACCAGTTTCGGGCCGATAGGCCACTTCGGGCTGTTCTTCGTCGGCGTGGGCGACGAACAGTTCCTCACCACCGCCGGTGCCGGACAACCGTATTCGGACTTCGACGTCGCGGAATTGACGGACCGGCTACATCGGCTGTTGGCGGCGATGACGGCGGACCCGGGACGCGACTTGGCGTCTGTCGAGTTGGTCGGCGCCGACGAGCGTGCTGTGTTGGATCGTTGGGGCAATCGGGACATCCTCGACCGGCCCGCGGTTCGCACGTCCGTGCCGGAGTTGTTCGCCGCACAAGTCGCCCGCACGCCCGACGCGGTCGCGGTGACCAGCCCGGAACGTTCGGTGACCTACCGCGAACTCGACCAGGCCGCCAACCGGCTGGCCCATCTTCTCGCCGGAGCCGGCGCAGGCCCCGGACACGTTGTCGCACTGATGTTTCCGAGGTCGGTCGACGCGATCGTCGCGATCCTGGCGGTGCTGAAATCCGGGGCGGCCTACCTGCCGGTCGACCCGACACACCCGGATGCGCGCATCGAGTTCATGCTCGCCGACGCGGCGGCGACCGCGGTGGTGACTACCGGCGCGTTAGCCGATCGGTTTGACGGATATGTTGGCGTGCGAGTCATCACGGCCGACGATCCACGCATCGCCGCCCAACCCGACACCGCCCCGCAGTGGCCCGCCCCCGACGACCTCGCCCACGTCATCTACACCTCGGGCACTACCGGCGTGCCCAAGGGTGTGGCCATTACCCACCACAACATCACCCAGTTGCTGGAGTCGCTGACCGCCGGACTCCCACCCGCGCAGGTGTGGAGCCAGTGCCACTCCTACGCGTTCGACTTCTCGGCGTGGGAGATCTGGGGCGCGCTGCTGCTCGGCGGGCGGCTGGTGGTGGTGCCCGAGTCGGTGGCCGCCGCCCCCGAGGAGTTTCAGGCGCTGCTGGTCAGGGAGCGCGTCACGCTGCTGACCCAGACCCCGTCGGCGGTCGCGGCGCTGTCGCCGGCGGCGGTGGGCCCGGCGGCACTGCTGATCGGCGGCGAAGCGTGCCCCGCCGCGGTGGTGGACCGGTGGGCGCCGGGACGGGTGATGCTCAACGTTTACGGGCCCACCGAGACCACGATGTACGTGGCCAAGAGCGCACCCCTGACGGTAGGCGGGACGGCTCCGATCGGCTCGCCCGTGCCCAGTGCCGCGTTCCTCGTGCTCGACGATTGGCTGCGCCAGGTGCCGGCCGGAGTGGTCGGTGAGTTGTACGTGACCGGGCGCGGTGTCGGCTGCGGATACGTGGGAAGGCCCGGGTTGACGGCCACGCGATTCGTGGCGTGCCCGGACGCCCCCGGCCAACGCATGTATCGCACTGGAGACCTGGTGCGCTGGAACAGCGGCGGACAGCTGGAGTACCTCGGGCGCTCCGACGACCAGGTCAAGATCCGCGGGTACCGCATCGAGCTCGGCGAGATACGCTCTGCGCTAACGGAACTGGCGGGAGTCGAGCAGGCCGCCGTGGTGCGACGAGAGGACCGGCCGGGAGACAGTCGCCTCATCGGCTACGTCACCGGCCGCGCCGATCCGGGCGCACTGCGCGGGGCGCTGGCCGAACGACTGCCTGCCCACATGGTGCCCGCGGCCATCGTGGCCCTCGACTCGATGCCGTTGACGGTCAACGGAAAACTCGACACCCACGCGTTGCCCGCCCCCGAATACCGCGACACCGACCGCTACCTCGCTCCCGGCACCGCGGTCGAGGAGATCCTGGCCGGGATCTACGCACAGGTCCTCGGGGTGCCAAGGATCGGCGCTGACGATTCTTTCTTCGATCTGGGCGGCGATTCGCTCTCGGCGATGCGGGTGATCGCCGCGATCAATACCGTTTTGAGCAGCGATCTTTCGGTGCGGACACTGTTCGAGGCTCCCACCGTCGCCGCGCTGGCGCCCCATATCGTCCGCGGCGAACAGCGATCCGAACCCCTGACGGCGATGCCGCGCCCGGCGCTGGTGCCGTTGTCGTTCGCGCAATCCCGCCTGTGGTTCCTGGGTCAGTTGCAGGGACCGTCACCGGTCTACAACATCGCGGTCGGATTGCGGCTGACCGGCCGGCTCGACGTCGACGCCCTGACCGCCGCACTCGCCGATGTGGTGGCCCGCCACGAGAGCCTGCGCACGGTGTTCCCGGCTCCCGGCGGAACCCCGCGACAGGTCGTGCTGCCCGCCGATCGGGTCGAGTTGCCTTGGCGGGCGGTCGATGCCGTCGAGTGGAGCGCCGACCGACTGGACGAAGCGATCACCGCCGCCGCCCGCTACGCGTTTGACCCGACCCATGATATTCCGTTGCGGGCCAGACTTTTCCGGCTCGACGACACCGAGCACGTGTTGGTCGGCGTGGTGCACCACATCGCGGCCGACGGTTGGTCGGTAGCCCCGTTACTGCGCGATTTGGGCGAGGCATACACGGCTCGGCGAACCGGCCTGGCGCCGCAGTGGGACGACCTGCCGGTGCAGTATGTCGACTACACCCTCTGGCAGCGAGCACAATTCGGCGAGTTGGACGACCCCGCCAGCGCTATCGCAGCCCAGCTGGCCTACTGGGAAGACGCCCTGGCCGGGATGCCCGAGGTCTTGCCGCTGCCGACGGACCGGCCCTACCCGGTGGTCGCCGATCAGCGCGGCGCGAGCCTGGCCATCGACTGGCCGGCCGAGCTGCAGCAGCGCATTCGCGACGCGGCCCGCGAGCACAACGCGACCAGCTTCATGGTCGTCCAGGCGGCACTGGCGATCCTGCTGTCCGCGGTGACCGCGAGTTCCGAAGTGGCCGTGGGGTTCCCGATTGCCGGGCGACGCGATCCGGCATTGGACGAGCTGGTCGGATTCTTCGTCAACACCCTGGTCTTGCGTGTCGACCTGGCGGGAAACCCGACGCTGGCCGACGTGCTAGACCAGGTTCGCCGGCGCAGCCTCGCCGCCTACGAACACCAGGACGTACCGTTCGAGGTCCTGGTGGAGCGGCTTAATCCGACCCGGTCTTTGAGCCATCACCCGCTGGTGCAGGTGCTGCTCGGCTGGCAGAATGCCGAACCCGGTGAGCTGACGTTGGGCGACGTGCAGGCGGTCCCGCTCGCCATCGACACCCACACCGCGCGAACTGATTTGGCGTTCTCCATCACGGAGCATTTCACCGCGACGGGTGAGCCTGCAGGGCTGCGCGGGACGGTGGAGTACCGGACCGACGTGTTCGACCCGGCGTCCATCGAGACCCTGGTCGGGCGCCTGCAGCGAGTGTTGGTCGCGATGACCACTACACGGAAGCAAAGACTTTCGTCGTTGCAACTTCTGAGGCCCGACGAGCACGCCCGCCTCTTTGAGATCGGCAACCGTGCCGTCCTGACCCGGCAAGTAAACCCGGCGACCATCCCGGCATTGTGGGCCGCCCAAGTCGCCCGCACCCCCGACGCCGTGGCGGTGACCTTCGAGGGACGGTCGATGACCTATCGCGCGGTGGACGTGGCCGCCAACCGGCTGTCCCATCTCTTGGTGTCCGAAGGCGCCGGACCGGGACAGTCGGTGGCGCTGCTGTTTTCGCGTTCGGCCGAGGCAGTCATTGCGATCTTGGCGGTACTCAAGGCGGGAGCGGCGTACCTGCCGATCGACCCCGCCCACCCGCCGGCGCGGATCGAGTTCATGGTTTCCGATGCCGCCCCCGTCGCGGCGCTGACCACCACGGAGCTGCGGTCACGGTTCGCCGGGTGCCGCTTGCCGGTCATCGATATCGACGACCCCCGCATCGACGACCAGCCCGACATTGCACCGGTGGGGCCGGACCCCAGCGATGTCGCGCACATCATCTACACCTCGGGCACCACCGGCCTACCCAAAGGCGTTGCCGTCACGCACCACAACGTGACCCAACTGTTCGATGCACTGGACGTGGGTTTCGACCTGTCCCCCGAACAGGTGTGGACGCAGTGTCATTCGTATGCGTTCGACTTCTCCGTGTGGGAGATCTGGGGCGCCCTGCTGCACGGCGGTCGCCTGGTGGTGGTGCACGAGTCCGTTGCCGGCTCCCCGGACGACCTGCGTGCCCTGCTGCTCGCCGAACGGGTGACCGTCCTCACCCAGACACCGTCGGCGGTGGCCATGCTCGACCCGCTGGGCTTGGCGTCGCCGACGTTGGTGATCGGCGCCGAGCCCTGCCCCGCCGAACTCGTGGATCAATGGGCGCGCGAGCGGGTGATGATCAACGTCTACGGCCCGACCGAGACGACCATGTGGTTGTCCAAGAGTGCCCCCCTCGCACCGGGTTCGGGCGTCCCGCCGATTGGTTCGCCGGTCACGGGGGCGGCCTTCTTCGTGCTCGATGAGTGGTTGCGACCGGTGCCGCTTGGAGTCGTCGGCGAGCTGTATCTGGCCGGGCGCGGGGTGGGGTGCGGATACGTCAACCGCCCGAGCCTGACGGCATCGCGGTTCATGGCCTGCCCGTTCGGTGCTCCCGGCGCTCGCATGTACCGCACCGGCGACCTGGTCCGGTGGCGGCCGGACGGGCAACTCGATTATCTCGGCCGCGCCGACGAACAGGTCAAGATCCGCGGGTATCGAATCGAGCTCGGCGAAATACGTTCTGCGCTGGCAGGTTTGGCGGGAGTGCAGCAGGCGGTCGTCATCGCTCGCGAGGACCGGCCCGGGGTAAAGCACCTCGTTGGCTACATCACCGGTAGCGCCGACCCCACCCAGGCCCGCGCGGCGCTGGCCGACCGGCTGCCGCCGTACATGGTGCCCGCGGCGGTGGTGGCAATCGATGCCGTGCCGATGACGGTCAACGGTAAGCTCGACGCCCGCACCCTGCCCGAGCCCGAGTACCACGGCACGGAGCGGTACCGCGCCCCGGCCGACGCGGTCGAGGAGATTCTGGCCGGGGTGTATGCCCAAGTGTTGGGGCTTGAGCGGGTCGGCGTCGACGAGTCGTTCTTCGACCTCGGCGGCGACAGCATCCTGTCCATGCAGGTGGTGTCCCGGGCCCGCACGGCCGGCGTATTGTGCCGTCCCCGTGACGTTTTCGTCGAGCAGACCGTGGCCCGGCTGGCCCGGGTCGCCAGTGTGGCAACGGATGCGGAGGGCCTCGTAGACGAGGGGACCGGCGAGCTGCCGGCGACCCCGATCGTCCGCTGGTTGGCCGACGTCGCCGGGGACGTCGAGCAGTTCAACCAGACCGTCGTGGTGCAGGCGCCTGCCACGGTGAGCGAGGTCGACGTGGTGGTGCTGTTGCAGGCACTGATCGATCGGCACGCGATGCTGCGGCTGCGCGTCGACGGTGACGATGTTGGCAATTGGTCGCTCTGGGTTCCCAAGCCCGGCCTGGACGCGCGCGGCTGCCTGGATACCGTCGCCGAGCTGTCCGACGACACCGTCCTTCGCGCCAGGGCCCGACTGAGTCCGGCCGCCGGCAGAATGCTGAGCGCGCTATGGGTGACGACCACCTCCCAGCTGGTGCTCATCGTGCACCATCTGGCCGTCGACGGAGTGTCCTGGCGAATCCTGTTGGAAGACATCAACCTTGCCTGGGCACAGCACCGCAGCGGGCACGAAGTGGCGTTGCCTGCGACCGGGACGTCCTTCGCCCGGTGGGCGACGCGGCTCGACGACTGGGCTTGCAGACCAGAGGTCACGGCACACACCGAGGCGTGGCGGCAGGTGGCCGCGACCCCGGTCTCCCTGACTGCTCCGAACCCGGAGCTGGACACCTACGGCACGGCCGGGCGGCTGTCGGCGACCCTGGACACCGAGATCACCCGGCGGTTACTGGGCGAAGTTCCGGCCGCATTCCACGCCGGGGTGCAGGACATTCTGCTGATCGCGTTCGGCTTGGCCTGCGCCGAATTCCTGGCCGCCGGCACCGCACCCATCGGCATCGAGGTGGAGGGCCACGGCCGTCACGACCATCTGGCCGACGACATCGACTTGTCCCGCACCGTGGGCTGGTTCACGACCAAATACCCGGTGTCGTTGGCGCTCGGTGGGCTGTCCTGGCCGCAGGTGTGTGCCGGTGACGTCGCGCTGGGCGCGCTGCTCAAGAACGCCAAAGAGCAGCTGCGCGCCCTGCCGGACGTCTTGACCTACGGGCTGCTGCGCTACCTCAACCCCGACGTGGACCTGGCCGGCCCCGAACCCGTGATCGGATTCAACTACCTCGGACGGCTCGGCGCCGGCGCCGGCCAGCACTCGGGTGACCTGTGGCGCATCGGCCCGGATGGCCTGTCGCTGGCCGCCGCCTGCTCGGCAATCCCAATGCCGTTGAGCCACACCGTCGAACTCAATGCCGGAGCGGTCGACACCGACGCCGGCCCGCAGCTGCACGCCGACTGGACGTGGGCGACGTCGGCGCTCGACGTCGGGCAGGTGACCCAATTGAGCCGGCTGTGGTTCGAGGCGCTCGCCGGCATCTGCACCCACGTCGATCGCGGTGGCGGCGGCCTGACCCCGTCGGACATCGCGCCGGCGCAGCTCACCCAGCAGCAGATCGACGACCTGTGCCAGGCCGACCGGATCGCCGACATCCTGCCGCTGACTCCGCTGCAGCAGGGACTTCTGTTCCACGCCAACACCTATCGCGACAGCGAGCTATACGCCGTCCAGCTGGACATCAGCATCGCCGGTGCGCTGGACCCCGCCCGGTTGCGCCGCGCCGTCGATACCGTGATCACCCGCCACCCCCACCTGGCCGCCCGGTTCTGCCCGGAGTTCGACGCACCGGTACAGGTGATCCCCGCTGATCCCGTACTGCCGTGGCAATACCTGGATTTCACCGGGGTCGACCCCGTGGGTGCCGACGAGCACATCCAGCGGGTCTGCGGCGCCGAACGCGCGGCGGTCTGCGACCTGACCGAGCCGCCGGCGTTCCGGGTGGCGTTGATCCGCACCGCCGAAGACCGGCACCGGTTCGTGCTGACCAACCATCACATCGTGCTCGACGGCTGGTCGCTGCCGCTGTTGTTGCAAGAGATCTTCACCAGCTATCACGGGCAACGGCTTCCCGCACCCCCGCCCTACCGCCGGTTCGTGACCTGGCTGGCCGACCAGGACCGCGACAGCGCCGAAACCGCCTGGCGCGGAATGTTTGCCGGGTTCCACACACCGACCCTGGTCGGCCCGCCGGGTCGACTCGGGCTGGGCCCCCGCGAGGTGGCCGCCGCCAAGATCCCGGCCGCGACGACGCGCGCCGTGACGGAGCTGGCGCGCGCCCGACACACGACCGTCAACACCGTGTTGCAGGCGGGATGGGCGCAACTGCTGACGTGGCTGACCGGTCAGCAGGACGTCGCATTCGGGACCGCGGTGTCCGGCCGCCCGGTCGAACTGGCCGGCGCCGAGTCGATGGTGGGACTGCTCATCAACACGGTGCCGGTCCGGGCCACCATCACCACGGCTACGACCACCGCCGACCTGCTCGAGCAGTTGCACCGGGCCAACAACCACATCCTCGAGCACCAGCACTTGGCGCTGCCCGACATTCACCGTGCCACCGGACACGACCAACTCTTCGACACCCTGTTCGTCTACGAGAACTACCCGGTCGATCCCGCCCTGTTCGGGGTCAGCGGGTTGGCCGTCATCGAGTACACCGCCCGGGAGCACAATCACTATCCCCTGACGCTGCAGGTGATGCCGGGCGACGAACTCGGGGTTCGTCTCGAGTACGACGCCGGGGTGTTCACCGCCGAAAGCATCCAGACGCTGCTGCGGCGCTTCCAACGGGTGCTGGCCGCCGCCGCGACCGAACCCGTCCGTCGCCTGTCGTTGATGGATCTCCTCGACGTCGACGAGCAGATGTATCTCGACAGGGTCGGCAACCGTCCGGCATTGACCCGGCAGCCGATCGCCGCATCGATTCCCGTGTTGTTCGCCGCGCAGGTCGGACGCGCCCCCGATGCCGTCGCGGTGAGTTTTGCCGGCCATGCCATGACGTACCGGGAGCTGGACGAGGCGGCCAACCGGATGGCGCAGCTGCTTGCCGGGCGGGGCGCCCGCCCGGGAGAGTCGGTGGCACTGCTGTTTTCGCGGTCGGGCGAAGCGATCGTCGCGATCCTGGCGGTGTTGAAGACCGGCGCGGCCTATCTGCCCATCGACCCGGCGCACCCCGCGGCGCGGATCGAGTTCATGCTGGCCGATGCCGGCCCGATCGCCGCCCTGACCACCACAGAACTGCGCTCGCGGCTCGACGGGCACGGCGTGACGGTCGTCGTCATCGACGACCCGGCCGTCGTCATCCAACCTGCCGTCGCGCCGACCGGCCCGGCGCCCGACGATATCGCCCACATCATCTACACCTCGGGCACCACCGGGGTGCCCAAAGGCGTTGCGGTAAACCACCGTAACGTCGTCCAGCTGTTCGACCGGCTAGACGTCGGTGTACCGCTGACGCCGAAGCAGGTATGGACGCAGTTCCACTCCTACGCGTTCGACTTTTCGGTGTGGGAGATCTGGGGTGCCCTGCTGCACGGCGGACGGCTGGTCGTGGTGCCCGAACCGCTGACCCGCTCACCCGCGGACTTCCGCGACCTGATCGTCGGCGAGCAGGTAACGGTGCTCACCCAAACCCCGTCGGCCGTGGCGGCGCTGCCCGTCGACGGGCTGGAATCGACCGCGTTGGTGATGGGCGCCGAGCCGTGCCCGCCCGAGGTGGTTCAGCGCTGGGCGCCCGGCCGGACCATGATCAACGTCTACGGCCCCACCGAGACGACGATGTGGGCATCCAAGAGCGTACCGCTCTCGCCGAATGACGTTGTGATACCGATTGGTTCGCCGGTCCCGGGGGCGGCCTTCTTCGTCCTCGACACCTGGTTGCGTCCGGTGCCGGTCGGTGTGGTCGGCGAGCTGTATCTGTCCGGACACGGCGTGGGATGTGGCTATTGGCGGCGAGCCGGGCTGACGGCGTCGCGATTCGTGGCGTGCCCGTTCACCGGCCCGAACGCCCCCGAGAAGCGGATGTATCGCACCGGCGACCTGGTGCGCTGGGGCCCCGACGGGCAGCTGCAGTACATCGGCCGCGCCGACGAACAGGTCAAGATCCGCGGCTACCGTATCGAGCTCGGCGAAATACGTTCGGCGCTCACGGGATTACCGGGCGTGCAGCAAGCGGCGGTGGTCGTCCGCGAGGATCAGCCGGGCACCAGACGCCTGGTCGGGTACGTCACGGGGACCGCCGACCCGGTCCTGCTGCGGGCCCGGCTCGCCGAACAACTGCCGCCCTACATGGTGCCCGCGGCGGTGCTGGTGATCGACGCACTGCCCGTGACGGTCAACGGCAAGCTGGACACCCGCGCCCTGCCGGCACCGGACTGCCACGACATCGACCGCTACCGGGCGCCCACCACGGCGGTCGAGGAAATTCTGGCCGGTATCTACGGTCAGGTGCTGGGCGCCAAGCGAATCGGAGTTGACGATTCGTTCTTCGACTTGGGCGGCGATTCGCTGGCGGCGATGCGCGCGATCGCGGCGATCAACACGGCGCTGCACGCCGACCTCCGGGTCGGCACGCTGTTCGACGCGCCGACCGTCGCCCAGCTGGCCCCGCACCTTGGCAACTCGGCCGGCCCGCGCGCACCGGTGATGCCCGTCGAAAGGCCCGCGGTGGTGCCGTTGTCGTTCGCCCAGTCGCGGCTGTGGTTCCTCGATCAGCTGCATGGTCCCTCCCCCGTCTACAACATGGCTGTCGCGTTGCGGCTGTCCGGACTCCTCGACGCCGACGCACTGGCCGCCGCACTGCGCGACGTGGTGGCACGACACGAAAGTCTGCGAACGGTGTTTCCGGCGCCGGAGGGCGTACCGGAACAACTGGTGATACCCGCCGACCAAGCCGAATTCGACTGGCGCATCGTCGATTCGCGGGACTGGACGCCGGGCCGGCTGCAGGCGGCGATCGACGCCGCGGTGGCACATCCCTTCGACCTGGCCAACGAGCTCCCGATGCGGGCAACTTTGTTCCGGTGCCGCGACGCCGAACATGTGTTGGTGGGCGTGGTGCACCACATCGCCGGCGACGGCGGATCCATCGCCCCATTGGTTCGCGACCTGAGCCAGGCCTACACCGCCCGCCGCGCCGGACACCCACCCCGGTGGCCCGCACTCCCGGTGCAGTACGCCGATTACACGCTGTGGCAGCAGACGGCGTTCGGCGACCTGGAGGATGCCGGCAGCCCAATCGCCGGACAACTCGCCTACTGGCGCGACGCGCTGGCGGGCCTGCCGGAGCGTATTGAGTTGCCCACCGATCGCCCCTACCCGCCGGTGGCCGATCAACGGGGCGCCAGGCTGGCCATCGAGTGGCCGGCCGAGTTGCAGCGGCAGGTACGCGACTTCGCGCGTGAACACCACGCGAGCAGCTTCATGGTGGTTCAGGCCGCACTGGCGGTGCTACTGTCCGCATTGAGCTCCAGTTCCGATGTGGCAGTGGGCTTCCCGATCGCAGGGCGTCGCGACCCGGCCCTCGACGACGTCATCGGCTTCTTCGTCAACACGTTGGTGCTGCGCGTGGACACCAGCGGTAATCCGACCGTCGCAGAGCTGCTGGCCCAGGTTCGCCAGCGCAGCCTCGCCGCCTACGACCATCAGGACGTCCCGTTCGAGGTCCTCGTCGAGCGGCTCAACCCCAACCGCAGCCTCACCCACCACCCGCTGGTGCAAGTGATGCTGGGGTGGCAGAGCAGCGAACCCGCCGAACTGGCACTGGGCGACGTGCGCGCCACCCCCGTCCCGCTCGACACCCACACCGCGCGAATGGATCTCGCCTTCTCGCTGACCGAGCGCCACACCGCGACCGGCGACCCGGCCGGCATCGTCGGCACGGTCGAGTACCGCACCGATGTGTTTGGGGTGGGTGTGGTGGGGGGG